>CAZCAC010000003.1:0-151672 GCA_964496575.1 uncultured Planctomycetaceae bacterium | reverse complement strand
CCCCCCCCCCCCCCCCCCCCCCCCCCCCCCCCCCCCCCCCCGGGGGGGGGGGGGGAGAAAACGTGAGCTCTAGGCCTTGACCTCGAAGTCCGCGTCGACCGGCTCGTCGCCGGAGTCGTCGGAGCCTCCGCTGGAGTCGGGACCGGGGGCATCGCCCTGGGGCGGCTGCTGAGCCTGGGCCTCCTGCTGCTGCTGGTAGATCGCCTCGCCGAGCTTCTGGGCCTTCTGCTGGAAGTTCTGCAGGGCGGCCTCGATCGCGGCCTTGTCGTCGCTCTCGGCGGCCTTCTTCAGCTCTTCCTTCGCGCCCTGGATCGCCTCGACGTCGTCCTCGGAGAGCTTGTCCTTGTGCTCCTCCAGCTGCTTGTCGGTCTCGTGCAGGATGTGATCGACCTGGTTCTTGAGGTCGACCACCTCGCGCTTCGCCTTGTCCTCCTCGGCGTGCGCCTCGGCCTCGGTCCGCATCTTATCGATCTCCTCCTCGGAGAGGCCGGAGGAGGCCTCGATGCGGATCTGCTGCTCCTTGCCGGTGCCCTTGTCGAGCGCCTTGACGTTGAGGATGCCGTTGGCGTCGATGTCGAAGGTCACCTCGATCTGCGGGAGGCCGCGCGGCGCCGGGGCGATGCCGTCGAGGTGGAACCGGCCGAGGGTGCGGTTGTCGTTGGCGAACTCGCGCTCCCCTTGCAGCACGTGGATCTCGACGCTCGGCTGGTTGTCCGAGGCGGTGGAGAAGACCTGGCTCTTGGAGGTCGGGATGGTGGTGTTCTTCTCGATCAGCTTGGTGCTCACCGAACCGAGGGTCTCGATCCCGAGCGACAGCGGCGTCACGTCGAGCAGCACCACGTCCTTGACGTCGCCGGCGAGGATCCCGCCCTGGATGGCGGCGCCGACGGCGACCACCTCGTCGGGGTTGACGCCCTTGTTCGGCTCGCGACCGAAGATCGTCTTGACCGTCTCCTGGACCGCGGGGATGCGCGTCGAACCGCCGACCAGCAGCACGTCGTCGATGTCGCCCGGCGAGAGCCCGGCGTCCTCGAGCGCGGTCTCGCAGGGCCTGCGGGTGCGATCGACCAGCCCGGCGGTGAGCTGCTCGAACTTGGCCCGGGTGAGGTTCACCTGCAGGTGCTTCGGCCCTGAAGCATCCGCGGTGATGAACGGCAGGTTGATGTCGGTGGCCATCGCGCTGGAGAGCTCGCACTTGGCCTTCTCGCAGGCCTCCTTCAGCCGCTGCAGCGCCATCGGGTCGCTGCGCACGTCGATCCCGCTCTCCTTCTTGAACTCCGCGGCGACGTGCCCGATCAGCACCTCGTCGAAGTCGTCCCCACCGAGGTGGGTGTCGCCGTTGGTGGATAGAACCTCGAAGACACCGTCGCCGATCTCGAGGATGGAGATGTCGAACGTACCGCCGCCGAGGTCGTACACGGCGACGCGTCCGGTCTTCTCCTTGTCGAGCCCGTAGGCCAGGGTGGCCGCGGTCGGCTCGTTGATGATCCGCTCGACGGTCAGGCCGGCGATCGTGCCGGCGTCCTTGGTCGCCTGGCGCTGCGAGTCGTTGAAGTAGGCGGGTACGGTGATCACGGCGCGCTCGACGGTCCCGCCGAGGTAGGCCTCCGCGGCCTCCTTCAGGTGGGCGAGCACCATCGCGCTGATCTCCGGCGGGGTGAACTGCTTGCCATCGACGTCGACCTTGACCAGCTCGTCGGCGCCCCCGACCAGCTTGTAGGCGACCTCTTTCTCTTCAGCGGCCACCTCGCTGTGGCGCCGCCCCATGAAGCGCTTGATCGACGCGACGGTGCGGGTCGGGTTGGTCACGGCCTGGCGACGCGCCGCCGCTCCGACGAGTCGGCCACCGTCCCCGGTGAAGGCGACCACCGACGGGGTGGTCCGGGCCCCCTCGGCGTTGGTGATCACGATCGGTTCGCCACCCTCCATCACCGAGACGACCGAGTTGGTCGTTCCGAGGTCGATGCCGATGATCTTCTTCTGGCTGGTCATGGGTGTTCCTTAGCTGGTATCGCTGCTTTCACTCGCGACCCCCTGCCTGCCGCACCGTGCGGAGTGGCGGGCCGCGATGGTCGAGGAGAACAAAGACCGTGCCAGCCCACGGGTTGCCGTAAGAGCCGTCCGGAAAGCACCTTATGGCGTCTCTTCCGCCACGCTCCCCTGCCACCTTGGCAGCCGCCCCCCCAGGCCTCGATAGGCCCTGCCGCATTGGCAGATGCCTCCGTGTCGGAGTCTCCGCTACTCGACACGGAGGGAGACGGAGAGCACGGCGGTTTCACACGGAGCTCACGGAGACGCAGAGCGACACGGAGGGAACAGAGGGCACGGTGAGTCCGCGGAGGAGACGGAGACCACGGAGATTTCAGATTGGTTTCGACACGGAGGGAACGGAGACCGCAGAGACAATCCTTGGCGAATGGCCGCGCACTGGAATGGCGAGCCAGAAGAGCTGGAACCAGAAGGAGCTAGAACCAGAAGGTGTGGAAACGAGGAGAGGGCGGCGGAGCCTCCGGTGTGGGGAATGGGCACCGAGGCAGAGCTCCGCGTCCTCCGTTCCCTCCGTGTCGAAACCAATCTGAAATCTCCGTGGTCTCCGTCTCCTCCGCGGACTCACCGTGCCCTCTGTTCCCTCCGTGTCGCTCTGCGTCTCCGTGAGCTCCGTGTGAAACCGCCGTGCTCTCCGTCTCCCTCCGTGCCCGATGTCCCGCTATGACTTGCGGAGGTCGGAAAGAGCTCCTGGCGCCCTTACAACCCGTACTCCTTGATCTTCCGGTAGAGCGTCCGCTCCCCGATCCCCAGGACCTTGGCGGTCTTCTCCCGGTTGCCCTTCATCAGCTCCAGGTTCTGCGCGATCAGATCCCGTTCCACCTCGACCAGCGACCGCCCGGCGAGCGAGTAGCTGCCCCCGCCGCTCCGCGCGCTCCCCCCCGCCTCGGCGATCGCCGTCGGAACGTCGCTCGCCTCGAGCTGCGGGCCGCCCGCGAGCACCACCATGTTCTCGATGCAGTTGCGCAGCTCGCGCACGTTCCCGGGCCACGGGTAGCGAACGAGCAGCGTCCGCGCTTCGGGGGTGATGCCCCGGATCTCGCGGTCGTGCTCCGTGGCCAGCTCGCCGATGAAGTGGTCGATCAGCATCGGCACGTCGCCGGTGCGCTCGCGAAGGGGCGGCAGCTCGATCGAGACCACCTGCAGGCGGAAGAAGAGGTCCTCGCGAAACCTCCCGTCGGAAACCATGCTGCGCAGGTCCTGGTTGGTCGCCGCGACCAGGCGGATGTCGACCTCCCGCGAGGCGTTGCCGCCGACCGGCACCACCTCGCGCGACTCGAGCACGCGCAGCAGCTTCGCCTGCGTCTCCAGCGGCATGTCGCCGACCTCGTCGAGGAAGAGCGTGCCCCCGTCGGCGTAGACGATGCGCCCCTCCTTGGCGGTCGAGGCGCCGGTGAACGCGCCCTTGACGTGGCCGAACAGCTCCGACTCGATCAACCCCTCGGAGAGCGCCGCGCAGTTGACCGCGACGAACGGCTTCCCCTTCCGCGGGCTGTTCTGGTGCAGCGCCTGGGCGACGAGCTCCTTGCCGGTCCCGCTCTCACCCAGGACCAGCACCGTCGCCGCGGTGGAGCTCACCCGCGCCAGGATCTCGAAGATCTTCTGCATCGCCGGGGAGTGCCCGATGATGTTCTCGAAGCCGAAGCGCTTGTCGAGCTGTCGCCGCAGCTCGATGTTCGCGACCCTGTCGCGCACCGCCGCCACGGCGCGAGGCAGCTTGGTGCGCAGCTCCTGCAGGTTCACCGGCTTGGTAAGGTAGTCCGCCGCGCCGCTGTGCATCGCCTCGACGGCGGTCTCCACCGAGCCGTGCCCGGTGATCACCAGCACCACCGCGTCCGGCTGGAGGTTGCGCGCCTCGCGCACCACGTCCAGCCCCGAGAGATCGTGCATCACCAGGTCGGTGAGCACCGCGTCGAAGCCGTGCTCGGCCAAGGCCTCGACCCCCGCGGATCCCGAGGTCGCGATGGTGCACTGGTGCCCGTCGATCTCCAGCCCGTCCGCCAGGGCCTCGGCGTGCCCCTCGTCGTCGTCGATCACCAGGACCCGGATCGGCTTGTCTTCCACGCTGCTCATTCGGGGGCTCCCGGTTCCACCTCGATGTCCTCCTCGTCGGTGACACTCGTCTCGACCGCACCGCCGCGATCGGGTGTGCCGGTGATCTCCACCACCAGCGGCAACACGATCTTGAAGCTGGTCCCCCTCCCCAGCTCGGAGACCACCGAGATCGTACCCTCGTGCTCCTGGACGATGCGCTGCGTCGTGGCCAGACCGAGGCCGGAGCCGTTCTTCTTGGTCGACCAGTAGGGGGAGAAGCAGTTCTCGACGTCCTCGGGGGTCATGCCCACGCCGGTATCGGTGATCGTCAACACGACGTGACTGCCGACGCGGCGGACGCGGACGATCAGCTCCCCCCCCATCGGCATCGCCTGTCGGGCGTTGACCATCAGGTTGAGCAGCGCCTGGCGGATCGCCCCGGGGTCGACGATCGCCAGCGGCAGCTGGCCCGGCAGCTCGACGTGGTGCCGGATCTCCTGCAGGCCGTCCTCGGTCTCGACGAAGTCGAGGACCTCGCTGACGATCGCCAGGAGGTTCTGCGGCGAGCGGTTGATCTCGCCGCCGCGAGCGTAGAGCAGGAAGTCCTCGAGGATCAGCTCCAGCCGAGAGATCTCCCGCTGCAGCGTCTGGACGCGCTTCATGCAGCGCCGCTCCCTGGCCGAGAGCTCGGGGGTCTTCGGGTCCCGCGCCTTCGACGAGCGGGTGAACTCCTCCTCCAGGAGGGCGAGGTTGATCGACATCGTCGACAGGGGGTTCTTGATCTCGTGCGCGAGCCCGCCGGCGAGCCGGGCGAGGTAGATCTCCCGCTCAGGAGACGAGGCGTCCTCGTCCGGCTCCGGCACCGGGTCGGTGGCCTCGTGCTGCTCGCTTCCTGCGCGGGGGTGATTCGACTCCATGGCTCGCTCCGGGGGCGGGTCTCCGGGGTGCCCTGCCCGCGAGGTTCCCTACCCGGAAGGGGGTTTGCACCTCGTGGGTTTCGCTCCGGCGGGCCGATAGGCTAACCTCCCCGGCCCTGGTCCGCACATGAGCCCCCGACGCCTACGCCTCACCGACCCTGCGGGTCAACCCAGCCGCGAGCTGCTCGACGACGCCGCCACCGTGCTGGCGGGTGGCGGCCTCGTGGCCCTGCCCACCGAGACGGTCTACGGGATCGCCGCCCGGGCGGACGACGCCCGAGCGCTGGAAGCGCTGGCGGACCTCAAGGGGCGCCCCTACGACAAGCCCTGGACCTGGCACGTCGGCACCATCGGCGCGCTGGAGTCCTTCCCCGATCCGAGACCGAATGTCCGCCGCCTCGCCGAGCGCTACTGGCCGGGGCCGATGACCCTGGTGCTGCCCGGGGTGCCCACCGGGCTGGATCTCGCCTCCCGCGACGGCTGGACGGGGATCCGCTACACCGCCGAGCCGGTGGCCCGGGCCCTCTGCACCTACACGGAGTTCCCGGTGGTGATGACCAGCGCCAACCGGCACGGGGAGCGCCCGGCGACCGATTCGGCGGGGCTCGCCGAGCTCGACCTGGAGCGGGTCGAGCTGGTGATCGACAGCGGGGCGACGCGTCTCCAGGAGCCCTCGACGATCCTCAAGATCGGTCAGGGTCATTTCGAGCTCCTGCGCGAGGGGCTGCACGACCTCGACGCCCTGCGCCGCACCTCGGGGATGCGCATCGGCTTCGCCTGCACCGGCAACACCTGCCGCAGCCCGATGGCCGAGGGACTCGCGCGAGCGGCCCTCGCCGAGCGCCTCTGCTGCGAGCAGTCCCACATCGGGGACTTCGGCTTCGGGGTGCGCTCGATGGGCGTCTTCGCCTCCTCCGGCTGTCGCGCCTCGGCGCACGCGATCGAGGTGATGGCCGAGCGCGGCGTGGAGATCTCCGGCCACGCCTCGTCCCCCGCCCTGCCCGAGGTGATCGAGCAGCTCGACGTGCTCTACTGCATGACGCACGCGCACCGCTCCGCGCTGGGCATGCTGCTGCCCCCCGGGCGCGACGGCAACCTGCGGCTGCTCGATCCCGAGGAGCACGACGTGCCCGACCCGATCGGCGGGACCACCGAGGACTACCGGCGCTGCGCCGACCACCTCGCCAGGTGCATCGACCAGCACGTCGACAGCTGGGCCTAGAGCTCCGGCCAGGAACGGCCGGAGCTCTAGATAACATCAACACCTGCGGTGCTCCCGCGCCTTCGGCGCGGGGCGGACTTCGTCCGACCTAGAGGCACGGCCTGCTCGGCCGCGCCTCTAGCGCGGTACTACCCCTCGGGGCTGACGCTCGCCGAGCCCGCCTGCCGGATGTCGACCCGCGGTTGGCCGCGATAGGTCACGTCGGCGCTGCCGGCGACGTCCACCTCCAGCGTCTCGATCGCGTGGGTCTGCACCCGCCCCGAACCGGCGATGTCGATCGAGACGTTCTTCGCCTCCAGCTCGAAGAGGTTCAGCCGAGCCGAGCCGGCGACGTCGACCTCCAGCGCGTCGACCCAGCCGCTGACCTCGCCGCGGCAGGAGCCCGCGACCTCGAGCTCGAGCTGCGGACCCTCCACGCCGACGATGGTCAGGTTCGAGCTCCCGGCGATGTCGACTCCGCGGAGGGTCGGGAGGTCGATGTCGGCGCGCAGCGTGTGGTCGCTGTCGACGGACTCCTCGAAGCGGATCCGCAGCTCTCCTCCCTCGATCTCGGTGCGGATGTGCTGCTGGAGGTTGTCGTCGGCGTGCAGCACGACCCGGTGAGGCAGACCGACGCGGACGTAGAGCTGCATCCCGCCGGCGAGGGCCACCTGGTCGAAGTCCTCGACGGCGCGCTCCTCGGCGACGAGGACGCCCGAGCCCTCGATCGCGGGGTTCCAGTCGCAGCAGACGTGGCAGCCGCTGGCCACGGCGGCGAGGGCGAGGGTCGAGAGTGTGGTCAGGGGACGCATCGGATCCTCCTCGGGGTTCTTCTCTGCGGGCCGGCCCGACCGGCCCCGCAGGGTCCGTCACCCGGGCTGCGTCCCCGGGGAAGCGGCATTTCCGGGATTCCCGGGGCTATTCCGGCTCGAGGAGCTCGGGCGGGAGCGCCAGCTGGTGCACGGCCCGCTGCCCCGCCGGCGTTGCCGCGATCCGGGGGCACAGCTCCAGCGCCCGCTCGAGCAGCTCCCCGGCGCGCGGGTCCCCGAGGCGCCGCAGGGCGATTCCCAGGTACAGGGTGACGTCCCCCCGCTCCGGGCGAGTGATCAGGGCCCCTTCCAGCCGGAGGGCCGCCCCGCGCGCCCCCTCCTTCGAGGGATCGCGCAGGAGGAGCAGCGCCCCTTCGCGCAGGTCCTCGAGGAAGCGCCGCTCCCGCTCCAGCGCGACCACCTCCGGGTCGGTCGGCGCGCGCCGCGCGGCCTCGGCGAGGCGGGCCCGACCGTCCCGCCGCAGCGAGGGATCGGGCATCGACAGGCCCCGCGCCTCCACCTCCTCGACCCCGAACGCCTCCCGGGCGTCGCGCAGCCGGACCAGGGCCTCGAAGCGCTCCGGAGCCCCTTCGCCCAGCCCGACCCACCACTCGGGCGGGATCGGCTCGCTCACCCCCCGCAGGGCGGCGAGATTCAGGGGCAGGTCGGTGAGCAGCACCACGCCCGCGCGACGCGGGCGGTAGACGATCCACGGATCGCCGTCGGTCAAGGGGCGCGTCGCCGCGGGCCAGGCGTGACCGCCGGAGACGTACCGCGCGAGCAGCCCCTCGGGGCTCTCCAGCCCCAGCTCGGCGAGCGCGCGGTGCAGGAGCCCGCCGTCGTCAGGGAAGCGCGAGGCGCGCACCAGCGGGCGCTCCTCGCCGCCGACCAGGATCACCTGCGTGCCGAAGAGCCAGACGCCGCTCCACGGCAGCGCCGAGCAGAAAGCGGCCACCACCGCCTGGAAGGTCTCCGGCTCCAGCGCGTGTGGGGGGACCCACTGGCAGAGCAGTCCGCCGGGCGCGAGGGAGGCGCGAGCCCGCTCGTAGAACTCCTCGGTGTAGAGGTAGACCCCGAACGGCGAGTCGGGCAGGAGCGGCTCCATCGTCACCACGTCGTACCCCCCGGGACGCTCCCCGAGCGTCCGGCGGCCGTCACCGAGGCGCACCGCGACGCGCTCCCGGTCGCCCAGCACGCCGAGGTTCACGTCCTCGAACCAGCGGGCGCGGGTGGTGACCGCGCGCGAGAGCTCCAGCACGTCGATCGCGTCGACCTCCTCGTGCAACGACACCGCTCCGGCGGTGGTGCCAGTGCCGAAGGCGAGCACCGCGACCGCTGCCGGTTCCTCGTGCAGGAGGAGCGGCAGGTGCCCGAGCACGCGCATGTACCGGTAGTCGAGTCCCGTGCCCGCGGCGCGGAAGCCGTCGGTCATCAAGGTCGATTCCCCGACGAGGCCGTCGCGCACCACCGAGACGGCGAAGTGCTGGTCCTCGGCGAAGTCGAGCAGCTCGAGCGCGGGGTTCCCGAGTGGCGGGGAGTCGAGCGCCGGCTGCTTCCCGGCGAACCCGCCGGCGGTGGCGAGCGCCCCCACCACGGCCAGTCCCCACGCCGCTCGCAGCCGCAGCCGGGGAACGAGGAGCGTGATCGACGCCGCCGGGGCGAGGAGCCAGAAGACGAGCGTCCCGCCGACCCCGAGTGCGGGGACGAGGAGCAGGTGGGAGATCGGCAAGCCCACCACGACTCCCGCCGCCTCGAAGAGCAGCAGTCGGCCGAGGCGCTCCGCGCCCCTTCCCGCGGTGTGCCGGTGCAGGATCGGCACCAGCGCGCCGAAGGGCAGGAGCGCCGGGCCCACCAGGAGGAGAGCCCGCGCGGTGAGGGGCAGCTCCGCCGCGGAGCCCCCGAGGAGGAGCGGCAGGAAGAGGAACGCGAGGCTGGAGAGGGCGCAGAGGACCAGGAGCCGGACCAGGCTCTCCAGCGAGCGCCCCAGGAGGCGCGGCCCGAGCCAGGCGCCGATCGAGAGGGCGATCATCGACGCGAGCAGGACGCCGGTCAGGGCCTCCTGCATCCCGCCCAGCCACAGGACTCCCAGCCGCAGGCCGATCCACTCCAGCGTTCCGAGCCAGCCGATGCAGGCGGCGAGGATCGCTCCGGAGTGGTACGGCGCGAGGTGCTCTTCGTCGACGCGGGGCGCGGGATCCACCCCTGCGCGGGAGACGATCCCGCGGATCCCCAGCGCACCGAGCCCACCGGCGAGGAGGGCGAGTCCCCCGGCGACCCCCGCGGCGACGGGGCGACCGAACAGCGCGGGGAGGTGATAGCCGACGAGAAGCGCACCGATCGCAGCGCCGACCAGGTTCGCGGCGAAGAGCAGGCCGAGATCGCCGCGCGAGGAGAGGCTCCAGCCCCGCGCCAGCTGCGGGAGAAAGATCCCCTGGGGCACGGCGACGGCGAGGAGCACCAGGAGGGAGACGCAGAGCGCGGTGGCGCTCCCCGGCGAGGACGCGCCAACCCGCAGCAAGAGCCAGGGCGAGAGCGCGGCCGTGCAGAGCAGAGCGCTACCGGTGATGAGCAACACTCGCCCCGGCGCGGCGCGCAGCGTCCCGGACCAGCGCGCGCCGAGCGCCCAGCCGACGATGAAGGTGGTGATGCCGACGGGCCCGGACCGACCGTACCCCAGGGCGAGCCCGCAGAGCGTGACCAGGAGGATCTCCAGGCCCAGGCCGCTGATCCCGGCCAGCAGGGCGGAGCCGCAGAGGATCGGCTTGCCCGTCCACCACCGTCGCGCCAGGGTCCCGGTATCCAACTCGCCCTTCTCCTCCAAGCGCAAGAGCGTCTCCAAGCCGAAGCGCGCCGGTCAGACCTCGCCGCTGCGCAGCGCGTACCACGCGGCCTCGGGCGTCTCCGCCGCGAGCAGCTGCTCGCGAACCGAGTCCTTGCCCAGCACCCGGGCCACGTCCGCCAGCGTGCGGATGTGCAGGAGCTTCTGCGTCTTCGGGATCACCAGCAGGACGACGAGCCGGGTCGGTTGACCGTCGATGCTCTCGAAGTTGAGCCCCCCCTTCGAGGAGACGATGCCGAGCGCGACCGCGAGATTCTCGACGCCATCGACCGCGGCGTGCGGGATGGCGATGCCCCGCTCCATGCCGGTGGACATCGACCGCTCGCGCGCCAGCACGGCGTCGCGAATCGTCTCCACCTCCTCGGCGGGGATGCGACCCCGCTCCCTGAGGTGGTCCACCAGACGACTGACGGAGTCCCACTTGTCGTCGGGCTGGAAGTCGAGGATCAGGTCCTCGGGGGCGAAGAGCTCGGTGAGGCGCATGGGAGTCGGGAGCATACCCCCGAAGGGGCCCGGGTGGAAGACAACCCGGGGAGTCCTCGCGAGGACTCCCCGGGTCGTTCGGCCGCTAGCTGGGAGCGGGATCGGTGTCACGCGGCCTCGGACACCTCCCGCTCCTCAGAGGAGGTCGGCTTGCTCCTCTTTCCCATGCCCAGGGCCCGGCCGATCAGGATGGCGGCGAGGCCGACGAAACCGGAGAAGAGCGCCCCCATCTTCGCCTGCCCCTGCATCACCGGGTCGGTGAAGGCGGCAGCGGCGACGAACAGCGCCACGGTCAGGCCGAGGGCGGCGATGAAGCCGGCCATGGTCAGCTCGCGCACGGTCATCCCGGCGGGGAGCGGGAAGCCGATCTTCCGGGCCAGGAGGCCGCAGCCGGCCACGCCGGCGGTCTTGCCGACCACCAGGGCGCCGAGGATGATCCAGGTCATCGGACCGATCCCGGCCAGCTGGACGCCCGCGTTGGCGAAGGCGAAGAAGAACAGGCCGATGTCGACGAACAGCTTGAGCTGGTGCTCGAAGAGGTGGAGCGGCGAGTGGTCGTGACCCAGGTGGACCCCCTGGCTCTCCGCGACGTCGATCTCGTCCGATTCGGTGTACAGCCCGGTGTCCCGCTTCGGGCCGGGGAGGAAGGGCACGATCGGCACCAGCGCCAGCGCCGGGTGCAGGTGTGCGAGCATCAGTCCCGACCAGGCGAGGGGGCCGGCGACGAAGATGTAGGCCATCCAGTTCTTGACGCCGAACTTCCGGAAGGCGAAGGCGACCGCCATGCCGAGGGCGACGAGGCCGAGGAACTCGGGGCGCGCCGGGCTCGACGGGTCGCCGTAGAAGACGGCGATGATCACCAGGCCGATGGCGTCGTCGGCCACCGCGAGGAGCAGGAGGAAGTTGATCGCGGGGTGTCCCTTGCCGAAGACGGCGCGCGCCACCAGCCAGGCGAGGGCGATGTCGGTCGCAGTCGGGATCCCCCAGCCGCGAGCGAGGTCCTTCTCGCCGCCGATTCCCCACCCCTCGGGGAACGCCCCGGGGGCGACTCCCTGCCAGGCGAACAGGATCGCGAAGAAGACCGCCACGGGCCCGAACACGCCACCCAGGGTGGCCACCAGCGGGTTGATGGCGCTCTTGATCGGGTTGAGGCTCCCTCCGGGGAGGCAAGCCTCGGTGATCTCCTTCGCGGCGATGCCGAAGAAGAAGACCATGAATATGTCGTTGACCAGGAAGTGCAATCCGACCTGGTGGCCGAAGAGCGAGAATCCCAGATTCCAGACGCCCGCTCCATGCTCCCCGTGGCCGCTCGGATCGCCGTGGATCTCCCCCCACCAGTGGTGGTACCAGTCGGGGGCGAGATTGGCGGCGAAGAGGGCCGCGAAGACCCCCACGATCAGGGGGATCGAGAACTCCTGGAGCAGACTGACTATACTGCGCTTCTGATTCGTCAACGGTCTGGCGGGATAGGACGCGGGGATCGGCGGACAGCGAGGGGACGCGCCAAATGATGACGATCGGGCTCCCCGGGGGCAACGCTCCAGGAGCGCACTCGATGGCGGGGGGAGACCCGCTCGTTCGGCTCACTACCTCCGTGTCGTCATCGCACCACTGGAAACTCCAATCGATGGGGGGGGAAAGCGCGGAAGAAGCGACCCCATCGGGCGTCTTCCACCTGTCCGTGGGGCATCTTCCGGAGGGTATCGGGCGCATTGACACGCCCGTCAGCGCTTCCTAGATTGCCCGGGTCGGCGACGGCCACCGCGGGCCTAAGCTTCGAAAACGCAAGGAGTTGGGTGCCGACCGGCGCCTCGATCGGAGATCGCGGCGGACGCGTCCTCCCCCCGCTCCCCCTCAGAATACCCCCCGATCCGCTGCTCCCTCGCCCTCTCCGGGGAGGCTCGAATCCGCCGAAGGTCACCGAAGATCCAAGAGCACAAGATGATCTCTCTCCTCGCCGCCGTTCCTCTCATCCTCACGCCCGCCCTTCCCCCCCAGCCCCAGGAGGGCGGCGATCCGGCTCCCGATCAAGCGGTGGTCCAGGGGGAGGAGGAGATCCCCACCATCCAGGATCTCGGGAACCACTGGGTGCTGACCTTCGCGGGAACCGAGGCGCAGACGGGGCAACCCACGCCGCCCGCCAAGGGGGTCACCCTCGAGCAGTTCATCAAGCTCTGCCAGGAGGTGACCGGCACCAACTTCGTCTACACGCAGGAGACCGCCGGACTGCTCAAGAGCACGACGATCAAGATGCTCGGCTCCAAGGAGGTGCCGAAGGACGACTTCTACTCGTTCTTCCAGATCATCATGATCATCCACAAGTTCGTGTGCAGCGAGATCGGCCCGAAGCACCTGGGGGTGGTGGTGGTGACCAGCCTCGAGTCCGCCGCGCGGAACAACCTGAAGGGGGACGCGCTGTACATCGAGCCGGAGGAGATCGAGGACTACGCCGACCACCCCGCGACCCTGGTCTCCGCCGTGCTGCACCTCCCCAACCTGGACGTGCGCATCCTGACCAACGCGCTGCGCGGGCTGACCACCGACCCGAACACGATGAACGTCGTGCCGGTGCCCGAGTCGAACAGCGTCATCATGACCGGCTTCGGCAGCAACATCGCGGGGCTGGCCCGGATGCTGCGACTGATGGACCGGGTCTCCAAGCCGGAGGACCCGATCCTGCCGCAGTTCGAGGTGATCCCCCTCGAGTACGCGGCCGCGGACGAGATCGCCGACACGCTCGAGGAGCTGCTCGAGGCCAGCCGGCGCGTTCAGCAGGGTCAGGCGCGACAGGGCGCCCAGGGAGCGACCGCGCCCCTGCAGCAGCAGGGCGTCGAGACCAAGATCATGGTGCACCCGAGCACCAACTCGCTCCTGGTGATGGCGATGCCCGACGACATGCCTCGCATCCTGGAGCTGGTCGCGCGCCTGGACATCGACGTCATCGAGCGCGAGCGCAACTACCACTTCGTCAGCCTGGAGAACGCCGACGCCGAGGACCTCGCTTCGGTCCTGGAGGACTTCCTGCAGGACGCCAGCCGGATCGAGTCGGGCAACGTGCCCGGGCAGGGTGGACGCGGTCAGGGACAGACCACCAGCTCCCGCAGTGAGATCGCGGTGGTGCCCGACCCGGCGACCAACGCGCTCCTCATCGCGGCCAGCCGCTCCCGCTTCCAGGAGGTGCAGGACCTGATCACGGTGCTCGACGAGCGCCAGGACCAGGTCCTGATCGAGACCGCCCTGATCGAGCTCTCGGGCAACGACCTGCTCGAGATCGGCGTCGAGCTCGGCGGCGCCAAGCTGCCCCCCACCGACGACGCGACCGGGCAGACCTACGGCTACGGCGGCTTCGGCGTCGCCGACTTCGGGCTGGGGACCTACGTCGACAACGACGGCGACGGCATCCCCGACGTGAAGGTGCCCAACATCAACAGCGGTCTCACCGCCGGCATCCTCGACGGGCGCAACTTCTCGCTGCCCTTCCTGGTCAGCGCGCTCCAGGAGCGGCGCGACACCAACGTACTCAACATCCCCTCGGTCCTGGTCAACAACAACGGCAACGCGACGGTCAAGACGCTGAACGAGCGGCCGAAGACCACCATCACCACCAACGGCCAGGGACAGACCCAGGAGAACTTCGACGGCTACGAGGAGGCGGGAATCACGCTGGAAATCTCCCCCACCATCAGCGCCTCGAACTACCTGCGCCTGAAGATCACCCTGGAGGTCTCGAACTTCGAGGGCGCGTTCGTCGGCTCGATCCCTCCGCCGAGGACGACACGGAACCTCGACACCATCGTCAACGTCCCCGACGGCGACACGATGGTGATCGGCGGGATCATCGTCGACAACAAGACCGAGGAGAAGGATCAGGTTCCCTTCCTCGGCGACCTGCCGATCGTGGGCGTGCTCTTCCGGAAGTCGACGGACAGCGAGGATCGCACCACCCTGTACTTCTTCGTCACTCCCCACATCATGCACGATCGGGAGTTCGCCGACCTCGCCGCCTACAGCTACAAGAAGAAGCTGGAGGCCGCGGACACCATCGGCGCCGACCGGATCCGGATCATCGATCCTCGCTTCGGCACCGAGGACGGGTCGCTGGACCTCCAGGGATTCGACGTGCCGGTCTACCAGCCGCCCACCCGCGGTGAAGTCGATCAGAACGACCTCGGCATCGACAACGGCGAGGTCAACAGGATGCTGGACTCGACCAAAAAGGACTGAGGAGGACCCTCGAGAACCCCATGGTCAACATCGGAGAACTCCTGGTCGACGCGGGACTGCGCCGTGAACGGCTCGAAGAGTGTCGCAAGATCGCGGCGACCAGTGGCGACACCCTCGACCGGGTGATCTTGTCCAAGGACTACCTGCCGGAGCGCGAGGTGCTGCAGGTCTACGCCCAGGCCCTGGGCATGGAGTACCTGGACTCCCTAGAGGGGATCAATGTCCCGACCGACTTCGTCAATATGGTCCCGGTGCACTTCGCCCGGAACTACAACCTGGTCGCGCTCGGCGAGAATGGCGGCGGGGTGATCCGCGTGGCCACCTGCACGCCACTCGATCCGCACCCCATGGACGACCTCGCGTCGCTGGTCGGGGCGGAGATCGATCCCGTGCTCGCCCCGCGGCTGGAGATCACCTCCCTGATCGCCCGGGCCTACCGGCACAAGGCGGACGGCGTCGACCAGGCGCTGGCCGACGTCTCCGAGGACGGCGACATCGCCGGACTGGCGGAGGAGATCGACGACGCGGAGGACGTGCTCGACGTCTCCAACAAGGCGCCGATCATCAAGCTGGTCAACACCATCCTCTTCCAGGCGCTGAAGCTGCGCGCCTCCGACGTCCACTTCCAGGCCTTCCCCGACCGCTTGCAGGTCCGCTTCCGGATCGACGGCATCCTCTACGACATGGACTCGATCCCGCGTCGGGTCCACGAGGCGATCGTCAGCCGGGTCAAGATCATGGGCAAGATGGACATCGCCGAGCGCCGCCTGCCGCAGGACGGCCGGGCGACGCTGCGCATCGGCGACGGCGAGGTCGACGTCCGGATCAGCACCGTGCCGACGACCAACGGCGAGCGGATCGTCATGCGTCTGCTCGACAAGTCCGCGCGCCTGTACACCCTGGCGGAGATCGGCCTGACGCCGGAGAACGAGGCGATGCTGCGCGAGTACCTGGGTTACTCCCACGGCATCATCCTGGTCACGGGACCCACCGGCTCGGGCAAGACGACCACGCTCTACGCCGGCCTGACCGAGATCGACACGACCACCAAGAACGTCCTGACCATCGAGGACCCGGTCGAGTACTCCCTCTCCGCGGTCAGCCAGGTGCAGGTCAACAACAAGAAGGGCCTGACCTTCGCCGCCGGCCTGCGCTCCTTCCTGCGCCAGGACCCCGACGTGATGATGGTCGGCGAGATCCGGGACCTGGAGACCGCCGAGGTGGCGATCCGCGCCGCGCTCACCGGTCACCTGGTCTTCTCCACGGTGCACACCAACGACTCGGCGAGCACCATCACCCGGATGATCGACCAGGGCGTCGAGCCCTACCTCGTCTCCAGCTCGATCGTCCTGGTGATCGCCCAGCGCCTGGTGCGGACGATCTGCAAGCACTGCCGGACCGACGTCCCGATCAACGAGGAGGAAGCGACCAAGCTGAAGAAGATCGGGCTCACCCCCGAGGAGATGGGCGGGGCCATCGCCGTCGGTGGGGGCTGCGAGGAGTGCTTCCAGTCCGGCTACGCCGGGCGGACGGCCGTCTACGAGTTCCTGCCCGTGGACGAGGTCCTGCGCACGCAGGTGATGGAGTCGTCCACCGCGACCCAGATCAAGCGCTCGGCGATCGAGCGCGGCCTGATCACCCTCCGCGAGGACGGCCGGTCCAAGGTGCTCCAGGGACTGACCTCCACCGACGAGGTGCTCCGCGTCACCCAGATGGACCTCGACTGAGCCTGCCCGATGCCGATCTACCAGTACAAGGCCTTCGCCCCCGGCGGTGCGACGAAGAGCGGCGTGATCGACGCCGACACCCCGCGGGCCGCGCGGGAGATGCTCCGCCGCGACAGCCTGCTGGTGAAGGAGATCCACGAGGCCCACGGCCGCCGCCGGCTCAAGGCCGGGCCCGGCAAGCAGGGCTGGTTCGCGAAGGTCCGCACCGCGCGGCAGCAGCGCAAGTCGTCGAGCTCTCGCGACCTCGACCTGGTCACCGGCTCGACGCGCCAGCTCGGCACGATGCTCGGCTCGGGGATCCCGATGACCGAGGCGCTGCGGGCGATGATCGATCAGGCCGACGACCGGCGCTCGGAGACGATCTTCCGGGAGATCCGCGAGCGGGTCAACCAGGGCGCGTCCCTGGCCGACGCGCTGGAGGAGCACCCCGCGCTCTTCGGCGATCTCTACGTCAACATGGTCCGCGCCGGCGAGGCCACCGGCAACGTCGACGTGGTGCTCACCCGCCTGGCGGACTACCTGCAGGCGCAGCGCACGCTGCGCCGCAAGGTGGTCTCGGCGATGACCTATCCGGTGATGATGATCGTCCTGGGGATGATCGTGGTCACCGCGTTGATGACCTGGGTGGTCCCGAAGATCACCGCGATGCTCGAGGACACCGGACAGGCGCTGCCCGCTCCGACGCAGATCCTCGTGGCCATCTCCGACATCTTCAAGGACTACTGGTGGCTCGGCGCGCTCGGGATCGCGATGCTGTCGTTCGTCGTCGAGCGCATCTACCAGCACACCGACAAGGGGCGGCTGGTCTTCGACCGGAACCTCCTGCGGATGCCGATCGTCGGAGACGTCCTGCTCAAGCAGTCGGTGGCCCGCTTCACCCGCACCCTCTCGACGCTCCTGCAGAGCGGCGTGCCCGCGGTGCAGAGCCTGGAGATCACCGGCAACGTGGTCCAGAACCGGGTGATTTCCGACGCGACCGAGTTCATCCGGCAACGGATCGTCGAGGGCACCGACATCGCGACCCCGCTGAAGCAGACGGGCGTCTTCCCCTCGGTGGTGGGCTACATGGTCGCCGTCGGGGAGCAATCCGGCGAGCTGGAGCAGATGCTCGACCGCATCGCCACCGCCTACGACGAGGAGATCGAGATCGCCACCGACCGGATGACCTCGGTCCTGGAGCCGATCATGATCATCGGGCTGGCGATCGTCGTCGGCTACATCGTGGTCTCGATCGTGCTGCCGATCCTCCAGGTGGGCCAGTTCTGAGATTCTCCTCTCACCCCCCCTCACGAGGCCCGGAATGGGCATTTCGGAGCATTCTGCCCCCTGGGGGGAAGAAGCCGGGGGTGCTATCGTACCCAGTACCAGACTCGGTCACCCCCTCCACCGGCACCCGACGAACGAAACGATGAACACCAAATCCCTCCGACGCGGCCGCAACCCCAAGGCCGGCTTCTCCCTGGCCGAACTGATGGTCGTGATCGTGATCCTCGGGCTCCTGGCCACCCTGGTCGTGCCCCAGGTCGTCAACAAGCTGAAGATCGCTTTCGGGGGCAAGGCGAAGGCCGACATCAACTCCATCGCCCAGGCTCTCGACGACTACTGGATCAACAACCAGCGCTATCCCGACTCGCTCGAGGAGCTGGTCATCCCCGACGAGAACGGCAACCGGTACCTGAAGCAGCGCTCCGTGCCCACCGACCCCTGGGGCAACGAGTACCAGTACGAGCCGCCCTACGGGGGCGAATCCACGCCGAGGGTCTTCACCCTGGGGGCGGACAACGCGCCCGGTGGAGACGGCGAGAACGAGGACCTCAGCAACTGGAAGCTGCTGGGGGACAAGGACGAGTGAGACTCCCTCCCCGCGACCCCCGCCACGGCTCGACGAGCGCCTTCTCGCTCATCGAGCTGCTCGCGGTGATCGCGGTGATGGGGCTGATCGCCGGAACGGTGGCCGTCAACATGATGGCCAGCCTGCCGCGCGCGGAGCTGAACTCCACCGTCCACGACATCGCTGCGGCGGTCAGCGGCGCGCGCTCCGACGCGATCGCCCGCAACGGCGAGTTCCGGATCTACTACGACCTCGACGCCAACAGCTACCAGGTCCGCAGCCCGCTGCGCGTAGATGGGACCCGCGCGCAGACGGATGAAGAGCGCCACATCGTCAAGCAGGTGCGACTGCCCGACTCTATCGACCTGGCGCGGGTCACCATCGACGGCATCGAGTACGAGGACGGCATCGTGTTCGCTCGCTTCAGTCCGCTGGGCAGCGCCACCGGGCACACCATCAACCTGATCCAGGCCCCGTCACGGAATGCGACCACCATCGAGGTGCTGCCGCTGACCGGCCTCGTTCGCTTCCACTACTTCGAGTACCAGCGGCCACTGGTGAGCGAGGAGGACTTCGAATGAGCTCCTCCCGCCCGCTTCCCCGCCGCGGTGGCTTCACGCTGGTGGAGGTCGCCGTGACGATCGTCATCGTCGGCATCGGCCTGACCCTCTGCCTGCAATCGCTCTTCACCGCCAAGACCGCGGCCTTCCAGACCAGGAACATGAAGCTGGCCCGGGAGCTGGGCGTCCAGACCCTCGGACAGATCGAGTCGGGGCTCTTCCAGGAGGAGATCCAGACCGGCTACTCGGGGAGCTACGCCGAGGAGGGGTACCCCGAGTTCTTCTTCGAGATCTGCCTCGGTGACGAGTCCTTCCTCGAGTACGAGGACGAATACGACGATCAGGGCCCGTACTTCGACACCTTCGCCGCGCGACGGGAGCGGGAGTACGAGGCGCAGCGGGACAGCGACGAGGACGAGGACGAAGTCGAGGAGCCCTACGAGAAGGTCCGCATCCGCGTCACCTTCACCAAGGCCGGCGAGTACACGCCCTATCTCGACCTGGAGCGGTGGATGCCCTGGACGCAGGTCTACGGCGAGGACGAGGACGCGGAAGAGGAGGGCCTCGGCGAATGAACATCCTGAAGCGAAAGCCGCTCTCTCGTTCGAGCTCCGGCTTCACCCTGGCCGAGATCCTGGTGACCATTCTGATCATGAGTGGCATCCTGGTCTCCGTCACCCAGATCCTGCACACTGCCCGGATCTCCCGCGACAACATCCACAACATCCAGGAGACCCAGCTCGCCGGTCCGGCGATCCTCGACATGATCGAGCGCGATATCACCGCGCTCCTCACCTACAACCGGACCAAGCAGGACCACGTCCGCATCAAGAACCGGATCATGCTCGGGGCGAACGCCGACTCGATCGACTTCGTCGCCACCACCGACAACCTGGTCATGCGCCTCGACGGTGATCGCTTCGTCAACACCAGCATCAACGAAGTCGGCTACCGCCTGCGCCCCCGCCCCGACTACTCCGACTTCCTCGAGATCTATCGCCGCGAGGACATGGGTGTCGACGACCTCCCCTACGAGGGTGGCGAGTTCGTCTTCCTGCACGACCGCGTGAAGAACTTCGACATCCAGGTCTTCGCCGAGGACGGCCCCGACGCGGAGCCGTACGAGGAGTGGGGCATCGACGAGGGCGAGGAGATCGGCCTCCCCGCGCGGCTGGAGATCAGCCTGACCCTCGAGCTGAAGCGACGGATCGAGCGCGAGGCGCTCCGGCTCATGCCCACCTACCTCACCGAGGTCACTTACCGGCGGATCATCCGGCTGCCCGAGGAGCTGCGCGTCGACGAGATGGCGATCGTCGTGCCGCTGATCCCCTCGGCCACCGCCTCGGGGACCCAGACCGGCACGGGCGACCCGAACCTGCCCGGCAGCGAGGACACCACGGACCAGAGCGGGACGACGGGGGGACCGCCCCCCTCCGATACCATCACCAAGACCGGTCGCTGAGCAGGGTTTGCGGGAAATCACCGCGGTCTCCGCGTCCCGACCCCACACCCGTCGAATGCTGCCGGACTCAGCCCAGCGGCTCTCCGAGCGACTCCCGTCCACCGAGGTACACCCGCAGCGGCTCGGGGACGTGCACCGTGCCGTCCGCCCGCTGGTGGTTCTCGACCAGCGCGATCAGCATCCGCGTGCTCGCCGCGACCGTGTTGTTCAGCGTGTGGCAGAAGCGCACCTGTCCCTCCGGATCGCGGTAGCGCAGGCCCAGCCGCCGCGCCTGGAAGTCGTGGAAGCGGGACGCGGAGTGCGTCTCGCCGTAGTTGTCGCGTCCCGGCATCCAGGTCTCGATGTCGAACTTCTGGATCTGCGGCTGACCGAGGTCGCCGCCGCAGACGTTGACCACCCGGTACGGCAGCTCCAGCGCCTGGAGCACGTCCTCGGCGTTCTTCAGGATCGCGTGATGGTGCTCGAGGCTGCGCTCGGGGTCGGCGACGTCGACGATCACCTGCTCCACCTTCTGGAACTGATGCACCCGGTAGAGACCGCGCGTGTCCTTGCCGTAGGTCCCCGCCTCGCGGCGATAGCAGGAGGAGAGCGCGACCGACTTCATCGGCAGCTCCGTCGCCTCCAGGATCTCGCTCTGGCGCAGGGCGGTGATCGGGACCTCCGCCGTGCCGACCAGGCACAGATCGTCACGCTCGTCGCAGCGGTAGGCCTGGTCCTCCCCACCGGGGAAGTAGCCGGTGCCGACCATCGCCTCGGTGCGGACCAGGGTCGGTACGCTGAGCGGGGTGAAACCACGGCTCACCATCGAATCGAGGGCGAAGCGCATCACCGCGCCCTCCAGCAACGACAGATCACCCTTGAGGACGTAGTTCCGCGACCCCGCCAGCCGCGCCCCGCGGACGATGTCCAGCCAGTCGTGGGCCTCGCCGAGCTCGACGTGATCTCGGAACTCGAAGTCGAAGCGGGTCGGGTCGCCCCACGTCTTGATCTCGACGTTGTCGGTGTCGTCCTCGCCCTCGGGGACCTCGTCGGCCGGGACGTTGGGCACGAGCAGCATCAGGGCTTCGACCTCGCTCGCCAGCTCGGTGAGCCGCTTCTCCTTCTGCTTCAGCTCCTCCTTCTGCGCCTTCTGGGCCGCGGCGAGGGCCGGACGCTCCTCGGGGCTCGCCTTGCCGATCTTCTTACCCGCCTGCTTCGCTTCCGAACGCAACGCGTCGACCTCCATGCCGAGGTTGCGCCACTCCTGGTCGAGCTCGAGGAGGCGATCGATGTCGCACTCCATCCGTTTCTTCACCGCCCCGGCCTTGACCAGCTCCGGGCTCCGGCGAATGAGCTTGATGTCGAGCACTTATTTGCCCCTCCACTCGGACTCGATCTTGCCGAAGAGCTTGTTCTTCTTCTCGGTCAGCTGGACCTGGACGTCCTCGGCCTTGCCCTTCTTGGGCATGGTGACGGAGAACGGGAACCAGCAGGCCGACCAGCCGCCGGCGGCGGTGGTGAGCTCGTCCTGGCTCTTGATGAACCCCATCTTCTCGGGCTTGGAACCCTTCTTCGAGCCTTCCTTGCGCCAGGAGGCCAGGGCGCGGGGTACGCAGTTCCAGGGACGCTCGTAGCGCTCGCCGGCGACCCCGATCACCGCCACTGTGTTCCCTTCGACGTGGACCGTCTTGGCGTCGTGGTCGAAATTGAAATCGAAGCCGAACGGCCCTCCGAGCTGAACCGTGGTGGTCTTGCCCGTCACGACTTCCCACTGGCGAGTGTTCTCGCCGGGGATGATCAGGGTCTTGGCCATCTGGAGCTTCTTGCCCTTGCGCAGCTCGCCGTAGAAGAGCTTGTAGTCACCGGCCGGTAGCTCGTTCTTCTTGTCGACGACGTCGAAGTAGGAGTTCGCGAACAGCCCCGCCCCCTGCAGGATGATCCAGGAGGGCTTGCCCCCCTTGAAGCTCAACTTGACCTTGCCGGTCTCCACCTCTGCCTCCGAAACGCCGAGCTCCTGCCCGAACTTCGCCGGCTGCATCACGTACCACTTGTCGCCGATCTTGAGGTACTCGCTCCACGGCACCGCGCGCTTGGAGTCACCGATCACCACCGAGTCCATCTCCGGCTGGAGGTTCCCCGGCGTCATCCCCACGTGGCCCCACTGCAGCGGGTCGGAGCCGTAGATCCCGTCCATGTTGTCGTCGAAGACGCGGATCTTGATCCCGTCGACCTCACCGACCATGCTCGCTCCGGGGGCGAGATAGATCTGCATCTGGTCGTCGGTCGGCTGCATGTTCATCTGGACGCCCTGGTAGACGTCCTGCTGGGTGCCGATCTGGGTCAGGACGCCCCAGGGGCGCTCCTCCTCCCCCTTGCCGATGGTGAACTCGACCGGGTCCAGGTTGCCGCGCAGCGGGATCTTGACCTCGCCTTCCCCGTCCCCGTCGGCGTCGATCAGGACCTCCGCGGAGCCCACCCGGTGCGCCATCGGCGACAGCTTGCCGAGGCTGTTGATCTTCGACGAGCTGCCCTTCATCGCGAAGGACAGCGGGTTCCACATGTTGTAGAGCTCGTCGGCGTAGTAGCACGGGCGCTGGTAGGTGGAGAACTTCGGCACCATCTCGAAGGTCATCACGCAGGTGGTCACCGCCGCTGACGCCACGACGCCTCCCTTCGGCGGTCCGGCCCCGGGACCCTCGCCGCCGGCCTCCTCGGGGTCGCCGTCGAAGCCCTGCGCCTTGAGGTAGTCGCGCGTCGACTTCGCCGCAATATAATAGCGATCCTTGAGGTCGACCTTCTCGCGGTACATGCACGCCTGGTCGCACCCTTCGTAGAGCTTGTAGAGGTCGGCCGCTCGCTTGCCGCGGTTCTCCTCGTTCCAGCAGTTGCTGTCGAGCAGCCAGCACTCCGAGGCGAAGTAGTAGTCACCGAGGTCGGCGAACACCTTGGCCAGACCGCGCAGCTCGATCGAGATCGAGCCGAAGGTCGGGCCATCCTTCTTCTTCAGGTTGTCCCAGTACTTCTTGTTGGCCTTGTCGTAGCGCTCCTTCGCCTTGCCCCGCTCCTTCTTGAAGATCGGTTCGAGCAGCGAGAAGTACTCGTACATGTTGTCGCAGAAGTCCGAATCCATCGACCCCCTCCACGCCTTGCGAAGGGCCGCCATCCGGTCCTCGAGCTCTTCCGACGACTTGACCGAGATCCCCTCGGCGGTCTGCATGATCCAGAAGATCGCCTCGGGGGTGTGCTTCTTGACCAGCCGCTCCATCTCCGCGGTCGAGTTGATCTCCATCGCCTTCTGGAAGGCGGTGCGGAACTCGGTGTGGGTGTCCTGCGGCGCCGGCGGCGGCGCGGAGGAGGGGCCCGCGGCGGCCGTCAGCGCGACCGGAGCGCCGAGGAGGAGGAAGAGGGCGAGAAGGGAACGGAACGTCGTGCGGATTCGAGGGAGATTCATCGCTGCTACCGAGAGAGGGACTGCCGGAGGCTCCCAGTCTACCCACCTTCCGGTAGGGCCTCAAACCCACCTGCCAGGTGGCCCGGCGGGGCCCTGGGGGCCCTCTGCCGGACCCTACTGGCGCGAGGCGCGCTTGAGGAACTCCTTCTCCTTGCGGGTGAGGGAGCCCATTCCCTCCTTGTGGATCTTCTGCAGCAGCTGATCCATCCTCACTTCACGAGATTTCCGCGACTCCTCGTGTGCGATCTCGCGCTTCGCGCGCCAGCGCGCGAGCCAGTCGGTCCGCCCCCAGCCCAGCTTGATCGCGGTGAAGCCGAAGACCGCCCCCCCGAGGTGCACCCAGTGGCCGATGCCGTCGCTGGTCTCCATCTTCAGGTCCCGGAGGGCGCTGAGCAGGTCGATCGCGACGATCACCCCGGCCAGCAGCACCAACGTAACCGGGATGAAAAAGACGAAGACGCGAGCCTTCGGACGCAGGGTCGCCATGGCGACGACGACGCCCAGGACCGCTCCCGATGCGCCGATCCCCGGCGCCAGCGCTCCGGTCGCGATCTCGACCACGATGTGGAAGAGCCCGCCCAGCAGCATCGCGCCAAAGTAGATGAACAGGAACCGCCTCGAGCCCACCGCCCCCTCCAGCATCGTGCCGAAGAAGTACAGCTGGACCATGTTCCACAGGACGTGCGTGGGATGGATCACGCTGTGCAGGAACCCGGAGGTCACGAGCTGCCAGAGCGGGACCAGCGGGAACCAGTTCGACCACTGATCCGGCCGCAGCCCGAAGGCGCCGAAGGTCCACTCGATCGCCCCCCCCGGCATTAGCATCAGGAGGAACGTGAACAGAAAGATCCCGACGTTGAGGAACAGGAGCTTCTTGGTCACCGGCGTCAGCCGGGGCATCGCCATCCGCATGCCGGCTCCGCCGCCCCCGAAGTCGGGCGGATCTCCGTTTCCTCGAGGCTGGGTCTCGTACACGGTCGGTTCCTCGTCGCCTGGCGCGCGGCGTGTGCCGCCGCCAGCACCTAGCGTGCGGCCTGCGCCGCCGCCAGCACCTCCTCCATTCCTCGCTGCCGCGCCGCCGCGAGGACGGTGTTCGAGAGCAGCATCGCTATCGTCATCGGCCCGATCCCCCCCGGAACCGGAGTGATCGCCGAGGCCTTTTCCCGCGCCGCGGCGAATTCGACGTCCCCCACCAGCTTGCCGTCCTCGCCGCGGTTGATCCCGACGTCGAGCACCACGGCTCCCGGCCGGATCCACTCGCCCCGAATGAGGCGAGCGACCCCCACCGCCGCGATCACCACGTCCGCGCCGCCGACGTGCCGGGCCAGGTCGGCCGTCCGGCTGTGACAGGTGGTGACGGTCGCGTGACGCGCGAGGGCCAGCTGGATGAGCGGCCTGCCGACCAGCATCGAGCGGCCGACGATCACCACGTCCTTGCCGTGGATGTCGATCCCGTGGCGATCGAGCAGCTCGAGGCACCCCGCCGGAGTGCAGGGCACGAGCCCCTCGCGCCCCTGGACCAGCGCCGCGACGTTCTCGGGGTGCAGCCCGTCGACGTCCTTCGCCGGCGCGATGGTGCGCACCACCTCGGCCTCGTCGAGGCCGTCCGGGAGCGGCAGCTGCACCAGGATGCCGTGCACGGCGGCGTCCTCATTGAGCGCCACCACCTGCGCCAGGAGCTCCTCCTGCGTGGTCTCCGCGGACATCCGAAACGTCCGCACCGCGATCCCCGCCTGGCTCGCCGCGCGGTCCTTGTTGCGCACGTAGACCTGGCTCGCGGGATCCTCCCCGACCAGCACCACGGCCAGCCCGGGGGTCACACCCTTCTCGGTGAGCGCCGCGACGCGCGCGGCGACGTCCTCGCGCACCGAGAGGGCGGTGGCCTTTCCGTCCAAGAGGTTGCTCGTCTCAGGCATCGGTTCCTCCTGCGATTTCTTCGGGACGGGGCATCGCCCCCGGCGGGTCGTTCGACTTGCTGTTCCTCAGTGCATCCACCCCGGCGAGCAGGACCACGAACAGCTCGACGGCCCAGACGATGTAGAGGGTTCTCGCGATTCCGCTCGTGAAGCCGTAGCTGTGCAGACCGACGCCCAGGAGGTTCACGCCGAACCACGAGGCGGTGATGACGATCGCCCCCAGCACGGACAGCACCGCGAGGCCCCGATCCCGGATGTAGCCGCCGAAGCGGGCGTGCAGGATCAAGAGCTCCCAGATGCAGATCAAGAGGGCGCCGTTCTCCTTCGGGTCCCAGCCCCAGAAGCGGCCCCACGAGTCGTTGGCCCACTTGCCGCCGTAGATCGTCCCGAAGATCGAGAAGAGCAGGCTGAAGCAGATCGCCCCGTAGGTGAGGGCGCTGAGGATCCGGTAGAAGCGCTCCTCGCCCCGCATGAGGCCGACGAGCTTCCCGAGGATCCAGACGTGGGCCGCGAGCGCCGCGACCAACCCCGCCATGTAGCCCAGCGTGATGGTGGTCACGTGCACCGCGAGGTAGTGGTTGGTGTCGAGCACCGCCATCACCGAGGCCATCGTGTCGCCGGCGGTCACCACCTCCTTCAGCTCGTAGCGCGCCGCGACGAACAGCCCGACGGCTCCGAAGACCGTGGAGAGCGAGAGCGCGACCCGCAGGCGCGTGAACAGCTCCAGCACCATGAAGAAGAGCGCGCCGGTCACGGTGATGAAGAGGATCGTGTCGTAGAGGCTCACCACCGGAGGCCGGCCGCGGATGACGCAGCGCAGCGTGATCCCCAGCGCCGCCAGCAACGTGGCGAGGCCGACCGTCCCCCAGAGCCCCGCCAGCAGCACGCGGCTGCGCGGGACGATCCAGGTGGAGACGGCCACGAGGAAGGCCAGCAGGTAGAGCAGGAGCGAGCGGTAGAACGGGTCGGCGTGGTTCATCGCGACCTCGAGGCGGGTGTGCCCGTACTCGCCCCGCTCCTCCGCCTGCTCGACGAGCAGCGCGTGGAGGGCGGTGAGCCCCTCGCGGAACGCCGCCGTATCACCCTTCTTCGACTCCAGTCGCTGGAGGGCGGCGAACCACTCGCGAACCGCGTCGAACGTCACGCTCTTCTCCAGGACCGCGATGGCGGCCTCGGAGACGTTCCACCACTTGTTGTTCTCCGTCGGAATCGACGGCGGCAGGAAGACCACACCGGCCTGGCCGGCCATCAGCCCGGCGCGGAAGCTGTCGGACAGCTCCTGCAGGGCGCGGCGCCCCTCGGCGTCGTCCTCCGCGACGGACATGGCCACCTGCTCCAGTGCCGACGCCCGCTCCAGCAGGACGTCGAGCCGCTGTTCGCCCTCGCCGAACACGGCGACGAGCGCCGGCGAGGTCCCCGTCGGGTAGCTCCGCCGGATCGGCTCGAAGCTGCCGAGCAGGTCCTCGAAGGCGAGCAGGTCACTGGCCAGCTTGAGCGTCTGCTGCTGCAGCGAGGTCTGCCGCTTGGCGGGGATCGAGCGATACCCCGAGGCCTGCGTGAGGAGCCCGCTCCGCGCGGGTTCCAGTTCCTCGTAGCTGTACCAGGCGCGCTTCGACTTCGCCTCGAGCCCCGCCGCGACCAGGACCGCGTCGGACTGCACGCGGAAGCACGGGTAGGTGAGCGCCAGCTCCGGATAGAAGAGACAATCGAGCAGCCAGGGCAGCGCCGCCAGCTTCTCGCCGTCCGCCAGCTTCAGCGTCCGCTTGCCGTTGAAGGTGAGCAGCTTCAACCCGGCGAAGGAGTGCAGCGGCTTGATCCGCCCGCCGTGCTGCACCGGCAGCTCGGCGAAGAGCTCGAGGACCTCCGCGTCCCACGGAGTCGTCCGGGTCGTGGGGGCCGGCGTCTCCTCCACCGCCTGGGCCGGAGCCGGCGGGGCGAGGAGGAACAGGCCCAGGAGCGCCAGGAGGAGCGGCGTCCGCGTTCTTCTCGGGACTCGACTCATCACGACACACCTCCCTTGGAAACGACCAGCTGCCGACTCAACCAGACGACGTACCTCCCCAGCCGGACCCCGAAGGCCAGCAGCATGCCGAGCAGGATCACCCACATGGCGATCTCGGGCCAGATGTCCGAGGGGTTGCGCACCACGCTCAACACCGAGTACGGGCCGGCCGGCCCTCGGGCCGGTCCCCAGGAGGACTGGAAGAAGACCAGGCCGCCCTCCCGGAGCGGCTCGTTCATCTCGATCAGCGACCGCTCCGAGAGCTCCCCGTCGAGACGCGTGACGTAGCTGCGGTACGCCTTGGCCATGCCGGTCCCGGGGTACTCTTCCATCTGGAACTCGTCCAGCCGGATGGTGAAGGGCATCGCGTGCCGCGCGTGGCGCAGCTTCACCGCCCAGGTCCGCCCCCCGGCCTCGACCGTCCACGGCAGGAGCGTGCCGCCCCAGAGGAGTCCCTGGACCTCCGCCTCACCGGTGCCGTTCGCCCGCGCGTGGATCCCGGCGAAGTTGCGTTCGATCTCCGTGTCCACCGCCAGGGCCTGCAACCCGTAGCCGTCGATGACGGGGCCCGCGGCCTCCCACATCGGCCCTTTCGGCAGCGCGTTGCAGTTCGGCACGTACCCGGAGAGAACCAGGTCGAAGGGCAGGTCGTCCGACGTGTACGTCCGCTCCCCCTCGCCGAGGAGGTCTTCGAACAGCTCCTGTTCGATCACGTGCTCGGTGCCGTCGCCGGTGAGGCCGGTGTCCCAGATCGCGACCTCCCAGCGCTGCGCGTCGATGAAGTAGTCGGCCTGCTCCCCTTCGTGCAGCTTGAGCTGCCCCTCGGAGGCGAAGTAGTGCGTGACCAGGCCGGCCACCAGCATGAACACCACCCCGAGGTGAGTGATGAAGACCCCGATCACCCGCCAGCCCCAGCGCAGCCGGAGAATGCCGCCGACGATCAGGTTGATCGCGGTCAGCCCCATGCAGGTGATTCCGCCGGGGAAGACGGGCAGGCCCACCCCGCCGACGTCGACCCAGATGAACCACGAGGCGAAGAAGCGTTCCTTCGCCGCGAAGAGGCCGTGATCGACCTGGTAGAGCGTCCCCTGCACGGTCAGCACGAACAGGCAGAGCAGCAGGACGCAGCACAGGCCGAGTGACCCGAGCAGCTCCCAGAAGCGCCGGCAGCAACCACGTTCGGAGCTCACGGGGCCTCCTCCAGGGATTCGACAAAAGCGACGAAGGCATCCCGATGGGCCAGCACTTCCTCGCTCGGTCCGACCATCTTGATGAACAGGCTCTCCGTCGGGCGGATCAGGACGGTGCCGAGCAGGGTCCGGTCCGACCCCGCGCTGCCGCCCATGCCCTGGTAGTCGCCGGACACGTCGAGCAGCGGGCAGGCTTCACCGAGGAGCTCGATCCTGGGCAGGGCGGCCGCTTCCTCGGCGCGGATCGGCGCGAGCCCGACCTCGTTACGCCAGCGGTTGAGGTTCTCGACGAGGCCGCCCCCTTCGCCGGGGAGCGTGATCAGGTAGCACTGGGTGTCGGCACCGGTGGAGAGGTTCACCTTCCGCATCCCCGCCGGGCCCTCGTCCTTCCACCCTTCCGGCAGGGTGAAGCGGAACGGGGCCTCGGCCTGCGGCATCTCGCCTCCGAAGCGCATCGCGGCGCTCGCGCCGGCGCGAACCGGGTCGGAGCCGATCCGTGGGCGCTTCGTCGCGATCTCCACCGAGCCCCCCGGGCCGCAGCCGCCGAGGAGGAAGAGCAGCGCGCCGAGGGGGATGGCCCCGGCCCGCAAGATTGAGCGATCGATCATCATGTTTCCTGCGTCATTCCGTAGTGACTACCACTTGCGGGCGAGGACGAACCCCCCGAGCTCCTCGAGGTTTCGCCTCGAGGGTGAATCGGGGAGCTCCTTCAATCGTGAAAGTGCCGTCGCGACCAGCTCTTCCGCCCGCGCCCGGGCGTACTCCAGTCCGGGTCCGAGGTCGACCGCCTTGCGCAGGCGCGCGGCGCGTCGGCCCAGGCCGGGAGTGGTGTAGATGTCGCGAATCAAAGCGCGGGTCGCCTCGTCTGCCCGCGAGTACGTGAAGAGCACGGAGAGCGTGACCTTTCCATCCTCGACGTCGTTGCCGACGCTCTTCCCGACCACCGCCTCCTCACCGACGACGTCCAGGCAGTCGTCGATGATCTGGAACGCGAGGCCGAGCTCCCAGCCGAAGGCTCGCATCGACTCGCCCGCCGCGCCGGTCCCCTCGGGGTAGGCGGCGCCCAGCTCGCAGGCGGCGGAGTAGAGCCTCGCGGTCTTCGCCCCGGCGATCTGCTCGTAGCGTTCCTGGGGCATCTCGAAGGCGTAGCGGCTCTGGCTCTGCTCGATCTCCCCGACGCACACGTGCCGGGTGGTGTCGGCCAGGAGCCGGCTGCAGAAGCGGGAGGAGAGCTGCGTCGAGAGCCCGAAGGCACGGGCGTAGAGGAAGTCGCCGAGGAGCACCGCGACCTGGTTGTCCCAGCGCTCGTTCACACAAGCTACCCGGCGCCGGATCGTCGCGCCGTCGAGGACGTCGTCGTGGACCAGCGTCGCCAGGTGGATCATCTCGACGATGGCGGCGACCGTCGGGTGCTCGGGGGAGAGCCGGTCGAGCGCGCGACCGACCAGGAGGACGAGCGTACCCCGCAGCTGCTTGCCGCTGAAGCGCGAGAGGTGGGCGGTCATGTCCCCCACCGCCTCGCTCTCCTCGACGAGCTGCGAGGCGATCACCTCGCGCATCGTCTCGAGCTCGGCCGTGACCGGTTCGATCAGGCGGACCAGCCGCGTATCCATGGGGCTCAACTCAGCTCCTCCCTTCGCCTGCGGCCCGTCTCGCGGGCCAGCTCCTCCGGGGTGTTCAGGTTGACCGCGACGTCGCGACCTCGCAGCTCGGCGGGCAGCTCCGTGGAGCGCACGTACCCGACCGAGAGCTCGCCCCCCTCCTCGTGGAACGCGCGCACTCGCCGCCTCCCGGCCGAGAGCGCGCGCCGCATCGGCTCGAGGCAACGGCGGCCGTAGACCGCGCAGAGCGGTTCGACGCCGCGCTCGCTCTCGAAGAAGCAGACGTCGAGCGCCTCGCGAGTCGCGCGATCGATCAACGTCTCGAACAGCGCGCCGGCGACGCGGGGCATATCACAGGCCACGACCAGGATCCGATCCGCGGCGACCGCCTCCATCCCGGCGACGATGCCGGCGAGCGGACCGCCGTCCGGCCACTCGTCCAGGGCCAGGGGTAGGCCGAGCTCGCCGTAGCGCTCCCGCGGTCCGCAGGCGAGGACCACCTCGGGCACCACCTCGCGCACCTCCGCGACGACGCGCTCCAGGAGACTGCGCCCGTCGAGCAAGAGCCGCGCCTTGTCCGAACCCATCCGCGCGCTGCGCCCGCCGCACACCACCACCCCGGCGACGGCGAGGGTCGCGCGCGAGGGGGAATCAGCACGATTCCCGGAGGCGTCCGGACCGGAACCGACCAACTGGAGCGTGCGGAGTACGCCGATCACCGAGGATCGAGCTCCCTCAGGAGGTCGATTCCTCCGGCTTCTCCCCGTCACCGGAGCCGCCTTCGGTCAGCTCCTCGGGCTTGGCGTTCTCATCGGAGAGCCCCTTCTTGAACTGGTTGACGCTCGACCCCATCGCCCGGGCCAGCTCGGGGAGCTTCTTGGCTCCGAAGAGCACGAGCACCACCACGAGGATCGGCCAGAGCTCGGCGAGCCCGGGAAACGCCAGGAACAGCATCGATTGCACCTTGGCCCTCGTCGAGGAGAGCGGAAATGAGGTCGGGTCGGAGGAGATGAGGCCTCGCCGCGGCTCGGGTCGACCCGCGGCGAACCGGAACATTCTAGGCCAAGCCGGTCTCCGATCGATCCCGGCGCGGGCCCCTTTTTCTGTCGTTCGCCTCCGTTTCACCCGTTTGCGGCGCTACGGATCCCCCCGACGGCCGTAGCTCCTCCCCGCGCCGGGCGATCCGGCGGGCGACGCGGGGCTCGAAGGGCGGCGGCTCCCCGTCGGGCGTGGCCACGGTCCCCTCCGCCTTTCGCCCCACGCGGGGTCCCGGCCCCACGCGCAGCCCGGCCGCGAGCAGGGCGACGCGCACCGCGGTCGCGGCGCTGTAGGTGGAGAGCCAGCTCCCCGGGGCCATGCGCGCGGCGACCTCGGACAGGAAGCCCGGCTCCCAGAGGGCCGGGTCGACCCCCGGAGAGAAGGGATCGAGGAAGACCACGTCGTAGCGGGAGGAGGGATCCAGGGCGGGCAGGGTCGTCCGGGCGTCCCCGAGGCACAGGCGCAGCGTATCCCTCCGCCCCAGCGGCACCGGCTCGGCGTTCCCCCGCTCCAGGGCGAGCCGGAGCGCGGCGTGGACCTCGCGCAGCGGCTCGGCGTGCGCGCCCGCGTCTCTCTCCCCGAAGGTCGCGAGCGCCGCGTCGATCACCCCCCGGTCGATCTCCAGGGTGGTCACCTCGAGAGGCGCTCCCGGGGCGTGGGACTCCCGCGCGACGCGCAGGGCGGCGATGTTCCAGCCCACCGCGGTGCCGACGTCGAGCAAGCGCAGGGCGCGCGCCCCGGCGCGCCGGGCCCGCAGCGACTCCGGCACGCGCGCGGCGAGCACGTAGCGCTCCCACGCCTCGAGCCAGGCCCCGGCGTCGGAGTGACACGCTTCGCCGTGGCCGGGGTGGACCAGGGTCAGGCTGCCGTCCGCCGTCACCCTCGGCTGCCACTCCCCGCCGCCGGTGCTCGGATCCTCAGCGCCCATCGCCGCCGGGCCGCTCGAGATCCCCGCGGTCGATCATCCGCCCCAGCTCGGTCAGCGCCTGGTCGCGCAGCCCGGGGTCGAGCCCGGCGTCGTCGGTGAGGGCGGTCTCGACCAGCTCGGTCGAGTGCAGATCGCCGTAGAGATCCTCGACCAGCTTCTGGGCGATCCGGTGCGCGGCGTACTTCTGCGAGCGCCGCCCGTAGCGTTCCTCCGCGCGGAGCGTCTCCCAGATGCGCACGCCCGAGTCGGCCCCGCAGGAGGCGATCCGGCCCCCATCCGGGCTGAAGGCGACGTCGCGCACCTCCCCCGCATGCCCGAGCAGGCTCAGCATCACCTCGCCACTCCGGGTGCTCCACAGCCGCAGGGTGCCGTCCTTCCCGCCGGTGACGAGACGGTCCTCCGTCGGACTGAACGCGACGCACAGGATCGTCTCCTGGGACCTTTCGCAGGAGAGCAGTGGCTCGAGCTCCTCGACGAGGAAGATGCGCGCGCTGCCGTCGCTGGAACCGGTCGCCAGCAGCCGGCCATCGGTACTGAACTCGAGGTCGTTGATCGGATACCGGTGGATCTCGCGCTTGGCGGGCCCGGGCTCGAGGGTCCGCGCATTCCAGAGCCGCAGGCTCTCGTCCTTGCCGGCGGTCGCCAGGATCGAACCGTCGGGGCTGAGCGCCAGCGCGGCGACGCTGTGGGGAAGGTCGATCGACGACCGGGAGTCCTCCCGGTCGAGCTCCTCGACGTGGGCTTGTCTTCCCGCCCCCGCCATCGCGATGGTGCGTCCCCCGGCGTCGAAGTCGAGGTGGACGATGTCGCGGGGAAACCCCCGGAGGATCCGCAGGCGCTCTCCCGTCGAACGGCTCCAGATCTCGACGACGTTCTGGGCGGTAGAGAGCGCCAGGAAGCGATCGTCGGCGCTGGCACAGGAGGCCTGGTAACGCTGTCGATCGACGGGTGCCCTCTCCCCGATCAGGCCCTCGACGACTCCCGAGTCGGTGTCGATCATGGCGCAACGCCCCTGGTCCGGCGTCGCGGCGAGAACGGCTCCATCGCCGGAGAAGGAGACGTGCGAGAAGCTCCGGTCCTCCTCGATCACGGTGACCGCCGGGTCCCAGTCGCCGTCCCAGATCCTCACCGTGCCGTCGAGGGAGGCGGAAGCGATGCGGTTCTCGGCGCCGAGACGCACCACCGAGCGAACCGCCTTGTCGTGTCCGCGGAAGACCCGCCGCTCGCGACCGGTGGCCGTGTCCCACATCCTCACGGTCAGGTCGTCGCTGGCGGAGAAGACGAACTCCCCGCCTCGCCCGAAGACGGCGTCGCGAATCGGACCGAGGTGCCCGTGCATCACCGCCTGCAAGGCCCCGTCGGAGGCGCGCCACACCGCCAGCGTATCGTCCAGCGAGGCGGTGACCAGAAGCTCGCCATCCTCCGACCAGTCGATCGCGCTCAGCGGCGCGGTGTGGTGGGCGTCGAGCACTCGCATCTCCTCGCCGGTCGCCGCGTTCCAGATCCGGACCGTCCGGTCCTCCCCGCCGGTGGCGACCCTCGTCCGGTTCCGGTCGAGCGCCACGCAGGTCACCGCTCCCTGGTGACCGATCAGCTCGCTCTCGATGCGCGAGGTCGTCGTGTCGAAGAGCAGAGCGCGACCGTCATCCGAAGCGGTCACGATCTTCATGCCGTCCTGGCTGAACTGGGCTTGGCGGATCGGCGCGGTGTGTTCTTCGAAGTCGTACTGCTTCACGCCGTTTCGACCGAAGACTCGCAGGCTGTTGTCCAGGACGTAGGTCATCAGGAGCAGCGAGCCGTCGGGGCTGAGCGCACAGCGCAGGTGCTCGAGCCGGCTGCCCTTCTGGAAGTCGAGGACTCCCGGGCCGGTGAAGCCCTTGATCATCCGTCGCTCCGAGACCGACCACAGCCGCAGCGGCAGGCCGAAGCCGTAGGTCAGCAGCGTGTCGCCGTCCGCCGTGACCGCCAGGTCGGTGACGCCCTTGCCCTGGACTACCGAGTCCCCGAGGCTGCCCTCGGCGGAGAGGTGGAGGTGCCGCCACTCCCACCCCCGCAGGTCGACGGCGCAGTCGGAGAGGTTCTTCTTCGCCTCGGGCACGTCGTCGAGGCGAAGGCTGTAGGACGCGGCGGTCACGCTGAGGCGGTACGCGGCGGCGAGGGCGAGCTGGGTCTGCTCGGTGGCTTCCGCCGTCAGCTTGGCGGCGCGGTCGGCCGCTTCCCGGGCCTTCTCGCTCTCGCGCAGGGCGCGATCCGCCTCCGCCTCCTTCTCCTTCTCGCTGCGCTGCGCCGCTTCGAAGTTGGCGAGGGCCTCCTCCTGCGCCTTCGAGACCTCGCCGAGTGCGATCTCCAGCTCGCTCGACTTCTCCTCGACCTTGCCGAGGTTCCGCTGCTGCTGCCAGATGAAGAGCGAGATGCTGAGCAGGATCAGGCCGAGGAGAGCCCCGAGGGCGGCCGAGGCGGTCTTGTTGCGTGCGATCCACTTGCGCGTCTCGTAGAGCACCCCGGTGGTGTAGGCGCCGACCCCGCGCCCCTCGACCCAGGCGGTGAGGTCGCCCGCCAGGGCCATCATGTCCCCGTAGCGCTGCGGCGCCTCGCGGCTCATCGACTTCTCGCAGATCGCCGCCAGCTCGCTGTCGACGTCGGGGTTCAGCTGCTGGAGCGGCCAGGGCGGCGCGTTGCGCACCGCCTCGAGGATGGTGTGCGCGGGGACCTTCTCGCCGAGCGGCTCGTAGGGCATGTGCCCGGAGAGGAGGTGGTACAGCATCGCACCCATCGAGTAGACGTCCGACTGGATGCTGATCTCCTCGAGCCGGCCGCGCGCCTGCTCCGGCGCCATGTACGCGGGGGTGCCGACGACGTCGCCGTCCATCGTCTTCAGGGCGGCGTCGGTCCCGGTGTCACTGTCGCTGCGGTCGGTCTTGACGCGCCGGCTCTCCTCGTCCTTCTTCTCCTCGGCGATGCGGATGTCGTGGACATCCTCGCGCCCGAGCACCTTGGCCAGCCCCCAGTCCATGACGTACGCTTCGCCGAAGCGACCGACCATGATGTTGGCGGGCTTGAGGTCGCGGTGCACGACCCCCTTGGAGTGAGCGAAGGCCATCGCCTCGCAGACGCGGATCAGCACCGAGACGACGCGTTTCTCGGTCCAGCCGTCCTTCTGCAGCCGGGCGAGCTCGAAGACCCGGCGCAGGTCGAGCCCGTCGATCAGCTGCATGGTGAAGTAGACGCGCCCCTGATCGTCGAGGCCGATGTCGTGCACCGGGACTATGCCGGGGTGGTCGAGCTGACCGGTGATCTGGGCTTCCTCGAGGAAGCGGGAGAGGCGCCGCTCGATGATCCCCTCGCTGTCGCTGTCGTCGGAGCTGGGCTGGCGCGAGGTCAGCACCACCTTCATCGCCAGGGTCCGGCGCAGCTCGCCGTCCCACACCTCGAGGATCGCGCCCATGCCGCCGCGGGCGATCTCTCGCTTCGCCTCGTAGCGAGCGCTCTCGGGGCTCTGCGCGCTGAGGCGGGAGAGCACGCGCCCGGTGCCGGCGGTGGTGGTGCCCTTGCGGGTGGTCGTCGATTCGCGCGGTTCATCGCCGTCGAGGGAGATCCCCGGGTCGACGCTGTCCCCGTAGTGCGCTCGCAGCCGCGCCGAGAAGGAGGCGGCGGGGGCTAGACGGTCGAGGATGGCGGTGACCCGCTCGTACTCGGCGAGCAGCTGCCGGAGCTCCCCGGCGTGGTCGGGCCGGTCGCCGCAGTAGGCCTCCCAGTCGACCTCCTCCCCGACCTCGAGGAGGTTCAGGTAGTCGCAGAAGGCCTCGATCGCCTCGGGGTGAGGAGGCGGCGGGCCCGGGGGGTCCTGTGCGGAATCGTGGGTCAAGGTCGAATCGGGAGAATCGTGCAGTCGAGAAGCCTACCAGGAAGCCGCCCTGGGCCCCAGATGGTGGGAACCAGGGTCCCGATCGGGCGTGATCCGGCTGTTTCCAGCATTCCGGGAGCGGGTTGCCTCGCCCGCGGCGCTCCCCGAGAATGCCACGATGCCCCTTTCGGCCCTCGCACTCGCCTTATTCACGCTCGCTCCGATCTCGCAGGAGATTCCGCCGGAAACGCTGGAGGCCGTGCGGGAGGCGGTCTTCGGGGCGGAGGCGCCGATCGGCTACCGGGCCGAGGACCTGGAGTGGCGGCGGGCGCCGGGGAGGTTGCCGGCGTTCGACGGGTGGGCGGCCGATGTCTTCGGGTTCGAGAAGGCGGCGAGGGAGCTCGGTGAGGAGCTGGCGGGGACCGAGGAAGCGGACAGTCTCTTCCACATCGCGTCGAACGGGGGGGGCTTCATCTACATGGAGCATGTGGGCGACAGTCCAGGCATCCGCGGCTTCCCAGACCCGGAGCTCCCCGAGTCCATCGTCGCTCCCATCGACTTATTCTTCGTCGGTGTTCGGATCGTCACCGACGACTGGCGGTGGCACGCCCCTCACTTCCCGAAGGGCGACGAGGCACTCTCGTCCCGCGCCCTCCACTACTTCGCTGGAGGCGCCGACGAGAGCACCCGCGGTCTCCTGGCAGACGTCAAGCGGGGGAACATCGACCAGGCTGCGCGGTTTTTCCTGTCGAGTGTGGAGAGCCTCGCCGCCAGTATCGAATCGATTTCGGTCACCGAGGAGTGGGAAGGCACGGAGTTCGAGACGCCTTGCGGCAAGGTGATCCTCGCAGGTCGCGGCGACGACCACCACGAAGGTGGGGATTACCTGCTGCTGATCGACTTCGGCGGGAACGACACCTATGCACCGGGCAACGCCTGCGGCCGGAACGAGACGCCGCTCTGCGCGGTGATCGACCTCGGCGGGAACGACATCTATGCGTCGGGCCGGAGCCTCGCGGAGGCGGGCGCCGGGGCGGGCATCGGTGGTATCGGTGTATTGCTCGACGTCGAGGGCGACGACCGCTACCAGGTCACGGGCTACGGCGCGGGTTTTGCCGCCTGTGGCGCGGGGATCCTGATCGACCGGGCGGGTGACGACCGCTACGTCGGCGACACCTTCACGCAGGCGGTCGGCTTCCTGGGCGTGGGTCTCCTGCTCGACGAGGCGGGCGACGACTACTACGAGCTCTTCACCTTCGGCCAGGGTCTCGGCCTGCCGATGGGCACGGGTCTCTTGTGCGATCGCAGGGGGAACGACGAGTACGTGGCTCGCGACGACGAGCTCCGGAGTCCATCGCCGCAGTCCGCCGAGCACAACGTCTCCCTCGCGCAGGGCTGCGGCTACGCCTTCCGCACCGAGGAGGACCGCAGCTCGTCCGGGGGGCTCGGCATCCTGCTCGATCAGGAGGGCGACGACCGTTATCGCGGGGCGGTCTTCGCGCAGGCGATCGGCTACTGGTTCGGGGTCGGGATGCTGTTCGACCTCGCCGGCAATGACGAGTACGAGGCGGTCTATTACGGCCAGTCCGCCTCGGCGCACTTCGCCCTGTCGTACCTGCGCGACGTCTCGGGCGATGACCACTACCGCACGAGCCTGTCGCAGTCCCTGGGCAACGGCCGCGACCTCTCGATCTCGATCTTCCGCGACGACACAGGCGACGACCACTACTTCGCCCCGGACCGGAGCCTGGGCTGCGGCGACGTGGCGGGCTGCGGTCTTTTCGCGGACCTCGCGGGAAGGGACGAGTACGAACTCGGCGCCACGACGAACGGAGGCTTCGCGAGCTACCCTGGCGCAGGTGACGACCGACGCCGGCGCCTCCCCACGGTGGGCATCTTTCTGGACCTCGGCGGAGCGACCGACCTGTACGGGGACGATCGGATCGTCAACGGCGACAAGTGGAACAGAAAGGGGAAGTTCCCGAGGATGCGCGGCATCGGCATCGACGACGGCGAGGCGCCCCGCTAGATCGATCGAGGGTGTCGCGGAGCATCGAGCACGGAGGATACGGAGAGCACAGCGGTTTCACACGGAGCTCTCCGTTCCCTCCGTGTCTTCTTCGACAATGAAACAGCGGGGCGGAGACCACCACGGCCCCGCCCCGCCCTCCTACCACGCTGGTCGCGCTAGCTCATCGCGGTCTCGAGCAGCCCCGCTTCCCGCAGCGACTCCTCCATCGCCGCGCCGATCCGCGCCGGGCTGGCGCACATCTTCACGCCCGCGTCCTCGAGCGCCGCGACCTTTTCCTTGGCCGTACCCTTGCCACCGGCGATGATCGCGCCGGCGTGCCCCATCCGCTTGCCGGGGGGCGCGGTCTGGCCCGCGATGAAGCCGACCATCGGCTTCTTCACGTTCGCCTTGATGTACTCGGCCGCCTGCTCCTCGGCGCTGCCGCCGATCTCGCCGATCATCACGATCGCGTCCGTGTCCGGGTCCTCGTTGAACGCCGTCAGGACGTCGACGAAGTTGGTCCCGTTGACCGGGTCGCCGCCGATGCCGACGCAGGTCGACTGGCCCATGTTGCGGCAGGTCAGCTGGTACACCGCCTCGTAGGTCAGCGTGCCCGAGCGGGAGATGACCCCCACGCGGCCGGGCTTGTGGATGTAGCCGGGCATGATGCCGATCTTGCACTGATCGGGCGTGATCACGCCGGGGCAGTTCGGGCCGATCAGGCGCGAGTTGCTGTCCTCCAGCCGCTCCACCACCTTGACCATGTCCATCACCGGGATCCCCTCGGTGATGGCGACGATCAGCTCGACGCCGGCGTCGATCGCCTCGATGATCGCGGCGCCGGCGAAGGGCGGCGGCACGTAGATGACGCTGGCGTTGCCGCCGGTCGCCTCGCGGGCTTCCGCGACGGTGCCGAAGACGGGAAGACCGAGGTGCTCGGTACCGGCCTTCTTCGGGTTGGTCCCGCCCACCAGGTTGGTGCCGTAGGCGAGAGCCTGCTCCGAGTGGAAGGTCCCGGTCTTGCCGGTGAAGCCCTGGGTGATGACCTTGGTGTTCTTGTCGACGAAGATGCTCATGATTACTGGTCTCCTCGTGGCTACTTGAGAGTGGCGCAGACCTTCTGGGCGGCGTCGTCCAGGTCGTCGGCGGCGATGATCGGGAGTCCGGAGCCGTCGAGCAGCTCCTTGCCCCTCTCGACGTTGGTGCCTTCCAGGCGCACCACCAGCGGCACGTTGAGGTCGACCTCCTTGACCGCCTCGATGACGCCCTCGGCGATCGTGTCGCACTGCATGATGCCGCCGAAGATGTTGACCAGGACGGCCTTGACGCTGTCGTCGGAGAGCAGGATGCGGAACGCGGCCGCGACCTTCTCGGTCGTGGCGCCGCCGCCGACGTCGAGGAAGTTGGCCGGCTCGCCGCCGTAGAGCTGGATGACGTCCATGGTGGACATCGCCAGGCCGGCGCCGTTGACCATGCAGCCGATGTTGCCGTCGAGCGCGATGTACGAGAGGTCGTACTTGCTCGCCTCGGTCTCGCGCGGGTCCTCCTCGTCGAAGTCGCGCAGCTCCTGCACGTCGGGATGCCGGAAGATTCCACTGTCGTCGAAGTTGATCTTGGCGTCGACCGCCAGCACCTTGCCGTCGTCGGTGTGGACCAGCGGGTTGATCTCGGCCAGGGAGCAGTCGAGCTCGCAGAAGAGCTTGGAGAGCTTGGTCAGGAAGTCGACGCCCTGTGGGACGAGCTCGTCGGGAATGCCGATGCCGCGGGTCAGCCGCTCGGCGTCCTCGGCGGAGATGCCGGCCTCCGGCGAGTAGGCGGCCTTCAGGATCAATTCGGGGGTCTCGGCCGCGACCTTCTCGATCTCCATGCCCCCCTCGGAGGAGGCCATCATCACGGGCAGCTGCTGCTCGCGGTCGATGACGATCCCGACGTAGTACTCCTTCGCGATCGCCGAGCCCTCCTCGACCCAGAGGCGGCGGACCTTCTGTCCTTCGGGCCCGGTCTGGTGGGTGACCAGGTTCATGCCGAGGATCGCCTCGGCGGCGGCGCGCGCCTCGTCCTTGTTCCTGACCAGCTTGACGCCGCCGCCCTTGCCGCGGCCTCCGGCGTGGATCTGGGCCTTGACGACGCACAGGTCGGTGTCGAGCGCCTCGTAGGCGGCGACGGCCTCGTCCAACGTCTTGCACTCGCGCCCCTCGGGCACGACCAGGCCGTAGCGCTTGAACAGCTGCTTGCCCTGGAATTCGTGGATCTTCATCGGCTGCAAACTCCTCTGGACTACTCGTAGTCGGTTTCTGCGCGTTGCGCGCAGAAAGCAGGCTGGGAGGGCATCGAAGCCCTCGAGAATCGTGATCTGGACAGTCGGTTGACCGCTCGGGTGGCGGGCGCCAGCCCGCGCTGGGGAGGTGAAGGAACCGCGGATCGCGCTCCGTCGCGACCTCGCGGCAGATTTTGGCCGGCGATTCTAGGGCCTCCGGCCCGCGCGGGCCATACGCCATGCGCCCCCCCACGACCTGCGGCGCTACAATCGCCGGATGCCCTCCGAGAGTCCCGGACACATCCTGGTCGACCACGAGATCGAGGCCGAGCTGGGCCGCTGGATCCACCCGGTGCCCGGGGCGCCCCCGGTCTCGCCGCGGCAGGTGCAGCCCGCGAGCCTCGACCTGCGGCTGGGGCCGGTCGCCTGGCGGATCCGGGCGGGGTTCCTGCCCGGCGAGATCGCGATGGAGCGGCGGATCGAGCAGCTGGCGCTCGGCGAGCTCGATCTCGCCGCGGAGGGAGGCGCGGTGCTGGAGCGGGGGCTGGTCTACCTCGTCCAGCTCGACGAGGAGCTCGAGCTGCCCGAGGGACTTCGCGCGCGCTTCAACCCGCGCTCCTCGACCGGACGCTGCGACCTCTTCACCCGAGTCCTCTGCCCGGGGCACCCGCGCTTCGACGAGACACCCGCCGGCTACGCCGGAGGCCTCTGGCTGGAGATCTCGCCCCTCTCCTTCCCGGTGCGGCTGCGGCGCGGCGATCGCCTCGGCCAGCTGCGCCTGCAGCGCGGGACCGCCGCGCTCGACGCGGCCGAGCTCCGGTCGGTGTACGAGGGAACGCCGCTCTGCTTCGAGGGGGAGCGCCCCCTGTGCCCCGACGAGGTGCCGATCGACGAGGAGGGCGGGCTGCTCCTGCGCGTCGGCCTGGCCGGCCGCGACCCGGCGGGGTGGCGGGCGGCGAGCCCCACCGAGGTGCTCGACTTCTCCAGCGAGGGCCTCCACGCCACGAGCGACTTCTGGGAGCCGGTCCGCGCGCGCGAGGGGCGCTGCGTCCTCGCGCCCGAGTCCTTCTACATCTTCGCCTCGCGCGAGCGCCTGCGGATCCCGCCGACCCTCGCCGCCGAGATGCTGCCGGTCGACGTCGGGATCGGGGAGCTCCGCAGCAACTACGCCGGCTTCTTCGACAGCGGCTTCGGCTGGCGCGAGCATCCGTGCGGCACCCCGGCAGTGCTCGAGGTGCGCGCCCACGACGTTCCGTTCCTGGTCGAGGATGGGCAGGTGTTCTGCCGCTTGCGCTTCTACCACACCTCGGGTCCACCTGACCGCCTGTACGGCGCGGGGCGCGAAGGGCCCTCCTACCAGGACCAGGACCTCACGCTGGCGCGTCCCTTCAGGGCGCGAACGTCGCGGTGAAGCCGTCGCTGAGATTGAAGAGCGCGCCGCCCCCGGCGGGATCCCGGAAGTAGAACTGAAAGTGCCACGTCGATCCGGCCAGGATCTGGCCGGCACCGCCGCCCGCGGGAGGAGCGGTGAAGTCGACCAGCCGTGAGCTCGATCCGGCGGAATTCGTCAGGCTGGGCGGATTCAACCGGTACAGCGGGAAGCTCACGCAGCGGTACCCGTTGCCGAAAGGCAGGTAGGTCCGGCTCGCGCCGTAGAAGAACATGCCGATCCGTGAAGCGGGCGCGTTGGAGGCGACCAACGTGAAATCGTTCTGCGTCACGCTGTAGCTGGCCGTGGCACCGAGCGTCGCCGCCTGACCGCTGGAGTTGGGAATGCTGTCGCAGTAGTTTTCGCCACTGCACGAGTCGTCGTAGGCGTAGACGGCGCCCGAATTGGCCTTCGTGGTGTTGTCGCCGGGCGACCCGATGAAGAGACTCCCGCCCTCCAGGGCCAGGCTGCAGCCGAAATGCTCCTCCTGGGGCGTCGGTCCGTGTGGGGTGAGGATCGCTCTCAGCATCCCGGTCCCCGCGACCAAGTCGAAATCGAACACTCGGCCGTCGCCCCACAACAACTCGCTGTCTCCCGTGCCGACGATCAGGCGATCCTGGCGAAGCAGCACCGTGTAGCCGAACTCCTCGTACGGGTCAGCGTCCAGGTGGGTCACCACGGAGGTCTGCTGCCAGCCGACGCTTCCGTCGTAGACGTGCACACAACCGCCCCCGCACGGGCCGTCGTAGCAGGCGCCGACGGCGAGCAAACCGTTGTCGAGGCTGAGCGCGCGACCGGTGCCCAGCCCCCCGGAAAGAGTCGTCTCCAGCACCCAGCCACCCACCTGGTGGCGGTACACGTGGACCAGGCGTGGCCAGTAGCTCCCCCCCGGGTAGCCCGGTTCGCCCACGGCGAGGAGGTCGCCGTCCAGTGCCAGGCCGAGTCCGTAGAACCCCGCGGCGTGAACCGGCGAGCCGGTCAGGCGGGCCGTCTCGGTCCAGACGCCTCCGATCCTCTCGAAGACGAAGACCGCGCCACCCCGGTCCTCCGTCGTGGGGTCGAGGGGAGCCGCGATCGCGGCGCGGTCCCCGTCGATGACCAGTCTGCGCCCAAAGGCGGCGTCCGGCCGCGGGGAGCTCGCGTGCAGGACCTGCGTCGGAGACCAGATCCCACCCGCTCGTTCGAAGGCGTGGACGACCCCGCACCCGTTGCCGTAGTCGCTCTCCCCGAGCAGGATCGTATCTCCGCTCAGGGCGACGGGGCAGCTGAAAGTGCCGGAGGCGGGAGCCGGGAGCTCGGCCACGACCGACCAGATCCCGCCCGAGCGCTCGAGCACCACGGCGGAGCGGCCGCCGCCCGCGTAGATGCTGTTCGATCCGACGACCAGGGTCCCGCCGTCGGCGGCGATGGTCGTGCCGAAGCGACCCTCCCGCACCGGGGTCGTCGGGCGGATCTTCTGGTACTCGCACTGGGCCTGAGCGAGCGAGCCGACCGTGCAGAGCAAGACGAGAACGGCGAACAGGAGCGAGCGCATGGCGAACCTCCGGGCGGTGTGGTGGACCCTTCGAATCGTGCCTTGAACTGGATAGCGCGAGGTCCCCGGTGGGTCACTGGTCGGATCCAGGCGAAAGGCGGCGCCGCTCCACCTGGATCCGAGCTTTCTACGGCGCCCAGGTCACCCCGTAGCCGTTGGAGGCGTTGAACTCGTGACTGCAGGGTGAGCCGGCGGGGTTGCGATACCAGCACTGGTAGTACTTCGTGTCCCCCGCCGAGACGTTCCCGGCCTTCACCGAGATCGGCAAAGGCAGGCCCGAGGTGTCGGAGGCGCCGCTCGCGTCGGAGAAGCGGACGCCGAGGCGCTTGAGCGCGCCGCCCGCGCAGCGCAGGCCGTCCCCCCAGGTGAGGCCCGGCGACAGGTCGTTGTCGGCCTGGAAATACAGGCCGGAGTTGCTCGGCTCCATCCCCACCGCGGCCAGCATGAGCGAGTCGCTGGTGACGCTGGCCACGCCGACCCCCGACAGCCGCGCGCCGGTCGAGTACACCCCGTTGGCGCACCCCGAACCGAGGAGCGTGCCGTCGTTGTCGTTGCCGCACGGGCACGGCGTTCCGCTGCCGGGGTCGCCGAAGCAGTAGCCCTTGCCCGGGGGCAGCTTGAGCATCGTGCCTTCGTGGATCAGCCCCCCGTTCGGCTGGCTGCCGCTGAAGAAGGGCAGGACCGCGGACTCCCCGCTTCCTTCGCTGTCCACCAGGGTGGCGAGGATCGCGGGGTCGTAAACGAACTGGTCCGCGGACTCGGCGTACTTTCCGTCGAGGTAGAACCACCCCGCCTCCCACTGGGGCAGCCCGACGATCTCGCCGGGGTCGTGGAAGGTGGAGTTCGAGAGGTACGAGTTGTCGAAGACCCCGGACAGGGAGAGCAGCGGCGTGCGAACCCAGCAGCGGAACTGGTGGCCCTCCACGAACTGCTCGGAGTCGTCGTTGAAGATCCAGAGCTCCACCGTGGCGTCGAAGTCGACGGCCCCGGTCAGGTTGATGAGGATCAGGCTGCTCGACAGCGAGTCGAAGTTCTGCCCGAGGAAACGCGGGAACAACAGGCGATCGGGTGCCGTCCGGTACTCGAGGCCGTTGAGATCGCGCACGTCGTCGTCGTCGAGGTCCGTGGGCGTTCCTTCGGGTACCGCGGCCTGGAAGGCGAAGGGCTCCACCGAGAACTTGAGGGTAAAGACGCCGTTGATCGCGGTGCAGGTCCCGGTCAGCCAGTCGAAGGCGACGGGCTCGTCCGTCGGCGGATCCTGGGCGTAGACGTACGCGTAGCCGTGACCCCCGGAGGCGTGGTGCGCGCCTGCGATGCAGGTGAAGGTGTCCTGCGCGGTCAGGTGCTCGGTGACCACCGTCTCGCCGCACGTCTCGCCGTCGACGTAGACGAAGACGGCGTTGATCCCCTCCGTGGCGTGCGTATTGGTCACCGTCAAGAGCGTGAGCGCCCCGGGCCGGCTGTCGACCTCGGGCATGACCAGCAGACTGGCCGCCTCGCTGCGCCGTCCCTGGAGCTCGGCCAACGCTCCACTCGACAGGAGCAGACTGGCCAGCCAGACGGCCCCGAGGAATCGTACTTCGTTGCGGTAGTTCATCATCTCCTCCTTCACGCGGCTCACCGGGATCCCCTCGGTCCGTCCACCTCACCATTCGGCAGCAAGGCGCCGTTGTCCTGCTTCCCGTGGCCGATCGGGTGGACGGAGGTCATGGTGTCCGTCGTCGGCCGGTAGTCGACGAGGTAGCAGGCGAACGCGGGACCGGGGATCGTCTGCGTGGTACTGGCGCTCCAGAGCCCGTCCACCTCGATCCACCCCGATTCGATGGTCGGGGCGCCCAGCACCTCGTTCGGGTCGTGGTTGGTCCAGTTCGAGAGGAAGTCGTTGTCGAAGATCCCGCTGATCGAGCTGAGCGGCACCTTGTTCCAGCACGAGAAAGCGTACTCGGCGCTGAACACCTCCTCGTTGTCGTTGTGCACCAGGTAGCCGAGAACCGTGTCGAAGCCCGGCCCACCGCTCAGGTCGATCATCACCAGGTAGCTCTGGAGATCCGTGGTCTGGCCCAGGAAGCGGGGCACGGAGATTCGTTCGGCCACTTGCGAGTACTCGAGGCCATCGAGATCGCGAGCCCCGTCCCCGTCGAGGTCGGTGTGGATCCCGTCCCCGATCCCCGAGAAGGACAGCGGCTCGACCGTGTACTCGAGCGCCCCGACGCCGTCGAGAATCGTCGCCGTCCCGATCAGGTGGTCGTGAACGATCGCCTGCCCGTCATCTGGATCGATCGCGTAGACGAACAGGTACCCCCAGGCCGGCGAGGGGGCGTGCGCGCCCGCGAAGACGGTGATGGTGTCGGCGACGTTCAGGGGCTCGACCACCGGATCGCTCGTACAGGTCGGCCCGTTCACGTACTCCCAGACCGTCTCCAGGGAGGCTCCGCCCGCGTCGGTCTCGCTGTTGGTCACCGTGATCAGACACAGGCTCCCCAGGCCCACCCGCGAGTCGAACTCCGGGAACAGGAGCAGGCTGCCCGGGTCGCCCCGCTGAGCGGAGGCGGTCGAGGCGAGCAGCGCCAAGCCCACCATCCACGAGAATACACTCCTGATCGATACTGACATCGTTTCTCCTTCTTCGAGTGGCCCGTGCGGAGGGCCGAGCCGGCGTCGACGTCCGGGTCTTCCGGACTACAGTCTAAGCCGCCGCGCCGAAAGGCGAAACCGGCCATCTCTCACTCCTGCTTCGATATCTGGACAGCGGCGGTGGCTCAACGGCGGAGCGGCGCGCGACCGCACGCCGGGCAGCGCAGCGTGTGCCGCGAGACGCGGTACCCCGTGCGCTCGATCACCACCTCGCCGCACGCGGGGCAGTACGTGGTCTGCCCTTCCGGGTCGTGCACGTTGCCGGTGAAGGCGAACCACTCCCCCTCCTCCAGCGCGATCCGCCGCGCGCGCTTCACGGTCGCCGCTGGAGTGCAACCCCGGTCCCGCATCCGGAAGGCCGGGTGAAAGGCGCTGAAGTGGTGCGGCACGTCCGGCCCCAGCTCGTCGACGACCCAGCGGCACATCGCGCGGAGCTCCTGCTCCGAGTCGTTGAGGCCCGGGATCAGGAGCGTGGTGATCTCCAGGTGGGTCGACGAGGAGTGCTTCAGCCAGCGCAACGTCTCGAGCACGTGGCCGAGCGCGCCGGGCGGCGTCAGGCACTGCTTCCGGTAGAACGAATCGTCGAACGATTTCAGGTCGACGTTCGCGGCGTCTACTCCGTCGAAGAAGTCGGCCCGTGCCTTCGCGGTGACGTAGCCCGCGGTCACGGCGACGGTTCGCACCCCTTTGCTGTGGCAAGCCTCGGCGACCTCGAGCGCGTACTCGGCGAAGATCAGCGGCTCGTTGTAGGTGAAGGCGACCGAATCGCACGAGAGCGCGACGGCCTGCTCGGCGATCTCCGCGGGACTCGCCTCCAGCGTCGCCGTATCGGTCGCGGTGCTCTTCGAGATCCCCCAGTTCTGGCAGAAGCGGCAGCCGAGGTTGCAGCCAGCGGTGCCGAACGAGAGCACTCGCGAACCGGGGAGGAAGTGGTAGAGCGGCTTCTTCTCGATCGGGTCGACCTGCAGCCCGCTGCAGCGGCCGTGCGTGGTCAGCACCAACCCCTCGTCGGTCGCGCCGCGGACGAAGCAGAACGCGCGCTGCCCCGGCCGCAAGCGACAGTGGCGCGGGCAGAGGTCGCACTGGACGCGCCCATCCTCGAGTCGGCACCACCAGCGCGCCGGGGCCCCCGAGACCGCGCCTCTCGAGATCACCCGATCTCCTCCTCGTGGACCTCGACCGTCCGGAAGCGCTCCAGGAAGAGCTCCGCTCCGCGCGCGATCCCCGCCTTGCGCCGGGCGATGTCGATCTGCTCGGCGACCGAGTCGATCCCCTGGATCCGCGGCAGCAGCACGCCGCGCCGCCCGCTGGCGTCCTTGACCACCACGCCGAAGCGCTCGGGGTCGAGCTCATCCGGACCGTCGATCGCCTCGGGGGGCTCGAGGACGTTCACCTCGAAGCTGAGCTCGTCGAGCTCCTCGCTCCGCACCTTCGGAAAACGCGGGTCGTTCGCGGCGGCGGCGATCGCCCGATCGACTACCTCGGCGACGAGGCTCTCGGTGCCAGGGGAGAGGCTGCCGATGCAGCCGCGCAGCTCGCCGGTCTTCCGCTGGCGCAGGGTGACGAACACCGCCGCTCGCGTCTCGAGGAGGCCTCTCGCCGCCGGGGGATCGTAGGGCGTTCCCTCCGCCCAGCCGCGAACCGCGGCGCGGGCGATCGAGGGCAGGCAAGCGAACGAGGCGAAGCGCTCCTCGTCCGGCGCGTCCAGCGGCTCGCCGCGGTGGAACACCGCGACCAGGTAGCCGACTCCGAAGGGACGCTCGTAGGAGACGACCTCGTGCTCCCGCGGGGAGAAGCCGTGCGCCGCGGCGACCAGCACGCTCGAGGAGACCACGTCCTCGGCGGCGTGCTCGCGCAGGTCGGCGGGAATGTCGCCCAGCTCGTCGAGAGCCCCCCGGCCGACCAGCTCCTCGAAGAGCGCGTCGAACTCCACCCCGCGCGGGTGGTAGCCGCCCGGAGCGTCCCTCGAACCGCGGTGAGTCATGTCCCCGCTGGCGACGAGCGAGTACGCGCCGGCCAGCTGCTCGGCGCTGTCGGCGACCGCGCGGCCGAAGAGAGTCAGCTCGCGGTCGCCTCGCCCCTCGTCCCCGGGCCACGGCAAGGAGAGCACCGTGGTCGGCCCCCGCCACCCCGCCTCGCAGAGGAACCAGAGCGGAACGACCGCGCCGTGGTCGAGGTCGCGCTCGCGGATCGACCAGGTGCGGAGCCCCAGCTGCGTCGCGCTCGAGTGCAGCACCGCGAGGTACTCCTCATCGACGGGCAGGTCGACGGCCGACTCCTCCGCGCCGAAGCGTCCGAGGTCGCCGCGCAATCGCTCTCCGCCCCACCAGCCGAAGGCCCCGACCTGTCGCGGGGAGTGGGGCGAGACGAGGATCACCCGCTCGGGCCGGCTCGCCACCAGCTCCGCGGCCAGCGACCGGCAGGCGTCCGTGGTACGACGACACTCCGCCCCGCGACCCCGTCCCACGGCGGGCACGACGATCGGGGGGTGCGGAAGGAGCCCCGAGAAGGTGAGTCCCATGGTGAGCAGCGCTCGTGCGGCCCGGATTGTAGCACCGTAGTACCGCCGAGCCGGAGGCGACTTCGCGATCTGGATGTGACCTCGGGGGCCCCGGCCGCCTACAGGCGACAACCTGCCCGAGGAAGAGAGCCTTAGCGGGGCTGGCGCCCCAGCCCCGCAGCGGGGCCAGGGCACCCGCCCCGCTACGTGCCGCAAGCGGCACGTGGCTATCTTTGGTTCAACGGCTGACGCCGTTGAGACTCAAGGCCTCTAGCCTCCGCCTCACCCGCCTCCTCCCCCGGCCCATTCGTCGTCGAGCCCCCGGGCGAGGAGCGGGCGGCGGACCCCCGGCCGAAGCGTTCTCGCGCGCGAATTCCCGGCCCTCCCCCGGTCCCTTGCGGTACGCTCCCGGCGAGGTTCCAGTCCTGGAAGAGTACGACTTCGTCGAGATCGTGCGCGCGCCCGACGGGCCGCTGATCAAGGAGCTGTCGCTGGTGTTGAACTCGGTGGGCATCCCCCACCGCGTGGTCGGCAACCAGCATCAGCGCTGGATCGTCGTGCCCGCGCCCCGCGCCCAGGAGGCGCTGGAAGAGCTCTCCAGCTACCACCACGAGAACGTGGGCCGGCGCCGGCGCCCCGACAAGCTCGTGCCCCACGCCGGCGTGATCACGCACGCGCTCCTGTGGGCGGTGCTGCTGGCCCTCGTCCATCTCCTCGCCTACGACTCGGCCTGGGGCGTCGACTGGAAGGGCATCGGCCGCGTCGACGGCGCGGCGGTAGGCGGCGGCGAGCTCTGGCGCGCCTTCACCGCCCTCTCGCTGCACGCCGACCTGAACCACTTGATCAGCAACCTCTTCCTCGGCGCGCTCTTCGTCGCCCTCCTCGCGCAGGTGATCGGACCGGCGTCGGCGTGGTCGGTCGTGCTCCTCGGAGGGGGGATCGGGAACCTGCTCAACTGCGCGATCCGCGGCCCCGAGCTGCTCTCGCTCGGCGCCTCGACCGCGGTCTTCGCCGCGCTGGGCGGTCTGACCGCAGTGCAGTTCTCGCGCAAGTTGAAGACCACCGGCGCCAGGGCGGCGCGCTGGATCCCGCTGGTCGCCGGGGTCCTCTTGCTCGGCTGGAACGGGATGGGCAGCGCCCGCGTCGACCCGTGGGAGGGCGTCAAGCGCGATGTGGACGACAACACCGACATCGGCGCGCACATCGCCGGCTTCATCTGCGGCTGCCTGCTCGGCGCGCTCGGCTACGCGCTGGAGCGGCGCGGGAAGGGATCGGACTTCCGCCAGCGCGTCATGCCCTGGCTCCCGCCGGCTCTGTTCGCGGTATGCTGGGCACTCGCCCTCTCGACCCGCTGATCGACTCCCGCCGCATGGACGAGACGCGCAAGCCACTTTACTACACCTTCGGCAACCACAAGCACTGGGCCGACTTCACCTGGCTGTGGGGTCCAGAGGTCCTGCCCGCGAGCACCCGCGACATGCTGCACTTCTGCGCGGAGGCGGGGGTGCGCGGCAACGTCAACTTCGATGCGTTCGGCTACGAGCGGATGGCGGCGGAGTGTCCCGAGGTGCTCGCCGAGCTGCGCGCCGCCGTGCACGCGGGAACGATCGAGCCGGTCGGCTGCAGCTTCGGACAGCCGTACGCGCTCTTCCAGGGCGGCGAGTCGAACGTGCGGCAGTTCACCCACGGCGTGCGCGCCGTTCAGCGCCACCTCGGGGTGCGACCGCGCGCCTTCTGGGAGGAGGAGTTCTACTTCTTTCCCCAGCTGCCGCAGGTCCTCGCGGGGTGCGGCTACACCGGCGCGTGCCTCTTCTTCCAGTGGACGTGGCACACGCCGGAGCTCCCGCGTGAGGAGCACGCGCTGATCCACTGGGAGGGGCTCGACGGCACGACGCTGCCCACGCTGCCCCGCAACGGCCTCAACCTGCACCAGTGGCCCGAGGACTTCGAGCCGATCCTCGCCTCCCGGCTCCTCGAGTCGCTCGAACGTCCCGCGCTGGTGCAGTGGATCGAGCTCCTGCCTTCCCCCGACTGGATGTGCCGCAGCGAGGTGCTTCTGCCCGAGATGAAGGCGCTCGCCGCGGACGAGCGCTTCGAGCTCCGACCGCGCACGCTCGGCCAGCTGATCGAGGAGCTCGCCGACGAGGGGGCTCCGCGCCGGCGCTACTCGATGGACGAGATCTGGCACGGCCTGTCGCTCGGCAAGAACGCCGACTTCATCCCGCGCGCGAGCCTGCGCATCGAGGCGACCCTGCTGGCCGCGGAGGCGCTGGCGTGCGTGGCCGGGTTGCAGGGGCGCCCCTACCCCTCCTGGGACGTCTACCCGAGCTGGGAGCTCACGGAGGCCTGGCGCGAGCTGCTCGTCGCCCAGCACCACGACAACCACGAGTGCGAGGGACTCTGCGGCTTCATCGGACACGACCAGCTCGACCGGGCGGAGCGGATGGGCCGGCGCGTGCGCGATCGATCGCTGCACGGGATCGCGCGGCGGCTCGATCCAGCGGGCGGCGAGCTCGTGGTGGCCAACCCGCTCGGCTGGGAGCGTAACATCCCGCTCCCCGGCGAGCACGGAGTCGCTCCCGCGGTGCCGCCGTTCGGCTACCGCCAGCTCTCCACCGCGGAGCTGCGCCCCCCTGTCGCCGGACCGCCTCGGGTGTTCGGTCGGGCGAACCCGGGGCCCCTCGACCTCTCGTCCTCCGGCTGGTCCGGTGCGGTCTCCTTCGCCGCCGGCCTGACCCGCGACGGGGAGCGCGTCGACCTCTTCGAGGGCGACTGGGAAGAGGACGGCGATCGCTTCTCGATCCTGGTCCGTCCACACCCGTGCCTCCCCGTCCACGAGCTGGTGGTCACCGCGAACCACCGGACGCGCTTCGATCCGGGGATGACCGGTGGGCTATTCCTCGACTTCCTGCCCGATCCGCTCCCGCGCGCGGAGCTGCTCCACGACCACCCCTACGGCACGGGCGAGGTGACCGCGGCGGTGGACCGACGGCGGAAGTACCCCAGCGGCGACTGGATGACCTCCGAGCAGTGGTTCGAGACGGTGGCGCGCCCCTTCACCGCGCTGCACTTCCTGGACCTGTGCGACGCGGACGGCTCGGGGCTGCTCGTCCTGCACGACGGCTCGCAGTCGTGGCAGCGGCTGGAGCGCGGGGTTCGCGTGCTCCTCAACGTCGTCGACCCCTGGGACGAGGAGCACTGGAATCCGCGCCTCCTCGCCCACCTCTGGCTCGCTCCTCACGGTCCGCTGTCGAACCTCGATCGTCACCGCCTGGCGGCGGAGCTCGCTGCCGAGCCCCTCGTCGATTCGGTGCCCCCGGAGGCGAACCGGGCGTCCTGCGTCGGCGGCGGCTCGCTCGATGGAGCCGAGCCCCTCGCGAGCCGGTTCGGTGCCGCCCGGCTGGAGGGTGCGGCGACCCTCACCGCCTTCCACCGGGAGGTCGCGCGCTCGGGCGACGGGCTCCCCGACTGGGCCGGACACGGGGTGGCCGCGCCGCACGTCCTGCGGATCGTCGAGTACGACGGCGCGAGCGCCCCGGTCGTGATCTCGCTGGCGGGCGGTGTCGCGGGCGCCTGGCGGACGAATCTCCTGGGCGAGAAGGTCGAGGCCCTTCCGATCGAGCCCGGCCCCGAGGGGCGTCAGCTCGTTCGCCTGACGTTGCGGCCGCACGAGATCGCCACGGTGATGGTCGACCTCGAGCTCGGGCGTAGGCAGTCCCGCGACCTCGACGCGCGGCGCGAGGTCTGGGCCTCGGTGCACCGGACCGGGGAAGGATAGGAGCTCGAGAATGAAGGGCAGCGACCATCCTCCTCCCCGGATCAACGTGTTCGGCTCGGCCAACCTCGACCTGGTGGTGGGCACGCCGCATTTTCCCGCGCCCGGCGAGACGATTCTTGGCGGTCCCTTCGCGACCTATCCCGGCGGGAAGGGCGCCAACCAGGCGGTCGCCGCCGCGCGGATGGGCGGCGAGGTGCGCTTCTTCGGCTGCGTCGGGGGCGACGAGAACGGAGAGGTGCTGCGGGGGGCGATGGCGCGAGAGGGGATCGATCTCGAGCACCTCGAGACGCGGGGGGAGGCGGCGACCGGCGTCGCCCTGATCACCGTGGCCGAGGGCGGCGAGAACCACATCGTCGTCGCGCCGGGAGCCAACGCGCTGCCCGACCGCGCGTGGGTGCGGGAGCGCGCCGACTCGCTGTGCGACTGCGAGCTCCTGCTCCTGCAGCTGGAGGTTCCGGTCGATGCGGTCGAGGAGGCGATTCACGTCGCGTCGGGCGCCGGCGTCCGGGTGGTGCTCAACGCGGCTCCGGCGCAGGCGGTCTCCGGCGAGGCGCTCGCGGCCCTCGATACCCTGCTCGTCAACGAGACCGAGCACCGGCTCCTCGGCGAGCCGAAGGTCGCGCGGCTGGTGACCACCCTGGGCGAACGCGGTGCACGCTGCATCGCCGCGACGTCCACCGATCAGCCCGCGTTCCCGATCGAGGCGGTCGACACCACCGCGGCGGGCGACGCCTTCGCCGGGGCGCTGGCGGTCTGTGTCAGCGAGCGCGACGATCCGGGCTGGTTCTTGCCCCGCGCTGCCGCGGCGGGAGCGCTCGCCTGTACGCTTCCCGGCGCCCAGAGCTCGCTGCCTCGCCGGGAGGAGGTCGAGGCGCTCTTGACCCGGCCCTAACCGCACGAATCGAGGTCCGGCGCCGGCGCCTCCCGCCAGCGCCGCCCCTTCCCGGACCGCTTCCGCCAGAGGGGCAGCAGATCCTCCCGCCCCCCCTCGCGGAGCGCCTCCTCCACCCCCTTGCGCGACTCCGGCGCCTTCCAGCGCACCAGCGCCTTCTGCACGCGCCGCTCATGCTCACCCCTCGGCACGTACACCGCCTCGCCGGTCAGGGGGTCCCGCCCGGTGACGTACTGCACGCACCCTCGCGTCATCGGTAGTGGGATGAACTCCTGCACCTGCTCCGGCGAGTAGTTGCGCAGGAGAAGCTGCTCGAAGAGCTCGATGGCGGCGAGAAGGTCGGTCCCGGGGTGTCCGACGATGAAGTAGTTGATCAGGTGCTGGTCGCGACCGAGCACCGCGCACTCCGACTTGTAGGCCGATTCGTACTCGCGGTAGACCGCCCACCCCGGCTTGTTCATCACCCGCAGCACCGCGTCCGAGGCGTGCTCGGGCGCGAGCTTCATCCGGCCGGACACGTGGTGCTCGACGAGGTCGGTGTGCAGCGGCAGCAGCTCGCCGTCCTTGTCGCGCAAGAGGTCGTGGCGGATCCCCGAGCCGACGAACGCGTGCTCGATGCCGTTCACCTCGCGCACCTCGCCGAGCAGCCGGCGATACGTCTCGCTCGTCTTCCGGATCCGCAACGCCGGACACACGCCGGGAGTGAGGCAGTCGCGGTCGAGGCACGCCTCCCCCTCCTCGAGACGCTTGCACCCGAGCCCGTACATGTTGGCGGTCGGCCCGCCGACGTCGGTGATGGTGCCGCGGAAGTCGGGGGACGCCGCGATCGCCTCGGCCTCGCGCAGGACCGAGGCCTCGCTGCGACTCTGGATCGAGCGCCCCTGGTGGAAGGTGATCGAGCAGAAGGAGCAGTCCGCCATGCAGCCGCGGTGCGTGTTGATGCTCCAGCGAACCGTCTCCAGCGCCGGAATGCCGCCCGTCTCGAGGTGGTCGGGGTGCGCCGCACGCTGGTAGGGCAGCTCGTACCAGGAGTCGAGTTCCGCCGTGGTCGGCGGCGCCGGCGGCGGGTGCTGGACGACGACGCGAGCTCCGTGCGACTGCGCGAGCGGCTTCGACGAGGGCGAGTTCTCCTCGCGCACCGCGCGGAACAGGTCGAGGTGCCGCTCGGGGTCCGCCGCGAGCTCCTCGAAGGAGGGCACCGCGCGCGCGCCGTCCGGCACCGCGGCCGCCCCGACAATCTCGCAGGTCCCGGGCAGCCCCGACAGCGACTCGCCCGCGTCGAGTCGCCGCGCGACCTCCAGCACCGCCCGCTCGCCCATCCCCCACACGAGGAGGTCCGCCTTGGCGTCGACGAGCATCGAACGCCGCGTCTTCTCCTCCCAGTAGTCGAAGTGCGCCAGCCGCCTCGGCCCCGCCTCGAGGCCACCGATCACCACGGGGACGCCGGGGAAGTGGTGGCGCGCCAGCGCGGTGTAGCGGATCGTCGCGCGCTTCGGCCGCCCCGGCTCGCCACCGGGGCGGTAGACGTCGCGCCGGCGCTTCTTCCTCGCCGCGGTGTAGAGCGAGACCATCGAGTCGATGTTGCCCGCGGTCACGCCGACGAAGAGGCGCGGCGCCGGCAGTCGCTGCCAGGCGCGCTCGTCCGGCTCCAGCTCGGGGACGTCGAGCACGCCGACGCGATACCCCGCCGCCTCGAGCACGCGCCCGATCACCGACACGCCGAAGGAGGGGTGATCGACGTACCCGTCCCCCGTGACCAGGACGATGTCCAGCTCCTCCCAGCCCCGCCGCTCGAGGTCGGCCCGGAAGCGCGGGAGAAATCGCTCCCGGGGTGTTTGCTCCGCTCGCGTGGACACGTCTTACCTACGCGGGGCGCGCCTCGCTCGCGGCGCGCGCTCGGGAGCGGTGTCCCGCCGTCAGAAGGATCCGTGACGCGCGCGCTGGCGCTTGTTGATCTTGCGGCCAGCGGCCGTCTTCTGGCGGGTCCGGAAGCCGGTCTTCTTCAACTTCTTGGACTTGCTGTTGCGGAGCTTGATCTTCATGGCGGGTGGGTCGGGCGGTCTGATCGGGGGGCACGGAGCCCGGCAGTGTAGCGCGCCGAGGCTCCAGCGCCAGGGGTCGCCGCGGGATTCGGAGGCGTTCTCGGCGGCTTCCGGGGCGGTTCGGCCAGAAAACCGACCCGATCCGGCCCCCATCCGGGCTAGGCTTCGCCGCCATGGGCGATTCCAACCACGAGCATCCCGAGCCGCCGCAGGCGGGCCGAGCCGGACTGAAGCTCCTCCTGGAGCTGGGGCCGCTGATCCTCTACTTCTGGGTCAACAGCCGCGAGGGCCCCATCGTCGACGGCGTGGAGCAGAGCAACCTCGTCGAGGCGACCAAGTGGTTCGTGATCGCCATCGCGATCACCTTCCCCCTCTCCTGGTGGCTGGAGAAGAAGCTGCCGGTGATGCCGCTGGTCACGGCGCTCCTGGTCGGGACGTTCGGCGGGTTGACGGTCCTGCTCGACGACAGCACCTTCATCAAGCTGAAGCCGACCGTCGCCTCCCTTTTCTTCGCGCTGGTGCTCCTGGCCGGGCTGCTGCGCGGGAAGATGCTCCTGTCCAAGCTCCTGGGGCAGGCGCTGCTTCTCGATCCGGAGGGGTGGCGGATCCTGACCATCCGCTGGATCCTCTTCTTCACCGCCCTGGCGGGGCTCAACGAGGTGGTCTGGCGCACGTGCTCCGACGACACCTGGCTCTCCTTCAAGGTCTTCGGCATCCTGCCGCTGACCTTCGTCTTCATGATGTTTCAGTACCCGCTGATGAAGAGCCACGAGCTGAAGGATGACGCCGAGGAGGGCGACGGGGCCACGCCGTAGGAGGCGGGCTCGACCCGCGATTAGAGAATCGGCGTAGACTGGGAGGAGAGGTCCCGCGCCATGAGAACTCTCCTCACCGTCACCATCGTCCTCGGTATCGCGTCCGCCGAGACACGAGCCCAGGGTCTCGTCCACGCCTTCCACGGAGACACGGCCGGGGACCGCCTCGGGATCGGCGTCGCCGGACCGGGGGACGTGAACGGCGACGGCGTGCCCGACGTCCTCGTCGCCTCGCCCGGTTCCCCCACGCGCCACGTTCGCGCCTACGACGGGGTGACTGGCGGCCACCTCTGGTCGGTCAAGGGCGTGAGCCCGGGAGACGGTTTCGGCGAGGTGCTCGACGCGGTCGGTGACCTCGACGGTGACGGGGCCGGCGAGTTCGCCGTCGGAGCGCCCGCCGGTTCCTACGTGCGCCTGTTCGACGGGGCGACGCAGGCGCTGCTCCACCAGTGGAACGTCGCGACCAGCCGGGTCAGCGGCGTCGGCGACTGCGACGGGGACGGCACGGACGACGTCGCGATCGGCGGCGGCGGGCACCTGCGGATCTACTCCGGCGCGAGCCCCTTCGGGTTGCTCCACGACATCCCGGGGTCGACGATGTTCTTCGGCACGGCGATCGACGCGGCGGGAGACTGCGACGGCGACGGGCGCGCCGACGTGATCGTCGGTGACGGCTACCAGTTCGAGAACGGCGAGCGCGGCACGGTCTGGGTCTACTCGGGACAGACCGGGACCCTGCTCTGGCAGTGGGACGGTCTCGACGACTGGCACTGGTTCGGCGCCGCCGTGGCGGGGGTCGGCGACGTCGACGGCGACGGGCACGACGACGTCTGCGCGGTGGCGGCGATCGAGCACCTGCTCTCCTACGACCGGCCCTACGTTCGCGTCTACTCCGGGGCGACCGGCGCGCTGCTGCTCCACGTCGAGACCAGCGAGTCGTCGGGGATCTCCTTCCCCTCCGCCTGTGGCGTGGGCGACATCGACGGGGACGGCGGCGGTGACTTCCTGGTCGGTGGCTGGGGCCTCTCGGCCGGCACCTTCCTCGACCTCTTCTCGGGAGCGAGCGGGACGCTTCTCTACACCGCCACTCCGGGAAAGGTCTCCTGGCAGAGTCTCGAGCTGGTCGGCGACCTCCACCGCGACGGGTTTCCCGAGGTCGTGTACGGGGCGCACTACGAGAGCCCGAACGGACACCAGTCGGGCACCGCCCAGGTCTTGCAGGTGCTGTCCAACGAGGGGACGCCCTACTGCTTCGGAGACGGCAGCGGAACGCCGTGTCCCTGCGGGAACCTCGGCGGCAGCGGCGAGGGGTGCGCGAGCTCGCTGGGATCCGGCGCGGCGCTGGTCGCCGGGGGGACCGCGAGCGTCTCGGCCGACGATCTCACCTTCGCCGCGAGCCGGCTGCTCGCCGGTCAGGCGGCGCTCTGCTTCGTCGCGCGCAACCCGCTGAACGGCGGCGACGGTCTGCTCTTCGGCGACGGCCTGCGCTGTGCGGGCGGCGGGCTGATCCGGCTCGGCGTCGACATCCCCGGTGGCGCCGGCGACGCGGCGTGGGGGCCGGGGCTCTCGGTGAAGGGCGGCTGGGCCGCCGGCGAGGCGCGCCTCTTCCAGGTCTGGTGCCGCGATCCGATCGGGAGTCCCTGCGCGAGTGACTTCAACCTGACCAACGGGGTCTCGGTGGTCTTCCGGCCGTAGTCGTCCCCGGCCGCGGCTCCGACGTGACTAGGGCGTCCAGGTGATCCGGAATCCGTTGGTCGCGTTGAACTCACCACTCCCGGCGCCGCACGGCGGGTTCATCGTCGTCCGGTACCAGCACTGGTAGAACTTGTCGTCCCCCGCCAGCACATTCCCCGCCTTGCTCGCGACGCGGACCACTGTCCTCGACGCGCCCTTCGCGTCGGCGGAGCATACCTGCAACCGGCGCAGGTTGCCGCCCGCGCAGCGCAGACCGTTCCCCCACGCGATTCCCGGTGAGAGGTCGTTGTCCGCCTGGAAGAAGAGCCCGCTGTTCCCCGGTTCGGCGCGCGTGGTCACCAGCACCAGGGTGTCGTCGGAGACGCTGGCCTTCCCGATGCCGGTCAGGTTGGCCCCCGAGGGGAAGATCCCGTTGTCGCAGCCGGAGCCGGGGATGCTCTCGTCGTTGGCGTTGTTGCAGGGGCAAGGGTCCCCGCCGTCCCAGTCCCCGAAGCAGAAGCCGGTGCCGGGGGTCTCATTGCTGAAGACGTAGGCCGACCCCGCGTCGGTTCCCTTGGCATCGTGACCGGGCGCCCCGGCGACGATGAGGTTTCCGAACATCGCGACGCCGAGGCCGAGTTCGTCGCCCGCCACCCCGTCGCCCGCAACGAGCTTGAACAGCTCCTCCCCGGTCCGGGCGTCGAAGACGTAGGCCGACCCGGAATCGCTGCCCGCGTCATCGTCGTTGCACGCGCCGACGACGACCCGGCCGCCGTGGAGGTCGAGGCGCCAGCCGAAGTCATCGCCCTGGTCCGCGTCGGCGGGCAGCAGCTTGCAGAGCTCCGCCCCGGAGGACACGTCGAACACGTGGGCCGATCCGGAGGAGAGGGCGTCGTAGTCGTCCTGCGGCGAGCTGACGACGATGATGTCGCCGTCGATGTCGACCTCGAAGCCGAACAGGTTGTACCAGCCACCGTCGCCGGGCAGCAGCTTGTACAGCTGCTGGCCGGTCTCGACGTTGAAGACGTACGCGGAACCCGACATCGGCGAGTTGTCGTCGTCGCGGTAGGCCCCCACGACGGCGCGGTTGCCGCTGATGGCGACGGCGCAGCCGAAGCGGTCATCCGTCTCCCCGTCGAGAGCGGTCAGCTTGTGCAGCTCCTGACCGGTCGTCGCGTCGAAGAGGTACGCGGCGCCGGCCGCGCCACCGTGGTCGTCGTCGCCCGTGGCTCCACAGATGATGCGGTTCCCGCTGATCGCGACGTCCTGGCCGAACACGTCCGCCGCACCGCCGTCGGACGCGAGGAGCTTGCGCAGCTCCTGCCCCGTGAACACGTCGAAGACGTACGCCGATCCAGACTTGTTGCCCAGGTCGTCGTTCTCGTAGGCACCGATGACCGCCAGCGACCCGCTGATCGCCACGCTGCAACCGAAGCGGTCGAGCGCCGCCCCGTCGGAAGGCAGCAGCTTGAAGTACTGCTCGCCCGTCGCGGCATTGAACACGTACGCGGAACCGGAGAAGGCCCCGTTGTCGTTGTCCTGCTCTGCCCCGATGACCACGTGCTGTCCGGAGAGGGCGACATCCCCTCCCAGATAGTTGTTCGCCGTGCCGTCGGGGGCGAGCAGCTTGCGTAGCTCCTGCTGCGCCTCGGCGCGATTCGCACTCGAGAGCGATAGGAGAGCGAGGCCGAGAGAGAGCGCGGGTACGAGCTTCATGGCGGTGTGGTTCCTGCTGTCAAGGGCCGGCGGGCCCGGGAGACGGGGCCATGGAGGGGCTCGCGACGTTCCATCGCACCGGCGACGCCCGGTAGCTCACGTCGCCACGCGGCAGCTCTTTCCTCTCGGTCCCGCCCTTCCAGCGTACCTGCTTCCCGATTCAGCGCCACCCTTCCGCCGCAGCGTGCGCGTCACCTTGCGGATTCTCCGGGGCGCACCTACGCTGAACGGTTCGGGCATATCTCTACCGCTTTTGGAGGAAACCGATGTCCCCATCCCTCGCTCGTACCTCCCTCCTCGCCCTCGGCGTGACGACTCTCGCCACCCTCGCCGTCGGGCAGCAGCGACTCTTCGTGGATGCGGGGGCCGCTCCGGGCGGCGGCGGTCTGTCCTGGGATCGCGCCTTCGACGATCTCGCCGACGCCTTCGCTCACCCGGGTGTCGCCGCCGGAACCGTCGACGAGATCTGGGTGGCGGAGGGGACGTATCGACCGGGTCCATACCTCGGGTCCCACCATTCGACCTTCCGCCTGACCGGTGACCTCCACCTGCTCGGCGGCTTCGCCGGGGACGAGACGTCGGCGGACGAGCGCGACTGGCTCCTTCATCCCACCGTGCTCACCGGAGACCTCGGCTTCGACGACGCTCCCGACTTCGGAAACCGCGACGACAACTGCCATCACGTCCTGGTCGCCGACGCCACGACGGTCGGCGCGAGGATCGACGGGTTCGTCGTGCGCGCCGGCAACGCCGAGGACTACGTCGACGCCCAGAAGGGTCGAAGCGGGGGTGGACTGCTGGCCTTCGACGGTGTCCTCCACGTCGCGAACTGCCACTTCATCGACAACCACTCCGAAAAGAACGGTGGCGCGGTCTTCGTGCTGTACGGGGAGGCGACCTTCGACGGCTGTCGCTTCGAGGCGAACGAGACCAACCAGTACGGCGCGGGGGTGGCGACCTACGGAAGTGAGCTGCACTTCGAGGAGTGCCACTTCGAGGGAAACGTCGCGGACATGGGAGGAGGTCTCTACTACCGGGCGGGAGACGTTCACGGCGGAATCGGAACCCTGCGGAGCTGCACCTTCATCGAAAACCGGGCCACATCGCAGACCGGCGGCGCCGCGAACTTCTCCTCGAGCAGGGTCGAGATCGAGGATTGCCACTTCCAGGGCAATCAGGCCCGTCACTCCGGCGGCGCGGTGAATGGAACCGTGGCCACCGTGATCGGCTGCTCCTTCGTGGCGAACCACGTGGACGACGGCGACGGAGGAGGAATGAAGGCCAGAGGCGGCGAGGTGCGCATCACGGACTGCCTCTTCCTGGACAACGTCGTGGAGATCGACTTCCAGCACAACGGCGGGGGGTTGTACGCCAGTGTCGAGCACCTCGATCTCCTCCGGTGCGAGTTCTACGGCAACTCGGCCTACGCCGGAGGCGGCGCCTATCTCTGGTATTCGGACGAGGTGCGAGTCGATTCCTGCCGGTTCGGTGGCAACTACGCCTGGCAGTACGGAGGCGGCCTCTACTCGCCCGCGGGGCTGATCACCAACTCGCTCTTCCACGACAACCTGGCCCAGGACTCCGGCGGCGGTGTGGCCTGCGGGGCGGGTGGTTTGACTCTCCTCTCCTGTACCCTCGCCCGCAACGAGACCGGCTACGGCGATGGCGGAGGCGTCTACACTCCCCTGAACGGCCCGGGGTCCAAGCTCGTGAACTGCATCGCCTGGGGAAACAGCGACGACAACGGCACCGGCCCGGATTCACAGATCCACTGCAAGGGTGCCCCGCCCAGGATCTCTCACTCCTGCGTCGAGGGCTGGACTGGCTCCGGGGCCGGCATGATCGCCTCCGATCCGCTCTTCTCCTGGCCCGTGGGATCCGACGGAGTCGCGGGGACCGCGGACGACGACTACCGGCTGGACGGCGGATCTCCGGCCATCGATGCCGGCGACTCGACGAACCTCCCCCACGACGCCCTCGACCAGGACGGCGACGGCGTCCTCGACGAGCGCATCCCCCTCGACCTCGCCGGCGACGCGCGGCGCACCGACGATCCCTCCACCCCCGACACGGGCATCGCGATCGGAACCGATCCGGTGGTGGACATGGGCGCCTACGAGCTGGTCCCGGGCAGCCACGACTCCTACTGCACCGCCGCGCCCAACTCCGTGGGGCCCGGCGCCCAGCTGGACTGCAACGGCGAGACTGGCATCACCGCCAACCTGTTCGAGCTCTCGGTGTCGGGAGCGCCTCCCGGCCGGCCTGGTCTGTTCTTCTACGGCCCCGATCCGCAATGGGTCCTCTTCGGCGACGGGTACCTCTGCGTGGCCGGCGGGATCTACCGCCTCCCCGGCGTGGTGTGGATCGACGCGAGCGGGCTGGCCGGCGCACCGCTGGACTTCACCGCTCCCCCGGCCAGCGGCGGCGCCGGGGCGATCCACCCCGGATCGACCTGGCGCTTCCAGTTCTGGTTCCGCGACGAGCCCCTCCCCGGACTCCCCGGCTTCAACCTCTCGGACGCTCTTCGGGTGCACTTCAACCCCTGATCCGCCACGGTCCTGATGCCCGGGTCGCGGCGGATGTCGCCGACCGGGAGCGGAATGCAGACCCGGCAATATCACCGAAACAACTTCCTCGATCGCCCCTTCTAGTGTCCCCTGGTACTCCATTCCCCACCCCACGGATCCAGACCAGCAACACGGAACCATCCGATGAAACAGTCCCTGGCCCTCCTCCTCACCTGTGTCTCGCTGTCAGGAGCCCTCGCTCCTCTCGCCGGCGCGGCACCGCAGCACAGCGGGCAGCGCATCTGCGGAAGCCCCGATTTCAAGAAGCTCGGGGGAGGACTCGCCTTCGGCTCGCAGAGTGACTGCGCCATGACCTCGAACACGGCGGGGACCGAGTACGACCCCGGGTCGGTGATGGAGATCCCGGTGGTCTGGCACGTCATCACCTCGACGAGTGGCACCGGCGACGTCAGCGACCAGCGGATCTTCGATCAGATGGATCACATGAACGACTCGTACGCCGGCGCCCTCTCACCGCAGGGCAACGAGTCGGCCATCCGCTTCGTCCTCGCCAGCGTCGACCCCCAGGGGAACCCGACCACCGGCATCGAGCGCGTGGCCAACAACAACTGGTTCAACGATCAGGGCAACTACACCAGCCTGACCTGGGACTCGCACCGGTACCTGAACATCTTCACCATGAAGCCGCTCGGCGGCGGAGGGGTCATCGGCTACGTGGTCAACCTCCCCCAGGGGGGCATCGTGGGTAGCGCCGACGACGCCGTGCGGATGCTGCACAGCGCCATCGATTCGAACACCTATCGACACGTCGTCTCCCACGAGATCGGCCACCACCTGGGTCTGTACCACACGTTCGAGGGCTGCCAGAACACCAACTGCCAGACCCAGGGTGATCTCATCTGTGATACGAACCCCCACAACGCCCCGACCTACCAGTGCGGCAGCAACTCCGGCAACTGCGGTGGACTGCCCGTCCCGGGCAACAACTTCATGAACTACCAGGACGTCAGCTGTGTCTGGGAGTTCTCCGTCGGGCAGATCCAGCGCATGCGGTGCACCCTGGAGAACTGGCGGCCCAGCCTGTACAGCTCTCCCTCCCCCATCGGAACCTCGTATTGCACCTCCGGCCCCAACTCGACGGGCGGCGCGGCGGTCATCAGCGCGACCGGATCGACCAGCGTCGCGGACAATGACGTCCTGCTCCTCGCCAGTCCCGTCCCCGACAACTTCGGTCTCTTCTACTACGGAACGCAGCAGTCCAGCCTGCCCTTCGGCAACGGCATTCGCTGTACCACGGGTTCCCCGGTGCGCCTCGCCGCGCACCTGGCCACCGGGCAGGAGCTCGGCCATCAGCTCGATCTGAACGCCCCCAACGGCAGCGCGGGAGCGATCGTCGCGGGGTCGACGCTCTACTTCCAGGCCTGGTTCCGCGACCCGGCGGCGGGTGGTGCGGACTTCGACCTCTCCGACGGCCTGGAGATCGTCTTCGTTCCCTGATACCAGACCGGGTTCACCTTCACACACTTGCGGCTCTTGCGAGGTAGCGCTCGGAAGAGCCGCAAGTTCGTGACCGGGGACCTGGTTCGGGCACGCGGTATCGCCGGACTCCGACGCCTCAGGCGCGTGACGCGACCAGCGCGTGGGCGAAGTAGCGTCCGGCCATCCCCCGGACCCAGGCGGTGCCGAAGCGGCGGAGGACCTCGTCGATCGAGGTGGGGATGAAACCGTCACTGGTCGCTCGCTCGAGGATCCACGCCTCCAGCCCCTCGATCCCGGCCAGCCCGGCGCCTAGCTCCCGGCGCGAGAGCTCCTCGTCCTCGAGGAGGCGGTCGCACTTGCGTCGCTGGTACGGGATGGAGGTGATCACGGCACTCCGGTTGTCGGTCCCGCCGGCCGCGTCCTGAGGAATCGGGCTCGAAAACCTCCCCTCTCGGGGCCAGAATCCGGCCTGATCTCTCCTCCCACCCCTCGAAGCCCTCTCCGCGATGATCCGCACCCGCCTCTTCGCTCCCGCCTGCCTGGCCGCCCTGCTCCTGGCCTGCACGGCCCGGGAAGTCCCCCAGCAGCCCCGCTGGCTCAAGGGCAACACTCACACGCACACCTTCTGGAGCGACGGCGACGCCGCTCCCGAGATCGTCGCGGCGTGGTACGAGGAGCACGGCTACGACTTCCTCGTGCTCTCCGACCACAACATCCTGTCGGAGGGCGAGCGCTGGTTCCCCGTCTCCGAGAACGAGACGGGACGGCTGACGGCCGCCGGCCTCGACGCCTTGATCGAGACCTTCGGGGAGGACGCGGTGACGGTCCGCGAGCGGGAGGGGAAGCGCGAGATGCGGCTGCTCACGCTGGACGAGCTGCGCGAGCGTTTCGAGACCCCCGGCGAGTTCCTCTTCGTCCAGGGCGAGGAGATCACCACCAGCTTCCGGAGCGAGGGCGAGCAGCCGAGGAGCTACCCGGTGCACGTCAACGCGGTGAACATCGAGGAGCTGATTCCCGCGCCGCAGGGTGGTTCGGTGGTCGACGTGATGAACCGCTGCGTCGACGCGGTGGTAGCGCAGGGCGAGCGGATCGACCGTCCGGTGCTCGCCCACGTGAACCACCCCAACTTCGGCTGGGGAGTCACCTGGGAAGAGCTCGCGCAGGTGCGCGGCGATCGCTTCTTCGAGGTCTACAACGGCCACCAGGGCGTGCGCAACCACGGCGACCACGAGCACCCCTCCACCGAGGAGATGTGGGACCGGGCGTTGGTGCTGCGCCTCACCGAGCTGCACCTCCCGCCGCTCTTCGCGGTGGCGACCGACGACGCGCACAACTACCACGGTGCGGTGACCTCTCAGCCCGGCCGCGGCTGGGTGATGGTGCACGCGAAGGAGCACACCGGTGACGAGATCGTCGCGGCGATGAAGCGCGGCGACTTCTACGCCTCGAACGGGGTGACGCTGAGCGAGGTCTTGCGCGGCGAGGAGGAGTACCGGGTCGTCATCGAGGCCGAGGCGGGCGTCACCTTCACGACCCGCTTCATCGGCACCCGCCGCACGGCGGACGGCGTCGGCCCGGTGGGCGAGGTCCTGCTGGAGACGACCGAGAACCCGGCGATCTACGCGTACCAGGGGGACGAGCTCTACGTCCGTGCCGTGGTGATCTCCTCGCGCCCGCACCCGAACCCATTCGCGGAGGGTGACCTGGAGACCGCCTGGGCGCAGCCGGTGGTACGATGAGCGCATGAGAGCGTTCCTGGCGCGGCACTCGATCTCGGTCTTCGTCGCGCTGGTGCTCCTCGGCTCCCCCCTCGGCTACGTCTCCTTTCGCGCCGAGCTCGGTGGTGACGAGTCGCTATTGTCGAGAATCCTGGGCTGGCCCGCTCAGACCTCACCGCTGCTCGCGGCTCTACTCCTGACCTGGGCCGCCGACGGGTTCTCGGGGGTGCGCCGCCTCCTGACGGGGCTCTTCGTGTGGCGGGTGCGTCTGCGCTGGTACGCGGTGGCCCTGTTCCTCTATCCGTTCCTCTCGGTCGTGTCGATCGCCGCGCTCTTCGCCTTTCGCGGTGAGCTACCGCCGGTGCACGAGGCCGATATCCGGTGGGGACTCCTGCGGTGGAACGTGGGGTTCTACCTCGGTCCGATGCTCCTCTACACGACTCTCTACGAGGAGGTCGGCTGGAGGGGCTTCCTCCAGCCCCGGCTCCAACGGCGCTACAGCCCGCTCCTGTCGGCCCTCTTCGTTGCGATCGTGTGGAGCCTCTGGCACGGCTGGAGGCTCGTCGACGGCCTGGACGATCCTCTCAGTCACGTGCGGTTCCTACTCCACTGCATCGTCCATTCGGTCGTCTTCGCCTGGCTGCTGAATGGAGCGAGGCGTAGCCTGCTCCTGGTGGGACTGGCGCACTTCAGCGTCAACTTCGCGCTCTTCCTGAGGAACTTCTTCATTCTACCCCCCGCTGATTGGGAGGCCGTGCTCCTGGTCTACTCGGGGCTCCTGGCGCTGGTCGGCGTCGCCCTGGTGATCGCCGGTGGGGAGAGCCTGCGCATCGACCGCAAGACCGGTCCGAGCGGGCGGCCGACTTAGTGCCGGCGGCGGGCACCGACAACGAATGACCCCCGCACGCCGAGCAGTCCCCTTCCACCGAAACGACTGCGGCGGGAGGACTCAACTGGCGGTGAATCGGTTCGCGTGATCCACTGTAGTGAGGACCGGCCCGCAGAACCCGGACCATTCCCAAACCCGGGCAGTTGATCATGACCACCGCGATCTTCGACCCTGTCGCCTACCAGCGCTTCTGCTCGTCGAAAACGATCGAGGAGTTGCTGGAGATCGTCGCCCTCGAAGCGCGCACCTACGAGCATGAGGCCAAGGAGATCGCCCGCGCCGAGCTCCACTCGCGCGGGATCGACGAGGCCCGACTCCCTGAGGTGGTCCGGGACCTCAAGGTGCGGCGCTACGAGCTTCTAACCGCACCCCCGGAGACCACGACGGAAAAGCTCCCGCGCTGGATGTTCTGGGTCTGCCTGATCGAGTCGGGCCCGCTCTCCTGGGGGATCCTGCTCTATCTCGCCAACACGGATCGTCCTCACGAGTTCGTGGACGCGTTCTGGACGATCGTGCTCGGCTTGGTGATCAAGGTCGTCGTCCCGATGGCCGTGCTCGCCGGTCTGATGGGCTGAGCTCGATTGCCGATCAACGTTCCTCGCGGTCCTCCACCTCCAGCCTGATCTCCGCCCCGTTGGCCCGGATCTCGGGCACGTACATCGCCTCGCCGAGCAGCGGCAGCGCGTGGAAGTGGCCCGGGACCTCCGCGCGCAAGTCGTAGCGCATCTCCCAGACGCCTTGCGGGCACTGGTCGAGGAAGATCGCCACCTTGCGGTCGCGCAGCTCCTGGTGCACCCGGCGGGTGCGGCCCGTGTAGCCGACGTCGAAGCGCTCCGCCGTCGGCCGGCGACCCCGCCCGCTGCGGGCGCCCTCGCCGGAGCCGAGGCGGTAGGCCGTCTCGTCGGCGCGCAGCTCGCGCGCGTGGACGGGCGTGCCGCTCTTCACCTCGACCGCTTCCAGCCCCGCGGGCTTCAGGTCCTCGAAGAGCAGGTACTCGAGGTGGTTCTTCGCCTCGACGGTCAGGACCACCTCGACGCGCTCGCCGCTCTTCAGCGTGTCGCCATCCTCCAGGAGCTCGCGCTCGTAGACGAAGCCGTTCAACAGCGTCGGCTTCGCCGCCAGCCGGAAGTACTGCCGGCGCACGAACAGCTCGTTGCCGCGCGGAGGAATCGGCTCCTCCTCGCTGAAGAAGGAAGCGTTCGCCGAGAAGAAGAGCGGGCCGGTTCCGGAGATGCGCCGGATCGCGACGGTGTTCTCGCCGTCGCGGATCAAGCTGGACGGGACGTTGAAGCGAGCTGGCCCCGCGATCAGCTCGGTGCCCTCCAGCTCCGCGCGCGCGATTTCCTCGCCGTTCACCGAGACCGTGTAGCCGACCGAACGGGCCAGCTGACCGGTGCCGCGCAGGTAGTCGTCGAGCGCCAGCACGCAGATCGCGGTGCTCTTGGTATTGCTCCACTGCGCCCCGCGCCGGTTGGCCACCAGCCAGTCCGCCGCAGGCTCGAGCAGCTCGTGCTCCGGATCGATGGCCAGCAGCGCCCGCAGCGCGAAGGCAGTCGCCTCGACTCCGCCGTCGGACCAGCGGTAGCCGATGCCGTCCTCACCCCAGTGCGCGCGCGGGCTCTGCGTCCCGCCCCGGATCCCCCCGACGGGGATGATCGAGGAGTCGGGCTCGCGATCGACGATCGCGCCGTCGATCAGGTTGCGCGCCAGAGTCTCCGCTTCCTTCCCGCGACCGAGGTCCACCGCCGCGAGCGCCAGCAGCGCGCGACCGTAGGCGTTCAGGTGCTGGCGATTCCCCATCAGGTTCTGGAAGGCCCGCGCCGCGAAGGTGGACTGCTTCGAGGCATCCCGCCCCCGCAGCCAGCGCGCGTGCGCGTGCAGCATCCAGGCCTGGAGGTCGTACCGTTTCTCCGCCTCGACCAGCGCCTCGCCGAGCCAGCGGCCCCCGGCGCCGTGCTTCTCCCGGTCGACCTTCACCCCCGCCTCCTCGGCGAGCGCCAGCCCCCAGACGACGTAGGCGGTCATGAAGGGGTCGCCCTCCCCGTGCTTCCACCAGCTCCAGCTGCCGTCGTCGTGCTGCAGGTCGTAGAGGCGCTCCAGGCCACGCTCGACCACCGCGTCGAGCTCGTCCAGGGAAGCACGCGGCTTGCCCTGCGTCTTCTCGATGAACTCCGGCTCGATCCCGCCAAAGACGCGCGCGAATCCTTCCTCGGAGGGCAGGCCGTACTGCTCCAGCGTGCGCTTCACGCAGACCGCCGGCACGAAGCGCGACAGCGTTTGCTCGGTGCAGCCGTACGGGTAGCGCACCAGGTACGGCAGCGCGTCCAGCATCGTCACCGCCAGGCTCGGCGTGACCTGCACGGAGAAGTCGGTCGTTCCCCCCGACCGTGCGGCGGGCAGTTCGAGCACCAGGTCGACGCCCTCGCCGTCGAAGCGACCCGCCTTGACCAGCAGCGCCTCGATGCCGTGCGGGTAGATGGGGAGCTCCTTCTCCAGCGCGTCGCCGTGTTCACCGCCGGTCACCTGGGCCACGAAGCGGGCGGTTCCCGACTCGGTGACGCGAACGAGTCCATCGACGCGCACGCCCGCCTGCGCCGGAATCGTGATCGTCTCCGGAGGCCGGCGGCGCAGTTGCCCCTCGTCGAGGAAGCCGAGCAGCTCGAGCCCCTCGATGTCGAGCTCCGCCGCCGCGACGATCGGCTCGTCGGTGCGATTGTCCAGGTTGAGGCTGATGATCACCTCGTCTCCAACCACGAAGAAGCGCGGCGCCTGCAGCCGGACCAGGAGCGGCAGGCGCGTGGCGCTCTCCCCCCTCGCGATCCCGAAGTCGGCGCCGTGTCCCAGCGCTCGGGCGGTCGCCTTCCAGGTGGTCAGCGAGTCGGGATAGGTGAACTCGACGCGCCCCTTGCCGCTGCGATCGGTGACGACGTCCGGTTTCCACAGCGCGGTCTCGCGGAAGTCCTTGCGCACCTCCACCACGACCGCCTCGCCGCCGCTCGGTTTTCCGCCGGAGACGGGCTGTCGCCGCTTCTTGTCATTGCCCAGGAAGAAGTCGTCGGAGCTCTCCCGGGACGATACGTTCTTCGCCACCGAGTCCCTCGGCCCGGCCCGACCCGCCTCGCCGGCGCTGTAGCCGAGGGCCCGCAGCCGGTTCGACTCGTCCGCGTCCAGACCCCGGCCGCCGGCCCGGTCCCAGGTCAGCGCTCCGCGGGGCCCGGCCGCCTCCTCGCTCTCGTCGAACCAGGCGTAGCGTTCGTCGACCAGCGTTCCATCCTCCCGCTCGATCAGCCGCGCGTAGATCCGTTCATCGGTCGAGCTCCGCGTCTGGACGTGGTGCGAGCGCTTGGAGCCGTAGAAGAAGCGGCGCGGGTCGATCGCGTAGTCCTCCTGGATCGCCGACACCGAGGCGTCGACCAGGGAGAGCGCCACCTCCGCGGCGACCGGCTCGCCCTGGTGGTCCTTGACCTCGACCGTCATCACGCCCTTCCCACCGGGCAGCGACTCCGTCGGGTCCATCGCCACCTTCACGTCGAGGAAGTGCTGGCGCGGGGGCACGATCACCTCGCGGTGGTCGCGCGAGAGCCGGTTCCCGACGAAGCCGACCGCCTCGAGGAAGACGTTCGGCACCCAACGGTCGTCGACGTCGAGGCTGAGCAGCTTCACCGTGCCGGTGAGGTGGACCACGCGGTACTCGATCAACGTGTCGGTCTCGACGGTGAAGAGCACCCAGCGCCCGCTCGTCGGCGACGCGATCATCACCCCGCCGGGGCGCCCCTCGCGGAAGGTGTCGTCGTCGAGCACCAGCGCGATCCCGTCGGAGTGGTAGCCGAGCTGCTGCGTCCCCTCGCTCGCGCACCACAGCGGGATTTCCGCCTGGATCGGCATTCCCCGCTCGTCGCGGCTGGCGAAGCGCACGAGATAGTAGCCCTCGCGCGAGAGCGGAACGCGCCAGCTCGCCTCGCCCGCCTCGTCGGTCTTCAGCGTCGTGGTGGAGATCGTCTCGTCGTGGTAGCTGCGCGAGTGGATGCGCCACGCCGTGCCGCCCACCCTCACCGGCGGGGGGAAGGAGGGGTAGAGGCGTCGCTGCTGCTCCAGCGCCTCGCCGTACACCTCGCGCCCTTGCGGGTCGAGCCAGACCTCGCGCCAGGTGCGGCGGAGGAGCGCCGCTTCCCCCTCGACGACCAGCGGGCGGTCGTTGGCGTCGAAGACGTGCAGCTGCGCCGTCGCGTGCGACCCCGGCCGGTACAGGTTGTGACCGATCTCGAGGTAGGCGAACCACCCCTGCCGGGTGACCCGCACCCGGCCGGAGCCGCTGACCTCGCGCCTCGAGGAATCGGTGACGCGCGCCTCGATCGTGTACTCGAGATCAGAGCCCGACCCCGCCGGCGTGTCGAAGCGAACGACCGCACTGCCGGCGGCGTCGGTCTTCAGCGTCTCCTGGTGGACGATGTTCCCGGGACCGCCCCACCGGTAGTTCTGCCCGTGCCCGCCGTCGTGGAACCACGGAAACTCCCGCTCCTTCTGCCAGCGGTGCCAGAACGTGCGCTGGTAGACAAGCACTTCGACGGTCGCCTCGCCGACCCCGCCGCCGAAATAGTAGTCCGCCTGGATCGTCGCCTCGACCGGATCGCCCAGGTGGAAGCGTCGCGGGGAGCCGCCCTCATCGGTGGGCAGCTCGACGCCGACCAGGAACTCGGGCAGCTTGTACTCCTCGAGGCGGAACAGCTGCGCGACGCCGAGGCAGTGGTTGCTGCGCTTCTGCTCCCCGTCGCCGAGGTAGAAGCGGATCATGTACGGGCCGAGCGGCCAGCTGTCCTGCGGCTCCGCCTTCCCCCACGCGGTGCCGAAGTCGTTCAGGCGCAGGTTCCCCTTGGCCTGTACGTCGCCAGTCGGCCCAGTGATCTCCCAGAAGAATGTCTCCCCCGCGGGAGTCTCGTAGCGCCCGTCGGTCTCGTGACGAACCTGCAGCTTCCACGAGACCTCCTGCCCGGGGCGGTACGTGGCGCGGTCGGTGAAGGCGTAGAACTTCCACCCCTCGGTCGCGCCGGGGCGCCACGGTTCCCAGGCGAGGGAGAACGCCTGCCGGATGCCGTCGCTCGCGGCGAGGAAGTAGCTGCGGCGCCGGCCGGTCTCCGTCTCGAGGTCGAAGAGCGCCACGCCGTTCTCGTCGGTCGAGGCGGATTCACTCTGCCACACGTCCTGGTGGCGCATCCGGTGCCAGAGGCGGATGTCCGCCTCGCCGATCGGCTCCCCGGTGCCCACGTCCGCGAACCAGGCGAGCAGCTCGGGGCCGTGCGTCTTCACCACCAGTGCCGCGTCGCTGATCAGCACCAGGTTCCGCGAGGAAGCCTCGCCGCCCCGCGCGGTGAGCACGTACGCGCCCCCGGCCAGCTCGCGATCGATCGGCAGCGTGCGGTTCCCCCAGCGGTGGCGGCCGTCGTCGAGGGTCTCGAAGTCCCAGCGCGCGCTGGCCTCGTGTCGGGAGAGGTCGATCGTGTCGAGCCAGGCGTTCTGCGAGTCCCCTCGCTCGCGCAGCTCGACCGCGCGGAAGAGCTCGACAGGGTACAGCGCGAAGTCGATCCGCTTCACGTTGCGCCAGCGCACGTCGAACTGCAGCTTCGACCCGGGCAGGAAGGTCTGTCCGACCGAAACGGAGACCGCGTCGGAGACGAGCGCCTTGACCCGCTCCCGGGTCTGGTCGTGGTACTGCGTCTCGCCGCGCTCGTACTCCTCGAGCAGCCGGCGGTAGATCACCAGCGCGGCGAGATTGTCCGGCTCGGTCCAGGTGCCGCGCTCCGCGTCGACGTGGAGCTCCCCCCGCTCCTCGAGCCAGACGCCGTAGTCGTACAGGGCGTCGTCGTAGGCCTCGTTCTCCGGTCCCTGTTCGATCGACCGGCGGAAGGCCTCTCCCGTGCGCTGGTGCCAGGTCGCGTCGGCCCCGTGGCGCCGCCCCTTCATCGCCAGGTAGTAGTTGACCCGCGCCACGTCGCCGGACTCGGTGGCGACCTGCACGGCTCCGCGCAGGGTGTCGTCGGGGAGCCGATCGATCTGGTTGCGCCGGCGGTGCGGATCGCTCTGCGGGGGCTCGGCGAGCTTGAAGACGATTCCCAGGTAGCGGTCCCGCGCGACGTCGAGCTCGGTGGAGCTGGCCCAGTAGCCGAGGGCCTTCTCGTAGTGGTTCCAGCCGCTCCAGTTCCTCGAGTTGCGGCGCATCCAGTACCAGTCGCCGATCGACTCGTGGATCTCCGCCCAGGTGTCGCCGCGCTCCTCCACCCGGGTGGGCGTCTCGGCCAGCTTCTCCAGCTCCCGCCGGGCCGCGTCGAGCTCGCTGTGGTCGGGGTTCGAGGAGGCCGCCGCCGCCCGCCAGCGGGTGTCCCCGAGGCGGAACTCGACCCAGCGCCGCTCCTCGTCGGTGAGCTTCAACGCCCGGGCCCGGTCGTACGTGCGATGGGCCAGGGAGAAGGAGTGCTCGGCGTCCTGTCGCTCCGCCTCGGCGCGGAGGGAGCCGTAGTCCTGGATCGTGGTGGACGATCCGAAGCCGAGGCCGGCGAGCAGGGCGAGCGTGAGCAGGAGGAGGCGTTTCATGTCGGGTCCTTGGTTTGCAGCGAGGATTCGGAGGGCAAACGGCCAGCGTGGTCCCCTTGTTGGTGATTCTCGCGAATTGGGCGCGGTGCCTGGCACCATCCTGGATAGTCACCGGCTCTCAGGGACCCTGCCGCTCGTACGCCCCCATGTCGACGATCGGGGGCCGCCCGAAGCCCGTGTCGATCACGAACGGGTCGTCGACGAAGCGAGGATTGCCATCGAGGTCCGCGGGGAGCGGCTCCATCGTGTCACCGTCGCCGTCGAGGTCGAACGTATCGACGGGGACGACGCTGTTGTCGCCGGCGTCGATACACGGGGAGCCCGGCCCAAGGCGTCCGCCATTCACGAACAGCGGGTCGAGGCCGTGGTTGCCCACCCCACCCCACAGACCAGTCCAGCCCTCGACGCAGCAGTAGTGTGCAACCGGCGTTCCCGAGGGGGCGACGTGCACAGCCGAGTCCTCCGATACGACACCCGACGTCGCGTTGTCCCAGAAGATCGAGTTCCGGAGGCTGATCCAGGGGGTCTTCACATGGAGTCCACCAGCGCCTTTGGTGCCGTCGTTCTCACGGAACGTGCAGCTTTGGATCTCCGGTGTGAAATCCGTGCTCAGCAGGTAAGCTCCCCCGCCCCAGACGCCTTCGTTCCCAACGAATTCGCAGCCGACCACCGACGTGAGGTGAGATGCTTGTGCCAGAGCGTGGACACCTCCACCTTGCTTTGCGGCGTTGCCGATGAACCGGCAACCGATCAGTCTCAAGTCCCTACCATGAGCGGAAAGACCTCCACCTCTCGTGGTGCCGTGGTTCCCGACAAAGGCTGTGTTGACGACGACCACCGGATAGAGGCTTCCGGATTCGCGGAGGAAAACCCCACCTCCATCGTAGGCATCGTTCTCGGCGATAACGGAGTGCCGGATGGCCACGTCTCCCCACCAGTTGACGTAGAGCCCACCGCCTTCACCATCCAGCCCGCCGTGCCCGCCGCGAACCGTCAGCCCGTCGATGGTGACCGGGCGACCCGCTGAACCATGGAGCGGACCCCAAAGCGCCAGCACATTCTCCGCATTGTCGTCGCGGTTCGAGAACGCGGGTCCGTCGTCTCCCTGCCGGTCTCCCGTGAGAACCGTCCGGTGAGCCACGAGGTCGCGCTCTTCGGGATCTCTCTCGGTGCCCGCGAAGCCCCCGTAGATGGTGGTCGGGAACCGCACCGTGAACGAGCCGTCGCTCTCCGGACCGGGACGGGGGGCGACGTATTCGCCCTCGGCCACCCAGATCTCCCGGGGAACGTCGAAGTCGTTCTCGTAGGAGAACTCGGCATACTCGATTGCCACCTGCAGGTCATCGAAGGCCGTCCTCCAGCTCAAGCCGTCCCCGCCAGGCGGGGCGTCGCCGTCGACGAACACCGGACCCAGGAGTGGGTCGACATGCTCGTGCCCGAGCACCGTCAGCGCGCCGGGACCGGCCCAGCGGAACTCCCCGTTCCCATCGATGACGAACACCTGGAACAGGAATGAGTCCGCAGGCGCTGGAGGAGTCAGCTGTTCGATGGGAAGGACGAGTTCGAGCTGGCCCGTGGTCGCCGTTCCCAGGCAGGGCATCGCCGTCTGCGGACGGCCCACCAGCTCGACTCCTCCCCGAGCCGGGTCGAGCCGAAACTCGGCGTTCGTGGAGCGGATGATGTAGACGCGATCCCCGGGTTCGCCATCGTACGCGAGCGCGACCTCGCCCCCCTCGTAGGTGGCGTTGTCGACGCTCCAGCTCCGGGCGGGAAGCAGCAGCGTGTCGAGGGTGACGTCGGTGCCCAGATCCATCGGTGGGCCGTTCTCCCCGGGAGGAGCGTCACACCCGAATCCCCCGTATCCGACTCCCCCGCCACCGCCGACGATCTCGCAGTCCAGCAAGTAGATGGAGGAGAATCCATCGGCCCGCAGCCCGGGACCACCGTCTCCGATCTCGGCGTCGTCGCAGGTATAAGAGCAGGCCCCGCCTCCACCGCCGATCCAGCCCCCGCTGGCGAACAGCAACGCGTCCTGCATTCGAATTCCGGGACTACCGTCTCGAAACGTGACCCCCGATCCCGTGCACCCTCGGACCTCGGTGTCGTGCAGGCTTACATTCGATTGCTTGATCCGGAGACCGGCCTGGTGGGTCCCGGTAACGTCGCCCCCGTAGGCACTGCACCGAACGAACGACACGTCATCGCAGTACCGGACCACGACGGCACTTCCACCCGCGAGTGAGCTGTCCCATCGCACGAACAGACAGTCCTGGCAGCGAACACTACCCGCGCTGGCCGAGATCACCAGCGAGCCACTGGCTTCCGAATTGACCCGATTCACTTGCAGGCCACTCAGGGAGACGAGCTGGCCGGGCGCCAGGTCACCGATCCCGATGCCGTCGATTTGAACCTCCCGGTCGTTGAACGCCGAGACGTAGAGGCTCTTGCCAACGATCTCGACCTCGCCGTAGGACCCGCTCCGAACCCAGATCGTGTCTCCCTCGCCGGCCCAGGCGACCGCGTCGGAGACCTCGGTGAAGTCCGCCGGACCGGTCTCGGCAACGATCCAGACGTCCGCCTGAGCCGCCGGCGTCGCCAAGAGGAGTCCGACCAGAGTGGCGAGGCGAGCGATGCGGCGATGCGAGAGCTGCCCGTCCATTACTTCTGTCCTCCGTCTCGAGTCCTCCGAATCGTTCGAAGGAGGCGGTGCGAGCCGCTCGGTCCATTGTGAGCGTCCGGGGCGAGGTCAGACAGGGGATTTCGGGATTCGGGTGTGCCGTGGTCCCCGGAGAAGTTCTGGACACCACGGCACGGGGGAATGGTGTGGCAGGAACCCTGCCGGATCACAGCCAGAGGCCCACTTCGACCGCATTCGACGGGCCAGGATCGGGCCCTTCGGAGTGGCCGACCTCGAAGAACCAGAACTGTCGGCAGGAGAGCAACCCCACCATGCCGCGGTCGATCGGAGCCGAGCAGACGGCCGAGCCCTGGCCACCCGGACTATTCGGGCACCTCCTCCTTCTCCCACTCGGCGGCGTGGAGCGCGGCGAGGCCGGCGTAATCGGAGGCGTAGCGATAGGCCCGGAAGACCGAGCGCCCGCCACCAGGCGGAGGGCCGCCCGGCCGTGCCCCGCGGCCGCCGGGAGGGGGCGGCGGGCCTCGGTGGCCGGGCGGCGGACCTCTTCGTGCTCCCTCGCGCGGGCCTCGTCCCGGTCCCCGACCGCGCCCGCCGCGGCCGCCGGGCACCCCGGTCTCCTCGAAGGGATTCGAATACTCCCAGACCGCCTCGCCGCTCGGAGTGACCTCGATGAAGCGTCCACTCTTACCGGCGCAGATCAACGTGTTCCCGCCCGGCAACCGCTGAGCCCCGGAGATGTGTCCGGAGTAGAAGTCGACGCCGTCGGTGCTGGAGCAGGTCCAGACCGGCCGGTCGGGGCCGAAGAACCCGCTCTCCAGCAGGGCGTAGCCTCCCTCGTCGTCGACCGTCGGCACGATCTCGTCGACCGACGACCAGGCCCGCGCTCCGGTAGTCGTTCCGTTGTTGAAGATCAGGATATGCCCCGCTCCGGGCAGCCCCTCCGGGATCCAGTGCGCGTCGTGTTGAGCGAAGAGCTGCCGATCGCTCTCCGTCCCGCGCCGGTAGTTCCGTGGATTCCCCCACCGGTAGAGCAGGTCGCCCCCCTTGCCGCTCCGCCCACCGCTGTGGCCGGCGGCCTCCTCGCTGGTCGTGCTGTGGTCGATGACCCAGATCTCGCTCAGGCTGTGAACGCTGAGCACGATCTGATCCAGCTCAGCGTGGTAGGCGACCGAGTTGGTGTGGATCCAGTCGGGACCGCCACGCCCGATGCGGCGGGCGGGGGCATCCTCATCGGGAAGCTCGCCGACGTAGCCCAGAGCCCGGAGCGCCTCGAGCTGCTTCCGTTGCTCCTCGTCGGACAGCTCCTCCCGCACGCTGTCCGCGTTGATGTCGACCAGCTCGGGATGCGCCGCCACGTCGCCGTAGTTGTCCTTGCTGCTGTCGAAGTCCTGGATCAGGTGATCCCAGACGTGCCACTCCCAGACGATCCTGCCGCCACTGGGCCGGAGCGGCTCGACCTCGATCAAGTGGTCGGGCCAGAACTCCGCGGAATCGAGCAGCTGCGGATCGCGGCCAGCGGCGATCGCCTCCGCCGCGGTCTTGCACTCCCAGGCGATGAGCAGCACGTTGCCGTTCGGCAGGCGCTCCACGTCGTGGTGGTGCAGGTGCTCCTCGCTGGAATACACGTAGTCCCAGACCACGGTGCCATCCCAGGCGATCTCCTGCACCCGGCCACCCGCCCCGCCACCGCGGAAGACCGGGTTGTCCTCGACCTTGGCCGTGCGCAGGAGGTTGCCGTTCTCCAGCAGGTAGACCGACTGGCCCGGGTGCTGTTCGCTCTTCCACTGGTGCGCCACCTGCCCGTCACCGTCGATGAGGTAGGTGGTCGTCGAGCGGTTGGGCGCGAACAGGGTATAGCCGCCCTCCACCGCCTCGACGTCAGGTCGAATCGGGTCGACCGCTTCCGGCGCGAGACCGGGATCCGCGCCGTGATCGCGGAACAGGCCGAGACCGACCGCCAGTGGAAGGAGGGCGACTGGGCCCAGAATGCGAATTGACGTCACCGGAATCGTGTCTTGCTTGCCGCCGGCGGCTCGCGCCGATCTCGCCCAAGTCGTGGGCGCCTCAGGGGTCAGGTGGGATGACCAAGGCTAGTCCGCAGTCCGTTAGAGGATGATGAGACGGGAGGGACGATCCCCGGAATGCGTCCCCGGCCGGAGGACGAGGACCGTGGTCGCCGCTCGAATGGCCGACCGCGGATCCGACGCGCGGCCGACTGGTTCGTCGATTCGGCGCCCCGCTCTCACGGTTCTCTCATCTGCGCTCTCCTAAGATCCGTTTTCTCGCCGAACTTCGCGAGGACCCGGTCGCCGTGCGTCGGACGACTGGATACACGAGCAGTCCGACACCGATCGCGTTCCCGACACGACCTGACCATCACCCGACCCGAATCATCCGCCCCGGGAGTTCCGATGATGCACTCACGCTTCCTTCTCTTGTTCCTGGCGACCCTGGCCCCGACCGCTCCGGCACAGGACCTGTACGACACCACGGTGCTCCGCACCATCGACCTGGCGTTTCACGACTCGAACTGGTGGAACCTCCTGCACCAGAACTACGCGTCGCAGACGCTGATCCTCGCCGACCTGACGTTCGAAGGCACCGTCTACCCCGACGTGGGTGTGAGGATCCGGGGAAACACGTCGTACTTCACGTTGCCGCCGGGGGCGGAGAAGGTGTCCTTGAGCGTCGAGATGGACTTCGTTCACCCCGACCAGGACCTGGTCGGCTACAACACGCTCAACCTGAACAACGCGCACCGCGATCCGACCTTCTGCCGTGAGGTGGTGTACAACAACTTCCTCACCAGGTACATCCCGAACGGGCGCTCGAATCACGTCCTCCTCACCCTCAACTCGCAGAACTGGGGCGTCTACGCCAACGTCCAGCAGTACAACGCGGACATGCTGCGGGAGTTCTTCGACGACGAGGACGGGATGCGCATCAAGTGCGCGAACGACCCGCACGGCCCGGGTTTGCAGTACGTGGGGACCAATCCCAACGACTACGACGGCTACGAGGTCAAGGACGACGGAGGCCTGGCGGATCCGATCGGCGCGCTGATCGACGTGTGCTACGCCGTGACGAACACGCCGCTGGCGAGCTGGGAGCAGATCGACACTCTGTTCGCCCTCGATCCGTCGATCCGGTCGGTGGCCCTCGAGAACCTGTTCACGGACGACGACAGCTACGTCAACAAGGGCGCCGACTTCGTGACGTACCTGGATCCGGTGGACGGTCGCATGCACCTGCTCCAGACCGACGGCAACGAGTGCTTCACGGATGCCGGCTGGTCTCCGACCTACAACTTCAATGACAGCACCAAGCCCGTCCTCAGCCACGTGCTCGACGTGCCCGAGCTGCGGCAGCGGTACATGGCGCACCTGCGCGCCGCGCTCGAGGAGTTCGACTGGGCCCAGCTGGGGACGATCCTGTACGAGCACCGGGACCTGATCGACGCCGCGGTGCAGGCGGATCCCAAGAAGCTCTACTCGTATCAGGATTTCCTGAACAACTTCACCACGAGCGTCGACCTCGGCGGCGGTGGACCCGGAGGCGGCACGGTGCCCGGCCTGATGCCGTTCGTCAACCAGCGCAAGGCCCTCATGGACAACAACTCGGAGGTGTCGGCCCCGGCCCCCGAGATCCTGTGGGTCGACGCCAGCTCCGATTCACCCTCGCCGACGGATACCGTCTACATCACCGCGGAGGTCGACGGCCCGGTGGTTTCGGTCGAGCAGGTGGAGCTGTTCTACCTCCCGGAGCCGGGCAGCTACCTGCGGACTCCGATGCTGGACAACGGCCTGTCCGGCGACGGTGCGGCGGGTGACGGCGTCTACGGCGCCGTGCTCCCGATCGTGGCCTACCCCGGCCAGGTGGTCAGCTACTACGTGGGCGCCGAGTCGGCGAACAGCTACGGCTCCCTGAGCTTCCATCCCAAGTACACGGAGTTCCAGCCGCTCGAGCTCGGCTACACGTTCGGATCCAGCGGGATTCGCATCACCGAGTACCTGTACTCCGGCTCCGACGGTGAGTTCTTCGAGCTCACCAACCTGACGGGCGCGCCCATCGACCTCACGGGCTGGAGCTTCGACGACCAGAGCGCGGTTCCGGGGACCTTCGACCTCTCGGCCGCGGGCACCGTGGCGGCCGGCGAGTCGGTGATCATCACCGAATCGACCTCGGCCGCCTTCGTCACGGCCTGGGGGCTTTCCGGCGTCACCGTCCTGGGCTCCAGCACGGCGGCCCTGGGGCGCAACGACCAGATCAACTTGTTCAACGACCTCGGCGAGGTCGTGGATCGGCTGACCTACGGGGACGAGGACTTCCCCGGCAGCGTGCGTGCCAGGGATGCGAGCGCGTCGGTCTGCTCGGGCGGTCTCGGGCAGGAGGATCCCTACAGCTGGTTCCTCGCCTACCCCGGCGACGCCCAGAACTCGGTCGCTTCCGCAGGAGGAGACCTCGGTAGCCCGGGCAGCTGGAGTGCCTCGACGGAGTGCAACATCGGCACGAACTACTGCATCGGGGCGGTCAACTCCTCCGGTGCTGGAGCCGCCATCAGCGCCACGGGTAGCGCGAGTCTCCAGGTCAACGACCTGACCCTCTTGACGACCTCGGCGCCGGCCAGCCAGTTCGGCCTGTTCTTCTTCGGCCCGAACCAGATCCAGATCGCCTTCGGCGACGGCTACCGGTGCGCCGGCGGAGGGATCGTCCGGATCTCCCCCGCGCAGGTTTCCACTCCGGCCGGCGAGTTCAGCGTGGCCCTCGACTTCGAGACGATGTCCTTCCTCGACAGCATCGATGCCGGGGAGACGCACAACTTCCAGTGCTGGTTCCGCGATCCGCCCGCGGGAGGCGCCGGTTTCAACCTCTCGGACGGCCTCTCCTTGACTTTCCTCCCGTAGTCGGTCGAAAGCCCGGAAGAACCGTGCTGGATCACGACAGAACCCTCGCCTCGAGGTACGAGTGCAAGTACCTCGTGGCCCCCGATACCGTCCCCGTCATCCGCGGAATGGTCCGGCAGTACATGCAGCCGGATCGCTACGCGCTCAACAGGCGGGGCCACCGGTACACGATCTCGAGCCTGTACTACGACAGTCCGAGCCTGGACCTGTTCCTGTCGACCTGCGAGGGGCGGCGCAATCGGTACAAGCTACGGGTGCGTTCGTACTCCGATGATCCCGACAAGCCGCTGTTCTTCGAGATCAAGAAGCGCTCCGACCAGGTGGTGCTCAAGAACCGTTGCGCGGTCAGCCGCGCGACGGCCTCGAGAGTCCTGGCGGGGCGCGAGCTCACGGAGAACCTGCCCGAGGACCTGGAGAGGTTCCGCTTGCGGATGCGACAGATTCTGGCCGAGCCGGTCCTCCGGGTGAGATACGAGCGCGAGGCCTACGAGTCCCGCGCGCACGATCCCGTGCGCCTGACGTTCGACTACGACATCCAGTACGCGGTCACCCGATCGCCCGACTGCTCCGTCGGCGGTGAGAGCTGGCACAGGACCCCGATCGACGGGGTCGTGGTCGAGATCAAGTTCACGAACACCTGTCCCCTGTGGGTCTCCCACCTGGTCGACCGACTGCAGCTGATGCGCGAGTCCATCCCCAAGTACGTCACCTCCCTCGAGGCAGCCCTGCGACGCACGCGGCATTCTCCGAGCGGCGCCCCGCTGCACCGCCTGGACACGATCGCGTCTCCCTCTCCTAGAAGAGGTGAGCTGGTGATCTGATCGAATTCCGACCCCCTTCTCGACACGACCCCGGCTGACGAGGCTCTGGCGCTGCATCGCGCGAGAGCCTCGTCGTCGACCACGAGTGGATCAGAACGGGAGCTCCCCATCCGCGGCCCCTGGCGCCGGTGGGTCCTGGGCAGAGCCCAGCCGCGGCGGAGGCTCCTCCCCGGTCACCAGCGCGGCCAGCTCCCGCGCCGTCGCGGGGCCGTGGCCGGCGTAGTGGTTGTTGGCGTAGGCGAAGATCTCGGCGCTCTCGGTGGTCAGCTGCTGCAGCAGCTTGGCCCAGCGGCGCAGCCGGCTGCTCTGGTCGAACACGATCTTGTCGAAGGTCTTGGTCAGGGAGTCGATCTTCTTGCGATCCCCGATCAGCCGCGCGTAGACGAAGCTCGAGGTGACCAGGTCGAGCTTCGCAGCCAGCTCGGCGGGGTGCGGCATGTAGAGAAGGTCGACCAGCACCAGGGCGACCTTGTAGCGGCGCAGGAGGTCGATGAAGTCCCAGGTCAGCCAGTTCTTGTTGCGGATCTCGACGCCGTAGCGAAAGTCCTCGGGCAGCCGCGAGAGGTACGAGTCGAGCAGACCCATGAAGGGACCGGGCTCGGCGAAGGTCTTCTTGTTGAAGTACGGGAACTGCAGGATCAGCGGGCCGCACTTGTTGCCCAGCAGGCTCATCGCCTCGAGGAACGCGTTCGTATCGCGGGTGCTGCGCTGGGAGCAGAGGAGCGCCCGCGGGTCGGGCTGCGGCCCGTTGCCTGCGTGCACGATCGAGCGCGGGAACTTCGCCGAGATCAGGAATCCCTCCGGTGTCTTGCGATCCCACCCGCGCACCATGTCGCGCCCCGGGACGCGGTAGTAGGTGACGTCCGCCTCGACGGTGTCGAAGCGGGTGGCGTAGTGAGTCAGGAAGTCCGCCGGTTTCGTCCCTTCGGGGTAGAAGGGGCCCACCCAGCTCGACTCCGACCAGCTCGAGGTCCCGAAGCGAAAGCGCGGTTCCCGACCCTGTGCCACGTCAGCCCTCCTCGCTCATTCGAGTCGCCACTCGAGCAGACCGCCCGACCACCCCGCCTGCAGCTCGACGTCGAGGCGCAACGCGATCGTGCGGACTCCTCGGAAGCCCACCTCGTTGAACCGATCCAGCTCGGTCCCGAACTTCATGTTGCCGGCGATCTCCACCGGTTTCCAGACCTCGCCCTCGCGGTAGGAGAGGCTCCAGGAGGCCGGCACCCGGCAGGCGCCGCGCCCCGTATCGTCGAACCAGTAGACCAGCGCTCGCTGAACCTCGCGCGGCTCGTCGAAGCGCATCTCCACCCACTCCCGCGTCCCCCGGTGATCCCAGAAGGTGTGACGCGGAATCGAGTGATCGCCGGAGCTCCTCGGCCGCCTCTCGTCGAGCAGCGCGTCCAGCGTATCGTTCCCGTAGCAGTGCGAGGCGGTGATCCTCACCCCCTCCCCCAGCGCCGCGCCGGCCTCGCCCGGGAGCGTGGCCAGCCCGGCGGACTCGGGGAGCCAGACGACCATCTCGCCGGCGTCCCGGTTGTCCCAGGTGCAGTAGGGCACGCCGCGCAGCCGCACGGGCTCGACCTTCATTCCGCCGTCTTCCATTCGCTCGAGGAGACGGAAGCCGTCGGTCTCGACCACCGCCACCCCGCCGAGCAGCTGCTCTTTCCAGGCCGTATCCAGCATCGACTCGTCCGGCAGGTGGAGGTCGCCGACGCGCCCGTCGTGGTCCACCGCCTCGAAGGCGTAGACGATCGGTCCCCGGGCCAGCGCCACGCGACCGCGGTTCGCCTCGACGCGCGGATCGGCGTGGACCCGACGCACGGCGAGGCCGAAGACGAGGTTCACCTCGGAGGGATCGGCCCCCCCGGCGCGTACACACAGCCACCCCTCACGGGGATCGCCTTCCACCGGTATCGGCTGCCCCTCGCCATCGGTCGGCGGGGCGAGCGAGCGACACCACTGCGGGATGCGCAGGCGCACGCCGATCGTCTCCGCGGCCTCGACGGTGAGCTTCACCGCCCCCGTCCAGGGGTAGCCGGTCTCCAGCTTCACCTTCACGTCCTGCTCGCCGACGCGGGCGGTGGCCTCGCTGGCGACGTACAGCGCCACCCACAGGCTCTCCTCGTCGGTCGCGTAGATGCGCTCCCCCATCGCCGGCACGAAGCGCGCGATGTTGGTCGGACAGCAGGAGCAGTCGAACCACGGCACGCGGTGGTGCCCGCCGCTCGACTCGAGCGGGTTGACGTAGAAGAAGCGGTCCCCCTCCAGCGACACCCCGGCGGGGACGTTGTTGTACACCTCGAGCTCCATCACGTCGGCGTACTTGCGATCCCCCGTGGCCAGCCACATCCGGTGATTCCACAAGGCCATGCCGATCGCCGCGCAGGTCTCGGCGTAGGCGGTGTCGTTGGGCAGCTCGAAGGGCTCCGTGAAACCCTCGTTGTGCGCCGAGTTGCCGATGCCGCCGGTGACGTACATCTTGCCGACGGTCACGTCCTCCCACACCGCCTCCAGCGCCTCGAGCAGGGTCGTATCGCCGGTGAGCGCGTAGAGATCGGCAGTGCCGGCGAACTGGTACATCGCCCGCACCGCGTGCCCGCGCACGATCCTCTGCTCGCGGATCGGCAGGTGGTCCTGGTTGTAGGCGCCGAAGCCCTTGCGCCCCTCGCGAGAGCCACGCTGCACGAGAAAGAACTCGCCGAGCTCCCGGTAGCGCGCTTCACCGGTGGCCCGCGCCAGCTTGAAGAGCGCGAGCTCCAGCTCCTGGTGCCCGGGGGGATCGAGGCGTCCATCGGGGCCGAACTCGGCGTCGATCAGGTCGGCGAAGCCGATCGCGACGTCGAGCAGCTGGCGCTTGCCGGTCGCCTGCTCGTAGGCGATCGCCGCCTCGATCAGGTGCCCGCCGCAGTACAGCTCGTGCCCATGCGCGATGTTCTGCCAGCGCTCCTCTGGGTGCACCAGCGTGTAGTAGGTGTTGAGGTAGCCGTCCTCCCCCTGCGCCGAGGCGATCTGGGCGATGATCTCGTCGGCGCGTATCTCGAGCGCCTCGTCCTCGACGGTGCGCAGCGTGTAGGCCACTCCTTCCAGTACCTTGTAGAGGTCGGAGTCGTTGTAGCGTCGTCCCTCGTGCTTCCCCTCGACCAGCCCGCCGGTGACCGCGAAGTTCCGGATCCTGCCGGTCTCCTCGCACTTGTCGAGGTTCGCGGCCAGCGTCACCCGGTGGTTGGTCTCGATCCGCGGGCGGAAGAAGGGATCATTGAGCTCGACGTCGTGGAAGGGCACGGGCCGCAGGATCGTGGTCTGGCCGGTCGACATGGGAGCGAGTAACGGCAGGAGGGAGCCCGCGAGGAGTGCGGTGGTAGTGTGGCGTTTCATCGATGTGATTTCCTGAGAGGGAACGGCCACGGGTACTTTCGAGGATCGGCGCCGGGGCGTCAACGCCCCTCGATTCGCCTCAGCCGGACGAAGTTGGTGACCAGCTTGAAGACCGAAAGGTCGCGAACCTCCTGGGAGGCCTTGTTGGTGCTGTCCCAGTACTTCTCCTCCCGCGTGGCCCGCAGTTCCGCGAGGGAGAGCCCCATGTGGTCGACCGCGTAGGCCATCCGGTCCTCGCGCGTCTTGAGCCCCACGGCTTCCTCGAGGCCTTGCACGTCGAAGTGGTTGACCGAGTCGAGGATCACCCCGTGCCCGACGGTGAACCAGCAGGCGAGGTTGCCGCCGCCCCACTCCTCGAGGCTCTCCGCGCTGTCGATCAGGACCTCGACACGCTCGGGCTCGAGCACCTCGATCAGGTGCGCGCCGACGAGGTGGTAGATCGGCTGCACGCCATTCTCGAAGACGCCGGTGAGATACGGGCTGTCGATCGCCCATGGCGTCGCGACGACCTGGTCGAGCACCTCGTCGCGCGTCTCCAGCTTGCGCACCGCGCCGGGCGCGATCCGCTCGATCGTCTCGTGCACCGCCCAGCAGGAGCCGAAGAGGTAGCCGCCGACGTGTACGAACCACTCGAGGCGCTCGACGTCCGAGGGTTCGATCTCGCCGGTGCAGTTGGAGACGAAGACCCCCGCGGCGTCGCAACCATCGGTATCGATGCGGCTCGAGGCCGTCAGGCGGTAGTCGATCTCGAACTCGTCGAGCACTTCCTGGACGTGGTCGCCACGGCTCTCGAGCACCATCACGTCGAGCCCTTCGAAGATCTTCGAGGCGGGCACCGAGTACCCGTACTTCTCGCGTCGCTCCGCGATGTCCTTGGGGTCTTCCAGCCGCATTCGCGTCTCGTTCTCGCTCCACCACTTCTGCCAGGCGGCGACCTCGGGTGGCAGCGACTCGCCGCGCGCGATCGAGAGGAGGTAGTGGTGCGCGGTGCGGGCGACCAGCGGCTCGGCGTCCCCGAGCGCCTCGATCAGGGTGGGAATCCCGCTCTTCTGCAGGCAGTGGGTCAATCCGACCACCGCCGCGCCACGGGCTCGCCAGTCCTCGCTCGCGTAGAGGTTTCGCAGGGGGACGACGGCGTCGTCCGAGCGCGTCCTACCGAGTGAAACCGCGGCGCAGGCGACGATGTGCCAGTCCGGGTCCTCGAGCGCCTCCTGCAGGTGGGAGGTGACGCGCTTCAGGCCCGGCTCGCCCAGCGCCACGATCAACGCCTCGCGCACGGCGCCATCGCGTTCCTTCATGAGGCGCTCGATCACCCAGCAGCGCTGCTCGTCGTCCTCGGCGACGCCCGCCAGCTCGAGAGCCGAGTCGAGCGCGGCGAGGCGAACCCTCGGTTCGGGATCGGACTCGGCCAGGGTATGCGCGGTGAGGAGGAGCTCGGGAACTCCGAAGCGCAGCGCCCACGCCGCCGCTGCCCTTACTCCGACTTCGTCGTGCTCGAGGGCGGGCCCCATACCCGCCCCGACCCAGGGGCGGTCGAACCACGGTGCCCTCACCGCCTCCCCGGCCAGCCGCGGTCCCCGCGCCGCGACCCGTGCTGGCGTGGCACCCGAGAGCTGGGTGATGCGCTGGAAGAGCTCGTATTCCCGATCGCCTTCCTCGAACGCCCCAGCCGTGGCCACCACCGCCCGCAGGGCCCGGCGCTCGAGCACGTCGTCGAGCTCGTCGCGCGTGAGCAGCTCCAGGAGGGGCCCCATCTGCTCCGGTCGCGGGTCGAGCGCCGCCCCTTCCAGCGCGCCGGCCACGACCGCGGGATACTCCGACTTGAAGAGCGTGGTGGCGCGCTGCGCCCGATTCTCCCGATCGCAGACGAGAGCCGCTCGCGCCCCGGCCGCGCGCACCATCGTCCGCTTGTCCTTGAGCAGCTTCTTCAGCGCATTGGGCACCTTCGGCCGATCCATCGCCGGAGCGATGCGCACCAGCGCCTCGCAGGCGAAGATCGCCGTGTCGCCGGAGAGCTTGCTGCCGAGCTTCTTCATCCCGCCCGCCGGATCGATCGACGCCAGGGAATCCGCCGCCGCGTTCCGGATCACCCCCACCGGTCCGCTCCAGCACAACTTCGCCAGCGGAGTGATGGCTCCCTTGCCCCCCACCGTACCGAGCCCCTCGGCCGCCGCGGCGACCACCTCCCAGTCCTCGTCCTTCAGCGCCTTGACCAGCAGCTTCTCCGCCCCCTTCTCGTTCGCCGCGACGATCTTCTCGATCGCACCGAGGCGCTTCAGCGGATCGGGGGAGCGCAGCTCGTCGGCGGGATCTTCCCGGAGCAGCGAGGGGAAAGCGAGGAGAAGGAGAGTCGCGGGGAGGAGCAGGCGGAAGGTGAGCATGATGGTGGCCGTCCGGTCGCGGGGCGGGAGAGGTTTGGCTCCCGCTAGCCTACCGGCGCGGCTAGACTCTGCCCATGAACAGCGCGCCGACACCCCCGGACGAAGCGCGATCGGTGTTTCGCCGCCAGGTGATCGTGTGGTGCGCGGTGGGGCTCGCCCTGCGCCTCGGACTGCTCCTCCTCTCCGGCGAGCCGGAGCTCACCAGCGACGAGGCGGGCTACGTCTACCTCGCTCTCGGCTGGACGCGCTTCGACTTCCTCGGCGACGCCGAGCGCTTCCTCTGGCCGCCCGCCTGGCCCTTCGTCCTGCGCACCGCCTTCGAGTGCTTCGGGCGCGACGGGCTCTTCGCCGCGAAGCTCTTCTCGGTGGGGGTCTCCCTGGCCACCGGCCTCGGCGTGATCGGCCTCGCCCGGCGCCTCGGCAGCGACCGGGCGGGAGTGATCGCCGGCGCGATCTGGGCCCTCTATCTGCCGCTCGCCGCCTTCACCCACCTCCTGTGGGCGGAGCCGCTCTTCCTCGCGCTCTTCACGCCCGGCCTCTACTTCCTCGTCGCCGCCGAGCAGGAGGAGCACCCCGGCCGCTCCGACCGCCGTCTCTTCCTCGCCGGCCTTCTGCTCGGCGCCTCGTTGCTGGTCAAGGAGGCGCCCACCTATCTGATTCCGCTGCTGGTCCTCGGGCTCCTCTTCTCCCGCCGCGGCGCCGCGTTCGTCGAGCGCTTCCGGCGAGCCGTCCTCCTCGCGCTGGCGGTGATCGCCGTGGTGCTCCCCTGGTCCGCGCGCAACTTCGAGGTGTACGGCCGCGTGGCCCCCGTCGGCATCAGCATCGGCGAGAACGTCTACGGCAGCCTGAACTCGCGCTACACCAACTTCGACCTGCGCGCCGTCTCCCGGATTCGAGGGGAACGGCCGAAGCTCGAGTCGATCGGCCGCCCGGCGTTCGTGGCGGTCGATCCGAGAAAGGAGTGGCAGCGCGCGGACGAGCCGCCCAACACCGCGGCCCGCTCGGCGGAGAACGTGCGGCGCGGCCTCGACTGGGCCCGGGAGAATCCCGAAGACCTCCTGCGCACGCGGGTCAAGAAGCTCGCCGACCTCTTCCTGCCGACTTCCTTCTTCGTGCGACAGCAGGGTTGCCTGACCTACTCCGAGGCGCCGCTGGGGCGTCCGGTCCTGCGCCGCCCGCTGGTCGTCTGGGCGCTGCTCTGCCCGCTGCTGCTGCTCTTGCTGTCGGTGCCCGGAGCGGTCCAGCAGGTGCGCCGGTTGCGTTGCTCTCGCGGGACGTGGATTCCCATCGTGGTGTTCCTCTACGTCCTCGGCACGTGCCTGCTCTCCAGCATGTCGCGCCTGCGCGTACCGATGCTGCCAGTCCTCTTCGTCTTCGTCGCCACCTTCCTCGCGCTCGATCGATGGCGCTGGTTCGCGGGGAAGCGTACGCGGCTCGCCATGGGCGCCGGCTGGGTGCTGCTCTTCTTCCTGTGGTGGGTCGACTTCCCCGAACTCCAGGCCCTGGTGAGGCTGGCATGGACGAGCTGAAGGAAAGCGGGAGCGAATCTCGACGCGGAGGGCTCCGCTGGCACGCGCTGGCCGCGCTGTGGATCGCGGCGGTGCTCATCATCGCCTGGGGCCGTCACCGGAGCGTCGACGAGCTCTGGACCGCCGCCACGCAGGGGAGCCCCTCCGAGCGGGTGGAGGCCGCGCAAGCGCTGGCGATGCGCGCCGATCCGCAGCGGCTCGCCGAGATCTATCCGGACACGCTCCTGGAGAGCGGCGACCCACGGCTCCGCGAGCTCGCCTTCAGCAACCTCTTCACCCGCAACTCGGCGACCGCGCTCACCACGCGCGATCTCTCGCGCCTCTCGGATCCCGAGGAGCGCAAGCGCGCGAAGCTGATCTTGCGCTGCCGGACGACGACTCCCGGACGCGTCCAGCGCGAGGACCTCGACGAGTGGTTCTCCACCGTGGTGGAAGGAGGGCGGCGATGAGCGGTCGTCTCGATCCCGCCGCCGCGCTGCTCGGCGCCCTGCTGCTCGGCACGCTCGGCTGCGCGCCGGAGGCGGGGCCGGTCGAGGGGCGGAACGTCCTCCTCGTCACCCTCGATACCACCCGCGTCGACTCCCTCGGCTGCTACGGCCACGCCGGCGGCGTCACCCCGAATCTCGACGCCCTCGCCGCCGAGGGCGTGCGCTTCGACCGGGCGATATCCACCGCCGGGCTGACGCCGATGGCGCACGCCTCGATCCTCACCGGTCGCAACCCCTACGCCCACGGTCTGCGCGTCTTTCACGGCGACCTCGACCACCGGCTCCCCCACGATGTGCCGGTGCTGCCGGAGATCCTCGCCGCTCGCGGCTGGCACACCGCGGCCTTCGTCAGCGCCTATCCGGCCTCCGGCGCGTTCGGTCTCGACCGCGGCTACGAGCTCTTCGACACCGGTCTCGAGGAGGGCTTCGCCGAGCTCGATCCCACCCAGCCGATCCGCGCCAGCGGACGTTACGTCGACGCACCCCGCGGCCAGAGCCAGCGGCGCGGCGACGCGACCACTGACGGAGCGCTCGCCTGGCTCGAGCAGCACGGCGAGCTCGGCCCCTGGCACCTGTGGATCCACTACTTCGATCCCCACGACATCTCGCTGGTGCCTCCGAGGGACTTCGCGAGCCAGCACGGCATCACCTACGACCCCGAGCCGGTCCGCGGTGACCAGCGGGCGAAGGAGCGCATGTACGAGCTCGAGGTGCGCTGGATGGACGCCCAGTTCGGGCGGCTGATCGAGTGGCTCCGGCGCACGGGGCAGTACGAGAACACGGTGGTCGTGGTCATCGCCGATCACGGCCAGGGGCTTTCCGACGGCCTGGAGCGCCACGGCTGGTCCAAGCACCGGTTGCTCTACGACTGGTCGATCCACGTGCCGCTCTTGCTGCGGGTTCCCGAGCTGTCGGCCGAGGGCCGGGTCGAGGAGCTGGTGCGCAACATCGACATCGCCCCGACGGTGCTCGAGGCGCTGGACATCCCGCTGCCCGACGGCGTCGAGGGGCGCAGCCTCCTGCCGCTCCTGCGCGGCGAGCTCGACGAGCCGCGAATCGCCTACGCCGACGCGCTCAACCTGCACGACAGCCACGCACCGCTGACCCGGCTCCCGGCGACGCAGCGCGACGACCTCTACACGGTGGTCGACCGGAACTGGAAGCTGATCCACCACCGGAGCCGGCCGGGAGATTCCGAGCTCTACGACCTCTCGAAGGATCCGCTGGAGCTGGACAACGTCTTCGCGAGGTTCCCGGACGAGGTGGCGCGACTGGAGCGTTTTCTGACCGAGCGCGACGCCTTCCGGCTGATCGAGAAGGGGGCGGGGGGACCGGGTCCCGATACGGGTGCGCTCGAGGATCTCGGGTACACCGGGGACGGGAAGCGGGAGGAGGAGGAGCGGCGCTGATGGAGTCGGGGCTACGTCTCGGTGGGGTGTCCAGACGACCAGCCCCCATCCCCCCTCACCGAACCGTCCCGATGATCTCCAACCCCTCCACCGTGCGGCGATAGGTGACCGTCGTCCGCCCCGGGAACCACTCGAGCAGCTCGGCGCGGCTCGGCTCCTCCCCCAGCTCCGCCTGCATCAGCTCGCCGAGCAAGTGCAGCTGCGAGGTGATCGATCGAACGGTGTCGACCATCTCCTGCCGGGTGACGAAGAACGAACCCTCCAGGGCCGACAGCACCTCCCCCGCAGCCGCCGAGTCGGCGACGGTCGGGATCTGCTCCGATCCGAGCTGCGCGACGGTCGCCTCCAGATCGACCGTCGAGCTGCAGAGCAGCAGGGCTTCGGGGGCGAAGACCAGGCTGGGGAGCGCGCCCTGCTCCAGGAGATCCGGCATCCCCCGGTCGGCGGGCAGCCAGACGTCGAGCTCGCCGATCTCGTCGACCTCGTACAGCTCCCCCATCCCCGTCGCGTCGAGCAGGTCGAAGAGGGAGTCCTGCAGCGCCTCGCCATCGAGCACGCCGATCCGGACCGTCGCCCCCTGGAGCACGTCGGCGAGGGGCACCCCTCCCTCCGGCCAGCGCTCGCGCCAGTAGGCGAAGCGCCCGGTGAGGAGGCCCAGCACGTCTTCGGAGAGGTGCACGCCGGTCGCACTCTCGCCCGCGGCCATGGAGTTGTCCCACAGCTCCTGCAGCTCCGGGCCGGCGAGGTCGAGGAAGGTCTCGATCATCCCCACCACGTCGATGCGGCCGACGCCGAGGTAGTCCGCGTCCAGCGGCACGCCAGCGAGGTCGGCGTGCTCGACCTGGTGCAGGTGGCCGGCGAGGCGCGCCAGGCCGGTCTCCGGCTGGAACTGGAGCTTCAACACCTGGTGCAGTCCGCCGTCACTCCCGCGGTGGACGTCCGCCAGGAGCCAGGTCGGCTGGTCCAATCCGGCAGTGGTCAGGAACCGCTCGATCCCGGCCTGGTCGGGGCCGTCGGCCTTCTCCAGAACGAGCTCGCCGAGCTTGCGCAGATCGGAGGCCACGACGAAGCGCGGGACGCCGCCCCGGACGCGGCTGGCGATGCGCTCGGCTTCGGGGGTCAGGCCTTCGCCGGCCTCCGCCGCGAGCGAGGCGCGCAGCACGGGCAGGACCTTCTCCTGCCTGGCGCCGATGAAGACGCGCACGGTCCCGGCGCCGCTGGTGCGACCGATCACCACCTCCCCCTCGTCGGGGGTCCAGAGTTGCAGGCTGTGACCGTGCATCTCCGACCGGGTGACCGTCCACTGCACGGGGAGCCCTTCGAGGAGCTCGGTCAGCCCCTGGTCCACCTGGCCGCGCTGCTCGCCGGCGGCCAGGGTGATGGCCAGCGCCCGGTCGGTCGCGTAGACGAGCAGCTCGCCATCCGCGACCCGGGCCAGCTCCTCGAGGGAGTCCAGCACTTCGAACACCTGCTCGCCACCGTCCTCGAGGTCCATGAAGAGCTCCGAGACCCAGTCGACGTAGACCGCGCCGGGGCCCTCGATGAAGTACCCGTACCAGGAGTTGTCGGTCATCGCCTCCCGCACGGCGGACACGTCGGGGCTGTAGGCGAGGAAGAGCGCCTCGGCGGGGGCGGTGGCGAGGACCGCGGAGGACTGCGGGGTCGCCGGCGGAGCGAGCGGAGCGGCGGTCAGCGCCAGGGAGAGAGCCAGGGTGTACATCAGGTGCTCCTCGGAATCACTTGGAGTCTGTTTCTGCGCGTTGCGCGCAGGAATGGGAGGGCTTTCGAGGTCTCGAGAATCGTGCTTCGAACGGTCTATTGACCGGTCAGGGTGCGGGCGTCAGCCCGCGCTGGGGTTCTTCTGGTGGGAACGGGACGGAATCAGGGTCTACGTCGCGGGAGGGGCGTCATTCCGGACGAAAATGGCGCGCGGTGAGGCGCGGCGGAGATCAGCGGACCCCTCCGTCCTCGACCAGCGGGATCGCCAGCGCCTCGAGCCAGCCGTCGACGTCGCGCTGCGAGGTGAGGCGGACGTGCGGCCGGTGCTGGAGCAGCTTCCCGTAGATCACCTGACGCAGGCGACGCGTCTGCCAGGCGTAGAGGAGGATCGACTGGGTGCTGAAGAAGGTCTGGCGCAGCGATTCGCGGTTGCCGTTGCAGCAGGTCTGTCGCAGGAGACTGCGCCGGATGCAGCGCCAGACGAGGCGCCGGAAGGTGAGCCCGAAGGGCAGATCCAACCAGACGATCAGGTCGGCGCGATCGGCGATCTTCCACAGGCGCACGGCGTCGCGACCCAGGTTTCCCTCCATCACCCAGTCGGAGCCGCGGAGGCGCTCCTCGAGCAGGGCGAGCATCTCGCCGCGGTCGCGCAGCTTCCACCCCGGCAGCCAGATGTAGTCGTCGACGTGGACGGAGTGGCTGCCGAGCAGCCCGGCGATCCGGCGCGCCACGGTCGTCTTGCCCGAGCCGCAGCTCCCCACCACCCAGGCCCTCCGCAGGCGCCGGGGCGCGGGCGGAGAGGGCGCGAGGGTCTTGGGGCTCTTCTTGGCGGGTTCCTGCGGCATCGTCGGTCGAGGGGTGGCGCGGAGCCGTCCAAGGAGAGACGATCCCGCCCCGCTCCGCAACCACCCGCCCCTTCCCCGGGGCGAAATCGCGCAGGGGCCGTGCGCCTCCGATCCCGTGCTGGCGCCGAGGATGCCCCCGTGGCGGGAGCAGCGTCTCGCCGCTCCGGCGAGGAAGTTGCTGTCACCGGCCCCCGGGCTCCCTACCCTGTCTCGGCTCGGCCTGCAGCGCGACCCTCCCCGACACGATCGATGACCAAGACCGCCAACGCCACCCACCGCTTCGCCCGACTCCTGCCCCTTCTCCTCCTGGGTCCGCTCACCCTCGGCACCGGGGGCTGCGACGGCGCGGTGAGCGACTCCGCGCCCGGGGAGCCCACGGAGCAGGGGCTGGTGATCCTGAACCCCGGCGAGGACCCGCGCGACTACTTCCACGACTTCGGAACGATCCCCTACGGAGAGAAGCGCACGCACACGTTTCGCCTGAAGAACTCCGATCCGCGACCGGTGGTCATCCAGGACCTGCAGTCCTCCTGCTCCTGCTCCATCGGCCGTATCAGCTACGTGGACGAAGCGGGCCGGGAGGTGCTCGGCAACCGTCGGAAGGACCCGGTGATCGTCCTGCCGCCGGGAGTGGAGGCGGACCTCACCTTCGAGATCGACACCACCGCGGTCCGCCTCGCCAACGCGGACAAGCTGGCCCAGGTCCGCCTGCGCTGCGATTCCCCGAACAAGCCCTTCGTCACCTTCGAGATGCACTTGAAGGTCGACCTCGCCTTCCAGGCGACGCCCAAGACGATCAACCTGGGCCGCGTCCCGATCTCCACCGGCGCGCGCGGCCGGAGCGACCTGATCACCGGCCTGCCCGGTGGCCTGCAGCGGGTCACCGGGGTCATCGAGTCGAGCCCCCGCCTGGAGGTCGGCATCCGCCAGGAGGAGAAGCCGGGGGGCACGCTGTGGATCGTCGATGCGGTGCTCACGCCTCCGCTCGAGCGGGGCTTGTGGAAGGGGAAGATCATCCTGTCGGCGACCGGCGACGACGGCACCGGCGAGGGGCGTCCCTTCGAGATCCCGGTGCTGGGCAACGTCGTCGACGACATCATCGTTCGCCCCCCGACGCTCGCCTTCACCCGCTTCTCCCCGGTCGACGGCAGCACCGGCACCGCCGAGCTCGTCGCTCTGGCCCCGGGGCACCGCACCCTCGTCACCGGCGCTCGCCTCGAGGGGGAGCTGCCTGAGGGAGTGGAGGTCGGCTACGAGCCGAAGAAGGCCGACGCCACCGGGCGGAGTGCTTCGTGGACGATCACCGTCACGGTCCCGCCCTCTGTCGAGGCGGAGCGGTTCGTCGGGAAGGTGATCCTCGAGCTCGACGATACGGTGCAGGAGCGGGTCGAGGCAGGGATGATCTTCAATCCTTGAGTGGCGCGGATCGGGTTGGTGGACTCGCTACCCCCGCACCTGCGCGAACCGCCTCTTCCCCACCTGCAGCAGCAGCTCCCCCCCCGGCCGCGGAATCGCCTCCGACGGGTCCTTGTGAACCTCCCCATCGAGGCGCACGCCCCCCTGCTGGATCAACCGCCGAGCCTCCGAGGTGCTCTTCGCCAGATCCAGCTCCTTCAGCAGATTCGGCAGCGGCAGCTCGTTCCCCTCGACCGGCCACTCCATCTGCGGGATGTCCTCGGGCAGCTGCTTGTCGCGGAACTGGCGGTCGAACGCCCCGCGCTCGGCCCCGGCCGCATCCGCGCCGTGCAGGAAGGCGGTCAGCTCGGTGGCGAGGGCGGCCTTGGCCTCGCGAGGGTGGCCGTCGAGCAGCGCGCCGATGCGCTCCGCCGGCAAGCGGGTGAGCAGGGTGAACCAGCTCTCCATCATCTCGTCCGCGATCGACATCACCTTGCCGAAGACCTCCTTGGGCGGTTCCGTCAGACCGATCGCGTTGTGGTAGCTCTTGCTCATCTTCCGGCCGTCGAGGCCGTTGATCAGCGGACAGGTGAAGCAGACCTGCGGCGGCTGGCCGACCTGTTCCTGCAACATCCGGCCGACCAGCAGGTTGAAGAGCTGGTCGGTGCCCCCGAGCTCGACGTCGCACTCGATCTCCACCGAGTCCCACCCCTGCATCAGCGGGTAGAGGAACTCGTGGATCCCGATCGGCTCGCTCGACTTCATCCGCTCCTGGAAGGTGTCGCGCTCGATCATCCGGGCCACCGTCATCCGCCCGGTGAGCTTCAGCACGTCGTAGAAGTCCATCTTGTCGAACCACTCCGAGTTCTGACGGACCTCGGTCTTCGACATGTCCAGCACCTTGCCCGCCTGGTCCATGTAGGTCTGCAAGTTGGCCTCGACCTGCTCCCGGTTGAGCACCGGCCGCAGCTGGTTGCGACCGCTCGGGTCGCCGACCATCGCCGTCGAGTCGCCGACGATCAGGACTATTCTGTGCCCCAGCTGCTGCAGGTCGCGGAGCTTCAGGAGCTGGACCGAGTGTCCGACGTGGAGGTCGGGGCTGCTGGGGTCCATGCCGAACTTGACGCGCAGCGGCCGATCCTCCGCGAGGCTCTTCTCCAGCCGGTCGGCGAGCTGCTTGCGCTCGATCAGATCGACCGTGCCCCGCTCGAAAGCGGCCAGGTGTTCTTCGACTCCGGGATTCATCGCTGCTCCATTCTCGGGCGGTGGAGGGCGCCGTCGTGGCGCCGGGCGGCAGAGGATACACGCCCGCCCGCCCGGAACCAGGGGCGGGCGGCGCCGAGGAGGCGAGAGCTCAGCTCCCCGGCAACTCGATCCGCTCCCAGTCGGGCCCCCGCCGCTCGGCCGAGCCGCCCCGCTCTCGCATCCAGAGGCGCCACGCCTCCGGATTGCCGGCCGGGCGAGCGGTGCGCGAGAGCCAGCGCAAGGCGGGGACCAGGAGTTCCAGCTCGACCAGGCTGATCGACTCCACCAGCGGGGCGAGCCGATCCAGGGCCTCCTCGCGGTTCTCGGGGAGGATCCGGACGGCGCGCTCCATCAGGGCCGGCACGAAGATCCGCCCGGCGGCGACGTAGCGCTCCAGCTCCTCCGGAGCGACCGAGCCGGTGGGGAGGAACGAGGCGAGCCGTACCACCTCCACCACCTCGACGGGCACGTTCTGGGCGGGGAGATAGCGCCCCTCCTCGTCGACGAACTCCCCCGGGATGAGCTCCAGCGACAGGCGCGAGGAAAGCGCCAGGAGGCCGGCGGGCCCCGGGAGCTGGACCTCGGCCAGCGGCAGGCGAAGCTCCTCGTCCACGGGGATGCACAGCTCGTCGGGGAAGGGCAGACCCTGCTTGCGCACCGCCCGCTGCTCCCGCCCGTCGGGGTCGACCATGAGCAGCGACTCGCGCAACCACGCACCGCCGGGGCGGAGTCGCACCTCGGTCTCCCCGCGCTGGCGGGCGGAGAGCGAGAGGGTGTAGCGACCGTTGATCTCCTCCTGCTCCTCCGCCACCAGGCGGAGCTCCAGCTGCGCCACCAGCTCGCGACCGTCGAGGATCCGTTCCAGCCCGCCGGCGATCTCCAGTGTCCGCCCGGTGGGCTGGCGGGCGAGGAGGCGGCGGAGGGCGGCGCGGGCGACATCTTCCTCGCCGTCGTCGATCGCGCGCACGATCATCTCCAGCGCCGGCACGAACTCCGTGGGCACGTCCTGGCGCAGCTCGGCGCTGGTCGGCGTGGCCTCGGTGATGATCGGCTCGGCGGTCGGCCCCCCCTCGCCGTCGGGGCTCGATGCGCAGCCGCCCGCGAGGAGCGCGAGCAGACCGAGGAGGCGGAGGATGTGGAGGGGGTGGGACACGGTCGGGGAGGCGCTCATGCTTACCCGGGCCCCCTTCGGGAGGAACCGGATTCCGCTCGGTCAATTTCGTCTTCGTCGAAGCGAGAAGGCCCCCCCGCGCCCGGCGCGGAGGGGCCCGTATCGATCGGAGCACGCCGGGTGGCGCGCCCCCGAGCTCAGGCTCCGCCGCCTTCGGTGGGCTTGGGCTCCTCTTCGGTGGCCTCCTCCGCGACGGGCTCGGGCGCGACAGGCTCCGCGGCGGGCTCCGGCTCGGCTTCCGGCTCGGGAGCGGGCTCCGCCGCCGGCTCCGGCTCCGGGGCCGAGGCCTCGGTCACCGGCTCGGCCGGGGGCACATCGGGCGCCGGCTCGGCCTGGGCTTCCGCGGGAGAGTCGCTGGTCCCCGGCGTGATGCCGGCGGCGTTGTCGGCGTCGATCTGCTTCTGGATCGCGTCGTTCTCCTCGAAGTCGGCGTGCACGAAGGAGAGGCCGATCTTGCGCTCGTCGGTGTCGACGCGGATCACTCGCACCTCGACCTTCATCCCCGGCCGCAGCACCTCTTCCGGAGAGGAGATCTTGCTGTCGGAGAGCTCGGAGATGTGCAGCAGTCCCTCGAGGTCGTCCTCGAGCTTGACGAACACGCCGAAGCTGGTCGTCTTGGTGACGTAGCCGGACAGGAGGTCGCCGATGTGATAGCGGTTCGGGATCTCCTCCATCCAGGGGTCGGGGGAGAGCTGCTTCATGCCGAGGGCGATGCGCTTCTTCTCCTTGTCGACCGAGAGCACCACGCACTGCACGCGATCGCTCTTCTTGACCACCTCCGAGGGGTGCGTGACCTTCTTGGTCCAGCTCATGTCGGAGATGTGCAGCAGGCCGTCGATGCCCTCCTCGATCTCCACGAACGCGCCGTAGGAGGTGAGGTTGCGGACGTTGCCCTCGATGACGGTACCGACCGGGTAGTGATCGTCGACCATCTCCCAGGGGTTCGCCTCGGCCTGCTTCATGCCGAGCGAGATCTCCTGCTTGTCGTGATCGATGTCGAGCACGACCACCTCGACTTCCTCGCCGCTCTTGACCAGCTCGCTGGGGTGGTTGATGCGGCGCGTCCAGGACATCTCGGAGATGTGCACCAGACCCTCGATCCCGTCCTCCAGCTTGACGAACGCGCCGTAGGACATGATGTTGACCACGGAGCCCTTGTGCTTGGAGCTGACCGGGTAGCGCTGGTCGATGCCGTCCCACGGGGACGCCTGCTTCTGCTTGAGCCCGAGGGCGATCCGCTCGCGCTCGCGGTCGATGCGCAGCACCATGACCTCGATCTCCTGATCGAGCTCGACCATCTTCGAGGGGTGGCTGATGCGGCCCCAGGACATGTCGGTGATGTGCAGCAGGCCGTCGATGCCGCCGAGGTCGACGAAGACTCCGAAGTCGGCGATGTTCTTGACCACGCCGGTGCGGACCTGACCTTCTTCGATCTCGCCGAGCAGGTTCTCCTTGAGGCGCTGGCGCTCTTCTTCGAGCAGCTTGCGCCGGGAGACGACGATGTTCATGCGCTCCGGATCGATCTTGATGATGCGCGCGCGAATCGGCTCGCCGATGAAGATCGAGATGTCGTGCGTGCGGCGGAGGTTGACCTGGCTGGCCGGCAGGAAGACGTTGACGCCTTCCACGTCCACCAGGAGCCCGCCCTTGATCTTGCGCAGGACGACACCCTGCACCTCGTTGCCCTCCTCGTACTTGGCGGAGACGCGTTCCCAGGCGCGCAGCCGGTCGGCGCGGCGCTTGGAGAGGTTGGCGGTGTTCTCGTAGGAGTCCTCGCCTTCGTAGAAGACTTCGAACTGCTGTCCCTTCTCCGGCAGATCCTCACCGAATTCGACGAGCGGAATCTGTCCTTCCGACTTACCGCCGATATCCATCACCACCATTCGCGTCTTCTCGTCGACCGAGTCGACCGTCGCGATGACGATGGTGCCGGGTTTGATGTCCTTGACCGAGGTGGCGAGGGCGGAATCGAAGGCGTCTTCGGTGAAGTCACCGAGCGCGGCCTGCAATCTCCGTTCGAGTTCCTCGGGGTCGAGGTCGAAGCGCTTCAGGCGCTGGGAGGCAATGGCCATTGGCTATTGGCTTGGGCGGGCCCTCCGGGGAGAGCCATCTCTAGAGTGACGAAACAGGAACGCCATCCCCGCGACCGAGGCGGGCAGGCGTCTCCGTCGGCCTGCACCGTGCAGACCGAACCGGGAGTGTATCGGGCCAGCCCCTCTCGCCGCCACGGAAAGGGCGGGAAGATTGGGGTCCCCGAGCTCCCGCTCCGGACGTCGGGAGGGGCTCAGAAGTCGCCCAGGCCCGCGATCACCGCCGCCCGAACCTGCTCCAGGGCGTCCTTCGCCCGGGGATCGACCGGGGGCGCGAAGCGGATCCCGATCCGCCCCGGCCCGGGTCGCTTCCGTCCGGGGGGCCAGATCTGGTACGAGCCGTGGATCGAGGCGGGCACCAGGGGCACTTTCGATTTTCGGGCGATCAGCCGGGCGCCCCCCTTGAACTCCCCCACCGAACCGTCCTTGGTCCGGGTGCCCTCGCCGTAGATCACCACCAGGTCGCCCGCCTCGAGGTGGGCCGCGATCTCCCGGAGCGCCCCGCGATCGGTCTCCCCGCGGTCGATCAGGACCGCCCCGCACTGGCGCATGATGAAGGCGAGCAGCTTCGATTCGGCCAGGGAGCGGCGGGCGACGAAGCAGACGTGCCGGCGGAGCGCCGCGGCGATCAGGGGGATGTCCAGGAAGGACTGGTGGTTGGCGACGACCAGGGTCCCGCCGCGCTCCGGCACGTTCTCCCGCCCCTCGACCTTCATCCGGTGCCGCAGGCCGAGGTAGAGGATGCACCCGGTGCGGATCAGCCGGTAGACCAGGGTCTTGCGGACGAGGGAGCGCTCGCTCATCGGTCCTCTCCTCCATTGCGGATCAGCTCCAGCAGCCGGGCGACCACCTCCTCGATCGAGAGGCCGTCGGTGTCGACCCGGTGCACCCCGCTCGCGTGACGCAGGGGCGAGGTCTCCCGGGTCGAATCGAGGCGATCGCGCTCGGCGATCTCCCCGGCGATCTCCTCCAGCCGCTCCGGAGTCCCGACCTGCGCCGCGCGCCGGCGGGCCCGCTCGGCCACGCTGGCGTCGAGGAAGAAGCGCCAGTCCGCTCCGGGAAAGACCACCGTGGTGGTGTCCCGCCCCTCGGCGACGACGCCGGTCCCGCGCTCGGCGATATCCTTCTGCTTGGCCACCATCGTCGCGCGGACGGCGGGGTAGGCGGCCACCGTGGAGACGGTCCGGTCCACCCTCGCCTGGCGGATCCGCGGCTCGCCGGCCTCGCCGTCGATCGAGATCGCCCCGCTCTCGTCGAAGGCGAGCGTGAGCGCCCCGGCGAGCCGCGAGACCTCCTCCGCGTCCGCGGGGTCGATCCCCCGCTCCAGCGCGGCCAGGGCCACCGCGCGGTACATCGCTCCGGTGTCCAGGAACGTGAGTCCCAGCTCGCGGGCCAGGCGTCTGGCGATGGTGCTCTTGCCCGCGCCCGCGGGTCCGTCGATGGCGATGATCATCGTGTCCGCTCCGCTCCGCTCGTCAGGAGCTCCAGCCGCCCCTCCGCACCGACGCGCAGAGCATCGCGCTCCTCCCCGAAGGCGCCGAGCACGATCCAGCGCAGCGTCTCCCCGACCGCCTCGTCCCGCGGCTCGTGGGCGTGGCCGCAGACGAGGGTCGTGGCCGCGAGGCGCCGCGCCGCCTCGCGGCACGCCTCGACCTGCAGCGCCTTCTCCTCGGAGGTCTTCCCAAGAAGCGCGCGCTGCGAGGCACGGCGCAGCCGGCGCGCGACCCTCGAGCTGATCCAGTGCGGCAGTCGGGGCCCGAGTCCCTGAACCAGTCTCGAGCGCGTGATCCGGCGCAGCCGCTGGTAGGCGAGATCGCGCGTGCAGAGCTCGTCGCCGTGCAGCAGGAGCGCGCGCCCGCCGCCCTCCAGCCGGCCCAGCACGCCGTCCGGATGGACCGCCGCTCCGGTGGCCCGCCCGAACGTCCCCTCCAGGAGGAAGTCGCGATTGCCGCACAGGAGCTCGAGCCGGGTTCCGCGTCCGGTGAGCCCGCTCAGCGCGCGGATGACCGCCTGCGAGCCCTCCCGCCCCTGGTGGTAGGGCCCGACCCAGTAGTCGAAGAGGTCGCCGAGGACGGCCAGCCGCGGCGCTTCCAATCTCTCGATCCAATCGATGAATCCGGCACAGTCCTCGGCTCGCTCGGGATCGAGGTGCAGGTCGGAGATCACCACGGAGCCCTCCTCGAGCGGGACCTCCGCGGGGGACGCCCGCTCAGTCATCACCCGATCCGCTCTTCGGCCCCTCGATCTCGTGGTCGCGCATCTTCTCCCAGAGCACCTTCCGGGAGATCCCGAGCAGCTCGGCGGTCTGGGTGCGGTGGCCGCCGGTAGCCTCCAGGGCGCGCTCCAGGTGGGCGATCTCCGCCTCGCGCAGGACCTCGCGCAGGGGTCGCACCTCGTCCCCCACCTCGGTCGCCCCGCGCCAGCGGGGGTCGAGGGGCAGGAGGTCCTCCGCCGCCAGCTCCCGCCCCGGGCCGGCCAGGGCGATCGCGCGCTGGACCGCGTTCTCCAGCTCGCGCACGTTCCCGGGCCAGGGGTAGCGCTCCAGGGCGCGCCTCGTCGCGGACGAGAGGGTGAACTCCCGCCCCCCGCCGTGCCGCTCGAGCAGGTGCTGCAACAGGATGGGAACGTCGCCGTGCCGCTCGCGAACCGGCGGGAGCACGATCGGGACGACGTTGATCCGGTAGTAGAGGTCCTCGCGGAACTTCCCGTCCCGCACCAGCTCGCGCAAGGAGACCTTGGTCGCGGCGAGGACGCGGATGTCGATCAGGATCGTCTTCTCCGAGCCCAGGCGCTCGAACGCCCGCTCCTGCAGGACGCGCAGCAGTTTGACCTGGGTCGGGAGCGGCATGTCGTCGATGTCGTCGAGGAAGAACGTCCCGCCGTCGGCGAGCTCGAAGCGACCCTTGCGATCCTTGCGCGCGTCGGTGAACGCGCCCCGCTCGAAGCCGAACAGCTCCGCCTCGAGCAGGCTCTCGGGCAGCGCGGCGCACGAGATGGCGACGAAGCTGCCCTCGCTCCGCGCGCTGGCGCTGTGGATCGCGCGGGCGATCCGCTCCTTGCCCGTGCCGCTCTCCCCCTCGATCAGGACCGTGGCGTCGGTGGGCGCGACGGTGCGCACGCGGTCGAAGACGGCCCGCATCGCCTCGGAGTTGCCGGCGATCCCCTCGAAGCCCTCGGCGCTCTCCAGCCGCTCGCGCAGCGTGCGGTTCTCCTGCTCGAGGGAGCGCATCCGCGCGTAGGTCTCGACCAGGGTCACCATCGCGTCGTTGCGGAAGGGCTTCTGCACGTAGAAGCGCGCCCCCACCTCGATCGCCCTCGCCGCATCCTCCATCGCCGCGAAGCCGGTCATGATGATCACCGGGCGCTCCGCGTCGAGCTCGATCGCCCGCTCCAGCACCGCCATGCCCCCGGCGCCGGGCATGCGGATGTCGGTCAGGACGAGGTCGATCCCCCCGGCGTCGAGCGCGGCCAGCGCCTCGTCGGTGTCGTTCGCCACGGCGACCTCGAAACCCGCCTCCTCGAGGGCGTCGCCCAGCGTCACCGAGATGGTGACCTCGTCGTCGGCCAGGAGGACTCGCATGGGCAGCCTAGAACAGACCCTCCGGAGCGCGCAGCAGGAACCGGTTGCCCCCCCCGCTGCTCACCTCGGCGGAACAGCGCTCCGCGGTCTTCATCAGGTCGTCGAAGAACAGCGTCTCGCCGCTCTTCATCCAGGAGCCGCCGACCGAGAGCGAGAGGGACTCCCCCTCGACCGAGGGCACGGAGAGCTTGCCGACCTGCTCGATCAGCCGCTCGGCCAGGATCTGGACGTCGTCCGGCGGAGTGTGGGGCACGACGATCATCAGCCGATCGTCGGGAAGCCGGCCGAGATAGTCGCAGCTGCGCGTCGCGTCCACCACCAGGTCGACCACCTTCGCGAATACCTCCTCCTTGGCGTCGTAGCCGTAGCGGTCGCGCAGCGTGCCCAGCGAGTCGATCGAGAAGACCAGGCAGATGATCGGGTAGCTGTAGCGCTGCGCGCGCCCGAACTCGACGCGCATCAGGTGCTGGATCTGCGCGAGGGAGTACATCGCGGGTGTCGAGCCGTCTCTCGCCTTGCTGGAGTCGCTCATCGTCGGCTGGCCGGGGTTCGGTGGGATTCTCTTCTGTAGTCGCCGGAGGGGGGGCGGGTCACTCCATCCCCCGTCCGAGGACGAAATCGAACAGCGCATCGAAGCTGGTATTCCACTTCAGGCGAACCAGCACGCCGACCGCCAGGAGGATCAGGGTGTAGACCGAGATGGCGATCGCATTGGCCACGATGTAGGCGGTGCCGCTGCGCGCCTGCGCGCGGATCTTGCGGCTGGCGCCGTGCACACCGCGCTGCAGGCTCGCCATCAGGAAGTCGCGCAGGAGCCGCCCGGCGCGCTCGACCAGCCGCGGATCGTCGTGCTGCATCGAGTGCTCGGCGAGCACCTCGCGGGCGCACGCGTCGGCGTTGAACTCGTTCCGCAGTACCGCTTCCTGCCAGCGGCGGACCACCTTCCGATCCGCCTGGCCCAGGTCGATCGAGAGCCCCGCTCGCACGCGCGCCCAGGCCCGCTCGGTCGGGTCGATCGCCGGCGGAGCCGCGGTGGGCCGCTTCGGCGCCGCCTGAGCGGGACCCGGGGCCGGGGCCGGGGCAGCGGGGGCCTCGAGGGCGACCTCCTCCAGCACCGGACGCGCGTCGCGGTAGACCATCTGGACCGAGCCCCAGACGATCGTCTCGCCGCTGGTCAGCTCCGACTCGACCACCGGAACGCCACCGACCACCGGGGAGGTGTCGCCGGAGATGTGGATCACCTTGGCCGGATCGCTCCAGACGTGGAGCTCCCCTCCCGGCGCGCCGGGGATCACGACGTCGCAGCCCTCGCCGCCGAGGCGGGTCAGGCCGGAGCTGAGGTCCGCCCGGGAGGTCACGCCTCCCACTTCGATTTCGAGCCAGGATTCGTTCACGGCAAAGGAGTACACGATTCGGGGTGAAGATGCACGCCAAAGAGGAGGGGCGTGGAAGGGGCCCGAGCGGGCACTACCCGCCTGGAAAAGCGCCGTTACCTGGATAACAGCGCCCGTCCGGCACCGTCCAGGGGGTCAAGGGAACCGCCCGACCCGGTCGAGGAGAAGGGCGGGCCACCCCGGATGCGTAGCCCCTCTCCCCGAGGGGGACTATCCTCTCTCGTACCCGCCCCTCCGGGCCCTCCCGGGGACCAGAAACCGGACCAGATCATGTCGACACTGCTGCTCCTCCTCGCCCCTCTCGCTCCCGTTCAGGGGGAGTGGACCACCCTGCCGCTGCCCTCCGTGTGCGAGGAGCGCGCCGACTCGGTGGGGTTCCCCCCGCTCACCGACGGGCACCACCTGCGCCTCGACGAGGAGTTCACCGAGCGGTTCGGCGGGGCGCGTTCGGCCCTGCAGCCGAGCGACGTCGGCGGACTCCTGCAGGCGGCGGCCGCCGGCGGCGACGCCACGGTCGAGGTGTTCCCCTTCTCGCCGCCGCTCCTGGTGCGCGGAACCCCCGAGGACCTGGAATGGGCCCGGGCGCAGGTCGATGGACTCGACGCGGCGGGTCGGCGCAACCGGCTGGTCGTCACCGCGCTGCTCGAGCCCTCGCCCCGGGCCGCGGCGAACGGGGTGGCTCACGAGGCGCGACGTTGGGGCGGCACCGTGACCTCCGGCGACGAGATCGCCTTCGGACCGCGCGAGCGGATCCGCTTCCTCGGCAGCTACGACATCGAGGTCGCCACCGATTCGGGGGTCGCGGCGCCGATCGTCGGCAGCGCGTTCACCGGCAAGACCCTGCACCTCATCCCCTCGCGAATCGACGGCGGGCGAAGCGTTCACGTGCGCGGCTTGCTCGACCTCTCCGAGCTCCAGCGCATCGAGGTGTTCGAGCCGGGCACTCCCGACCTCGGCGACTTCCAGCAGCCCGTGGTGAGCGCCGTGTCGCTCGCCTTCTCCGGCGTCGTCCCGCTCGGCGGGTCCCTCACCGTCGAGCTCGAGGGCACCCCGCTGGAGCAGCCGGACTGGAACCTGCGGATCACCGTCGAAGGGGAAGCCGAGCCGGCGACGCTCGGGGAGAACGGCTGGCGCGCCCTCGACGTCGCCCTCCTCTCCGGTCGCGGGCGCACCCTGCCGTCGTTCGATCCCGGCGCCGCCCTCGACGATCAGCTCTCCCTGAAGGCCCTCGGCCCCTTCGCCCAATCCCTGTCCGCTTCCGGGATCGTCAGTGCCGTCGAATCGCGACCGCGCGGTGGGAGCCGCGGCGGTGCGGGGAACCTGCGCGCTCCGCAGCACGTCGGGGAGACGCTGATCCTGATCTCGGCCGCCCGGGAGAAGGGCGGCGCTCCAGCGAGGCTCCCCGAGCTGGTCCGCACCCTCGAAGCACCGCGGCGGGAGACCGCCCGCGTCGAGATCACGCAGGGCGACTTCCGCGCTTCCTTCCCAGTCGCCGGGGGCGAGGCGGCCCGCCTCCTGGTCGGCGTGGAGCGCACGCTGCTCACCGGATACCAGGCGGAGATCGCACCCAACACCTGGATGCCCTCACCGATCGTCGAGCACGCCTTCGACGGCCTCGCCTGGCAGGGCCGGCTGGCCCACGGCGAGGTCGCCGCCACCGCCTGGGTGGCCCGGACCCACGAGATCGAGCACCGCCGGAAGGACGAGACCAGCCTCGCCGCGATCCAGCTCCCCCACCGCGCCGTCGACGGCGCGAGCTGGAGCGAGATGGTCGGTGCGAGCGCGGCGGGATCGCCGGCAGCGGAGGCCTCCCTGGGGCTCTCGATGTCCCTCTCGCGCCCCTGAGACGGCGACAGGATCCTCGAAGACAAAGGCGGCGTGCGATCCGGGGCTGGAGACGGCTTTGGTCTATAATCGAACGTGGGGTAACGTTCGCCCCGCTCGGTCCTTCACCACGATCCATCCCCCTCGAAGTCCGCCGTCCCGTTGAAACTAGGACTCCATCAATCCGCCCGCCTGGAACAGCGACTGGTTCAGTCGCCGCAGATGATCCAGGCGATGAAGATCCTCCAGCTGGGGGCGCTCGATCTGCAGGAGCGGATCGAGCAGGAGCTGGTCGAGAATCCGATGCTGGAGGAAGCACCCTCCACGGACGAGGACGCCGACGGAAACGACGCTTCCGGCGAGGGCGCGGCCGAGGTGGCGAGCGCCGCCGAGGGCGACCAGGAGGCGGTCCAGCGCATGCTCGACGACCTCGAGCGACTCGACCGCGACTACGGAGACGGCTCTCGCATGATCTCCGGAGACGGCGAGGAGGGCGATCGGAAGCTGCAGGCCCTGGCCAACACGCCCGATTCCCCGCACACCATGGCCGAGGCCCTCAGCGAGGAGCTGGCCTTCATCGACCTGAACCCTCGCGACCGCGCCATCGCCGAGTTCCTGATCTTCTCCCTCGACGACCGCGGCTACCTGCCCGAGGGGCTGGACGAGCTCGCCGAGCAGTGTCCCACGGTGGAGCTCCCGGTTCCGGCCGCCGCACCCGCCGGCGATGGGGGACCGGACGGGCGGGAGGAGAACGAGGGTGTCGAACCCTGTCCCGGTGGGCCGGTCGGCGTCGACGAGCTCTTCGGCGTGCTCGAGCGGCTTCGCGAACTGATCCATCCCGCGCTCGGAGCGGTGGACCTGCGCGAGGCGCTGCTCCTCCAGATCGACCACTTCGACCACCCGATGCCGCTCCTGCGGACGATCGTCGCGGACCACCTCGAGGACGTCGAGCACAACCGACTCCCGCGGATCGCGAAGGCGACCGGGCAGCCGATCGAGGCGATCAAGGACTCTCTCGAGCACCTGCGTCGGCTGGACCCCGCGCCGGGAGCCGACTACCAGGAGTCGGGGGCGTCGGTGATCGTGCCCGACGTGATCGTCGAGGAGTTCGAGGGGGAGTACGTCGTCCGGCTCGAGCGCGAGCGCCTCCCCCGGCTGCGCCTCTCCCCGACCTATCGCCGGCTCCTCAAGGATGCCGCCCGCGGCGACCAGACCGAGGTGTGGCTCAAGAAACGACTGGAATCGGCTCGCTGGTTCATCGACGCGGTCAGCCAGCGACAGAGCACCCTCGAGCGGATCGCGAAGGTGATCTTCGTCCGCCAGCGTCCCTTCCTCGACCGCGGGCTCTCCGCCCTGCAGCCGCTGCGCATGCAGGAGGTCGCGGACGAGGTTCACGTGCACATCTCGACGGTCAGCCGCGCGGTCAACGGCAAGTACGCGCAGACGCCGCGGGGAATCTTCCCCCTGAAGTACTTCTTCAGCGGCGGGACGGCCAAGGGCAACGGAGAGGTCGCCAGCCAGGTCAGCATCCAGCAGCGCATCAAGGAGCTGGTCGAGGCCGAGGACTCGAGCAAGCCCCTCTCCGACGAGGAGATCGCCAATCGGCTCCAGGCGGACGAGAAGATCAGGATCGCCCGGCGAACGGTGACCAAGTACCGCAAGATCCTGGGCATCCCCTCCTCGAGCCAGCGGCGCGCGTTCTGAGCTGACCGCCGGGAGCGATCTGGACGGGAAGCCGCGGCCGGGCTAGGGTTGGCCCGCTCTCACCCGTTCCCAGTCCTCTCCACCCCCTGTCGATCCATGGGCTCCCGGGCCACCGAACTCCGCAAGGGCACCGTCATCGAGAAGGATGGCGATCTCCTGCTCATCACCGACTACCACCACTCCACCCCGGGGAACTGGCGGGCGATCATCCAGATGAAGACGCGGAGCCTGAAGACGGGCGCCGCCGGCGCCATCCGCGCGGGATCGGGCGACATCTTCGAGGTCGCCTACCTCGACCGCCGCAAGTGCCAGTATCTCTACCGGGAAGGCAACGGCGACAGCATCTTCATGGACGAGGAGACCTACGAGCAGTTCCCGCTCCCCGCGGAGCTCGCCGAGGACTCGATGGGCTACGTGAAGGAGAACACCACCGTCGAGCTGACCTTCCACGACGGACAGCCGATCGGAATCGCCCTGCCTCCCCAGGTGGTCCTGGAGGTGACCGAGGCGGAGATGGCGGTGAAGGGCAACACGGCGACGAACGTGAAGAAGGAAGCCCAGGTCGAGACGGGCCTCGACGTCAAGGTGCCGATGCACGTCAAGGTCGGCGACAAGATCAAGATCAACACCGATACCGGCGAGTTCATGGGGCGCGTCTCGGAGTAGAGCTCCCCGGGCGCCCCCGCCTACGGTACCGTCCCCTCCCGCCAGTAGACGAGCAGCTCCAGGTCCCGCCCCTCCATCAGCACCGGGAAGCGCTGGACCAGCCGGAACTCGTTCTCGAGCCAGGTCTCCAGCACCCGCCGCTCGTCCGGCTTCATCGCGTCCAGCCACTGCGGGCGGATCACCACCCAGGCCGCCCGACCGTGCCGGTTCCACCGCCGGGGCACTTCGGGGAACCAGGGCCCGAGCGGAGAGACCACGCGGGTCCGACGCGGGTGCGCGTTCGCCTCGCCCAGGTAGAACTCGCCGATCGGGGCGCCCATCCCCATCACCAGGTCGCCCGGCTCGCGCCGTTCGTCGATCCAGGTGTACGCGTCGCGCCAGCGCGGTCGCTCCCCACCGCGGGCGGTCAGGTAGAGAGCCGAGTCCGCCGCCGCGGGCAGCGCCAGCACGCACACCCAGGCGGCGACCAGGGTCCCGCCCTTCGATCTCGCCCACACCGACTCCAGCGGCATCACCGCGACCGCCATCACCCACGGCAGAACGCAGTAGGTGTACTGCGCCGTCATCAGGACGAAGCCGGAGACGGCGATCGCCCCGCCGAGCACCCCCAGTGAGATCCCCGCGGCCAGGACTCCGCGGGCGTCGCGCTCCCGCCACGACCAGATCGCTCCGACCAGCGCCGCGGTGCCGAGCAGGGGCGTGAAGAAGTACCCGCAGGTGAGCAGGAGGTGGACGGGGCCGGTGGTGAGCTCCTCGGTCCCCTTCGCGTTCAGGTGGTTGACCAGCGAGGTCCACAGCCAGTGGGAGCCGGCGACCGCGGCGAGGATCGCCAGGATCCCCATCGCCGCGCCGACGCGCCAGAAGCGCGCCGGGACCTCGCACCGTCGCAGGTGGACCAGCCACGGCGCGACGCACAGGCCCGCGGCGATCAGGGCCGCGGTGGGATGGAAGGCCGCCGCCGAGGCGGCGACCGCGGTCCCGAGGAGGGCCGGCAGGCGCTTGCCGCCGTGCAGCCCGCGCAGAGCCAGCCCGCCCCCGATCAGGGAGACCAGCATGGCCATGGTGTAGAAGCGGGCGTTCTGCGACCAGAAGAGGTGCCAGGAGCTGAGCGCGAGGAGCAGGGCGACCAGCGAGGCGCGCCGGTCCCCGATCCAGCGCCGGAACGCCCACCAGGCGGCGGGGATGCAGAGGAGCCCGCACAGCGCGGGGAGCAGGCGCAGCCCGAGCTCGTCGATCGGCTCGCCGAGGAGTTCCGCCGTCCAGCCGATCGCCCGGTACCCCAGGGGGTTCCAGATCTGTCCCCGGTCCAGGCTGAAGCGCCAGTCGGCGACGGTGTAGACCTCGTCGATCCACAGGCTCCACTCCCCCAGCCGCCAGAAGCGGAGGAGCCCCAGAACACACGCCAGGGCCAGGATCCAGCCGGCACCGGCGGAGCGCTCGCCAGGCGCCGCGAGGGTGGGAATCGGGGGGTCGCTTTCACTCATCAGGGCTTCAGCAGGGTCACAAAGCCGGCCGACGAAGGCAACAGCCCTCTTCGAGCGGAGCCTTGCAGCGCTCCCTCCCGGGGCCGAGAATCCCAGACATGCGCTCCGTCCTCCCGGCCCTCCTGCTGGCGGCCCTGGCCTCCTGCACCTCCTACCGCGATACGATCGCGATCCACTTCTCCAGCGACCCCCCCGGAGCGGACGTCCTGATCGACGGGGTTCCGACGGGGTTCGCCACGCCCTGCATGATCGCCCTGGAGAAGAAGGAGCAGGCGGTCTCCCTGCAGAAGAGCGGCTACCAGGAGGCGAAGCGGGAGGTCTTCCCCGACCCGTACAACGACACCTGGTACTGGAGCGAGGCCTCGGTCGGCCCGCACACCTTCGACTTCGGGCTGTTCATCAACCTCGATGACGCGATCCGTCCTGTGCAGCGCCGCAACGAGGTGATCCCCGCGCGGATCTTCGTCCGGCTCAAGCGCCTGTCGGACCAGTGAGCGGAGCTCGCACCCTCCGTCCCGCGGTCTTTCTCGACCGCGACGGAACCGTCAACCGGGAGGTCGACTACCTCGCCGACCCAGCGGAGCTCGAGCTCCTGCCCGGCGCCGCCGAGGCTATCGTTCGCTGGAACGACGCGGGCTGGCTGGTCGTCGTGATCACCAACCAGAGCGGCGTCGCGCGCGGGATCCTCACCGAGGACCGGCTGCGGGAGATCCACGACCACCTCGCGCGGATCCTCTCCGAGCACGGCGCGCGGATCGACGCGTTCCACCACTGCCCACACCACCCGGAGATCGGCAAGCCCCCCTACCTCCGCGACTGCGACTGCCGCAAGCCGGCACCGGGGATGCTGCTCCGCGCCGCGGCGGAGCTCTCGATCGACCTGCCGCGCAGCTGGGTGATCGGTGATTCCTTCCGCGACCTCGAAGCGGGCGCCGCCGCCGGGATACCGGGAATCCTGGTCGCGACCGGCAAGCCCGACCAGCTCGAGACCGAGCGCCCCGACCGCCGCGCCGCGCGCGATCTCCTCCACGCCGCCGCGATCGTGCTCGACGGAGAGTGACCGGGCCCTACTCCGCCAGGATCACCAGCACCATCGCCGTCCCGTAGGCCCTCCCGAGCATGTACTGGTCCACGAAGGTCCCGTCACCTTCGCGAGAGGAGAGCACCGCGTCGCGGGCGAACGCCCGGGTCCGCTTCCGCGTCCTGGACCCCGCGAGCGCCGCCGCCTCGACCGCGTTCCGGTGGGCGAAGAAGAAGTAGTACCCGCCGTGCCCGCGCGAGTTGAAGTAGTCGTACAGCCGCTTGGTCGGCAGGCGCAGCTCGTGGGCGTGCTGGACGTAGCGCTCGAGCGCGGCGCCGAGCTTCTTCTTCGACCCCCGACCCGCGAGGAGCAGCGCGTGCTCGCACAAGGGGTCGCGCGCGATCGAGCCGTGCACCGTCGTCATCCACTCGTGACCGGTCATGGTCGAGTAGGGAAAGAGGTCGTTCTCCCGACGCATCGCCTCCAGGGCGGCCACCCCGTCCTTCAGCACCTGCTTCGGCACGTCGACGCGGGCCTTCTTCGCCTTCGCGAGCGCCATCACGTTCAGCGCCGTGTTGAACGAGGCGGGTCGCTCGACCTGGTAGACCGTCCAGTTGCCGTCGGGGAGCTGGGTTCGAGCGATGCGCTCGACGACCTGCGCCGCGGCGCCCTTCTCGCCCTCCTCGACCAGCGTCATCAGCGCGTACGGGTTGTTGAACGCCTCCGAGCCGGGCGCGCCGCTCGCCGGCCACTTCACGAGCCAGGCCAGCGCTCGCTCGCGCGCACCGCTCACGGCCCGGCGTTGCGCCGGCGAGACCCGGCCCTCCCAGGCGCGCAGGGCGTCGAGCACGATGGCGGTGATGGCGGCGTCGGTCCACCCCTGACCGACCGCCCCCCGGTGACCTCCGAAGGACCCGTCCTCGCGCTGCATCTCGAGCAGGAGGGTGATCGTCCGTTCGGCGTCGAGCTCCTCCGGGCGGCCGACCTCGGTCTGCTCCAGATCCGTCATCCCCTTCGGCCAGGAGCGCTCGCTGAGCGCGTAGGGCAGCCGGGGACCGATGAGGAGACACGCCGCCGCGCGGCGTCCGAGGAGAGTCTCGCCCGCGAGCGCCGTCCAGAGCTCCCGCGCCTCCTCGCGCCGGCCGAGGCGCTGCAGGCACCAGGCTCGTGCGAAGCGCAGCGCCTCGTCCCCGTCGTCCCCGGCGTCATCGGTTCGCTCCAGCGCCTGCTCCCACCTTCCCTCGCGCATCTCGATCCGGACTCGCTCGAGGGTCGCCGCCATCCCCGTCAGGCCCTCGAGGGCGTCGCGGGCAGCGTCGAGCTCGCCCAGCCGCCGGCGCGCCGAGGCCATCGCGAGTCGCGCCTCCGCGCCGGAAAGTCCCTCCGCGGCGGCGAGGGCGCCCTCGAGATCCCCGGCGCGCACCAGCTCCACCGGCCCGCTCGCCGAGCTCGTCGTCCCGAGCTCGGTCAGGGCGCCGCGCAGCCAGCGGTCGATCAGGTCGCTCGAGAGGGTGCCGATGCGGTGCAGCCGCCGCACCGGCTCACCCGTGGCGTCGAGGACCACGAGCGCCGGCGTGGTCAGCTCGCGGGGCGACAGCTCGAAGCCGCCCAGCCGGGCGCCGGAGAGTCGGTCGAGTGAGCCGTTCGCGAGCAGGTTCGGAGCCTCGTCACCCTTCCGCTCCTGGCGGATGGCGAGGTCGTCGAAGGCGACCTCGCCACCCCCGACGAGGTAGGCGAGCAGGTTGATCTTCTCGGTTCCCTTCGGGGCGGTGAACTTCGCGGTGCGCTGTACCCAGTCGGTATCCCCGATGACCGACTGCACGCGTCCGTAGGCCAGGGCCTCGTCGCCCTTCCAGCACTGCACCATGACACACGCCTCGCTCCCCGTCTCGAACCCCGAGGCCTTGATGCTGGCGGAGAGCGTGAGCTGGGCCGGCAGCTCGACCCGCGGTTCGAATGACTGCCGCCAGTTGTGGGCAGTCCGGTCCTCGTGGTTCCCGTTGCGGATCGTGAGGCAGCCCGGTGCGTCATCGCCGTCGACGCTCGAAGAGCCGAACGTCAGCTGCTCACCCCCGCCGACCTGATTCCACCCCGGAGGCGACTCGTTGCCGTAGGTGTGGTCGCCGAGGATGTAGGTGAGGCACACGGGAACGAAGCGCCGCTCGATCAGCGCGTGCACGTCCGCGTCGGAGAGCGGCCCGGCACGGAAGAGGAGGTCCTTGGCGTAGCCGTCGTCCAGGAAGCGAATCTCGTCGGCTCGAACCGACTCGAGGGCGGACTGGATGTTGTCGCGATCGTCGGTGCAGCGGACGTAGGCCAGGATGGGGCGCCCCTCCTCCGCGGCTCGCGCTCGGGCCGTCTCCGCGTCGAAGCACCAAGCCAGATCCGCCGCGCAGCCGCGCGCCAGCTGCTCGTGTCGCCCATCGGAACCCCGAACCGCTCGCACGGCGACCTCGGTGACGGCGTCTTCCGTCTCGACGAGCGAGAGATCGTCGAAGCGCGCCGTTCCCTGGCCGACGAAGTAGGCCATCAGGAAGACCTTCTCGACCCCCTCGGGGACGTCGAACACCGTCTCCACGGGGGTCCAGTCGACGTCGCTGCCGATCTCCGGGCAGCGCCCGTAGGCCAGCGGCGCACCCTCCGCGGGCAGGAGCTGCACCATCACGCAGGCCTCGCTGTCCGTGGCGCTTCCCTCGACGCGGATCGTCGCCGAGAGCTTCAGCCGAGCGGGCCCGTCCTTCGAGGGCAGGGACACCGTCTGTCGCCAGTTGTGCGGGATCCGATCGCCGGGATCGTCGTTCACGATCCGGAGACAGCCCTCGTCGGAGGCCCCGACCTTGCGATCCACCTCGAGGCGGGCGCTCGCGCCGCCGCCGGTGTGGGTCCAGCCACGGGGTCCGTCGATCCCGCCATTCACCAGGAGGTTCTCGCCATCGCTCTGGAAGAGGGCGAATCCGAACGTGAGGAACACGGCGAGCGAGGGGAAGGCGCTCATGCTGCTCTCCAGGGTCTTGGATGGGGTGACCGGCCGGCTACTCCACAGCGGACGCCGGCGATGGCCGCCTATTCCTGAAAAAGGGCTCTTGGGGATTCATGTTGGTGATCGAGAGCGCGGGATACCGCACCGTACTCTCAACCAGGAGCCAACGGCCAGAAGCTACTTCTCGTATATCTTCTCGATCCTGTACTCGCGCAGGTTCCGCGCCTGGGTGTAGATGATGATCTCACCCACCAGCCCGAAGCCGATCACCTGCACCCCGAGCACGAAGAGCAGCACGCCGACCAGGAAGAGCGGCCGCGAGTAGAGCGCCTCCTCCTCGATGAACAGCCAGCGGACGAGGAACACCGCGCCCAGCACCCCGCCGATCGTCGCGAACAGCGCCCCCAGCGTGCCGAAGAAGCGGAGCGGCTTCAGCGTGAAGTGGGTCAGGAAGACCACCCCGAGCACGTCGAGGAAGCGGCGCACGTAGACGCCGAAGCCGAAGATGCCCGCGCCGCCCCACTCCTGCAGGTGTCGGACCTTGACCTCCTCCACCCGGAACCCGCGGCGCCGGGCGATCACCGGCAGGAAGCGGTACATGTCGCCGTAGATCGCCATGTCCTCGAGCACCTCGCGGCGAATCGCCCGCAGGTAGCAGTTGAGGTCGTGGAACGGCGCCTTGATGATCCGCCGCATCAGGAGGTTGAACGCGGCGGACTGGATCCGGTTGAGCAGCGGATCGATGCGCGGGTGGCGCCACGGCGTCGCGAAGTCGGCGCCCGCGTCGATCTTCTCCAGGAGGTACTCGACCTCGCGCGGGTCGACCTGCACGTACTGGGGCGAGGTGACGATCACCTTGCCGTGCGCCTGCTCGAATCCCTGGGCGAGGCAGGCGGACTCGCCGAAGTGCTGCTGGAAGGCGATCGCCCGGAACTGCTCGGGGCGAGTCTCGACCAGTCGCTGCGCGGCTTCCCAGGCCGGGCCGCGGGAGCCGTCGAAGACGGCGATGCACTCCCAGCTCCTGCCCAGGCGGTCGAACTCCCCGCCGAGCGCGGTGACCACCTCCTCGATCGGCGCGTCCGCGGTCTCGACCGGGATGACCAGGGTCACGTCGACCTCGGCCACCGGAGCGGCTTCCGGCTCCGGGGCGACGTCCAGCTCGGGATCATTCGTCACGATCGTCTCCCCCACCTAGATTCGCGGTGACGATGCGCCGCCCCCCCTCGCTACCGTGCAGGTCGCTGGCCTTGACCACCAGCTCGGCGAGCAGGCCCAGCAGGAAGAAGTACGCGCAGGCCATGAACGAGAGCATGAACGCGAGCAGGAGGATCTGCTCCAGCCCGCGGTCCCGCGGGTAGTAGCTCTCGCGGGACGCGGCGTAGCCCAGCACCACGACCGTCCCCGCCGCGAACGGCAGCGCCATCGCCACGAAGTACTGCAGCGGGCGCTGCGAGAAGGAGGAGATCATCTTGATCGTCATCAAATCGAACAGGACGCGCATCGCCCGCCCGAGTCCGTACTTGCTGCGGCCGAAGCGGCGCGGCCGGTGGTTGACCACGATCTCCTCGACGCGGGCGCCGCTCCCCGCGGACATCGCCGGCAGGAAGCGATGCTGCTCGGCGTAGATCGGCAGGTTCTTCACCAGCTGGCGGCGGAAGGCCTTGAGGCTGCAGCCGGTGTCGTGAATCGTGGTGCCGGTCACCAGGCCGATCAATCGATTGGCGATCCGGGAGGGCAGCTTGCGCAGGAGGAAACCGTCGTGCCGCTGCGCGCGCCAGCCAGCGACGATGTCCGCTCCGGCGTTCAGCCGCTCGAGCAGCTTGGGGATGTCCGCCGGATCGTTCTGCAGATCGCCGTCCATGGTGATCACCACCCGACCCCGCGAGTTGTCGAACCCCGCAGCCATCGCCGCGGTCTGTCCGCTGCGGTTGCGAAACGCGACCACGCGCACGTGCGGGTCGCCGCGCCACAGCTCGAGCATCACCGCGCGCGAGCCGTCCTGCGATCTGTCGTCGACGTAGATCACCTCCCAGGCGAGCCCCGTCCTCTCCATCGCTTCGGAGATCTCTCCGTGGAGGATCGGCAGGTTTGGCTCCTCGTCGAAGACCGGCACCACGACCGAGACGTCGATCGGGGTGTCGAGCGACTCGACGGGAGGGGGTTCGGAGGGCGGCGCAGACATCGGTGACGGAGACCCAGAGGCCCTTTCGGACACCCGAGCCGGGGGGGGTGAGGGCATTCTCGGCCCTTCCAGGGGGTTTCGAGGGAAAGAACTCGAGTCCGACCCTCGCCCGAGCTTGAGACGATAGCGAAAGCCGATACCATCGGCTGCGTCATGACGTCCGAAAGTGGTTTCCCTTTCGGAGGTCGTCCCTGGACCCTGCTGCTCGGCCCCGGTGAGAGGCTGGGGGAGCTGATCCCCCTGCTCGAGGCCGTCCCCCCCTCCGACGATGCAGGCGCGAGGCCAACTCTCGAGCAGCTGGAAGACCTGGGCGGCCTCTTTTGCGAGTTCCCAGATTCTGGCCGCATCGTGCTGGATACCAGACACATGCCTCGAGAGGAGGTCGGACTGGTGAAGCGCTTCCTGGCGCGCCACCCGCGCTGGCGGATGCACCTGCTCGACGAGGACCCCAGCGACGGCGCGACCCGGCGCCTGCTCCGCACCGAGGGAGTCGAGTGGCTGCCGGCGCCGGTCGAGGTGACCGCGCTGCGCGAGCTGGTCCAGCCTCCCCCGGAGCTCCGGCGCGCGGCGGCGCCGACCGATCCGCTTCCCGAGGTCGAGCCGCCCGCGAGCGAGCTCCCCGCGCCCCCCGCCGCAGCGGAGCCCCCCGAGGACGAGCCCGCGGAAGAGGGCGAGGACCCCTTCGACGAGGGCGAGCTGGACGAGCGCGGGGCGCTCGCCCCCCTCGTGCTCGACCAGATCCAGCGCATCCTCCAGGGCGAGCCGGGCGACCCGATCCCGGCCGCGGAGCCGCCGGTCGGCGAGAGGGAGCCCGAGGCCCCCGGAGCGGTGATCGACGACCAAGCCGCCACCCTCCCCGATCTCACCCCCGAGTCCCAGGGGGTGCCCCCCTTCCCGCGACCGCCGGCCTACTTCAAGAACCAGATCGCGGACCTCGCCGACATCGTGCAGTGCGTCGATCAGAACCTCGACCTGGCCCGCGAGGAGGCGAAGCTCGACAACGCCGTCACCAGCGCGGCGGTGGCGCGCCGCCTCGAGGAGCTCTCCGGCGACGTCGCGCGCCTGCGCCACTTCACCCAGACCCTCTCCTACCTCGCGTCGCCGCCGGTCGCCGGGCATCAGCACATCGACCTCTCCCCGCTCTTGCAGGAGATGCTGACCGCCCGTCGCGGGGAGTCCGACGCCCCCCGGTTCCTGCTGCGCAGCTCCGGCTCCCTGATGGTGCGCACCGAGAAGCGCCTGCTCTCGCAGGCCTTCGACGCGATCCTCTACCTCAGCCACCACGGCGCGGGGCCCGAGGGCACGGTGCGAGTCGACGCCCGCGAGGACGAGGACCCCGGCGAGGTCCTCGTCTCGATCCGCTTCCCGGCGGGCCCGCTCCACGATGTCGAGCCGCACCGGATCATGGAGCCGTACGCGCTGCGCCGCATCCTCCCCGAGCTCGGCGCGAACTCCCTCGCCGCCGCCGCAGGGATCTTCGCGGGGCAGGGCGGCTCGCTCGACCTCTTCGTCGAGCGCGGCGGCGGCCTCGAGTGGCTGGTGCGCCTCCCGGGCTCCGACTCTCGCTAGAGGTCCGGTGACCCGATCCGGGGTCTGACGGCCCCGTCGTGGTGAAACCTCAACTCCGGAGCCTGGAATGTCGAAGAAGGTCGACATGTCCAGGTCCCTCGCCACCGCTCCCCGCATCCTCCTGGTCAACGACGACGAGTTCGAGGCCGCGATGCTGGCCGACGAGCTGGTCGAGCAGGGGTGCGAGGTGGAGCGCTGCGGGCGCGGCCGGCGCCTCGAACGCCTCCTGGAGCGCGAGACCTGGGACGCGATCCTCTCCGACCAGGAGACCGCCGCGATGGAGACCTTCGCGGCGGTTCTCGCCCGCCCGGAGCCACCGGTGGTCGTCCTCCTGGCGGGTTTCGGCTCGATCGACGACGCCGTCGAGGCGGTGCGCGCCGGCGCCGCCGACTACCTGACCAAGCCGGTCTCGACCGATCAGCTGCGCGTCTCCCTGAGCCGGGCCCTCGAGCAGCGGGAGCTGCGCGCAGAGAACCGGCGACTGCGCGAGGACCTGGGCGAGCGCTACGAGCTGGGCAACCTCAAGAGTCGCTCACCGGAGATGCAGCGGATCTTCGAGACGGTCCGGACGGTCGCGGACACCCGGGCGACGGTGCTGGTCGAAGGGGAGAGCGGAACCGGCAAGACGCTGCTCGCCCGCAGCATTCACCGGCACTCCTCGCGCGCGGATCGGCCCTTCGTCGAGGTCAACTGCGGCGCCCTCCCCGACAACCTCCTGGAGAGCGAGCTCTTCGGGCACGTCCGCGGTTCCTTCACCGGCGCGATCAAGGACCGCCGCGGTAAGTTCGAGGCCGCCGAGGGAGGGACGATCTTCCTCGACGAGATCGCCTGCGCGTCCCCGGATCTGCAGGTGAAGCTGCTGCGCGTCCTGCAGGATCGCGAGCTCGAACGGCTCGGAGACACTCGCACCGTCCGCGTCGACGTGCGCGTGATCGCCGCGTCCAACCGCCCCCTGCCGGAGGAGGTGGCCGAAGGACGTTTTCGCGAGGACCTCTACTACCGCCTCCACGTCCTCGGCCTGACGGTTCCGCCCCTTCGCGATCGCCCCGGCGACGTGGTCATGCTCGCCGAGCACTTCCTCGAGCGGCACGCCGCGGAGTACGGGAGATCCGTGGAGGGCTTCCTCCCGCGGACGCTGGCCCTGCTCTCGGCGCACCGCTGGCCCGGGAACGTCCGGGAGCTGGAGAACGCGGTCGAGCGCGCGGTCCTCCTGAGCCGGGGAGGCCCGATAGGGCCCGAGGATCTGCCGTCGGAGCTGCTTGCCGACGATTCCGGGAAAAGCGCGGATCCCCGCCTTCAGCCGGGGTTTCAGGGCGTACCGTCCGGAATCCGGCCCCTTCGAGAGGCTCTCGCCGACGTCGAATGCGAGCTGATCCGCCAGGCCCTGGAGCGGAACGGCGGCTCGCGCAAGGCGTCCGCGGAGGAGCTGGGGGTCAACCGCGCCACCTTGTTCAACAAGATGAAGAAGTACAACCTGATGGATCTCGCGTTCGGGGAGCCTACAGAGCCCCGTTCCTGACCTCTCCCTCGAGCTCTCGCCAACCATGAAGTGGTCCCTGACACTCCTCCTGACCCTCGCCGCGATCGCCGTCCTCTCGGTGGTGGCGATGGTCTCCCGGCAGAAACATCGCGCCCCGCGGGAGATCCTCGACGAGGTGCGCGCCGGACTCTCTTCCGGCGAGCTCGATCCTCAGGCCGGTATCCGCCGCCTCGACAGCGCCCTGCGGCGCGCCGAGGCGAGGGACACCGAGCTGGAGGGCGTGGTCGACACCTGCGTCGAGCTGCGCCTGGAGCGGGGGCACATCCTCCGCGACATCGGCGCCAACGAGGAGGCTCGCGCGGAGTACCAGCTGGTGCTCGACCGATACCGCCCCGACGACTTCGCCGTCCGGCTGCTCCTGGTGCAGACCGACATCGAGGCCGGCGATCTGATCGGCGCCCTCGCCCGACTGGAGAGACTGCTGGAGGACCAGCCCGAGTACGGGCCGGCCTGGGTGGAGAAGGGACGCATGCACCTGAGCCTCGCCAGGGAAGCGCTGGACACCTGTGCGACGCGATCGCACGATCTCCTGCCCACGGCCGACTCCGAGCGCGCCGCGGAGCTCCTCGAGCGGCTGGCCGCCCTCGATGCGAGTGACCCCGCCCGCACCCCGACCGTCCTGGAACTGCGCCAGATCTTCCCGGTCAGCGAAGAGGAGGAGCTGGGTCAGATCCTCGAGCTCTGTGACGTGGCCAGCGAGGAGATGACCGAAGCGCGCAAGGCGTACGTCAAGAGCTTCGCCTTTGGCATCGACCCGGTCGCGGTCACGGGCTACCTGAAGATCCTGATCCCCTCCGGTCGGGACCAGGAGGCGATCCGCTTCGGCACGCTCACCACCCGCCTCACCGGGCAGCTGGAGAGCAACGCCGCGGATACCGAGGCGGGCAAGCTGCTCGTCCAGGCCCTCGCCAGCCGCGAGGACTGGGCGCGCGCCGCCGATCTGGGGGTGATGTGGCTCCAGGGTCAGACGGCGCTCGATGCGGAGTTCCTGCGCACGATCTGCCTGGTGTTCTACCAGAGCAAGCGCTGGCAGCACATGCACCGGGCGGCCATCGACCTCCGCGCGATCGGCTCCGCGGACGACGAGGTCCTCACCAACCTCTACCGCGGTTTCGCCGACGCCAAGACCCAGTCATCGGACAAGAGCCGGGCCATTCAAGCCCTGACCCAGTTCACGCGCTCGCAGGTCGCCGATCCCTTCCCCGACGCCCGTGCCCTCGCCTGGCGCGAGATCAGCTGGATGCACCGGCAGCGGGGTGACCTGGCGCTCGAGCGCGAGGCGATCCAGGCGGTGGTCAGGCTCGCCCCGAACCTCGACGGTGAGCTGTGGCTGCGGAGATCGGAGATCCAGCTGGAAGCACGCTACTCGGGCTACCTCCTCCCACTCGCCTCCTACGCCAAGGCGATGAGCCTCCTACCCCAGCGCACCGACGAGCTGATGCCGCAGTTCGTGACCCTGGGTGAGCGGGCCCTCGCCGCCCAGGATCGCAGCATCGACCTCCTCGAGCGGGAGCTCCGCGACTCCGGGCGGACCCTGCCCACGCGGGACTACGACCCCTACTCCCTCTACCGTCTCGCCCAGGAGCGCGGTTTTCACACGAACTACCGAGGTCAGGCGGCACTCGCGAGCCGGCTGCTCGGCCAGCTGCCCGGGTTCCTGCCGGCGCTCGACGAGCTGATCGCCGCGCGTCTGGGTCAGGGGAACCGGAGTGAGTTCGTCGACCTGGTGGTGGAGCGCGTCGAGACCGCCGGGCTCGACGACCGAAGCCGGGAGCTGCTGTCGCAGATCGACGAGTCCGAGCTCGACGCCAGCCAGATCCTGCGCCTGATGATCGTCGACAGCCGCGGCCGCGGCCGGCTGACCGTGACGCGATGGATGCACGACCGCGGCGAGACCGACAAGGCCCTGCGCGCCCTGATGAAGGGGCCCGCCGGTGAGCGCACCGCCGAGGAACAGCTGTTCGGCGCGCGGATGATGATGCAGGCGGGCGAGTACGCCAGGGCGCAGGTGTGGCTGGACGAGATCTCGGAGGAGAGCCCCTACGCCGCCGAGAAGCGCCGGCGCTCGCTCGTCTGCATCCTCGAGACCGGCGACGACGATCGCCTGCGGAACCTCCTCTCCGGGTTGCCTGCGGCCGAGAACCTCGTGAGAGCGGACATCCTGGCCTTCTCCGATCTCGTGCTGCGCCACGGCCGGCCCCAGGTCGCCCTGCGGCTGCTCGGAGAGCCCGGCACTCAGTCCGAGGAGGGACCCGGTCCCAACCTCCTCCGGCGCGCGCTGATCGCCACTCATCTGGGCGAGCTCGAAGACGCCGAGGACCTGCTCGATCGCGCGGAGGTCTTCATCGAGGACGAAGAGGCCAGTGTACTGCGCCTCGTCATCGACAGCCGTCGCGAGGACTGGATCGGCTGCGAGCGCACCGCGGTCTCGATGCTCCAGCGAGGCGGCGAACAAGATCCGCGACGCACTGCCCTCTTGTACCTGTTCGGAGGCCGAGAAGAGGAGGCCCTCGAGACCGCACAGTTCGGAGCACAGCTGGCCCCCGAGCTGTTCGAGTGGCATCTCATCGCCGGCATCGCGGACCTCATGCTGGACAACCCACTCTCGATTCCAGCAAACTTCGGAAAGCGGGCCCTGGCCCAGACGGCACTCTTCCTCGGGGTCGGGGCGGCCGGGGAGGAACCCACCTTCGACCCCCGCCAGGTCGCCGCGCTGCTCCTCGCCATGGAGGTCCCCACGCTCTCTTCCTTCCTGCAGGCGGAGCTCGGTGAGATGCTGCCCGCGGTGCGGGGCAAGCTGTGGCCCGGGCTGCTGCGGGCTGCCCTCCTGGAGCAGGAAGGACGCCTCGCCGAGGCGGACCGGGAGCTCACGGGCCTGACCGGCATCTTCCCCGACTGCCGGGCGGTCTGGGAGCGACTGGAGGACGCCTACCTCGCCACGCTCCCCTCCCCCGACCATCCGCGGCTGGAGAAGCTGCGCCGCGATCGCCTGGTCGCCTTCGCCACCGCGAACCGCAGTGGAGTCGAGGCCGCCCTGATCCGCGCGCGTCGAGCGGCGGAGGGGGGGGATCTCCCCGAGGCCCTCCGCATCGCGACCAGCGCGGTCGACCGCAGCTCGGGATGGCCCGAGGCCCGGCTCGAGCAGGCTCGAATCCTCACCGCGATGCGCAACTGGGAGCCGGCCCTCGAGGCGTGGCGATTCCTGGTCCTCGATCACCCCGGCCCCGACGCCCGCCTCGGGGTGGGCGGCCTGATCGAGATGCTGGAAGAAGCGCTGCGAGCCTCGCCCGCCGGGCTCGACCCGCAGACGGTGACCGCCACGCTCAAGGAGCTCGCGCTCGCGCACCCGCACGACCCCCGCCCGCCGCTGGCCCAGGCCCGGATGGACCTCTTCGGAGACCCCCTCAATCCATCGATCGGCATCGAGCGCGCGTGGGCACGCCTCACCGCGTTCCGCCAGGACCACGCCGGCGTTCCCCTGGAGGACCTGCAGCGGGGCGCCACCGGCGAGTGGGCGCGCTTCTACGTGGCGATGGACCCGGCGGCGGCCGAGGAGTTCATCGACGCCGAGATGCAGCTGTTGCCCGGCGACATCGAGCTGTGGGGACTCCTCGGGCGCGTCCAGCGCGAGCTGGGCAAGCTCCGCTCCTCGGCGCTGGTTCTCAACCGCGCCTCGCGGATGGCCGAGGATCCCCCGCTGAAGCTCGAGCTGGCGCTCACCTTCCTCGCCTCCGGAGCGGATCCCCGCCTGATCGCAGCTCCTCTCGATGCCCTGGTGAGGATCACCGGCAAGCCGGAGACGCTCGACAGCAAGCTGATCCGGATCGAGGGCCTGCTCGACCGCTTCGAGGAGAGTGCCTGGGCGCAGGCGCTGGAGCGGCTCGAGCCGCTCTGGGACGAGCGCTCACCGGGCCTCGCTCCCGACGAGCTCGCACGCCTCGCCGAGCTCTCCGCCCGAGCGCTGCTCCTGCGAGGCGAGGATGGTGACTTCCAGCGGGCGCTGGAGGTGCTCGACGAATCGATCGAGGCCGCAGCCCCCCCCTACCAGCGCGAGCACTTCCTGTCCCTGCAGGGGATCGCGCGCTCCCTCGTCGGTCCCGTTCCGTAGCGTCGTGTGGCGAGACCACACGCCCCGTCAATACCCGTTCTCGCCCAGCACCTCGGCGTACGTCCCGAACTCGTGCGTCCGGAGCAGCGACTCCAGGCGCGGCCGGGTGCGGTGCAGGTTGAGGTAGTGGCGGAAGCGCTTGAAGGCCGGCGCGGGGCAGCGGGGTTGTTCGGGGTCGAGCTCCCAGGGGTGCAGGTAGAGCGCGCCCGGGCGGCCCTCCGCTGCGATCCTCCGCAACGCCCAGCGCGTCACCGCCAGCGGGAACAGTCGGAAGTAGCCGCCGCCCCCCACCGGCAGGTTGCGCCCGAGGATGCGCACCGTGGAGACGGGGAGCTCGATCACCTCGCCGCGGCCCGCCTCGGTCTCGACGCGTGAGATCCCCGGCTCGAAGTCGGGCACGCCGTAGACGGGGTGGCGCACCGGGTGGACGCTCGAGTCGTAGCGATAGCCGCGACGTGCAAGCACCTCGAAGGCCCACCAGCTGCGCCGCGTCAGGGTGAACGTGCAGGCCCGGAACGCCGTGGGGCGCGGCGCGCCGGCGGCCATCAGCGCGGCCTCGGTGCGCTCGAGGTCGTGCTCGAAACCCGCCTCACCCAGGTCCCACAGGAACTGGTGGTCGTAGCCGTGGCTCTGCACCTCGTGGCCCCCCTCGAGGCAGCGCTCGACCCACTGCGGGTGCCGCTCGGCGATCCAGCCGAGGAAGAAGAAGGTCGCTCGCACCGAGGCGCGTTCGAGCGTTTCCAGCACCGCCTGCATCCCCACCTCGAGCCGGGAGGGCACCTCGTCCCAGGCCTCGCGGGGGAAGTGGTGAGTCAGGTTCGCGACCTGGAAGTACTCCTCGACGTCGAAGCTGAGCGCGTGCCGCATCGTTCCGGTCACCTCGTGCTGATCCCGGTGACCCCGTGGCGCCGCCGCCAGTGCTCGAGCACCAGAAGGCTCCACAGGAGCGCGGAGTGGTCGCGCCGGCCAGCGGTGTGTTCGGCGAAGCGATGGCGCAGCGCCGCTCCGTCGAACCACTCCCCGGCCAGGCTCTCCAGGGCCTCCAGGGTCGCACCCGCCAGCGGTCCCTGGATCCAGCCGCGCAGCGGTGTATCGAAACCCATCTTCCGGCCGTCGAGGACCTCGCCGGGGATCCGTCGGCGCAGCGCCTCGCGCAAGGCGTGCTTGCCTCGACCGCCGTGGACCTTCGCCTCGCGCGGAAGTGGAGCGAAGCGCTCGACGAAGCGGTGGTCGAGCAGCGGCACGCGGACCTCCAGCGAGACCGCCATCGAGGCGCGGTCGGTCTTGACCAGGATCTGGTCCGGGAGGAAGGACTTGAAGTCGGCGTACTGCGCCCGATAGAGCGGGTCGGTCCCCCGCGGTCGCTCGTAGTGATCGCGGAACGCCGCGAAGGGATCGTGCCCCTCCAGCGCCTCGCGGAGCTCCGGCGCGAGCACCAGGGCCGCCTCCTCGCGACTCATCTGCGTCAGGCTCGCGTAGTAGGCGCGGGCCGGATCGCGGCCGAAGTTCTCCAGCACGCTCTTGGCGCGCAGCCAGCGCGGCGCGGCGTCGAGCTTGGGGTAGAGGCGCCCCAGCGCGCCGAGCCCCTTGCGTCCCCACGGGCCCAGCGCCTGGCGAACCCGGTTCTCCGCCACGTCGAAAACGTAGCGACGGTAGCCGCCGAACACCTCGTCCCCGCCGTCGCCGGAGAGCGCCACGGTGACGTGCTCGCGCGCCATCCGCGAGACGAGCCAGGTGGGCACGCACGAGGAGTCCGCCAGGGGCTCGTCGTAGAACCAGGGGAGGATCTCGATCGCCGCGGCGGGGTCCGGCCGCAGGACCTGCGTGTGGTGGCAGAGGTCGAGGCGCGAGGCGGTGGCCCGCGCGCGCTGGAGCTCGTCGTGGCTCTTCTCCTCGAAGCCGACGCTGCAGGCCACCACCTGCTCGGCGGAAGCGCCCGACATCGAGGTGACCACCGCGGTGCTGTCGATGCCGCCGGAGAGGAACGCGCCGAGGGGGACGTCCGCCACCAGGCGATCGCCCACGACGCGGTCGACCCACTCCAGGATCTCGTCTTCCGACGCGTGCTCCTCGCGCTCCTCGAGAGGCAGGTCCCAGTAGCGGCGGACCCGTGCTCCCGAGTCGCGGCTCCACGAGAGACAGTGCCCCGGCTCCAGCCGCGCGAGCCCGTCCCAGGCGGAGTCGGGCCCGCTGACGTACCCCTGGACCAGGAAGTCGAGCAGCGCCGGACCGCGCAGGGTCCGCTCGAAGACCCCGCTCTCCAGGATCGCCTTGGTCTCGCTGCCCCAGTGGATCCCTTCGCTGGTCTCCGCGTAGTAGAGCGGCTTGATGCCGATCCGATCGCGCGCCAGGAAGACGCGCGGGTCATCGCGGTGGCGGAAGTCGACCAGGCAGATGGCGTACATCCCGACGAGGTCGTCGAGCAGCGCCTCGCCCTTCTCCTCCCAGAGGTGGACCACCGTCTCCGCGTCCGAACCGCTGCCGAAGGTGTGTCCCCGCCGCTGGAGGTCCTCGCGCAGCTCGCGGAAGTTGTAGATCTCGCCGTTGCAGACGACGGCGACGGTCCCGTCCTCGTTCCAGATCGGCTGGTGTCCCCCGGCGAGGTCGATGATCGACAGGCGCCGGAAGCCGACGGCGACCCCCTCTCGCAGGAGCTCACCCTGGTCGTCCGGGCCGCGGTGGGCCAGGGTCGCGGCCATCGACCGCAGCCGCTCCCCCAGAGGCTCGATCGAGCCCGCCCGCAGCGCGAATCCGCAGAAGCCGCACATCGCCGTTCAGAAGCCGCGCTCGAGCGCCGGTCGCTTCTTGAAGCCGTTGCGTCGCGTCCCCGGCCCGAAGCCGCTGCGCGGCACCGCCTGGAGGATGCGCCGCTGGTCGACCATCTCCGGGTAGCGCGCGGGATCCTCCATCTCCTTTCGCGCGATGGTCGTGAAGGCGAGGATGATCGCCACCATGTGGTAGAAGAGGTCGAACTGCGCGCGGTTGAGGAAGACACTCCCGACCACGAAGGTACACAGCGCGGCCTCGAACATCGTGGTGTAGTTCAGGATCCAGCTGGCGTGATATCGTCGACGGGCCGCCGCTCGCAAGCGCCAGAGGTCCAGGAAGCTGAGCGCGATCAGGGTCAGGTAGAGCAGGAACGTCGGCGTCCCGCACTCCGCCCAGATCTGCAGGTAGCTGTTGTGGGCGACGTGGGACTGGTGCTTCTCCAGGGTCGAATCGGAGGCCGCCGGGTCGTACCGGGTGTAGTTGTCCTGGAAGTGCCCGAAGCCCACCCCGAACACCGGGTTCCGGGCGATCATCACCCCGGCGACCCGCCACGCCGCGATACGCGACTGCGCGGAGTCGTCCTCCTCGTACTGACCGATCGACGAGATCCTCTCCACCACGCTCGCCGGTGCGGCCAGGAGTCCGGCGATGCCGATCAGCGCGATCACCGCGAACCCCGCGATCCGGTTGCGCGAGCGCCAGACCAGGACCATGATCCCCACACTCATGGCCAGGAACCCTCCACGCGAGTGGGTCAGGAGGATGGTGATCATGGTCAGCGGAACGACCGCGATCAGGGCCCGCCGCAGGAGAACGCGCTTCTCGGAGAGAGCGACGTTGAACATGATCGGGATGCCCATCCCCAGCGCCAGGGCGAAGTCGTTGTTGTCCTTCAGCATCCCCCCTGGGCCACGCGAGATCACCAGGCTTCCCCCGGACAGGATCCCCATCAGGCCACCCTTGAAGCCGAAGAAGGCGAAGGAGATGGTGATCACCCAGATCAACAGACGCAGCCGATCGCGGCTGTAGACCAGCCCGCTGGTGAACAGGGCGATCACCACGATCTTGGCGTACTCCACGAACGCCGGGAGGTCGTCGAGATCCGGCCCCCGGTTCTTCAGGATGGACAGCCCCACCAGTCCGACCATCACCAGCATGATCGCGGTGCGCAGGTCGCTCTGCATGAAGCGGCGCTCGCGCGTGGAGGCGAAAAAGCCGGCGAAGGTGACGATCGCGACGTAGAAGGACCAGCGGATCTCGCGGGCGAATCCCCAGGTCAGGTCCTGGAGCCGCATGTAGGCGAGCAACGAGAAAAGCAGCAAGCCCACGAAGGGCTTGCGGAAGCAGGTGGGCATCGCACCCAGGATCAAGAGGGCGACGACCAGGTCCCGCATGACTCTCGCTCAGCTCCCGATCGTTCTACAGGAAGAGCGCACGGAAGCCCTCGATCGAATCGACCAGGCCGGCGGAGAGGAGATCCGGCTCGTAGCTCCAGGCCCAGGTGATGAACAGCACCGATCCGATCAGGGCCAGGCTCGCCCCCCCCACCGCGAAGCGGCGGAGGAAGCGGCGGCGCCGCTGAGCGCGGGTGACGATCGGGCTGATCACGCCGAGGATGGGTGAGACCATCACGCGGCTGATGTCCGCGGTGCTGCGGAAGCTGGTCTTGCTGAACTCCGTGGCCAGGGCGCCGCCGAGACCGACCGCCAGGCCGAGAACCACCGAGAAGACCAGGATCAGGACCGGATCGGGCTCGGAGGGTTTCGTGGGCGGCTCGACCTCCATGATGATCTGGAAGGGGTTGCCCGTCGGTCCGAAGACCACCTCGCGCTGCTGCTTCTTCCGCTGGAGATCGCTCTCGAGCTCCAGGAGGGTCGCCTCGGTGATCTCGATCTGAGTCGTCAGCTCGCTGTCCTCCTGGTAAGCGGCGGCCAGCCGGGTCATCAGCTCCTTGTTGTCGGCCACCACCTCGTGCAGCGCCGTCTGCTCGGCGGTCAGACGGGCCCTGTCCGCCTCCAGCTGGTCGATCTCCACCTCGAGGGCCCGGTAGACCGGGTTGGGCCGGAACTCCTGGCTGATCTCGTTCTCGGTCTGGAGGTCGCGCAGCTCGGCGATCTGCTCGTAGGCCCGCTCCAGCTTCAGCCTGGTCAGCTCGTAGCGCGAGTGCTGCGGTCGGATCCCCTCCAGCGCCAGCTCCAGTTGCAGCGTCTGAGTGGTCAAGGCGGCGATCTGATCGGTGTAGCTGGCCCCCGCGACCACCGTGGTCTTGGGGACCTCCGCCGGCGTCTCGGCGAGCTGCCCCAGCCTCACGTCCAGGGTCTCCTGGGCGGTCGCCAGCTCGATCTCGATCTCCTCCAGCCGGTCCTTCTGGTTGTCGTAGCGAGTCACCGTCCGATCCTCGGGGCGCGCCTCGTGCTTGCCGCGGCTCGGCTGGGTCGGGGACATGTCGTTGTCGAGGCGCAGCGTGGTCAGCTGCTCCTGTTTCTTCTTCCAGTCCTTCTCCAGGTCCGCCTTGCGGTCGAGCAGCTTCTCGTACTCCACGCTGATCCGGGTCCGGTCGCGCTCGACCACCTGCTTGATCCAGGCGTCGCGAAGGGCCTCCAGGAACTGCCGGGCCCGCTCCTTGTTGACGTCGAGGTAGGAGATGGTGACGAACGCCGATGCGCCGGCTTCCTGGCGAGGCACGACGACCTTGACGTTGTCCATCGTTCGCTTGCGGAAGTCACTTCGATCCGCTCGCGAGAGGGTCAGGTAGTCGGGCCATTTGAGGTCTTCGATCACCTCGGTGATCCGGCGCATCGACCGGATCTGCTGCTGCGCGTTCGCCGCGACCCCTTTCGAGCTGCCCTTGGTGGCGGTCGCCCCTCCCCCCAGCGAGATGGAGCGCAGCTCGACCTGGGTGGTGGTCTCGTACTTCTTCGGAACGACGACCGCGAAGGCGACTCCCAGCGAGACGACGAAGAGGGCGGGCAGCGCGATCTGCCACCGCCTCCGCTTCAGGATCTCGAGGAACTCCTGAAGCTGTCCGGGAGGATCGATCTGTACGACCATGTCTTGCCTTCCCCTCGGTCCGGATCAGAAGACGCCGCCGCCGCCGTAGTAGCGACCGCCATAACGGCGGTTGTCGCCGATGTAACTGAGGTTCACCAGGGTCCGCGCTGCGTCACCGAGTCCGGAGAGCACCATCTTGACCGGGAACAACAGCGTGTTGATGAAGTAGCCGACCTGGGCCAGCATCGTCGGCGGCACGTAGATGATGTCCAGTTCGTGCACCTTGACGTTGAAAGTGGTGTCACCGGTCTCGATCACCTGGCCGATGTCGACGGTCATGATGAACGGGTCGCGCGGGTCGGCGCGAATCAGGCGCACCCGCCCGAGGTTCGCCGTCTCGTCATCGGGCACGGCGGCCATCACCGCCTCCCAGATGGTCAGGTCCCCGTCGAAGACCTGCCGCCCCTCGCGCTGCACCTCGCCGTAGATGAAGAAGAACTTCCCCGAGGTGGACAGGATCCGCACCTTGATGTCGAGCAGGTCGTAGTACGGGCTGTACTTGTCCATCAGGAACGCCTCGATCTCCGTGCGGGTCATCCCCGCCACGTTGACCGCGCCGATCTCCGGCAAGAGGACCGTTCCGTCGATCCCCACCCGCTCGTTGGCCCGGATCTCCTCGGGCTGGTAGGTGTCGGTCACCACGAGGGTGTCCCCGATGGTGATGTAGTTCTCCTCCTCCGCGTTTCCAGTGTAGCTCTTGCCGAAACCCGCGGTGTTCAGGTGCTGGAGGATGCGCTTGTCCGACTGCGTCGAGCAGGCGAAGAGGAGCGCGATGAAGACCACGGCCAGCGGCCGTAGCTTCCGGGAGGGGAAGGTCATGCGTATGGAGACGAAGGCGGAGGCTCCGAGGGGGGTCGGGACGAGAAGTACATCGGCCGTCACGTCCCGGGGGTTGACGTCCTGTCAGTCGGCGTACTGTCGGTCGTAGTAGTCACGGTAGGCACCTGACCTAACTCTTTGTAACCACTCATCTTGTGACTGATACCAGCGGATCGTGAGTGGGAGGGCCGCCTCGAAGGTGAAGCGCGGTTCCCAGCCCAGCTCATCCCTGATCTTGCTCGCATCGATGGCGTAACGGCGGTCGTGGCCCGGTCGATCCTTGACGAAGGTGATCAGGCTCTCCGGTTTTCCGAGTTCCTCCAGAACCCGCTTCACCAGGTGAAGATTCGGCAATTCGTTGTTTCCGCCGATGTTGTAGACCTCTCCCGGGACCCCGCGCTCGGCGACGGTGAGGATCGCCTCGCAGTGATCGCGCACGAACAGCCAGTCGCGGACGTACATCCCGTCCCCGTAGATGGGCAGCTCCCGATCCTCCTGGGCGTTGGCGATGATCAGCGGCAGGAGCTTTTCTGGAAACTGGTACGGCCCGTAGTTGTTGGAGCAGCGGGTGATCAGCGCCGGGTAGCCGTGGGTGTGGAAGGCCGCCCGGACCAGGAGATCGCTGGCGGTCTTGCTCGCCGAGTACGGCGAGTTGGGCGCCAGCGGGGTGTTTTCGGTGAAGAAGCCCTCCTCTCCCAGCGACCCGTAGACCTCGTCGGTGGAGACGTGGACGAAGCGCGCCACCCCCCGTTCCCGGGCCGCGTCGAGCATCACCTGGGTGCCGACGACGTTGGTGGTGACGAAGGGCAGTCCGCCCTGGATGGAGCGATCCACGTGGCTCTCGGCGGCCATGTGCACCACGACCACCTCGGCGGGGTCCCCCGCCGCGTCGAGAGCCCGGTCGACGTCGGCCCGCTCGCGGATATCGCCGTGGACGAAGTGGTAGTTCGGGTTCTCCTCGACCGCCCGGAGGTTCTCCAGGTTGCCGGCGTAGGTCAACAGGTCCAGGTTGACGATCCGCCACTCCGGTCGGATCTCCGCCATCATGTGGACGAAGTTGCTGCCGATGAACCCGGCGCCTCCGGTGATCAGCACCGCCTTCAGTTCGGGATCGCTCATGATTCGGGGGTCTCGTGCTCCTCGCTGCCGAGGTAGGTGGAGAGCGCCTCGCGCCAGGGAGCGAGCGGACGGCCGCGCAGCTCGGTCAGCTTCGCGCAGTCGAGCACGCTGTAGGCGGGGCGGATCGCGGGACGGGGGAACTCGTCGGTGGCGCAGGGGTGGATCTCGACCGAGTCGATCCCACACAGCTCGGCCACGGCGACGGCGAAGTCGTACCAGGAGCAGGCTCCCTCGCACGCCGCGTGGTAGATCCCCGCTTCCCCGCCGCGGAGTACGTCCCACAGCGCGGGAGAGAGCTCCAGGGTCGAGGTCGGTGCGCCGATCTGGTCGGAGACCACCTTCAGTTCGTCGCGCTCGCGGGCCAGCGCCTCGATGGTGCGGGCGAAGTGCTTGCCCCGCGGACCGTACAGCCACTGGGTGCGAACGATCCGGGTGCCCGCGGGGTGGAATTCGAGAGCCTGGCGCTCCCCTTCCAGCTTGGTGCGCCCGTACGTCGAGAGCGGCGCGACGGGGTCGTCCTCGCGGTAGGGTCGCTCGCTCGCCCCGTCGAAGACGAAGTCGGTGGAGACGGTGACCAGCGGAATGGCGGCCTCGGCGCACGCTCGTCCCAGCACTCCGCACACGTGGCCGTTGACCCTCAGCGCGACCTCGGGCTCCTCCTCGGCCTTGTCGACCGCGGTGTACGCGGCGCAGTGAATCACGCCGGTGAACGGCCCCGACTCGGCGAAGAGGTGGGCGACGGCCATCGGGTCGGCGAGGTCGACGCCGGGGACGTCGACACCGGGGGCCTCGGCCAGGTCGGTCCCGACCGCACCGAAACCATCGGGCATCGAGAGGAGCACCTGGCTCCCCAGCATCCCCGCCGCTCCGGTCACCAGGACGCGCTGTCGTCTTGTCTCGTTCAAGTGGAGAAGCCTCGTTCGGCCCGATCAGTCCAGCTGGTTGGCGCCGCCGTCCGCCACCAGGCAGGAGGAGCGGTGCAGCGACTGGAACGTACCCGCGTCGGTCCACCAACCCTCGAGGACCTCGTAGGTCATCGAACCGTCCTCGATGTACCAGTTGTTCACGTCGGTGATCTCGAGCTCACCGCGTTCGGAGGGTTCCAGGGTCTGGATGATGTCGAAGACGCGGCCGTCGTACATGTAGATGCCGATCACCGCCAGGTTGGAGACCGGCTGTGCCGGCTTCTCGATGATCCCGGTGACCTTCCCCCCCTCCAAGGTGGCCACGCCGAAGCGCTCGGGATCGTCCACCTCCTTGAGCATGATCTTCGCGCCGTTCTCCTGAGCCAGGAACTCCTCGACCCCCTTCCTGATGTTCTTCTCGATGATGTTGTCACCGAGGATCACGCAGATCTTCTCTCCCGCCGCCCAGTGCTGGCAGAGCCCCAGCGCCTCGGCGATGCCGCCCTCACCCTCCTGGTAGGTGTAGTTCAGGTGCTTGAGGCCGAAGTCGCTGCCGTTGCCGAGCAGGCTGAGGAAGTCCCCCGACTTGCGCCCGCCGGTGACGATCATGATGTCCTTGATCCCGGCGTTGACCAGCGCCTCGATCGGGTAGTAGATCATCGGCCGGTCGTACACCGGCAGTAGGTGCTTGTTGGTGATCTTGGTCAGCGGGAACAGCCTCGTGCCCAGCCCGCCGGCGAGAATGATGCCCTTCATGTTGCCTCAGGAGTGGTTTCCGAGCCGGACAGGATAGTGGGGGTGGGAAAATGCCGCAATGAGCACGAGAGTCACTTCGGGGGCTCCTGCTCGTGGTACCAGGCCACGAAGCGCTCCAGGCCGTCGGCGACGGCGGTGGCGGGGGCGTAGCCGAGCTTCTCGCGGGCCTTGGTGATGTCCGCGTACGTCACCAGGACGTCCCCGGGCTGCATCGGCATCCGGTCGAGGATCGGCTCGGTTCCGACCGCCTCGCCGATCATCGCCACCAGCTCGGAGAGCGAGGTGGTCGCCGATTCGCCCAGGTTGTAGATCTCGTACCCCTCGCAACGATCGATCGAGCGGACCACGCCGTCGATGATGTCGTCGACGTAGGTGTAGTCGCGGCGCGTCGTCCCGTCCCCGAAGAAGGGGATCGGCTCCCGCCGCAGGATCATCCGCACGAACTTGTGGATCGCCATCTCCGGCCGCTGCCGTGGCCCGTAGACGGTGAAGAAGCGCAAGCAGGTGGTCGGGATCCGGTAGAGGTGGTGGTAGGTGTAGGCGAGCAGCTCGCCGGCGCGCTTGGTCGCCGCGTACGGGGAGACCGGGTGATGGATGTCGTCGTCCTCCTTGAACGGCACGTTCTCGTTCGCGCCGTAGACGCTGGAGGAGGACGCGTAGACGTAGCGGATCTCCGGCCGCTTGCGGATCGCCTCCATGATGTTGAGCGTTCCGCGCACGTTGACGTCGTAGTAGTGCAGCGGATCGAGCAGCGAGGGACGCACGCCGGCCATCGCGGCGAGGTGCACGACCACCTCGAAGGCGCCGCTCTCGAACAGTGACTCGACCAGCTCGGCGTCGCGGAAGTCTCCCTCGACGATCTTGGCGCCATCCAGCGCCGCGGCGTTCCGGCGTTTGATCGCCGGGTCGTAGGCGTCGTTGAAGTTGTCGAGGACGGTGACCTCGTCCCCGCGCGCCAGCAGGTGGTCACAGAGATGGGAACCGATGAAGCCGGCTCCTCCGGTTACCAGAATACGACTCATTCGACGGTGACGCTCTTGGCCAGGTTTCTCGGTTTGTCGATATCACAGCCGCGCAGGCGCGCGATCTCGTACGCGAGCAGCTGCAGCGGCAGGACGTTCAGGATCGGCGAGAGCCAGAGGCTGGAGGGCGGCACCTCGATCGCGTCGTTGGCCATCGCCAGGCTCTCGCTGTCGGAGCCGACGCCGATCACCTGTCCACCCCGCGCCTTCACCTGCTCGATGTTCGCCCGCACCTTCTCCGCGAGCGCCCCGTGGCCCGCGATGACCACGGCGGTCATCCACTCGTCGATCATCGCGATCGGACCGTGCTTCATCTCGCCGGCGGCGTACCCCTCGGCGTGCATGTAGGAGATCTCCTTCAGCTTCAGCGCGCCCTCGAGCGCGATCGGGTAGTTGACCCCGCGCCCGAGGAAGAGGAAGCCCCGCACCGCCTTCTGGCGATCGGCTATCTCGCGGATCCTCGTCGTCACCTCGTCGGAGAGCAGTCGCTCCAGCGACGGGCGAATCCGCCGCAGCTCCTTCACCAGCACCTGCCCCAGCTCGCGGTCGATCACGTCCCGCGCGCGCCCCAGCCGGACCGCCAGGAGGTACGCGGCGATCACCTGGGCGACGAAGGCCTTGGTGCTGGCGACACCGATCTCCGGTCCCGCCTGGGTCATCAGCACGGCGTCCGCCTCGCGGACCATCGTGCTGCCCGCGACGTTGCAGATGCAGGCGACGCGCGCACCCCGCTCGCGCGCCATGCGCAGCGCGGCGAGGCTGTCGGCGGTCTCGCCGGACTGCGAGATTCCCATCGCGAGCGTGCCGGGGATGATCACCGGCTCGCGGTAGCGGTACTCGCTGGCGAAGTCGATGCTGACCGGAATCCGCGCGAGCCCCTCGATCAGGTAGCGGGCGATCATCCCCGCGTGCAGCGCGGTGCCGCAGGCGATCATCTGGATCCGCGAGATCCCGGTGAGGGCCTCGTCCTCCCAGCCCTCTTCGTCGAAGTGGACGTCGCCCCGCTCCTCGTCGATGCGGTGGAAGGCGGTCCGCGCCAGGACATCGGGCTGCTCGTGGATCTCCTTGAGCATGTAGTGCGGCCAAGTCCCCTTGCCCGCGTCGGTCGGGTCCCATTCGACCCGCTGCACCTCGCGCTCGATGCGGCGCCCGTCCTCGCCGGAGATCACGACCCCCTCCGGGGTGAGCTCGGCGAGGTCGCCGTCCTCGAGGAAGATGACGTCGCGGGTGTGCGGGATCAGCGCGAGCACGTCGGAGGCGAGCCATGTCCCCTGTCGGGCCACGCCGACGCACAGCGGCGGACCCCGGCGCGCGCAGACCAGCTCCGGCTCGGGGCCGTCGCGCAGGAGCGCGATGGCGAAGTAGCCGCGAACCAGGCTGAGCGCGCGGCCCGTCGCCTCGGCGAGGGTCCCCCCCGCTTCCAGCTCCCGGCCGATCAGGTGCGCGAGGACCTCGGTGTCGGTGTCGGAGGCGAAGGTCGCGCCGGCTCTCGTGAGCTCCTCCCGCAGCTCGAGGTAGTTCTCGACGATGCCGTTGTGGACCAGGGCGAGCTCGCCCGAGCCGTCGGTGTGCGGGTGCGCGTTGTGATCACTCGGCGGACCGTGGGTCGCCCACCGCGTGTGGCCGATCCCCGCCCGGGTCTCCGGCATGCCCACCTCGAGCAGGGCGTTCTCCAGCATCTCCAGCCGCCCCGCCCGCTTGGTCACGTGCACGCCGTCGCCGGAGGCCACGGCGACTCCGGCGCTGTCGTACCCGCGGTACTCGAGCACCCGCAAGCCCTCGATCATCCCCTGCAGGACGGTTCCCTGCGCGAGGATCGCTCCGACGATGCCACACATGCTTCAGCTCTCCTTAGTCTTCGCCTTCGGGAGGACAACCGCTGCCCCGCCGCTCCAGCCGCTCGCGGAACGAGGCCAGCGCGCTGACCAGGCCCTCCGCCAGCGGAACCTTCGGCTCCCAGCCGAGAATGCGCGTCGCCTTGGTGATATCGGGCTGGCGGACCTTCGGGTCGTCCACCGGCAGGGGGTGGAAGACGATCTCCGAGGACGAGCCGGTGATCTCGATCACCTTCTCGGCGAACTCGAGGATGGTCATCTCCTTCGGGTTGCCGAGGTTGACCGGCTGGACCTCTTCCGAGCGCAAGAGGAGCCAGATCCCCTCGACGAGGTCGTCGACGTAGCAGAACGACCGCGTCTGCGAGCCGTCGCCGAAGACGGTCAGCGGCTCGCCGCGCAAGGCCTGCGGCATGAACGCGGGCAACACGCGACCGTCGTTCAGTCGCATCCGCGGACCGTAGGTGTTGAAGATCCGGACGATCCGTGTGTCGAGGTGGTGGTAGCGGTGGTAGGCCATTGTCATCGCCTCGGCGAAGCGCTTGGCCTCGTCGTAGACGCCGCGCGGCCCGACCGGGTTCACGTTGCCCCAGTACTCCTCCGACTGCGGGTGCACCAGCGGGTCGCCGTAGCACTCCGAGGTCGACGCGAGCAGGAACTTCGCGCCCTTGGCCCGCGCGAGCCCCAGCGCCTTGTGCGTGCCCAGCGAACCGACCTTCAGCGTCTGGATCGGCAGCTCGAGGTAGTCGATCGGGCTCGCCGGTGAGGCGAAGTGCAGGACGCCAGCGAGCTCGCCGACGACGTGGATGTACTCGGTGACGTCGCGATCCTCGAAGTGGAAGTCGCGGTCACCGAAGAGGTGCTCGACGTTGGCGATGTCCCCGGTGATCAGGTTGTCCATGCAGATCACCTCGTAGCCCTCCACCAGGAAGCGCTCGCAGAGATGACTGCCGAGGAAACCGGCACCGCCGGTGATCAGGACGCGGGGTTTGGTCATGGGGGAACGAGAAAGCAGATGGCGCCGGGGCTCGGCCGCGGCGCGCTGGTGTTATCCGGTCTCCTCGGTGTCCGGCGGATCGGCGGGGGTCTCCTTCGGAGGTGGAGCCTCCTCAACCTCCGGTGCGGGCGCTGATTCCGGTTCGGGCCCTGACCGGGAATCGGGCACCGGTGCGGGGCCGACCCCCGACAGGCCGCTCAGCGTGGCCACCTCGCCGCGATCGAGGTGGACCCGCACCCCGAGACCGCTGATCTCGTGCTCGCCGCTGGTGGTGAGCCGGACGCCGCCGGGCACCTCCTCCGCGTCCACCTTGCCGTAGACCTCGACGAGGAAACCGGGCCCGGCGACCTCGCGCGTTCCGGGGGTCTCGGGGATCGGCGTCCCCCCCGAGGACAGGAGCGGGAGGTCGATCGTCTCCCCCGCGCCGATCTCGAAGACCTCGTCGCGGTAGGCGACCTCGCCCCCCTTCTTGGACTGGTTCTTGACCCGGAGGATCTCGAAGGGCTTGCGGAAGATCACCCACGGCCCCGAGTCCGCGGCCAGGATCGCCCCGCCGAGGAGCTCGATCTGGTCCCCCTGGTTGAGCTCCAGCACCACGCGGTCGATCTCCCGGAGGATGAGGTTCGGCTCGCCGCGGCTCGGCGATCCGACGATGCCGGTGCAGCGGTCGAACAGGACCGCCGTCGAGCCGTTGGGCCAGATCACCTCGGCGCGCCCCCCCGGCGACGAGAAGACCCAGGCGCCGGCGTTGGCGCGACGCCGCTTGTCGAAGAAGCGCAGCGGAAAGGCGGAGTGCTGCCCCGCCGGCATCAGCTTCACGGGGTCGGCGAGGCGCGCGACCACGACCTCCTCGGGCCCCGGAGGGTAGCTCTGCTCCGCTCCCGGCGGCAGCGGGTCCACCGCCGAGGGCATCGGCGCGGGGTACTTCTGGGTGGGGAAGTTGGGCCAGCGGTTCCGCCCCGCACAGGACGCGCAGAGAATGACCAGCACCCCGAGCAGGGCGTTGCGGAGGGAGGTGGAGGCTGGAGAGGAGCCGAACAAGGTCTGTCTATCCGAGGGCGGTGCGCCCGGCCTGGGGGCTGAAGTATCGCTCCAGGAAGCCCGTGTCGTGAGTCCCGGCCAGGAAGTCGGAATGCTGCAGGACGGCGCGGTGGATCGGGATCGTGGTCTTGGGGCCCTCGATCACGAACTCGCCGAGCGCGCGCAGCATGGTGGCGATCGCCTTTTCTCGGGTCTCGCGGTGCACCAGGAGCTTGCCGATCATCGAGTCGTAATTCGGCGGAATCCGGTATCCACTGAAGCAATGACTGTCGACCCGCACCCCCGGTCCCCCCGGTGGTACGAACTGCTCGACCAGCCCGGGCGAGGGCTGGAAGTCCTTCGCGGGGTCCTCGGCGTTGATCCGGCACTCGATCGCCCAGCCCCGGTTCACGATGTCCTTCTGCCCGTAGCCGAGCGGCTCGCCGCTGGCCAGGCGGAGCTGCTCCTGGATCAGGTCGATCCCGGTGACCAGCTCGGTGACGGTGTGCTCGACCTGGACCCGGGCGTTGACCTCGATGAAGAAGAACTCGCCCGACTTGTCGACGATGAACTCGACGGTGCCGGCGTTGTGGTAGCCGGAGCGCCTGGCCATCCGCACCGCGGCCGCACCCATCGCCTCGCGCGTCTCGTCGTCGATCGAGGGCGAGGGCGACTCCTCGATCAGCTTCTGGTGGCGCCGCTGGATGGTGCAGTCGCGCTCGCCGAGGTAGACGACCTCTCCGTGCTGATCGCCGAGGATCTGGACCTCGACGTGGCGCGGATTTTCGATGAAGCGCTCGAGGTAGACGGTCGCGTCGCCGAAGGCGGCCAGCGCCTCGGAGCGCGCCGCGTGGAAGCCGCCGATCAGGCTCGGCTCGTTGCGCGCGATGCGCATCCCGCGACCTCCACCACCCGAGGCGGCCTTGATCATGATCGGGTAGCCGATCTCGCGCGCGACCGCCACCGCGGCCACCTCGTCCCCCACCGCGCCGGTGGAGCCGGGAACCACGGGGACCTCGGCCTCGATCGCCATCGCCCGCCCGTTGGCCTTGTGCCCCACCGCGGCGATCACCTCGGGGTCGGGGCCGATGAACTCGATCTTGCAGGAGCGGCAGACCTCGGCGAAGTGCGCGTTCTCGGCGAGGAAGCCGTAGCCGGGGTGAATCGCCTCGACGTCGGCGACCTCCGCCGCGGAGATGATCGCGGGGATGTTCAGGTAGGACTGGGCGCTCTGCGCCGGGCCGATGCAGATCGTCTCGTCCGCCTGGGTCAGGTAGTGCGCGTCGGCGTCCGCGGCGGAGTAGACCGCGACTGTCTCCACCCCGAGCTCCCGACAGGCGCGGATGATCCGCTGGGCGATCTCGCCGCGGTTGGCGATGAGGATGCGCCGGAACATCAGACCTTCTTGACCAGAATCAGCGGTTGCCCGAACTCGACCGGCTCGCCATTCTCGACCAGGAACTCGACGATCTCGCCGCGCATCTCGGCCTTGATCTCGTTCATCACCTTCATCGCCTCGAGGATGCAGACCGTGGTCTCCTCCTCGATGCGCGCGCCCACCTCGACGAAGGGCGGCGCCTCGGGCGAGGGCGAGCGGTAGAAGGTGCCGACCATCGGGCTCTCGACAGAAACCGTGCCCGCGGGCAGCTCGCCGCCACCGCCGGAAGGCGTCGCGGCCGGAGCGGCGGCGGGCGGGGCTCCCGCCGCGGCGGGCAGCGGGGCCGAGCCCCCCATCAGCTGGACCACCGGCCCGGCCTGCGGAGCGGCGCCCTCGGCGACCCCGCGCTTCAGCGAGAGGCGGAGGCCCTTCTGCTGGTCGTCGATCTCGAGTTCGGTCACTCCCTCGCCGCTCATGATGCGGGCGAGTCGGCGGATCAGTTTGGGGTCGAGCATGCTAGGGGATCGCCTCGCTTCTCTTCAGGGCCACGGGGTCGGGTGAGTGGGAGGGCCGCCCCCGCCAGGCGGCGGGACCGGTCGCGCAGCATAGCGATCGACCCCGGAGGGTTCCCGAACCAAATCGGGCTCGAATCGCTCAAAAAGTGGCCTCTGGAGCCTCCCAGGCCCCCGATTTGCCCCCTTTCTTGGACAGGAGGCGGATCCGCTCCAGGACGATTCCCTTGGAGATCGCCTTGGCCATGTCGTAGACGGTGAGGGCGGCCACGGTGGCGCCGGTCAGCGCCTCCATCTCCACCCCGGTGGGGCCGAAGCAGGCGGTGCGGCAGCGGATGACGAGGAGGTCGGTCTCGCCCGGATCGGGTTCGAAGCAGATCTCGACGACCTCCAGGCCGAGGGGGTGGCACATCGGGATCAGCTCCCCGGTGCGCTTGGCGGCGAGGATCCCCGCCACCCGCGCGACCTCGGTGATCGGCCCCTTCGGCCCGCCCTCGGCGAGCAGGGGGGCCAGCACCCCCGCCGGAAAGCGGATCCGGGCCTCGGCCACCGCCTCGCGGGCCGAGGGGGTCTTGCCGCCGACGTCGACCATCCTCGACTCCTGGCCGCCGGCGCCCTGCTGGACGTGGCTGAGCGCGCCGCCCCCCGGCGCCTCGTCCCGATCACCACCTCGTCGCGTACCGTTCATGTTCCTCCTGAGCGGGAGACGTCCCGCGAGGCGGATCATCGTACCGGGGGAGCGCAGGCGCGTGTACAACCGGTGTGAAGGGCTCTGGAGCCCGCGCGGATTCTCCCCCACTTACGGGGATCTTCTCCTCTCCAGCCCCTTTGCGCCTTTTTCCGTTCACAGACAAGCAGCTCCCCTCCCGAAACGTAGATTGGACCCCCGCGGCCCGCTACAGCTTCGCGGCCCACGCCCCCCCGCCGGGACTTTCGCTCTCACCGATCCGAGCCATATGAACCGATCACGACTCCTCTCCCTGGCCGTCTTCCTCCCGCTCGCCCTCCTGCCCCTCGCCGGCGAGCTCCCCCTCGTGCGGGCCCAGCGGTCGCAGGATGACGTCGAAGCCCTCCTGCGCTCGCGCGTCGAGGCGGCCGCCGGCCTCTCGATCGAGACGATCTGGCAGGAGGCGGCGACCATCGAGAACATCCTGCTCGACGTCGGCGACGAGGAGATCGACCGCTGGCTCGACCAGCTCCTGCGCGAGGCGAAGGACCTCCCCGGGCAGGGCGTGCTCCTGCTCGCCGCGTTGCGCCTCTCGAGCGACTCCCCCGACTACTCGCTCCTCCACTCCGCGCTGCTGCCCCTCTTCCGGTCCCCCGACCAGGGGATCCGTCGCGGGGCCGCCGGGGTCTTCGCCGATCCGGCGTTCAAGCAGCTCACCGAGGAGGAGGACGAGGCCCTGCTCCAGGGTCTCCTCGACGGCGCCGAGGACGAGGACAACGAACCGCGGACGCGCCTCGCCTTCGCGACCGTCGCCTACGAGCTGGGCGGCGGGCCGGCGCAGCGGGACGCCCGGAAGGTGATGCTCTCCTACCTGCGCTCGAGCGACGCGCAGCTGCGCGCGCTGGGCGCCCTGGCCCTCGCGGACATCGGCGACCTCGAGACGCCGCGGGGGGCGTTGGAGAGCCTGTCGAGGCAACCCGGTCCCCAGGGGCGCCTGGCCGCGGCGCACCTCAAGAACGAGCGCCTGACCGGGTACTACGAGTCGCGCCGGCGCGCCCAGCGCCAGAAGCTGGCCGCGTCGAAGGAGGAGCAGCCCGCCCCCGAGGACCTGGACGCGGTCGAGGCGATGATCGCGGTGATCCAGGAGCGGCACATCGAAGGGGACCTGGCCGACCGCGAGGAGCTGATCGACGCCGCGCTCGACGGGATGCTGCGCAGCCTCGACCAGCACTCCAGCTACATGGCCCCCGAGGCCTACGCGAAGTTCCAGCAGGAGCTCCTCGGTGAGTACGGCGGCATCGGCGCCTACGTCAACGTCGACCGCTCCGACGGACTCTTCACCATCACCCAGCCGATCTACTCCGGGCCGGCGTACAGGGCCGATCTCCGCACCGACGACAAGATCGTCAAGATCGACGACTGGCCGACGCACGAGCACGGGATCAGCAAGGACCAGGACGACATCATCCGCCGCCTCAAGGGCGAGCCGGGGACCGAGGTCAAGCTCTACATCTGGCGCCGGGGCATGGCCCCCGAGCTGATCGACCGCCCCACCGAGGAGATGGCGGTGATCGTCGAGCGGGGCTTCATCACCATCCCCACCGTGCAGGCCGAGCTCCTGCCCGGCGGCGTGGGCCTCATCGAGTCGACCCAGTTCAGCGGCGTGGCCAGCCGCGAGATCGGCCAGGCGATCGAGTCCCTGGTCGCGAACGGCGCCGAGGGAATCGTGCTCGACCTGCGGGTCAACCCGGGCGGGCTCCTGCGCGAGGCGCGCGGGGTCGCCGACCTGTTCCTGCCCAAGGGCCTCCTGGTGGTCACCACCGAGAACCGGATGGATGCTCCCGAGGAGCTGTACACCCGCAGGAAGCCGGTCGTTCCCGAGGATCTGCCGGTGGTCGTCCTGATCAGCCGCTACAGCGCCTCCGCCTCGGAGATCGTCGCCGGCGCGCTGCAGGAGCACGACCGGGCGACGCTGGTCGGCCAGCGCTCCTTCGGCAAGGGCTCGGTGCAGAACCTGCTCCCGATGGGACGGGACGACATCTACCGCGACGAGAACGACAACAACCAGCGCGACAACTGGGAACCCCTGACCAAGGACCGGAACGGCAACGGCGAGTTCGACTTCGCGGGCCGCGCCAAGCTCACCGTCGCCCGCTACCTCCTCCCCTCGGGGCGGTCGATCCACCGCGAGCTCGACGAGGAGGGGAACATCAAGAGCTACGGTGGCGTGACCCCCGACTTCTTCGTCGATCCCCGTCGCCTCGACGCCTGGCGCCTGGAGGGGATGATCGCGCTGCAGGACGAGGGCGTGGTTCGGGAGTGGGTCGAGGAGAACTTCCACTCCAACAAGGAGCTCTACACCGAGCTCGCCTACGACGACGGCAAGAACCCCGACCGCTATCCCGGCTTCGACCAGTTCTACGGCGGCCTGGACACGGTCCTGCCCCGCGAGGACGTCCGCTACCTGGTCCGCCGCGAGGTTCGCCGGCTGGTTCAGGACGAGCGCGGCGCCGCCTTCCCGCGCGGCGACTACGAGGAGGACGTGCAGCTGCAGAAGGGCATCGAGGTGGTGCTCGGCGAGCTGGGGCGCTCCCCCTACGAGATCGCCGCGTACCGCGACACCTTCGACGTGCCCGAGGACCTGACCGGACGCGAGGTGGCCCGGCGGATGCCGGAGTCCCCCGAACACCGGGAGGACGTGCGCGACGCGCTGGGGCTGATCGCCGAGGCGCGGCGCGAGGACGGCCGGATCTCCGACGAAGGGCTGGAGAAGCTGATCGAGATCCTCTCCGGGCTCGATCACTGAGCGGGCTCGAGGGTCGGAGTCCGCGATCCAAGCGGACTGCGGGCTGTCCGGTCCAAGATTCTCGAGAGCATCGATGCCCTCTCGGCCTCGATTCTCTCTTCGGCCTCGCGCAGCTGCCGGTCAGCGGCGGCCCGATGGGCCGTCCGGCTGCATCGTCCTGTTAGCCAGCCTGCTTCGACCGTCCCGATGCTGAACTGCCGCGCAGGAGCCCGTGAACACTCAGGTCTTCGTCAACCGCGGGCCAGTGGATGCCCTGACCATCCCCGAGGAGCTCCCAATCCTCGCGCTCGGAAGGGGCAGCGCCCAGGAGCCTGGGGAACCAGGCCAGCGGAACGATGACCCGCCGTCCATCGGCGAGATCTACCCAGAGCTCGTCGTCGGTGAACCCGACGTCGGTCGCCCGCGCGTCCATTTCAGGCAGCGAAGAAGTCATTCCATGCCTCCAGCAGTCTATTCTCGTGTTCCTCGACCAATCTGGCAAGCCGCCGAATCTCGTGTGGCCGAAACCGGGTCGAGGAGGCCAGGGAAACCGGTCGGAGCCAGAACTTCGCAAGCGCGGCGCCTTCTTGAACGTGGATGTGCGGAGGCTCGCGGCCTTCATTGCTGTAGAAGAACAGGCGGACGGCGCCAACTCGGAGAACGGTGGGCATGCCAGGAAGTCTGCACGTCGTCCTTTTCTGCGTCAACGATCTCCTGGGACCAGACAAAGTCTTGTCAAGGTCCTTGTTCAGGGGCGCGCCGCCGGCGGGCGGCACGCCCCCTGCAACGCCATGTCAGGCCCCATGGCCACGACATTCCCCGGATCGCGATGCTGCCGCTCGTTTGCTCATGAACTGCCAGATGCTGTGGTCGAAGTGCGCACGATCGACGTTGAGGATGTCAGCAGTTGCATTGATAACAGATTGAGCGTCACTGTAGCCGCACGGCCCTAGACCCGCCAATCCAGAAAGTCATGGAGATGCCGATCAATGCAGGGCTCCTGACACATGCGCCCCGATTCATGCAACCATCCGCTCATGGCTCAGCAGGGAAACGGCGTGTCGGGCTCGCTCCCTGGTCGGTGTCGATCGCGGCCCCCGTCAAAGCGTTGCATACCTTATGACGCACCCCCTCATCGTGAATGAACGGCATTCGGCCAATGCCGCCACTCCACGCACCTATGTCAGGAGCCCTGCAATGGCACTGGTGGATGCGCCCACGAGGATCTTGAGGTAGTCAGTCGTTTTCGGCCCGATTCCCTTTATGGCCTGGAGCTTGTGCAAGTTTGGCTGTAGTGACAGCCACTCGCGCAAGCCTGGCTCGTTCTCGACACCCTCCGCGGCAAGCAACTCGAGAACTCGGGAAAAGCGATCGGCACGGTCCACGCCCCGCCAACCAAGGACCTCCGTGGCCGGCACAGATTGAAGAAGACTCAGAACCGAGCTTGTAGTGCGGGCATTCGGATACTTGGCCAGGATTCTGTTCACCCGTGGTTTCACATGAGTCTTGTATCGCATGTTTGCCTGAAGGACGGCATCGGCAACGGTGGCGCCGATGTGATCGTAGCCGCCGTCGATCGTCTCGTAGAACTTGAATCCTGGCAGCGATCGAACGAACTGCGCCAACTTCCGTGGATCGAACATCGTCATGGCGACTCCCTGTTTGGCCTAACGCCTTGTCGATCAGCCAGAGTCACGAGCGCCTCTGTCTTCCCGGAGGCGCTGACGAACTCGACCTCCAGGCCATCCGGCTCGTAGACGTGAACCACGGCCCCGAGGTCGCCCTCACGCAGTCCCCGATCGGGAATGTCACGCCGAAGCACCACCGTCTGGAGCAGTTGGAATCTCATGATCTCGGTCCTGGAAAGGCAGTCCAACTGGGAGCCACGCGCAGAGAGCGACCACGAGTGAATCAGGCCTCCTCGCCCTCCCCTCCCCCGCCCGAGAGGGGCCCGATCTCGGCGGGCAGCTCGAACTCGTAGTCGCGAACGAAGAACTCGTCGAAGTCGAAGCCCTCGCGGAAGTCCTCGATCGTGTCACTGTCGCGGCGGTTGAGCAGGCCCTGGCCGACGAGCAGGAACACGATCTGCCCCCAGTCGAGCGTGCGCTCGATCCCCCAGGAGCGCCAGACGTGCGCGCCGAGGGGCCCGAAGAGGCGGCGCGATTCGATCCGCAACCCCTCGATCAGCTCCTGGCCAGTGATGTGACGGTCCGCGCCTTCCGAGTCCCCCCGACCGGCCAGGTGCACCGAGGCCTCCAGCGATTCGAACAGGAACTCGAAGGCCTCCACCGCGTAGCGGCCGTCCTCCAGCGCCAGCTTGCGCACCACCTGTCTGAAGTCCCTCATCTCGAACTCACCTCCGCTCCGCGGCTCCCGGCTCGTGACAGCGCCATCAAGGCGGCGTCGAGCACACCTTCGGGGGAGAGATTCAGCTCCAGGTCGCCCCGCAGCGCAAGCCCTTCCCGCAGGGAATCGGCGATCGCCGAGAAGCTCCCGCCCGCGCGTGGCACGAGGTCGCCGTGAGTCAGCTCGCCGGCGGGGATCCCGGACCGAGCCCTCGACAGATCCCGCAGGATCCGGAGGACGAGGTCGAGGGCGGCGCGGGCCCGAGCCCGGGCGCGGGCCGCGGGGGTCTTGCCGGGGAACTCACCGTCCAGTCCGGTGATCGCGACGGTCGCCTCGAGGGGATCGAGCTCCCCGGCGAGGACCTCGGCGAGGCGCTCCCGCACGGCGAGGGCACCCTGTCGATGGAGGTCGAGCGCGATTCCGGGGGAGCCGTTGCTCCAGCGCACCAGCCGCTCCGCCTCGGCGCCGATCAGTCCCTCGCGCGCCAGCACCTCGCTCCCCTCGGCCGTGGAGAGCTCCGCGAGGTGCACGGGGACGCAACGGGAGATCACCGTCTCGAGCAGGAGGTCGCGGCGCGAGGTCTCCAGGACCAGGAGCGCCGAGTCCCCCGGCTCCTCCAGCGTCTTGAGGAGGGCGTTCTGCGCCGGCACCGTCGCGCGCTCGAACTCGCGCACCAGGACCACCCGCCAGCTCCCCTCCAGCGGCCGCAGCGAGAGGAACGACTCGATCGCGCGCTCGCCGCTGCCCTCCCGCTCGCAGATCGAGGAGATCCCGATCGATTCGAGCTCCCGCTCGAGCGGGTCGAGGCGGAATAAGTCGGCGTGGCTGTCGGCGGCGATGCGCTTGCAGGGGCCACACTCCCCGCAAGCCGGGCCGGGGCCGAGCGCGCAGAAGACCCCCTGGGCGAACCAAGAGGCGGCGAGGTACTTGCCGATCCCCTGCCGCCCCTCGAAGAGTAACGCGTGGGGCAGGCGTCCCTGCCGCTGGGCGCTCCAGAGTCCCTCCACCACCGCCCGGTGGCCGATCGGCTCATCGACCCACACGGGACACCTCCTCCATCACCGCGGCGTGAACCGCCTCCGCGTCCCCGGAGGCGTCGACCAATACGACGTGCCCGGCGACCCGGGCGAAGCGCCGGAAGCCCTCGGCGACGAGCCGCTGGAACTCCAGGCCCTTCGCCTCGATGCGGTCGGAGGCCTCCCCGCGCCGCGCCGCCGCCGTCTCGACGTCGAGGTCGAGCACGAGGACGAGGTCGGGAGCCGGCTCGCCGCACCACTCGCCGAGGAGGCCGAGGACGCGGCGCTCGTCGAGCGCCCCGGCCACCGCCTGGTAGGCGTAGGTCGAGGCGTTGAAGCGCTCACAGACGACCGTCTCTCCCCGGAGGAGGGCGGGTCGCACGACCTCTTCCAGCATCTGCCGGCGCGCGGCGGCGAAGAGGAGCGCCTCGACCGCCGGCTCGATCTCGAACTCCCGCTGGAGGAGCAGCTCGCGCAGCCGCTCCCCGAGGCGGGTGCTGCCCGGCTCGCGCAGGTGCAGCTCCTCCTTCACCCCCAGCGCCCGCGCCAGGAGGGCCGCCTGGGTCGTCTTGCCGCAGCCGTCGACCCCTTCGACGACGAAAAAACGCCCCGAGTCCGAGTCGTCGCTTCCACGCTCCATCCCGTCATGGTAATCGAATGGAGCGTGTACTTCCCGATCGCGACCTGGAGGTCGCCGCGTTTCCCACCCCGATCGCGACCCGTGCCCGACCAAAGAACCCGAACCGAGCGCCTCCGAGACCGCTTCTTCGACGCGGAAGACCACCCCTACCACCACCTCGAGCGCGCGATCCGCGCGCACCTGCGCCCCGATTCGGTGCTGCTCGAGGCGGGCTACGGCCGGCGGGCGGAGGTGCTGCGAACCTTTCGCGGCGAGGCCGGGCGGCTGATCGGCGTCGACCTCGTCGACTTCGAGGAGGACCCCGAGCTGGAGGAGCTGGAGCTCCACCAGGGCGACATCGCGGACACCTCGCTGCCGTCGGAGTCGGTCGACCTGGTGATCTCCCGCGCGCTGATGGAGCACCTCCCCGACCCGCGCGCCGCGTTCGCCGAGATCCACCGCGTGCTAAAACCGGGCGGCCGCTACGTCTACCTCGTGCCCAACCTCGGCGACTACGGTTCGATCGTCGCCAGGCTGACGCCGAACCGCCTGCACCCGCGGATCGTCAAGCTGGTCGAGGGGCGCGCGCCGAAGGACACCTTCCCCGCGTACTTCCGCTGCAATACCAGGGCGTCGATCACCAAGTGGTGCGACAGCACCGGCCTGGTGCTGGAGAGCTGCCGGTACCTCGGGCAGTACCCCGCGTACTTCATGTTCAATCCGGTGCTGTTCACGGTGGCCACCGGCTACGAGAAGCTGATCTCGAAGTTCGACGCGCTGCGCTTCCTGCGGGGCTGGCTGCTGGTCGAGATCGTGAAGCCACAGGTCTATTGATCAGCCGTTGAACGAGCGGTGCTGAGCATCTCGATAGCGTATGGACAGCGCCTCGGTCCGGATACCGGAGATTAACCACAGAGGACACAGAGAGGAGAAGAAGAGCCAGAATAAGATAACTATCAGAAGAAGAACCGGCTTCGCCGGTTCTTCTTCTGATAGTTATCTTATTCTCTTTCTATTTCTGGCTCTTCTTCTCCTCTCTGTGTCCTCTGTGTCCTCTGTGGTTAATCTCCGGTATCCGGACCGAGGTGCTGTCGAAACGCTATCGAGGCGTCTAGCGCCGTTGCCTTCGCCACCAGCTTACGCGTCCCCCAACCGCCGACTCACCTCGCCAGCCACCTCCGACTCCTCGTCCAGCCCCAGCGACTCCTCCACCTTCTCCCGTGCCTCCTCGAGCCTCCCGAGCTCGAGGGCGCACCGGGCCTGACGACCGAGGAGGTCCGCCCGAATCGAGTCGGTCAGGGGGCCTTCCTTGCTGGAGTCGAGGTGAGGGGGTACGAGCAGGGCCACGCGGTACTCGCGCAGGGCCTCCTCGTAGGAACGCAGCTCCTCCAGCGCCTCGCCCCACTCGCGGTGCAGGCTCCGGCTGAAGGGGTCGATCTCGTTGGCCTCCCGCAGGAGCCGGGCAACCGGGCCCCAGCGCCCCGCCTCGGCGTGCCAGGCGGCGACCCGGCGGCGCCAGGTGTAGCTGCCCGCGTCGTAGGCGAGGTAGCGCTCCGCCGCGCGCATCGCGTCGTCCTCGCGGTCGTTCCGGGTGTAGAGGGAGACCAGCTTCAACTCGGCGCAGAGCTCCGGCTCGGCGAAGCCCGGGAAGACGCGCTCCGCGGCGAGGAACTGCGCCTCGGCGACCTCGTCCTCGTCGCTCTGCATCAGCACGGTGCCCAGCGCGATGCGGGCGCGGAAGTCCTCGCCCCCGGCCGCGAATCCCCGCTCCCAGAGCTCCCGGGCGCTCTCCCGGTCGCCCTCGGCCAGCGCCATCTCCCCGCGGAGGAAGAGCGCCCGCGGCGGCTCCTCCCCCGCCAGGCGGACCTGGCGCAGCGCCTCCTCGGCGTCCGCGCGGTTGCGCCCCCGCTGCCAGGCGCCCCAGGCCAGCGAGCACCAGATGTCGCGCCAGCGCGCGCGTCCAGCCCCGTCCGCGGGCACCTCGCGCGGGAGCGACAGGCGCAGCCGGGGCAGGACCTTCGGGTTCCAGCGCGGCTCGATCGCCAGCGGGGCGATCTTCTCGTCGATGAAGGCCGCGAGGTCCTCGTCGAGCTGCTCCGGGGTCAGTCCGAACACCGAGCCGAGCGCCTCGTCGAGCGTGTCCCCCCGGTCGAACGCCTCGAGCAGGGCCACCATCGGCGGGAAGCCGAAGCGGTCGATCAGGAGCTCGCAGATCAGCCCGCCCTGGTAGTAGCCGAAGATGATCCTCGGTCCGCGGAACGCCGCGTTCAGGTCGCGCACCGGGAAGATCTCGCCATTCGCCCGCGCGTCGACCAGATCGCGGCGGAGGTTGCGGTCCCACGCGGGGTTCTTGCGCGTCTCCTCCCACGTCGCCAGCCCCTCGGTGATCCAGCGCGGGCAGCGGTTGTGCGACAGCCCCAGGTGGATCACGTGGGTGAATTCGTGGAAGGAGGTCCGCGCCCACGAGAAGGTCCCGCGCATCTCCGAGAGCGGCGACAGCGCCGTCACCACCGGCCCGAAGCAGACGCCCAGCGCGGGAAAGCCCTCGAAGCCGGTCGAGCGTACCGAGAAGTCGCGGTGGTGCCGGAACACCTCGATGTGGGCCGGCGCCGGGGTGAAGCCGTAGCGCTCGGCGAGCTCCTCCCGCGCCTCGCGGTAGAAGGGCTCGAGATAGGTCGAGAGGACCTCGGCCGCGTCGGGGGTCCAGGCGAACGAGAGCTCCTCGTGATCCTCGGAGATGTAGTCGCGGGAGAGCCGCTCCAGCACCATGATCGTGTTCTTCCGCCACGCGTCCTGGCGGAGGCCACCCTCGATCCGCGAGCGCCTCAGCGCCTCCAGCGCCCCGTCCTCGTCACCGGTGTTGGCCCGCGCCCGACCCAGCAGGGTCCACGCGTCGTGGTCGGAGGTGTCGCGGCTGACCGATCGCTCCAGGAACGGGAGTCCCTCGGCGAAGCGGTAGAGCTCGACGAGGTGCCGGCCGATCGTCCGCTCCGGGACGCTGTCGGTCGGGTCGACCTCGTGCAGCTCGGCCAGAATCGCCTCGCACTCCTCGCGATCGTGCTCGATCCAGCAGAGCGCCGCCCGCAGCGTGCGGACCTCGCGCCGCCCGGGCGCGATCCTCTCCAGCTGCTCGAGGTGCCGGCGCACCGCTCGCAGCTTGCCCAGGGTGAGGTCCCCCTCGCACGCCACGAGGCGCGCCTCCACCGAGTCGGGGCGCAGCTCCAGCGCGCGCTGCAGGAACTCGCCGGCGCTGCGACGGTGGCGCTGCCAGTTGGTGCGGTGGATCGCGACCATCCCCAGCAGCGCTCCCTCGTGGCCGTCGTCGAGGGCGAGGGCCGCGTCGTACATCCGCGCCGCCGATCGCGCCGCGCCCTCGGCGACCTCGCGATCCGCCTCGAAGTAGAGGTCGCCGAGCGCCGCCAGGATGTCGGGCTCCTCCCCTTCCCCCTCGCGCGCCACGCGGTCCGCGAGGATGAGCACCTTGTCCGCGGCCTCCAGCCGCCCCAGCCGCCGCGTGCAGCGAGCCTTGCAGAGGAGACCCTCCCACCCCTGATCGCTGGGCGAGCCCGCCCCCAGACGCACGAGCGCGACCGCCTCCTCGCGCCCGCGGAGCCGGCGCTGGACCTCCGCCAGGATCCACGCATCACGCGCGTCCTCACGGGGAGCGAGCGAGCTCTCCTCGTCGTTCAGGAGCCGCTGGGCCTCCCCGTCGCGGCCGAGGCGGTGCAGGAGGTCGGCCAGGGTCCGGACGATCAGCGCCCGCGTGGCCCGCGCCCCCTCGGGGCACTGCTCCAGCGCGCGCCGCGCCTGCTTCTCGGCCTTCTCCCACTCCCCCTGGTCGAGGTAGACGCGGGCGAGGAGGGCGCGGCTCTCCGCGTCGGTCTCCTCGTCCCGCAGGTGCTCGCCGAGCAGCCGTCTCGCGCCCGGGTAGTCCCCGCGCCGCCGCAGCCGATCGGCCTCGAGCCGTTCCTCGGCGAGGAGCGCCTCGAGCTCTTCTTCATCGCCGAATCCCTGGACCGGCGCGAGGGAGCCGGGGAGGGCCGGGGACGGGAGCCCCGAGGCGGCGAGCAGGATGAGACCGGTGAGGATTCGAATCGGCATGGTCGGGTCGGTGCGGATCGCGCGTGGAGCTGGATGTTTCCGGGAACAGGCACCGGAGAACGTCCGAGGATTGTAGGAGTGTTTCGCTTGTCGCGACTGGGCCTTTGTATCGACCCTCATAATCGGGTATGGACGCGATATGAAGAGCTGCGCTCCTGTTCGGGTTCTGTGTCCTCCCGCTCCCCGAAGGCTGCGCGTCCTCGCCTGCCTGGCGCTCGCCCTCCTCGTGGGCTGCACCGCCCCCCGCGGGAAGCACACCTACGACCCCGGGCCCGGCAGCTTCGGACCGGGCGCTCCCGACTGGGTCGGCCAGCCGGAGGGGTGGGCCAAGCTGGACGCGATCGACCGCTGGCTGGCCGGGGACGCCGCGCGCTACGACCCCTACTGGCGGATCCAGGGCGAGCTGGCTCTCGCCGACGGGCGCACGGCCTTCGCCGATACCGAGCTCCAGCGCGAGGGCACGCGTACCACCACCTGGCAGGTCCGGGTCGACTCGGCTCGCTCCGGCTACGGACGCGTGCTCGCCGATCCCCTCGCCTCCTCCCTCCAGCTCGACCTCGCCCGCGCGGGGCTGGCCCGGATCGATCGAATGGACGGCGGCTCGACCACCCCGGTTCCCCCCGGCGGCGTGCTGCCCCGTTCCAGCTGGCGCGCGCGCAGCCCCGTCGCCAGTCGCCTGACCGCCACCCGGGGCGGCTACCAGCGGATCACCATCCACCACACCGCCGACGTCCCCGGAGCGCGCTTCGACGGGAACCTGTCGGACTCGGTCGGCGCCCTGAGGAGCGTGCAGCGCAACCACATGGACAATCGTCGCTACGGCGACATCGGCTATCACTTCCTGATCGACGCGGCGGGCCGGACCTTCCACGGGCGCGATCTCACCTGGCAGGGCGCGCACGCCGGGGGGATCAACAACCGCAACAACATCGGCATCTGCCTCCTCGGCAACTTCGAGAAGACGCGCCCCACCGCCGCTTCCCTCGACGCGCTGACCAGGTTGCTCGCCGAGCTGCGGGAGTCGCACGCGATCCCCGCTTCGGCGGTGGTCGGCCACCGCCACTGGAAGTCGACCCTCTGCCCCGGCGCGCACCTCGCGCGGTGGACCAACGACTACCGGCGCAATGGCCCGCCGCTGGGGACGTTGTCGGGGAGTCCGAGGGAGGCGAGTGCGAAGCGGGCGCCCTCGTCGATGAGCGCGCGGGCTCCGAGGAGCTATGCCGCCTCGGGGGCGGTGCGGTAGCGAGAGGAGAGTCGCGGAGGAGGCGGAGATCGCGGCGTTTCATCGCAGAGCTCGCCGAGGAGGAGGAGCTCGCAGAGTCCAGAGTTGCAG
>CAZCAC010000002.1:0-160890 GCA_964496575.1 uncultured Planctomycetaceae bacterium | reverse complement strand
GAAATCGACCCTAAATCATCACAATCCGGCGTAGGTCAGGAGCCCTGCATTGTCGACGATCTCCTCGAGCTCGGGGGTGGCCTCCTCGGGCTCGTCCGGACCACCGTAGGCGTAGTCGAGGCACTCCTCGATCCGCACTGGCTCGGCGTAGACGGGGATCACCCGGGTTCCCAGGAGACGGACCAGCTCGTCGATCGCATAGACGTCCGCGGGGTCCTTCATCGCCACGGTGGTGATTCCAGCGATTGACGTTGACCGGAATGGCGACGTGCTTCCGACAGAATGCCTCATCGAGCCGGGTGGCGACTTCCCGGTCCACGACTTCCGACCGAAGGCTGATGCAGCTGATCTTGCCCTGCTCACGAAGCGCTTCGGAGATGTCCTCCGCATCGACCAGATGCAGGTCCATCAACGCCTGTCCGAGGCGCAGGCCCGTCTCGCGCTTGTGGGAAAGCGCGCGTTCGAGCTCGTCGACGGAGATCTTGCCGGTCTTGAGGAGGAGCTGGCCGAGTTGAGTGGCGGCCGGCTTGGCGTTCGAGGAGTAGATCACTGGACGAGCTACGTGCGGCGGGTATGGGGGAGGCGAGAGAAACCGAGGTCCGGAGGCCGGCGACGGCCGCCCCGATCAATTGAAGTCGTAGATGTACGACAGCCGGATCTTGTTCAAGATCGCGTAGCTCAGGTTGGTCAGCAGCTTGAGATCCTGATCGTCGTGGTGCGTGAACCCACCGAGGGTGGGGTTGCGCAGCACGAAGAAGCGGCGCGAGACGGGATCGGCCGCCTCGTACGCGCCGGGGCGCAGATACCCCGCCAGCTCGACGTTGAGGTTGCCGGTGTAGAAGACCCGGACCCGGTGGAGCTCGTCGTCGCGGGTCATCTGGCGCATGTGCGCGTCACTCGACTCGTCCAGGAACTCGTGGGCCAGGAGGATCTCGTCGACGTTGACGTGCAGGAGCGGGGTCTGGATGCGATCGCAGGTCTTGAGATCGACCAGCGTCGCGTCGCGTACCTTGATGAAGTACTTCCGATGCTCGTCGAGCACCTGGCTGAGCCGCGTGTACTTGTTCTCGACGTTGCCCTTGATCAGGAATGAGTCGGTGAGCAGGAGGTCGGAAACGATGGTCAGCATTGGCCCCCCTGAGGTGAGTCAGGTCGAAGCGTTGAGCAGCTCGGCGCGAAGCTCGCCGGCGAGGTAGAAGGATCCGGTCACCAGCACCCACCCGCCGCCTTGCTCGGCGTCCTGGATCAGCTCCACGAGCGCCTCGCGAGGCTCCTCCCAGACCTCCGGGTCGTGCCCGACCTCGAAGGCGACCTCCGCCAGTTCCTCGGCGGAGAGGAGTAGCCCCTGCGGACAGGAGGTACACAGGCACCTATCGACTCGCCCCAGGAGGGCCTTGAGAATCCCCTCCACGTCCTTCTCCTTTCCGAGGGCGAGCAGCAACTTGGGCCGCCGCCCCAGCTCGGGATCACTCTCCCCCTCGCGCAGCACCTGGTCGACGCTGGAGGCGACGTGCCCCGAGTCGAGGACCACCGTCACCCGCCCCGCCCGAAAGCGCTCCTGGCGCCCCGGCAGGCGAGCCTCCAGGACCGCTTCGGCGTCGAGGCCGGAGCGCCAGAGTAGAGTTCCGTCCCGGTTCTGAGCGCCACATCGACCCAATTCGTTGAGGATAGCGCCAGCCAGTGCCAGGTTCCGCTCGATCAGCGCCCCACCCTGCGGAACGGCGACGAGCCGTCCCTCGCGCTCCTCGGCGAGCTCCTCGAGCACCTCGAAGGCCTCGTCCTCCCCCTCGTCGCCCCCTTCGGGGCGAACCCCGGTGACCAGCACGCCGCCGCGGGCCATCACCGAGCCCTTCTCGAAGGCGATCTCCGCTCGGGTATCGCCCAGGGTGGCGGTGTGCTCCAGGTCGACGTTGGTGACCACGGCCACGGGGGCCTCCACCGCCCGGGTCGAGTCCAGGCGCCCGCCGATCCCCACCTCGACCACCGCCCACTCGACTCCGGCTCGCGCGAAGAGCAGGAACGCCGCGGCGGTCATCGAGTCGAACCAGGTCGCCGCCCCACCGGCACCGCCCTCCGCCAGGGCCCGATCGCGGGCGTCGAGCACCTCCTCGAGCGCCGCGGCCAGCTCGCCGTCCGCCACCTCCTCCCCATCGATCCGGATCCGCTCGTTGACTCGCTCTACATGGGGCGAACTGTACGCCCCCACGGGGATCCCGGCGCGGCGCAGCGCGGAGGCCACCAGCGCGGCCACCGAGCCCTTTCCCTTGGTCCCCGCGACCAAGACCCCCCGCCACGCCTGGTGCGGGTCGCCGAGGCGTGCCAGCACGTCGAGAATCGGCTCGAGGGTGCGGTCCATCCCCCCCCGCCGGTCGCGGTGCTCCCAGTTGATCAGCGCGTCGAGACGCTCCACGGCCTTCTTCAGGGCCTCTTCTTCCTGCTGCTGGTTCACACCACCAGCCTACACGGGTCAAGACGCTCCTCCAGAGGCGCCGATAACCCCGATGTCGGATTCTCGCCAGGCGGTTCCCCGCACCATTCGGGTCGAGACCGTAAGTCGGCTCTCCAGCTATCCCCACCGATGACTGACTTGCAGCACAGGATCAAGGTCTTCGTCTACCGCGTGCTTCCGCAGGGGGTGCGCTACCTCCTCCTGCGCCGCTCGGTGGGAGTCGACCCGACCTGGGGCCCGCTGGAGGGTCGGATCGAGTTCGACGAGCAGATCGAGGCGGCGATCCGCCGCGAGGTGGTGGAGGACGTCGGCCTGGCGAGACACCTCGACCTGATCGACCTGCAGATGCCCGCCCACTGGCAGCTCGGTGACGAGCAGGTGATCGAGTGGCCCTACGGCCTGCGCACCACCCCGGAGGAGCGGGCGAAGGTGCTCGACGAGCGGTGGTCGGAGTCCCTCTGGACCGACTTCGGCGAAGCGTACGCCAGGCTCCAGCTCGACAGCGACCGCGCGGCGGTGACCCGACTGCACACGATGATCTCGGCGGCCTGAGCCCGGTCGGATCGGGGAGGGGAGGACAGCGACCCCCGCCAGAGGCGGATCATCCGCACCACCCACGAGCCATCGGGCGGGTCGGGGGAGCCCTTCCCTCCTTCCCCGCCGCCGCGGAGGCACGAGGCAGGGACGAAGGTGGAACCGTCGGAACCTGCAGCGTCAGGGTCGGTTGGAGTGAGCTGCACGCGACTCCGACCGCTTCGTCCGCGCTCCCGGCATCCCCATGAATCTCCTCTTCGACGAACGACGAGAGCACCGGTGGACCATCCCTCTGAGGACGCTCGCCGTGCTCCTCCTCGCCCCGACTTCCGCGTGTGGTTCATCCGGCCCGGCCCTCCCCTACTCGAATCCTGCGATGGTCAGGCCAGCATTCGGCCCCGGCGCTCAGGAAGAGTCCCAGCGCACGACCGAAGCCCTCCTGGCCGAGCTCGAGATGGCCGTCCGCAACTGGCGGACGCTCCAGGTACGCGAGCTGTTCGATGTCCTCGCGAAGAGCGAAGCCGACGCGCTGCCGGCCTGCGTGCAGGGGCTCCAGCACTGGCGTCCAGGCGCCAGGCTCCTCGCCACCGAGCACCTGACGAAGCTGGGAGCGGAGGCCGCCCCCGCCGCGCCGTTCATGATCTCGTCGTGGCGCTACGACGTCGCCGACCGGCGCGCTCCGGGGAGCGATACCTTCTGGGAGCTCGAATCCTGCGCGGAAGCATTGGCCGGGATCGGCTCCGAATCGCTTCCCTGGCTCGAATGGGCCCTCGACGACGACCTCGCCGTGGTCCGAGCGCGCGCCTGTCGCAACCTCGGCCCGATGGGCGAAACCGCGGAGAGGGCCGTGCCGCGATTGCTCGAGCTCCTGGAGGACGACGAGGATTGGGTGCGAGACGAAGCGGCACGCGCGGTCCTTCGTCTGACGCCGTCCGACTCGGAAGCCGCCAGTGATGCGCGGGGTGTCCTTGATCGGCTGCGGTAGATCCTCCGGAGGATGAGCCTGCCGATGCTGTGGGGTATGCGGTTTCCTCCTCGGTGTGCAGGATCTGCCCGAGGCAAACCGAACCGCTACATCGATCCTGGCGAAGAGGGGGTTCCTCCCCAAAGTACCGCGGGTACGGTATCGGTATGAGCACGGCAATCGCGACCCTGACGGGAATGCTCCTCGCCATCATCGTCCAGGTACAAATGGACCCCGGAAAGGGCGCCGCCTGGAATCGCTATCGAGGGCCCAACGGGACGGGCATCGCCAGGGGCAGCTATCCCGCGACGATCGGCCCCGAGGCGAAAACGAGGTGGGTGTGCGACTTCCCGGCGGGGTTTTCCTCGCCGATCCTGAGCCGTAACAAGGTCTTCCTCACCGGGCTCGAGGGCGAGCAGCTCTTCACCTACGCGCTCGATCGCGAGACGGGCGAGACCCTCTGGCGCCGCGAGTCGCCACGCCCCCGGCGGACGAAGTTCCACTCCGACAACCACCCCGCTGCCGCCTCGGCGGCCGTGGACGAGGACACCGTTGCCGTGTTCTTCGACGAGTACGGAATGCTCGCCTACGACCACGAGGGCGAGGAGCGGTGGCGCTTGCCGCTGGGCCCGTTCGACAACATCTACGGGATGGGGGCGTCGCCGGTGATCGTGGGTGAGGTCGTGGTCCTGCCCTGCGATCAGTCGATCGACTCCTACGTTCTCGGCGTGGACAAGCGAGATGGAACGGTGCGCTGGAAGGTCGCGCGCCCGCAGGCGGTCAGCGGCCACTGTACCCCAGTCGTTCGCCGCGCCGTTGACGGGCGCGACGAGGTGCTCTTGCCAGGTTCGTTTCAGCTCATCGCCTACGACGCCCTGACCGGCGAGGAGCGGTGGTGGGTGAACGGCCTGCCAGGAGAGATGAAGTCGGTTCCCGTCCTCCTCGGGGACACGCTCTGGATTCACGGTTATGCTTCGCCGGCCAACAACCTCGGCAACCAGATCGAGATGCCGGAGTTCGATGAGGGACTCGAGGCGATGGACGGAGACGGCGACGGTCGCGTCGCCCGAGCGGAGCTCACCGAGGAGCGAGTCGGTCGTCTCTTCCCTTTCTTCGACCTGGACTCGGACGGCTCGCTCGACGCCGGGGAATGGAAGATGATGCGCGCCTCCCTCGCCGCGGTGAACTGCGCGCTGGCGGTGAAGGTCGGAGGCGAGGGCGACGTGACGGAGGGCCAGGTGCTCTGGGACTACTACCGCGGCATCCCCCAGCTGCCGTCGCCGCTGATCTACGGCGATGTCTACTACATGCTCGGTGATCAGAGCGGTCTGATCACGCTGCTGGATCCCGCGACCGGTGAGCTGATCGAGAAGGGGCGACTGGAGGACGGCATCGATGCCTATTACGCCTCACCGGTCGCCGGAGACGGCAAGATCTACCTCCTGGGGCAGTCGGGTCTCCTGACCGTCCTCGAAACCGACAAGGGCCTCGACGCCGTGCACACGGCGAGCTTCGGCGAGCAGTGCTACGCGACGCCCACGCTCGAGGACGGGAGGATCTGGGTGCGGACTGCCGGGAAGCTCTACTGCTTCTGATCACCCGGCGCGCCGGGAGCCGGCTCGGGCCAACAGCAGGAAGGCCGCGGCGGTCATCGATCGAGAGGCCCCCCGTCAGAAGCTGAAGCTGAGGAAGCCGACGAGAGTCGCCGCCCCCGAATCAGAGTCGTTCTGCACCTCTCGGAAGCGCTCGTAGGCGAGAGACACCTTGAGAGACACGGCGTCGCCGAGAACGTACGACACCGCGAGCCGTCCCCCGCCGCGGTGTTCCTCGGCCAGGTTGTACACCGTGAAGCCGTCATTCCTCACGCCGAACACCTGCGTCCCCACCCAGACGTCGGCCGCCGTCGTCCAGGCACCGTTGAAGTTGCTCAGTGCCGCCTGGACCGAGTCGTAGCCGCTGTCCAGGTGCAGCTGATCCGAATCCACGGGGTGAATGTGCACGTAGCCCAGCCTCGCGTAGAAACTCCCCCACGTGCTCTCGAAGTCACCGAACGCCTGACCGATCGACGGCGAGACCTGCCAGATATCGAGCCCTCGAGGTGTGCCAGCAGCGCCCGGATAGTCGGGATAGTGGGTGTAGTAGACGTCGAGACCTGCATCGAACTCCAGACCCTCGTAGTACTTCAAACCTCCGAACAGGGTCCTTCCGCCATCGGACCAAACGTCCGTCGACGCCACGTAGTGTGCGCCGATACGACCCAAGTAGCTTGGATCGAAGTAGTTGGTGTACACGACTGTGAAGTCGTCTTGCTCGAGGACTCTCGAATCGTGGTACCACAGCTCGGTGTACTCGTACCCCAGCTCGAGCTTGTGCCGGCCGGAGTAGGCGCTCCCGTACGTGCCCCAGAGCCAGCCGCTCTCCTTCTCGGAGTTGTCGTAGTCCAGCAGGCCGGCGTACGGCTGAACCGTGACCAGGAGCGGGGCGGCTTGCGGAGCGAGGTCGGGTTCCTGCGCGAGGGGAGCGCTACAGAGCAGGGCTAGTGAGAGGATCATGGACCTGAATTCGTGCCGGCGGCAGGACGGGAGCCTTCCCGCGCAAAGGGCGCATGATCCTCCCCGGAACAGCTGAACTCCAGGGAATCGTCGGCCTCTTTCTCCGATCGAGCCACCTGCTCATGGCGCATGAACGTCCACGTCCGCCGACAGGATCCCGTCCTCGATCTCGAAGGTTCGGTGGACGAGATCGAGCGCGCGGTGGTCGTGCGTGACGACCAGCACCGCGGCACCCCGTTCCACGGCGGCGGCGCGGAAGAGGCTCATCACCTGGCGTCCGCGCTGGCTGTCGAGAGCAGCAGTCGGCTCGTCGGCGAGCAATAGCGCCGGCTCGTGCACCAGGGCGCGCGCGATGGCGATACGCTGCTGCTGGCCGCCGGAGAGCTGCGCCGGCCAGTGGCGAGCCCGGTCCGCGACGTCCAGCTCCTCCAGAATCGCTCGTGTACGGCGGCGCGCCGGCCCACGCGGGACCCCGTCGAGCTCGAGCACGATCCGCACGTTGTCCTCCGCGTTCAGGAACGGGATCAGGTTGGAGCGCTGAAAGACGAACCCGAGATTTCTCCTCCGGATCGGCGTCGCGTCGGCGACGAGCGCACCGTCGCTGATCACGTCCCGGCCGCCGATCCGCAAGGTACCGCCGTCGGGATCGTTGATCAGGCCGAGGATCGTGAGCAAGGTCGATTTTCCCGAGCCGGAAGGTCCCAGCAAGGCGACCACCTCGCCCCGGTGCATCGAGAAGGAGGCCCTGTCGAGGGCACGGACGAAGGTGTTGCCTTCACCGTAATTCTTGGTGAGGCCGATCGCCTCGACCGCCGGCTCAGAGGAGTTCATTGCGCCAGCACCTCGTTCGGATCCGCGGCGAGCGCCCGCTTCATCCCCGCCGCACTGGCGACGATCGAGATCGCGATGACCACGGCGAACAGGCCCAGCCGGTGCGAGTCGTCGATCAAGACGCGTCGAGGGAAGCGGTGGAAGGTGGCGTTCCCGATCACCAGCGCCAAGCCGTACGCGATCCCCCCGAGGATCAGCGATTCCTGGAGGATCATCCCGAGGATCACCACCGTCTTCGCGCCGAGCAGCTTCAGCAGCGCGATCGAGTGCAGCTTGTCGACGGTCATGGTGTAGATGATCAGCCCCATCAAAATCGTCGAGATGACCACCAGCAGCGCGCGAAAGAGGCCGATCTGACGACGTGTGCGCTCCACGAGCCCGCCGAGGATGAGGTCGCGCTGCTCTTGTTGTGTGTACACGGAGACGTCCTGCCACCCCTCGAGCCGACTGCGCACCTCCTGCGGATCCGCACCGGGCAGCAAGGTCACCATGACCGCCGAGATGCGCGGGGGAGCGAGACCGGGAATGAGCTCCGTCTCGCTGGTGGAGAATCGAACCATCTCGGGATCGCGCCCCAGCTCGCTGACGCGGACCCGCGCCGTCCGAGCCTCCCGCTCCAGGCGCAGCGCTTCGTTGGCCATGTCGTTCTGGATCTCGAGCAGATCGGCTCGCGTGAAGAAGGCGGTCGGATCGCCCCCCGAGGCGAGCAGCCCCTCCGTGATCCCGACGACGGTGTATAGGTCGCGGCCGAACTTCAGTTCCTCGCCGAGCTGGAATCCGAGCGAGCGATCGGCGAGGAGCTCGTAATGTCCCTGGGAGATCGCCCGACCTTCGACCAGCGGCAGGTTCTGGCCGCGGTCGTCGGGCCAAGCCAGCCCCACCGCCGTCATCCGGATCGGCCGGCCGTCCTCGAGAGTCCGCTGGATCGTGTGAGAGACGTAGCTGCGCGCTTGTTCGACGCCGGGCACGACCCGCGCGCGCTCCTCCAGTTCCCCGGGGATCTGCGACGGCTCGGCGAACGGCCCACGCGTGTCGCGCTGCACCACCCACAAATCTGCTTCGAGCTCATCGGGGAGCGCGGTCGCATCGACCAGGATGCCGTTGTAGATCCCGGTCATCGCCAGCACCACCGAGAGGAGGAGGCCCAGCCCGATCGCGGTCAGCAGGAAGCGGGAGAGATCGTGCCGGATGTCGCGCAAGGCCAGGTTCACCGCGAGATCTCCTCATCGAGAACGAGACTGAGGCGATCCCCCTCGGCAACCGCGCGGCCATCGGTGTAGTGCGAGGGCAGGACCACGGCATCATCGGGAAGGCCGTCGGCCACCTCGACGAATTCCCGGCCGCGGGAGCCGAGCGCGATCGGCAGGAATCTCGCGCGACCGCCCCGGGCGACGAACATCCCCTCCGCTCCTCCGGCGCGGGCCAGGACCGCGACCGGGATCCGCGTGACGTTCTCGCTGCGAGCCAGCTCGATGCGCAGGTCGACGCGCTGGCCGAAGAGGAGACTCTCCGGCGGATTCTCGAACGCGACATCGACGAGCAGCTCACGCGTCTCTCGATCGACCTCTCGTCCGATGCGGGCGACCCGTCCCGGGAGGATCCGGTCAGGGTCTGAGCGCAGGGCGATGCGGGCCGGCAGGTCCAGGGCGAGGGACGCGAGGTAGGTCTCGTCCACCCAGACGCTCGCCCAGACTGTCTCGGTCGACGCGATCCTCAAGACCGAGGCGCCGGGCACGGCGACGTCGCCGACTTCACGCTCGCGGCGGAGGACGATTCCCTTCGTCGGGCTGGTGACCACCGTGCGCGCCAGATCCGCCTCGGCACGAGCAAGGCGGCGCTCGGCGGTCGCCAGGGCTCGCTTGCCTTCCATCTCGGCGGCTTTCGCTCGGGCCAACTCCGCGAGGGCCACCTCGTGGCGTTCCTCAGCGACATCCAGATCTTCCAGCGAAGCCACGCCGCTCTCCACCAGGGGACGAAAGCGACCTAGATTCGATGCCGCGCCTTCCAGTACCGCCTCGGCCCTATCGATCTCCGCGTCGAGCCGGAGCAACGTCGATCGTGCGAGCTGGACCTCCTCTCGTTCCAGCTCGACCTCGGCTCGGAACGTGACATCCTCGATCGCGGCGAGGACCTGGCCTTCCTCGAGAAGGTCGCCCTGATCCACCTCCAGCCGCGAAACGCGCCCGGTCACCTCGAAGCCGAGCTCAATCGTCTGACGACTCTCCACCGATCCGGTTCCCAGGGCCTCGACCAGAACGGTCCCTCTCGACGGCTGCAGAGGGGCGACTTGGTGAGGTCGCAGGAGGAGGAAGTAGAGGGCAGCGGCGGCCACTCCCAACAGGACGATCCACTTCAGAGTATCGAGTTTCTTCATTCGTTCGTGGTCCCTGCCGCGGTCTTGGCTCCCTGGAGGTCGTGGGGGGGGGAATGGGACTCGCGCACGGTCATCGTGTCAACCGCCGTTCGCCGGACCTTGATGATCGTCAAGGGCGTCCGGTAGGAATGCGGGGCCGCTCGGTCGGGACGATCACTCCTGGTCCGGCTCCGCTCCGGGAATCGGTCCTGGGCAGACCAGCCCGCGCATCCGCTCCTCCGGCTCCGGCCTGGTGAACTTCGTCACCACCAGCGCGATCACCAGGCAGACGCAGACGCCGTAGCAGGCGCGCATGAACTTGTACTGCGTCATGCCGCCGAGCAGACCGTCTCCGCGCTCCCCGGCGTCCACGCCGTGCGCGAGGGGCCAGATCACCTCGGGGACGAAGATCGAGAAGAGTATCGCCGCGGCGCCGCCGACCAGCGTCCACAAGGCGGCCTTGGCGGTGAAGCGGCGCCAGAAGACGCTCAGGAGGAGCGCCACCACCAGCGGCGGGGTCACGGCGGCGGTCATCGCACCGTGCGCCTCGTAGATCGTCTTGAACTGCATGAAGACCGGCACCAGGGCGATGCCGATCAGCATCACGGCGATCGAAGCGAATCGCGCGGCGCGCAGCTGCGTGCGGTCGTCGGCGCCGGGGCGGATGTACGGCTTGTAGACGTCGTTGACGAAGATCGCCGCCACCGCGGTGACCAGCGTATCGACGGTCGACATCAGCGCGGCGGTCAGGGCGGCGAGGATCAGGCCGAAGACCCCCGGCTTGCTCAGGAACTCCGACGCGATGAAGAAGGCCTCCTTCGCTTCGATGTCGGCGGGCAACGCCCCCGCTTCCACCAGCGCGCGCGCCACCCAGCCGCCCGAGGCGACCACGCAGGCCGCAATCGGCATGAGAATCAACACCACGGCGAACATCGCCTTGCGCCCCTCCTCCACCGACCGCGCCGAGAGGAAGCGCATGATGATCCCCTGATTCAGGAAGTAGAACATCCCCGTGTTGGCAATGCCGTCCTGCCAGGTGATCCCGACGCTGGGGAACGAAGGATCGCTGTTGAAGTTGTCGAAGGCGGTTCTGTGCCCGCGCGGCAGGAACTCCCAGAGCTCGCCGAACCCGCCGAGGTAGGCCGCGCCGAGAGCCAGGATCACGATCCCGGTGAGAAGCAGCATGACCCCCTGGAAGAGGTCGGTCACGATCACGCTGGTCTGCCCGCCGGCAGTGACGTAGACCGCCGAGATCCCCGCCACCAGGGCCGCCGCGAATAGGACCTCCCATCCGAGCAGGATGTTGAGCACCTTGCCCATGGTGAAGAGGTTCACCCCGACGTAGCTGATCAGGTAGACCAGGATCAGCACCGTCACCACGCCGCGCACCTTGCGGTCGAAGCGTCGCTCGAAGTACTCGGGGACCGAGGTGACCCGCGAGAAGTACAAGATCGGCAGCCAGCCGAAGACCATCAGCGGCACCCAGAACCAGTCGTTCAGGTACGACTGCGAGCTGGCGGTCCCGAAGTCGAAGGCGACGCGGCTGTACTTGACGAAGCTGTAGGAGCCGACGGTCGTCGCGACCAGGCTGAAGGTGATCACCCACCAGCGGAAGCGCTGCCCGGCAAAGAAGAAGTCCTTGGTGGTCTTCTGGTTGCGCGCGAACCAGGTTCCGATCAGGAGGATCACGGCGAAGTAGCCGATCATGATCCCGTAGTCGAGCCCGGTGCCGAGCACCTCCTTGCGCTCGAATTCGCCCTGGTAGGGCACCGCCTCCCGCTCGCTCATCTCGCCGTACTGCAGGTATCCCTGCAAGACGGCGAAGAAGCCGAGCCCGCCGAGCAGGATGGCCAGGTTGAGGAGCTTGCGGCCGCGGAGGCCAATGTACCCCTGCCGCCAGGCGAAGACGAGGCCGACCAGGAAGACGAAGCCGCCGAGGAGGTACTGGTAGAGATAGGGATCCATGAACGACTGTCGGCCCGGCGGCGGTGGGGGGAGCCGCCGAGCTCGGGGCCGGGCATCGTACTGGAAGAGGTGCGGGGGGAGAAACGCGCCCTCGTCGCGGCACCACGAAGCGCTGGGCTGTATCAGTCTCCGCGGTCACGGGCCGCGGTCTTCGGCGAACCCGTCTTCTTCTCGATCAGGTCCGTACCGGAACGGATCGGGTCTCCGGGTAGTGCTTCTCGAGGCACGTCGGACAGACGCCGCGCGTGAAACCCGCACCACCTCGGTCGACGAGGTACTCATCCAGCAAGTGCCACTCTCCCTCCTCATCACGGATGTTGCTGCAGAAGGAGCAGATCGGGAGGATGTCCTCGAGATCCCTGATTCGACGGGCAGCCTCTTCGAGCTCGCCGTTGACCTGGATCAACCGGGTGTTCACCGCCGCCAGCGCGCGGTGACCTCGACGGAGCGCAGCCCACGCATACCAGCCGGCGAGGGCAGACGCCGCCAGGAGAACGGACCCGATCAACAGGACATTGCGGATCAGCTCCTGCCGCTTCAACGCCAGGGCCTGGATCTCCTTCTCCTGCGTGAGGGCGGTGATCTCCTTCTCCTGCTCCGCGGCTTCCAGGTCGGCCTGGAACTTCGCGTAGCTCTGGAGGGTCTCCAGGGAGCGCTGCTCTCGCTCGACGGCCTGGGCCTCGCGAAACGTCTCCAGCGCCTTGGCGTGATCACCCAGTCTCTCATGGACCCTGGCGAGACCTTCGAGGAGTCCCGTCCGGCGCCCCTTCATCTCCAGCCGATCGGAGAGATCGATGCCACGCGTGGCCGTGTCGACGGCATCTTCATCTCGGTCCAGCGCCGCGTACACCAGGGCCATCGCCGTGAGGGTCTCCGCCTGCTCGGGCGCCATCTCCAACCGTCGACGCACCTCCATGGCCTGCTCGAAGTGCTGCAACGCCAGGTCGTGCTCCCCTCGAGAGTAGTGGATCACTCCGAGGCTGTGGTGTGACCGAGACACCTCCGACTCGACCCCGAGCTCTTCTCGAAGCCGCAGCGCCTCCTGGTGGTAATCGAGCGAGACCTCCGGCTCATCGATCAGGAGATGAACATCCCCGAGATTGGCCAGGGTCGAAGGCAGACCTTGTTCGTCCCCCAGCTCGTCCTGGATCTCCAGAGCCCGCTCGAAGGTCTCGATCGCCTGGTCGCACTCCCCGAGGTTCATCCTGGCGATGCCGATGTTCCCCAGCACCACCGCCGCACCGGCTCGGTCACCCATCTGTTCCGCGGCTTCGAGAGCACGCGAGAACGCCTCGAGGGCCGCGTCCTGTTCTCCTGCCCGTTCCTGCGCCAGGCCGAGGATGTTCGCCGCGCGCCAGAGGACCTCGGGCCGGTTCGTGGACTCGGCGACGGCCATGCTCTCTGTCGAGGAGGTGATGGAGTCCTCGAGCTCACCCAGATTGAAGGACATGACCGCCCGCTCCCAGAGGCAGTGGCAGAGGCATCTCTTGTCATCAGTCTCGCGGGACAGCTGCTCCGCGGCCTTGAAGTGGTCCCGGGCTTCGCGAAAGCGCTCGAGCTCGGCGAGCGCCAGCCCGATCGCGAGCTGGACCTCTCTCTCCTGGTCGGGATTCGGGTGGCTCTTCAGCTCCTCGAGGCAGGAGAGCCCCAGGTCCACGCGGACCTGCGCTGGATCCTGAGCCCTGACGAGCCGGTCGACGATCTCCGCGAGGCTGTCATCGCTCTGGGCCAGCGCCACGGTCGAGCCGAGAATGACCAGAACGCAGGCGATCAGAACACGGACTCGTAGATGGGTCATAACTGCGCGCGGTTGGTTCGTGCTCCCCGAAGCTCCTGACCGACAGCTCGATGTCGGGGCAGCGAGAGCGGCTCATCGGTGTCCTTCAGCCGGCCACTGATACCCCATTCGGCCCGGGGGAGCAAGAAACCGGATCGGGTTGGCCTTCTGGCCCCTACGGCGGGCACGAGAGTGACCGGTAGGCCCGACCGAAGCGATCACTCCACAGCGATCTTCTGCACGTTCCGGTGGAACCACCACGTCGCGTAGAGCATGTGGTTGATCCCCCACAGCATCGTCAGCGTCAGCCCCCACGCCGCCCCGACCGTCGGGAACATCCAGGCGAGGACTCCCATCAGGGTCGAGTTGATGATCATCCCGGAGATGTTCACGTAGATCGCGATCCGCAGCGTATCGGTCACCAGGTAGAAGGTGTCGTTGGCCACCGCCAGCGACATCGCCAGGAATCCGGGCACCAGGATCAAGCAGATGCGCCACACGGGCTCGTGGTATTCGGTGGGAAAGAGCCAGGCGATCACGCTCGGGACGATCGGCGCGGCGATCAGGAATCCGACGGCGATCATCGCGCAGCTCGAGAAGCTGACCCGGTAGTACTGCCGGCGCAGCATCCGGTAGTCCTTCTTGCCGGCGAACCCGCTGAAGGTGGGGAGCACCGTGCGGCTGATCCCGGCCACCATCATCTGCGCGACATTCATGATCCGCTGCGCGATGCGCAGGTAGGCGACCCACTCGCTGCTGCCGAAGCGTTCGAGCAAGAGGATCGGGAAGACCTGCGTCCCGAGAATCCCGATGTTGCGCATGATCCCGAGCCGGATGCCGAGGCGGAAGCCGACCGTCAGCGGCACCTCCTTCACCGCGGAGAGGACCTCCCGCATCCGCGGCAGCTCCGTCTCCGGGCGACGGCTCTCGCGGCGATAGACGGAGACCGCCAACGCCGAACCGTAGGCCGAGGCGAGGATCGTGCCGACCACCGGTCCGAGCGCGTTTCCCGTTACCAGCGCCCCGGTGATCACCAGGAACATGCGGACCAGCTCCTGACCATTCTCGATCAGGGTCAGCGGCATCATCCGGCGCGTGCCCTGCAGCGCCGCGCTGGCAACTACGCGCGGCAGCTCGATCAGCGGGAGGAGCGAGAGATACGCGGCCCACCACCCGATCTCCACGCGCGCGTGCAGCACGTGTTCCGCGAGGGCGGGGAGAGCTAAGAAGCCGATCACCCCGACGACGATGCCGATCGTCGCGTAGGCCTTGATCAGGAACGCCAGCCACCCCATCGCCTTTCCGCGCTGGCCTCGCGCGGTGGCCGCGGCGACCTGGCTGATCGTCACCTGGTAGAGCCCCAGGTTGACCAGGAACCACAAGGACCCGTAGAGGGAGAACGCGACGAAGAACTCGCCCTGGAGCTTCGCTCCCAGCAGTCTGGTCAGCGCGATAGCGCTGACCAGGTTCCCCCCCGCCCCGAACATCGCTCCGACCTGGAGCGTGGTCGAGTCACGCAGGAACTTGTGCTTGAGGAGGCTCGCGATCTTCACCCGTTGCACCTCCGGGGCAAGATCTCACCACCTCGGGGCGCCGTCACGAGATCCGTTCGATCCCCTCGGGCAGGAAGAGGACGTCGTCGATCTGCTTGATCGAGGCGATGTCGACCTCCTGGTAGCCGAGATCGAAGAGGGCGTGGATCACCTCGGACTGCACCTTCGCGTGAGGGTGATACCACTCCGCCATCAGCTCCGAGTAGATGATCGGCTTCGGGTCACACCGCTCGATGAAGGGCAGCATCCCCTTGAGCACCGCGTAGTCGTGCCCCTCGGTATCGGTCTTGATCAGGTCGGCGCCCTCGATGCCGTGCTCTCGCGCGTACTCGTCGAAGACCCGGACCTGGATCGTCTCCTCGTGAAAGACAGTGCTCTTGTGAACCAGCGAGCACTCGCGCTGGTCGAACATCAGCTCCTCGACCATCGAGTTGCCGCCGTAGTTGTGCTCCGGCTTGTAGATGGTCGCTTCGCCGTTGGCGACGCCCATCGCGAAGTTCTCGACGATCACCTCGTCGCGATCGGCGAAGCGCTCCTGGCAGAGCTCGAAGTACCGGCGCACCGGTTCGAAGAGGTAGGCGCGAGAGGCGGGCCGCCGCCGCATCAGGTGGTCGGAGAAGAGCCCGATGTTCGCGCCGACGTCGATGTAGACGCCGCCCCCTTCCTCGGGCAGGTAGGGCAGGATCTTCTCGAGGTCGCGCAGCACGGTGACTTCGTGGTGCGCCGCCCACTCCTCGATCGTCATCGGCTTCGGATCGCGCAAGCGTCGTCCCAGCCATTTCTTCAATCGGGTCAGGCTCTTGAGCATGGAGGGAGGTGCGTCGCGGGGTTCGGGGTTCGGGAGCGCCAGGGAATGATCGGTCGATATCGATCCGGAGTCAGGGGTTTCTGCCCACTCGGACGGCTCGAGAGGGCCGAGAGGACCGCAGGGGCAATTCAGCTCCCAGGCGTGGGAATGGTACGGTGCCGGGACGGGATCCGCCACGTGGTGGCGGATCCCGTCCCGGCAGCGTGCCGCCTTGCCGGCGGATCACTCGTGATCGCTGATCAGGTGCCCCTCCTCGTCGAACTCGGGGTCCCGCAGGGTCCAACCGTTGGCTGCCGCGGTGCCTCCATTCGGCGTGAAGTCGGCGTTCAGGATGCCGTTCTCGACCAGGAGCCGGCGGAAGGCCTCCGGGTACTGGTTGCCGTACGGCACGCCGCGCACCTCCGGGACGAACGCGCTGTTCTCGCGGATCGTCTCGAACTCCGCGAAGCCGCGTCGCACGCCGTTCACGAAGTAGTGGAACGGCGCGTCGATGTCGCCGCGCACGACGATCCGATCGAGATCCTGAGACTCGGCCCATAGTCGGGTCGGCGCACCGACGGCCGTGAGCTGGATCGAGAGGCCCTCTTCCTCGGAGACCAGGCGGAACGCCTCGGGCACGACGATCTCGGCGAGGCCGTCGACCAGGACGGAGCTGCCGCGGAAGTAGGTGCCGGACTCGTTGCCTTCGAGACAGACGAAGCGGATCTCCTTCGAAGCGTCCTCGGGGTGCGGCGAGACGAAGGACTTCGTCCCGCTGGCGCCGAAGTTTCCGCTGGAGTAGACGCCATAGCCTGCTGCGGAGTTGCTCCAGCCGCGCACGCCCTGGCCGGCTCCGGCGGTGTTCGCGTAGCGGCCGTAGACGCCGTAGGCGTAGCTGCTGTCGCCGTTGGTCTCTCCCCAGACACCGTCGGCGTTCCCGGTGGTCGCGTGGGACTCGCCTCGGAGCACGACTCCCGCGGGAGCGTTGGTGAAGGCCCGGACTCCGTAGGTGGTTCCCGAGAGGGAGGTCGCCTCGGCGTAGATCGCCTGGCCGGAGCTCGAGGGCGTCTCGGCGTACACCCCGTACGCCGCACCGGTGGTCGCGTAGCTCTGCCCCTTCACCGCGGCTCCGCTGGAGGAGTAGTTCTCGCCCTTCACCCCGAAGGTCGAGCCGGTGGTGTGGTTCGCCCGTCCCCAGACGCCGGTACCGTACTGAGAGGCGGCGAGGCCCTTCACGCCGTAGGCGGCGCCGCTGCCGGTGCTGGTGGCGAGCGCCTCGAGGGCGACACCGCTGGAGCCGGCGGTCTCGATCTTGATGCCGTCCGCCTGCGAGGAAGTGGAGGTGTTCCGCCCCCAGAGGACCATACCGCTCGAGGACCGCTCCAGCGGGCTGGCCAGCTCGACGTAGTTCACCGCTCCGCTGGCGAGCTCGCTCGAGCCGACGGAGTTGGAAGCGAGGTCGGACGCGGTAAGGGAGTTGTCTATGACCTCGGACGAACCGACCGCGTTGGAGGCGATCTCGCTGGAGCCGACCGCGTTCGACGCGATCTCACTCGCGCCGACCGCGTTGGAGGCGATCTCGCTCGCACCGACTGCGCTGGAGCCGATGTCGGACGCCGTGATCGAATCGGGGGCGATTTCGCTGCTTCCGACGGCGTTGTCCCTGATATGGACGGAGTCGACTGAGTTGCCGGCCAGGTCGACGCCGAAGACCGAGTTGTCGAGGATCGAGTCGGTGGTCACCGAGCCGGTGGCCAGCTTGTCGCCGGTCACCGCGTCGTTGGCGAGGTCGGCGGTGCCGACGGTCCCGTCGAGAATCTCGGCGCTCTCGACAGCGAGGCCGAACTGGCTGAAGTCGGAGGCGTCGACGCCGTCGAGCTTGTCGGCGTTGAGGTTGAAGACCCACTCGTCGGAGGCGACGCTCAGCGGCGGGCCGGTGAGCGCAGTGGAGATCAGCCGACCGCTGGAGCGCACGTCACCGGCGACGTCGAGCTTCGCACCCGGCGTCAACGTGCCGATGCCGACCTGGCCCGCGCCGTCGATGTTGAAGTCGTCGCCCAGCGGATAGAGCATCCCGAGTGTCGGCACCGTCGAGGCGGAGAGGCAGTTGCCCGGGTTCGAGAAGTCGTCGATCGTCGGCGGGCAGAACGGACCGGAGGGATTCGGCGTCGCGGGCGGAGCGGGGGTGGTGGTGACCCCGAGCCCGCTGACGGGAGTCCGTCCGCCGCGGCGACCGGGAGCTCGGGGAGCGGGCCGGTCGGGATCGGGGGTGCTCGGGGCGGCCGCAGCGGGAGTGGTGACGACCGCGCCGAGGGCGCCGGTGATTCGAGCCTCGCGCTCGGGGAGCTGCAGCCGCACCTCCTCGAAGCTCCCTGCTCCGCGGTTGCGGAAGAGGACGTCGCGCTCGGCGGTGGCGAGGAAGAGGTCCGGGCGCTCGTCGGTATCGAAGTCGATCCACTCGGCGTGGTAGACGGCGGCGCTCATCACCAGCCCGCTCTCCTCGCCGACGGGCGCGAAGCTGACGCCGCCCGCGTTGCGCAGGAGCCGACTCTCGCCCCGCGGCGCGGCGAGGAAGAGGTCGAGTTGACCGTCACCGTCGAAGTCGCTCCACAGGGCCTGGCGCACGCCGGCGAGGCCGTCGAGGCCGACCGTTTCGGTCACGTCCTCGAAGCCGCCTCTTCCCGTGTTGTGCAGGAGCCGCAGGTCGGCGCCGGGCTGGAGCACGACCGCGTCGGCGAGGCCGTCCCCGTCGTAGTCGCCCCAGAAGAAGCTGGACAGTGCGGCGCCGCTCGGATCGACCTTCGCGTCGCTCGCGAGACCGCTACCAGCCGCGGCGTGACCGCAGCAGAGGATTGCGCCGAGGGACGCGAGGGTGAGTCGAGACTTGAACATCGGTTTACCTTCTCGTGGTTCCTGGAAGTCCGTTGGAATCGGGACCCGAGAAACCCCTCGGGTCGCTTACGAGAAGCGGGGAGCGCAGCGAGCGCCGGGACTCCATCAGACAGTTGCCAGGAATCCGAACGAGTCTCGCGCAAGTCGCTTCACTCGCGGCACTTCGGATCCCCGACGGCTTTTCGACGAGACTCGGTGAGGGAGTGCGCGGCCCCTCTGCGCAGACAAGGGGTGGAAGCGAGAGACGCGATGATCCTGTCCTCGATCGTAGAGTGTGGCTCGGCGACCGGAACAACTCGCTCCGTTGCCAGGGCCGGCGGATGCTCGGAGAATGTCTGGCCGCGGGTCGAGCTCCCGCGCTCCGTTCCTCCGATGTCACCCGAAGAACCTACCGGAAAAGGAGAGGTCACGAGACTTCTCGGTCGCCTGAGCGACGGTGACACCGGGGCGGCAGGTGCGCTGTTGCCTCTGCTCTACGACGAGCTGCGTCGCGTCGCGGGTCGGCTGATGATCCGGGAGCGGGCGGGACACACGCTGCAGCCGACGGCGCTGGTGCACGAGGCGTGGATGCGACTGATCGACGCGGGGGAGAGCTCCTCCTGGAACAACCGCGCCCACTTCGTCTCGGTGGCCGCGCGCGCGATGCGCAACGTCCTGGTCGACCACGCGCGCCGCCGCAACGCCGAGAAGCGCGGCGGCGACCACGAGCGCGTGCCGCTGGACTCCGTGCTCTCCTACTTCGAGGAGCGCTCTCTCGGCGTGATCGAGCTATCCGAAGCGGTCGACCGCCTGCAAGAGGTGGACGAGCAGCTCGCGCGCATCGTCGAGCTGCGCTTCTTCGCGGGGCTGACCATCGATCAGACCGCGCGGGTGCTGGCGGTCTCGACCCCGACCGTCGAGCGCGGCTGGCGCGTGGCGCGGATGTGGCTTCGCGAGCAGCTCGGTGGTGACGAGGAGGCAGACGATGGAGCGTGAACGCTGGAGGCGGTTGAAGGCGCTGGTGGTCGGCGCGTTGGAGCTGGAGCAGGACGAGCGCGAGGCCTGGCTGCGGGCGGCCGCCGCCGGGGACCGGGCGCTGGTGGAGGACGCGATCCGGCTGCTGGAGCAGGACGAGCCCTCCAGCGCGCTCGAACCCGACGGGAACGCGGACTGGGTGCTGGGTTGATCGTCATCGATCCGGCGCGCTGATGAACAGCTGCAACAATCTGCGAAATAATGACTTGCGCCGCCTGGCCCGACTAAGATCGAACGCCTGACTCCGATGGTGTCCTCGCCAGCACCTGGTCCGCGGCGTCCCCGATCTCGTCGACGCCGCCGAAGTGGTCGGACACCCTGGAGCTCGATCCGCCCGAGGTGGAGGAGAGACGATGCGAAGCGAGGGACTCGAACGAGCGGCGATCCTGTTCACCGGCCTCTTGATACTCGCCTGCGGCGGAGGCGAGGAAGCCAGCACCGGGGTCCGCGCCGCCGGGGCGGATTCGGAGTCGTCGACGAACGTGGAGACGCTGGAGTCGGACGGGGTGGCTTCTTTGCACGGACGAATCCTCGTCGACGAGGACCTCTCCCCGGAGGGGCTCGGCGTGAGCCTGTACCCGCTTTCTCCCGAGGGCGGTTCGCCGACCGCTGAAGCGGTGGCCTTCTGCGCGAAGGATGGCTCGTTCCACTTCTCCGAGGTGGCCCCCGGCGAGAAGCGGCTGGTGCTCGGCGCCGACGACTGGATACCCGCGGGCATACCGCGCTCCCACGGGCCGCTGCTCGTCGGACTGGTGACCCGCGGATTGGAGCTGGTCCCGGGCGAGGCGCGCAGGATCGAGATCGACGTGCGCCCCTACCGACCTTGCCGGGCGCGTGTGAAGGTGCTCGCGGGGCGAGCACCGGCCCGAGGATTGAACGTCTGGTGGACCCACCCCGCGGGGGAATCGGGCTTGATCGGCACCACCGACAAGGAGGGCAGGGTCGATGGCTGGTGTCCGCCGCTCGGCGAGCTGGCCGTCGTCGCGAGCTCGCGCACGGGCCTCGTCATCAGGGAAGTGGAGGTCCACGGCGACCTCTCCGAGCAGGGACCTCTCCGGATCGAGTTCCAGATCAAGGCCGGCTCGCTCACGGTGCTCCTCCCCGAGGGCTTCACCCTCGGCGAGAACGAGCAGATCCGCGCGCGGCTGACCCCGACCGGCGCGGACCCTGCGTCGAGCAGCGAGGCGTTGATCTGGACCGAGCGGATCTTCGAGGAGCACCCCTGGGGTGCCGAGCAGGCCTTTCCCCTCTGGAATCGCGCCTGCGACCTGGGCCGCCCGCCCCCGGGGGAGCTGCGGTTCGAAGCGGTCGTCGAGGACCCCGAGCTGGGGCTCCCGGGAAGCCCCTGGCCGGAGGACGCGAGGCGCCTCGAGGGGGAGACGACGATCGTCTGGGGGATGCGCTCGGTCTGCGTGCTTCGAGAGAGGTGAGCTGAAGCGAGGCAGTGGCGATGCGAGCGAGACGATTCATCGGGCCGGCGATCTCCTCGGTGGGCCTGTTCGTGTTCGCCTGCGTCGCCCCGGACGAAGCGGCGCCTCCGACCGAGGGGACCTCGCCCCGAGGCTTCGAGATCCGCACGCAGGACGTCGAGCTCCGCACGAGCGAGGAGGTGCTGGACTTCTGGACCCACTTCCCCGACCCGCGGCTCGATCCCGACGCCCCGCTCGTCGTCGACGTCGAGTTCCGGAACGACTGGGTCGCCGAGGCGACCAGGGGGATCTACTGGACCGCGGGCTCGCTGGGCTTCCGGGACATCCTCGATCCTTTCGCGCAGCACGATCCGGACAAGGGTGAGAGCGCGCCCTTCCGGGCCAGGTTCGTCTTCCAGCCGGTCGCCGCCGCCGTGCTGGACGCCGAGGACGCGGAAGGGCGGCGACTCGTGACGGAGGAGCTCGACGCACTCGGTGTGCCCGCGGCGTGGACGGTGCTCGGCTCGACCGAGGAGGAACCGCAAGCCCTGGCCCTGGCCTACGTTCCCGCCGTCGCGCGGGGGCGCGTCGCCGCCGCGCTGAGAGGGTTGGCGGAGCTCGACGGATCTGTTCCTGCGAGGGAGCCCGCTGAGCTCTCACCAGGACCGCCGCGGCGAAGCGGAGCTCCGGCGGTTCGCTGGCTCGAAGGGGACCATCGAGAGGGATCCGTACGACCCGGAAGGGTCGTGATCGACGACACCGAGGAGCTCCGGGCGACGCTCGAGCACTGGCCGGAACCCGAGTCCGACGGAGCGGCACCATCGGACCTGTGGGTGCTGGTCGATCGATCACTCTCCAGGGCGGAGCGCGAGCGACTCGTCGAGCACGCCGCGACTCGTGGATACGAACATCAGTACGTCGAGGGATTCGAGGCGCGAGACACGGAAGGCCCGTATCGCCACTTCCGCTTCCGCTCGGACGGGCGATCGATCGCCCGGTTTCGCACCTACGGTCCGTGGCGCATCGCCATGCGGGAGCTGTGGGTCGCCGGCATCCCGGCGCTGCACCAGCAGTATCCGTCGGAGGTGACGGTCCCCGCGCCCGTCGAGGAGGCCGCGCGCGAGGTGCTGCTCGGCTCGGCGGAGGTCTGGTGGTCGGTCCTGCCGACGAACCTGAGCGAGAGACTTCGCCCGGCCCACCCACCGACGTACAGGCGGGTCGGGGAGGGCCGCACCTGGCGCCTCCGTCTCGGCGCACTGCGCGAGGCCGAGGACCTCGATCGACTCCTCGAGCTCTGGTCGCGGGTGGGTGGTGAGGCGGGGCCGGACGAGGTGGAGGTCCGGATCGACCCGGAGCTGGTCCCGGGCCACGTGCGCCGGCTCGAGGAAGCGGCGACGAGAGCCGGGTTCACCCGCGTCTGGCCGCGGTACCTCGCCTGGGAGCTCTACTGGGCTTCGGAGGAGCGCGCGCCATTGCCCGGCGACGTCGCGTGGGATGATGCCGTCGTGCGCTACCACCGAGAGCCCCGCACGGTAGCCCGCCTGCCGGAGCTCTGGAGCGAGGTCGTGCGGCAGGCCATTCGCGCGCTCTTCCTCGAGGAGCTGCCCTTCGTGGTGGTCCGGACCCGTCCGAACGTGCTCGAGGTCGTGGTTCCGGAACGGTACGAGCGAGTGACGCGGGAGCTGCTCGTCACCATCCCGGCGGTGTCCGACCACGTCATCGAAACGTCGGTGCCGACCGGCGACGGAGGGCGAGAATGAGACACGGCCCTCGCCGCTGGACGCCGCTCCTGGCGCTGCTCGTCGCCGCCTGTGCGACGAGCGAGCCGCGGGTCGACTCCCCGCGGGTGCGAACCGACCCGTACCGAGTCCATCGCCTGCGGCTTCCGCTGATCGATCCGGCGCGGTACGGGGAGACCATCGCCACGCTGGACGAGGATTCGGTCGCGCTGATCGACGAGTGGTCCCGGCTCTACGCCGACGCGGAATGGCTGCCGAAGCTCTCCCTGCTCGATCCGGAGCTGGATCTCGTCGTCGAGCTCTCGAGGATCGTCGCCGAGATTCCGGACCCGCGGACGGACGGGGACGCCCCGCTCGCCGTCGACCTGTTCGCCGGAGCTGCGCTGGACGAGCCGCTCTGGAGCCAGCTCGACGCTTGCCTGTCGGCGGCGGGTTACGAGCGAGCGAGCTTCCCGTGGCCCCATCCGCACGACATGTACGAGCAGAGCGTGATCGTGCGCTACCTGCACCAGCCCGTCGTCGTCGCGGAGTTCGCTCCGGGGGAGGAGGCGGCCGCCACGCGGGCCTCGGCCTGGTTGTGGAGAGCGGGGCTGGCCGTGGGAAGGACTGGAGCCGATGGTCGGACGCTGCACGTCGCGCGGGAGCTCGTTGACGCCGCCGTCGAGTGCCTCCGGTCCCACGACTTGGTCGAACGCGTCTCGCCGTCGCCCGAAACCAAGAGCAACGCCGACTGGGTCATCGACGCGACATCACCCCGAAGACCCCTTCGCTTCCTGGTGACGAACCGGCGAGAGGCGTGCATGGTCGCCCTCGATCTGCCCGATCCACGAGTTCGCCCCGACGCGGCTCGGCGGGCGGAGGTGCGAGTTCTCGACTACGGAGAATCGGACTGGGGGATCGACTGGGGGTTGGACCTCCTCGAGCTGCAGGGCTACGAGGACACCTGGTTGCTGGCGCCCTTCGACAGCAGCGAGACCTACTTCGAGGTTCTCATCGTCCACGATCCCCGCGAGGCCGCGGACGTCTACTTCGCCTCGCGAGGCAGCGTCTGGCTGATCTGGGCCAGTGAGCTCCTCGGGCTCCTGTGGGTGCACGGGATCGACCACAGCTGCGAGGGGAGCATGGCCTGGCAAGCCTGGGTGAGCGAGGCCGATCTTCACCGGGTCCGCGCGCTCTACGGCACGGACCCCCGCCTCTGGTGGCTGCTGAACGGATGGTGGGAGTGGTAGCGAGTCGACTCGATCACGCGATCCGGCGCCCGAGATACTGCGCCCGCCCGCCCCGCTCCTCGAACAGAAGCGTCTCGAAGCCGGGGATGCCCCCGTCGAGCTCACCCGGGCGGAAGCGCCACTTCATCGGCGGCTTCTCGCCGGGGAAGTCGAGCGTCGGAGCGGAGTAGACGAGGAAACCGCCGGGGACGACCAGCTCCTGGATGCGCACCAGGAACGGCCGGTCGAGGAAGCTGACCACGACCGCGAGCTCGAAGCGCGCGGGCGGCAGCTCGTCGAGCAGGAGGTCGATCGCGCGCGTCTCCACGGAGAGCCCCGCCTCGGCGGTGCGCGCCCCGAGGATCTCGAGCGCCACCGGGCTGACGTCCCAGGCTTCGGCCGTCCAGCCGCGCTCGATCAGCTCGAAAGTGTGGCGACCGGTCCCCGCCGCCAGGTCGACGGCGCGGCGGCCGGTGCCGGGGCCGAGGCGCTCGAGGCAGCGTCGCACGAACTCGACCGGCGGGTCGCGGCGTTCGCCACGCTCACCCCGGTACTTCGCGTCCCAGCGTTCGCGATCGTCGGATTCGTCAGCCATCGGTCAGGTCTCCCGTCGAGCCGCGGTGCAACTCGCCCCGGCACTGTACCGTCACTCCCCCGCCAGCTCGACCTCGATCGCCTCGAGCATCCGTGCGCTCGCCGCCAGGTCCTCCTCCCACTCCGGACGGAAGGCCCCGATCCGTCGCAGGCTCTCGGCGATCTCGATCTCGCGCCGGAGGTGGCGGCCCGCCGACTCGAGTGGAGCACGGTGTCTTCCTGCGGACTCCGCCTGCTCCTGGTGAATGCGAGCCAGCTGCCCATGACAGACGAGCAGGCCGGTCAGCGCCGCCTGGTGTTCGGGGTCGGCCGCGAGAGGCTCCTCGAAGAGGGTGCGCGCCCGCTCCAGCACCTCGATCGCGGCGGGCAACTCCCCGCATTCCCGCTCGATCCCGCCCAGAGCACATAGGGCGTTGCCCAGGTCGAGGTGCGCGCTCTCGCTGCCCTCCTCGCGCCAGAGCTCTTCCGCCAGCTCCAGCGCGCGCCGCGCGAGAACCAGCGCTTCGTCCGCCGCCTTCGCCTCCCGCAGCACGTCGGCGAAGGTCACCAGGCAGGCCAGCAGGTCTCCCGGATGGCGCGCGTCCTCCGGCTCCCGGCGGCAGAGGTCGTCGAGCTCACCGACCAGCTCCTCGAGGATCGCGCGCGCTTCCTCGAGCTCGCCTCGATGGGAGGCGCATTCACCCAGCCGATCGAGGACGCAACTCAGCACGTAGCGATGACCCGGCGCGGGCGACGGGTGTTCCTCGATGACCTGGCACACCTCGAGCGCGTAGCCGTAGGCGTCCTCCGCCTCCAACTGGCGGCCGATGCGCGCGAGCACGTCGCCACGGAGAAAGAGCGCCTGCGCCAGAACGAACGCGCTGCCGGGATCGTCCGGATTCTCGTCGACGAGCTCCTCCGCGATCGCGATCCCCCGGGAGAAGATCTCGAGCGCGTCGTCGTAGCGGCCGAAGTTCGGGCCGCTCGCGCTCCCCTGCAGCTCGGCCATTCGCACGTAGCCCATCGCGACCTGGCGCCGCAGCCCGGGATCGGCGGCGTGATCGGCAGCGAGCCGGTCGAGGTGCTCGAGACCGAGCCTCGAGACCAGCTCCTTCGCCTTCAGCGCACCTTCGAGCGGAGCGAGCTCACCCAGGACGTCGAAGACCAGGCCGGTGGCGAAGGTGCGCACCTCGGCGAAGCGCTTCTCGGCGAGCTCCTTCTGGGCGCGGAGGTCGACCGACAGCGTCTCGACCTCGGCGAGACGCGCGCGGGCGAGGCGCTCCTGCTCCTGCGCGAAGCGGGTCTCCTCCTCGAGCTCCTTCGCCAGGAGCGCCAGCTCCGCGGCCTGGCTCTCGGCGCCCTCGCGCAGCTCGCGCTCCGCCGCACGCGCCTCGGTGGCGATGCCGAACTGAACGGTGCTGGTGATGAACCCCGCGACCAGCGAGAGAAGCACGGCGAGCCCCGCGGCGACGCCGAAGCGATGGCGACGGACGAACTTCTGCGTGCGGTAGATCGCCGAGTCGGGGCGCGCCCGCACCGGCTCGCCGCGCCGGTAGCGCTCGATGTCCTCCGCGAGCTGCTCCACCGAGGCGTAGCGTCGCGCCGGCTCCTTGCGCAGCGTCTTCAGCACGATCTGGTCGAGATCACCGGCGAGGGTGCGGCGCTGTGCGCGCGAGATGGCGGCGAGACTCGGTCGCCTGGGTTCCTCCTCGCAGATGACGCGCTCGATCTCCACCGCCGAGGTCGTCTCGAGGTGATGCGGCAGGTGTCCGGTGAGCAGCTGGTAGAGAATGACCCCCAGCGAGTAGAGATCGCTCGCGGTCGTGATCGGCCGCCCGCGCACCTGCTCGGGGCTGGCGTAGTGCGGCGTCATCAGCTTCATCATCGCGCCGGTCAGGTCGACCGACGACGAGACCTTCTCGGGATCGAGCATCTTGGCGATGCCGAAGTCGAGCAGCTTGGGCTCCCCCTCCGCCGTCACCAGGATGTTGCTCGGCTTGAGGTCGCGGTGCACGACCAGCCGCTGATGCGCGTAGTGCAGCGCCGCGCAGACCTTGCGAAAGAGCTGAAGGCGCTCCTCGGTCGAGAGCCGGTTCTCGTCGCAGTACTCGTCGATCGGCAGTCCCGGCACCAGCTCCATGACCAGATACGGCAACCCCGCCGCGGTCGCGCCGCCGTCGATCAGCCGCGCGATGCCGGGGTGGTCGAGGTTGGCCAGCACCTGACGCTCGCGGCGAAAGCGTTGCAGGATCTCCTCGCTGTCCATTCCCGGCCGGATCAGCTTGATCGCGACCTGTCGGTGGAACTCGCCATCGGAGCGCACGGCGAGCCAGACGCTGCCCATGCCCCCCTCTCCGAGGCGGCGGCGCAACTCGTACGGGCCGATGCGCTCGCCTTTCATCGAGTCCACCTCACCTTCGAGCAACGCGGAGAGCTCCGCCGCCGGCGGCGGTTCGAGATCGTCGAGGCCGTCTGCTTCACTGCGCAGCAATCGCTCGACGCGTTGCCGCAGCGGTGCGTCGTCGCCGCAGGCTTCCTCGAGGAAACCCTGCCGCTCGCCGGGCGCGAGATCCATCGCGACCTCGACGAGACGGCGTACCTCGGTCCAGTCGGAGGCGTTCGATTCCTCCCCGTGCCGGCTGGGATCGGTCATCAGCGGCAAATCCTAACCGGAATACGGAGTCGCACACCTTTCCGCACCTGCCGGACGAAGCGGAGTCGCACACCCTCTTATCGATAAATTGTGGAAAGGTGTGCGGCTCCGTATAGCTCGACCGTCCCGAGCGAGATGAACCCCCCGGGAGCCAGGCGCGCTCCGTCCGCCGCGAGGCCGTTCGAGTCGAGGTCGGCCGGTCGGATCGGCGCGCCCGTCGCGGCGACGAGCGGCCACAGCGGCGCGCCGTGCCGCCCGTCCTCCGCCACCGGCATGAGCCGGAGCCAGAGCTGGGCCGGCACCGGCTCCTCCGGTGGAGCTTCTCCGCGCAGGGGCCGCCACGGCTTCTGCCAGGCGAACGGTTCGACCGCGGCCACCACCGGCCATCCTTCGCTGACGATCCAGCCCGGTTGCCAGGAGGTCGAGGGGAGCAGCCCGCGCCCGAGTTGATGCCGTACCGCCCACGGCCGTTTCACCTCCTCGGTGGTGATCCGGGTCTGCGCGACGATCGGGCTGTCGTGCGGCGACTCGCAGATCCAGTGCCACGTCAACCAGCCGTGGCCGTCGCCGGGAAGCTCCTGGAAATCCCAGCCGAGTAGCGTCACGTGGTGCTCGCCGGCCACGGAGCCGGGCCGCTGGAAGCGCCGGCCCGGCCGCACGTCGCGCCGGTCGAGATACTCCTCCACCCCGACACCCTCGCTTCGATCGAGGAAGGTGCGCGCGCCCGGCTCCCCGCTCCGCTCGCGCATCACCACGATCGGGCCGGTGTTCTCGAAGACGAGCGGATCCCAGAGCAACGTGGCGACCTCGAATCGCTCGTTGACCGCCGCGAACACCTCCGGGAAGTTGAGCAGGATCGCCATGTGGGTGATGAACACGTCCAGCTCGGCGATCGCCTCGAGATCCTCCCGGCGCGCCTCTTCGTCGTAGGCCGCCCACGCGTCGAGGTGGTGCGGGAGCTTGATCAGCTCGACTCGCGACGACTCGCGCAGGAAGACCGCCCAGTTCCAGGAGCTCGCCACCCGGAGCTTCGCCACCCCCTCCTCTCCGGCGCCCTCCTCGGCGGCGATCGAATTGACCAGGGTCATCGCCCGCCAGAAACCGGAGTACTTCGCGGTATTCAGCGAACGCAGACCGGCCCAGGCGAAGCCCCCGGCGGCGACCAGGGCGAGCGCACCGATGACCGGACGCCACCTCGCACTTCTCGTCGCGGGATCGCCGACCACCACCCGCCAGCCGATGGCGACGAGCGGCGCGATGCACGGCAGCAGCGGCAGCAGCAGGCGAAAGCTCCCCAGGTTCTTGAGGCCCATCAACACCAGGTTCGCCAGCAGGACGAAGGCGAGCAGCCCACTCCGCGCGTCGCGCCGGCGCAGGATCCAGAACAGGCCGAGCACGGCGAGGACGAGGAACGGCCAGACCACCATCTCCGGCAGCCTGGCGAAGTAGTACCACCGGTCCACCGCTCCCACCAGCGCGTCGGGGTTCTGGGCCAGATCGTCGATCACCGGGACCTCGTCGACGTGGGCCCAGAAGTACAGCCGCGTCGCCAGGTCCTCGAACCCGAGCTTTCCGGTGTAGCGCGCGGCGAGCATCCCGAAATTCTGGCGGATATACAGGTCGAGGCTCTTCCCCCACTCGCCGTAGCAGAGGCGGTCGAGCGACGCCGCCGCGAGGAGGCCGACCGCGACCCCCCCGGCGACGGCGGCGGGGCGTCGCCAGTGCTTGAAGCGATCGCGCAGCACGAGGTAGAGGAAGACCGGCGCCACGACGAGCACTGTCTTGTAGGCCATCAACAGCGCACCGCCGAGCCACAGCCCACCGATGAAGGCCTGGCGAGCTCCACGGCGTTCCATCAGCCCCAGCAGCGCGTGTCCGACGCAGACCCCGGCGACGATCTCGCTCACCGGCGAGACCGAGTACTGCAGGAAGTACGGGTTGAAGCCGACCGCCACCGCCGCGACCAGCCCGACCCCCCGACCGCCCAGGCGGGCGCCGAGGCGGGCGCACACTCTCGCCAGCTCCAGGCCCAGGAGGATCTGGAAGAGGCGCACCAGGGCGACGATCGGCTTGAAGTCCTCGACCCCCAGCAGGTCGGCGAGGGCGAAGAACGGTGCGATCAACGAGACGAAGCCGAAGGAGCGGATCGCCGTCGAGTCGATCACCTCCTCGCCGCGCACCAGTGCCTGCGCTCGCTCCATGTACTCGACCGAGTCACCGAGCTGGTAGCCCTCGACCAGCGCCCAGGAGACGAGCTGGAGGCACAGGACGACCAGGAGGACCAGCTGCAGCCCTCGATCGCGCAACCCGAGCTCCGTGGTGCCGTCGATCTCGTTCACCTCGACGAGAGTAGTGTGCAGCGCCGGGAAAATCCCCGCCAATCTGCACTTCCAGGAGGTACGGTCCCCGGACAGACCTGCCACACGGCTGAATCCCCCCTGGCACCGAACTCCGATGAAGACGAACTGGACCGACGGCGCGCTGAGCTATCGATACGCCACCAGAGACGACCTGCCGCTGATCACCGAGATGCTGGCCGATCCCGAGGTGGGCCGGTGGCTCTGGTTCACGCCGGCGACCGCCGAGGCGATCGAAGCGTACTTCCACCCGCTGCTCGACGCCCAGTCCGAGACGATCGAGCTCGGCGAGGTCCCGAACAGCGCCGAGTTCGTCGTGTTCGATGCCGCGAGCGGCGAGTTCCTCGGTCAGGGCGCGGCGATGGCCGTGGAGGGCAGCCCCGACGGCTACGAGATCGGCTACCAGATGACCCGCGCCTCCTGGGGCCGGGGCAACGGCCGCCGCGTCGGACGCTTCTGCACGGCGTACGCGGTGCACGTCCGCGGCGCCCACCGGATCGAGGCGGGCACCCTCGCCGGCAACGACGCCTCGGTCAGGATCCTCGAGGGAATCGGCCTGCGCCACGAGGGCACGCTGCGCGAGTACCGGCTCTTGCGCGGGCAACGGTGCGACGAGCTGCTCTACGGGGCGCCGGTGTCCGAGCTCGACGCCGAGACGGTCCGGAGCTGAGCAGCCGAGGCCGGTCTGGTCGATCGGGGGCCATCTGTGGAAGGGCGCTGATGCCGAGACTGGAGTGGCCGCCGAGTGGCAAGAGATGGTCACGGGCGCGGCACTGGTTGTAGGAAAGACCGCTTTGGTCCATCATTCCCCGAGGATCTATCTACCACGTGATTCACTCGTCCGCCCCCCTCGCCCTTGCGCTGGCCCTCGCCTTCCCGGCCAGCCTCGGTTGTGCCCCCGAAGGACCGGGCGGCTCGGCCAGGGCCGATCGAATCGAGAGCGAGGTCAACTCGATTCGATCGGCCCTGGAGGAATGCCGTCGATCCGACCTGCCGGAGATCATCCGCAAGTCCGTTGCGCAGACCCTCGAACTGCCCGAGCACGAGAGCCTGACCCAGTACGTCGACCTGGAAGACTGGATCGTCCTGCGGGAGGAGCTGCGCTGCTTCGAACGCTGGAGCTCGACCGGCACAGGAGAGGTTCCGCATCAGGTCGAACGCCGGAAGGCGACCGTCCAGACCGTGAAGGGCTACGCGGATGCTCTGGCAGAACGCGGCGTCGATCTCCTGCTGGTGCCCATCCCGACCCGCGTCCAGGTCTATCCCGACCGATTGCCGGGAGTCCCGAGGATCGAGGAGTACCGTGGCTTCGATGCCGGCTACCTGCAGCTCCTACACGAGTTGCTCACCGCGGGTGTCGAGGTCGTGGACCTGCTGCCCGAGTTCTTCGCCCGACGATTCGACGAGTCAGGTGAGAACGACCCGCTCCTGTATCTCGACTTCGACACGCACTGGACGGCCCGCGGGGCATCACTCTGCGCGGATATCGTGGCCGAACGCATCCGCCAGCTCGACTGGTTCGAACCCGGACCCGATCAGGAGGGAGTCGATTTCGTCGTCCGTCGCGAATCCGGTCTGATTCGTCTGCGGCGAACGCCGAGCCGCAAGGACCACAGTACGACCCTCTGGTACGAATGCATACGGGATCCCGATGGTCAACCGGCACAGGCGACCAGCGATGAATCACCTATCCTCCTGCTCGGGGACAGCTTCTCGACAATCTACTCGCACCCGCGGGCCAGCGACCTGGTCCGCCTGCTTTACGCGCGTCTGGGCTGGAAGCTGGACGCCATCGTCGTGCGCGGGGGAGGAGCCAACTCGGTCTGGAGCTCCCTCGCCCGCCGGAGCGAGGGAGTGGGAGACCGACGGTTGGTGCTGTGGATCATCTCGGCCCGAGCAATCGGCTCGGGCACGATGCAAGCGCAAGATGTCTTTGGCGAGGGGCGTTGAGCCCCCGGACCGACTCGTTCGGTCATGGCGGCGCGCTGGCTCTCGGCTTACAGCTTCGCTCCGCAGTGCTTGCAGTGCGTCGCGTCCACGTCGTGCCCCTCGGCGCTGCACTGAGTGCACACCTGCCCCGAGACGTGCCGCTGTTCGCTGACCAGCTCGGCCGTGACGATCCCGGTGGGAACGGCCAGGATCCCGTAGCCCATCACCATGATGATCGCCGCCACCGCCTGGCCGAGATTGGTCTGGGGGGAAATGTCACCGTAGCCGACCGTGGTCATGGTGACGATCGCCCAGTACACGCCCCGGGGGATGCTGGTGAAGCCGTGCTCGGGCCCTTCGATCACGTACATCAACGAGCCGAAGATCACCACGATGGTGAAGACGGTGAACAGGAACACCGCGATCTTGCGCCGGCTGGATCTCAGGGCCCGCATCAGTGCCTCCGCCTCGCCCACGTAGGCGGCCAGCTTCAGGACCCGGAAGACGCGCAGGATGCGGAGGATACGCACGACCAGGAACACCTGAGCACCGGGCAGCAGGACGCTCAGGTAGGTCGGGATGATCGAGAGCAGGTCGACGAGGCCGAAGAAGCTGAGCGCGTACCGGGAGGGGCGACCGACGCACGACAGCCGCATCAGGTACTCGACGGTGAACAGGATCGTGAAGACCCACTCCGCCGCACGCAGCTCGGGTCCCCAGTGGAGCTCCCAGTACTCCACGCTCTCCAGCATCACCACGATCAGGCTGGCGATGATGGCGAGGATCAGCACGACGTCGAAGCTCTTCCCCGCCGGCGTGTCCGACTCGAAGATGATCTCGTGGGTCCGGGCCCGCCAGCCGGTGAGTCGCCGGTCGTCGTTCTCTCGCGGCATCGACCGCCAGGGTACGGCTCGGCGGCCTGAATCCAAGGGGCGGCTCTGGCGTCGGCGGGACGATCGACCGACTCGCCCACCCCTTGTGTTACCCTGCCGCGATGCGCCGATTCCGCTCGATCCCGTCTCGCCGCTCCGGACGCCTCCGGGGGGGGCTGCTCGCCGGTCTCCTGGCCCTCGGCCTCGCCGGTTTGGCGCTGTGGCAGCTGGTCGGAGGAGCGGAGCCGGCGATCCGGAACCTCCTCCTCGTGACCTTCGACACCACGCGCGCCGACCATCTCGGCTGCTACGGCAGTGAGTCGGCCTCGACCCCCCACCTCGACCAGCTGGCGACCGAAGGCGTACTCTTCGAGAACTGCATCGCGGTCACGCCGATCACCCTGCCCTCGCACGCCTCGATCCTCACCGGGCTCTACCCGTTCCGGCACGGCGTGCGCAACAACGCGACGCACCACCTCCCGGAGCGGATACCCACCCTTGCCGGCTCGCTCTCCGAGGCGGGAATCGAGACCGGCGCGGTGATCGCCGCCGTGGTCCTGGACTCGCGTTACGGCCTCGACCGGGGATTCGAGCACTACGACGACGACCTCTCCAGCGCCGCGGAGACCTCGGCGATCTCCTTCAAGGAAACGAACGCGGCCGACACGACGAGGCGCGCGCTGGAATGGCTGGAGGAGCGGGGACGAGAGCGATGGTTCCTGTGGGTGCACCTCTTCGACCCCCACGCCTCCTACCAGCCGCCGCTGGAGTTCGCCCAGCGGTGCGGAGGCTCGCGCTACGACGGGGAGATCGCCTACGCGGACGAGCATCTCGGCCTGATCCTCGCGCGGTTGCGCGAGCGAGGAGAGCTCGACGACACGCTGGTGGTCATGACCGCCGACCACGGGGAGTCCCTCGGCGAGCACGGGGAGAGCACGCACTCACTCTTCATCTACGACGCGACCACGCGCGTGCCGCTGATCCTGACGCACCCGTCGCTGGCCCGGGGCAGGCGGATCGAGGAGGTGGTCAGCCTGGTGGACATCGTTCCGACCGTCCTCGAGCTGCTCGAGGTCCCCTCGCCGGGCGATCTCGACGGCCGCTCGCTGGCCCACTGCCTCCTGGACCCGGCGGCGACGCTGGAGCCCGCGCCGGTCTACTCCGAATCGATGGCGCCGCTCTACAACCACGGCTGGGCGGATCTGCGCGCGGTGCGCGGCGACCAGCACCGGTACATCCGCGCGCCGCGGCCCGAGCTGTACGAGCTGCCGGTCGACCCGGGCGAGCTCGACAACCTCCTCCCCGACGCCCCCGACCGCTCGGCACCGCTCGAGGCGTCACTCGAGGGGATGCTCCCCGAGCAGGAGGAGGACGCGCGCGGGATCGACATCGCCGAGGTCGATCCGGAGCTGCGCAAGTCCCTCGCCGCGCTCGGCTACACCTGGAGTGATCACGACGGCGAAGGGGTCCCCGCCGCCGGGCGCCCCGATCCCAAGGATCGCATCGAGGCGTGGGAGAAGTTCCTCCTCGGCCAGAAGCGAATCACCGAGGGGCGCCCCGAGGAGGCGGAGCGAATGCTGCGCGAGGTGCTGGCGGAGAACCCCGACTCGGCCGAGGTGAGCGGCGCCCTGGTGAAGGCGCTCATCGATCAGGATCGCCGGCGGGAGGCCCTGGAGGTACTGCGCGTCGCCACCCTCTCCCCCACCGTTCGCGGGCGGATCTTCATGCTGCGCGCCGGGCTGGAGCGGGAGTTCGGGAGCGACGCCTGGCGGGAGTGCCTCCTGCAAGCCCGAGCGCTCGAGCCGCACGACCCGCAGTCGTGGGCGCGGCAGGGCGAGTACCTGGCCGAGGACGGGGACCTCCACGGCGCGATCGAGGCGTTCGAGCAGGCCCTCGAGGTCGACGGCGACTACGTCAAGGCGTGGATCGGGCTGGGGCAGGCGCGGCAGAGCCAGAGCCGGCTCGATGAGGCGGCCGAGGCGTTCCAGCGGGCCGCCGAAGTCGACCCGACCTTCTGGGGAGCGCCCTACGCCCGCGGCCTGCTCGCCGAGGCCCGGGAGCAGTTCGACGAGGCGCTTCGCTTCTACCAGGAGGCGAAGCAGCGGGATTCCGAGCAAGCGGTGGTTCACCTGAGGCTCGGCGACCTCCACACCCGGTGCGGCCGGACGGCGAAGGCGGAGGCGAGCTACCTCGAGGCCCTGAGGGTGGAGCCGGCCCACCTCACCGCGCGGTACAACCTGGGCGTCCTCTATCTCCAGGCAGGGCGGAGGGAGAAGGCGGCCGAGATGCTCCGCGCGGCCTGCGAGGCTCGCGAGGGCCGGGTCGAGGCGTGGCGCAAGCTGGCCATCGCCTGCCGGGCCTGCGAGGAGTACCAGGGCCTGCGGCTCGCCGCCGCACGCCTCCTGGAGCGGCTGCCCGACGACTACCAGGGGCTGATGGCCTCCGCCACCGCGGACCTGAAGCTCGGCCAGAAGACCGCTGCGGCCCAGGCCCTGCGACGCGCATTCGCCGTCGATCCCGAGCGGGTCAAACAACGAGCCGCACGGGACCCGGAACTCGGCGCGCTGTTCACCGAGCTGGGACTCGAGTAGACAGGACCTCGCGCCCGGTCGCCGATCTCTCCTCTGGACCCTTGCACCTCACGCCTCAGTCATGCGTAATATCGCCATGGCAAAGAAGAAGGCGACGAAGAAGAAAAGCGCTCGGAAGAAGGCCCCCGCGAAGTCCTTCAAGTACCAGCTCAAGAAGGGAGTCGAGCTGAAGCCCGGTTTCACCGGATGGGGTGGCTACCGTCCGGGTGCGGGCCGGAAGAAGTCTGCGGACTCGGGAGTGTCGCACACGTCCCGCGAACAGCTGAAGAAGGGGGACCGGGCCCTGATCACGCTGAGAATCACGAAGGGCCGCCCCAAGCTCACGAGCCGGGACGTGACGAAGCTGCTGAAGGAGGTCTTCTCGCTTGCCGGGAAGGACTACTTCGAGATCCTCCAGTACCGGATCCAGGAGCGAGGGGTCTACCTGCTGGTCACGGCGAATGACCGACGGTCCCTGGGGCGGGGCATGGGCGGCCTCGGCTCACGGATGTCCCGGCAGCTGAACAAGCTCTGGGGAACCTCGGGCACGGTCTACGCCGACCGCTACGAGGACAAGGTGCTGCACTCTCCGGCCGAGGTCCGCAAGGCGATGCGGGGCGTCGAGGGCGGCGGGACCTGGAAGAAGCTGAGCTAGTTCTCGGCCTCTTCCTCTTCCTCCTCCTCCAGCTCCCTGGGCACCCGGGACCGCGAACGGAAGAAGATCCTCCGGCGTCGAAGGTCGCTCCCGGTGACCCGGGCCACGTCTTCCTCGAGCCGATAGATTCCACCCTCGCGCAGCGCCTTCAGCGCGCGTTCGAGCGCCTCCTTCTCGGCGCCCTCCGCGCACAGCTCGTGGGCGGCACTCAGCGCCTCCACGTAGCCGTCGTCGTAGGACAGGGCCATGGCACAGGCGGCGGCGATGCGCAGGTCGCTGGAGATGCTGGAGAGTCGCGCGATGAGCCGCTCGCGGACGTCTGGATGGGGCGCGAGATACCCGAGTGCGATCGTCGCGTTGGCGCACATCCGCGGGTCACTCTCGTCCTCGCAGAGCCCCAGTACCTTCTTGCGGGAGGTCTTGTCGGCCGCGCCGCAAGCCGCCAGGGCGCGTATCCACAGGTGACGGGCGCGTTCGTCCTTCTCCCGACCGAATCCGGCCTTGGCCAGCTTGAGGGCCTGCGGCGTCGCCAGCTGCTCCAGGGCGACGGCGATCTCCATCCGCACCTCGGGGTCCTTGATCTTCTCGAAGTCGACCAGCGCCTTCCAGAACGATGGCGGCGAGATCTCGCCGATGGTGTGGATCGTCCGAGAGAGTCGATTGCTGCCCAGAAGCCGTACGGCTCCCCCCAGTTCGACCCGAGCGTAGTCGACCGCGTCGGGCTCGTCGGTGAAGAGCATCCGGGTCAGGCCCTCGTAGTTCGCCATGCCGAGGAAGCTCGTCTTCATCGACTTGAACAGCGACTCCAGCTCCTCCGGGGTGAGGCCGCGCCCCTGCTGGTCAGTGTCCTCGGGTCGGTAGACGTCACCGACCAGGAGCCGGCGTGGAGGGCGGGCCCCTTCGGGGAACTCCGGTGCATCCTCGATGCCGGCGCGCCGCAGCGCCGCGACGAAACACCAGATCATCCCCTCGCGGTCGATCTCGAAGGGAACCGAGTACAGCACCTTCCCTTCGCCGTCGATCCACAGGTACTGCGGCACGGCCACCACGCCGTGCCTGTTCTCTTGCACGACCGACCCTCGCAGGGCGGCTTCCGACCGGCGGTGGTCGTTGCAGGAGAGGCCCTTGAAGCGGGGGCACTTGCCGCCCTTCTTGTGGGTCTGCAGTGATACCGGGACGTTGAGGGTCCGCTCGGCCAGCGCGGCCACTTGCTTGTCGCGGGTCAGCTTCTTGAGGAAGTACTCGCACCGCGCCTCGTCCTCGTGGTCGTACGCGACGAATACCACGCGATGCTCCGCGGCGGCCTGCTCCAGGGCCAGCTCGTAGCTCGCCTGCCACTCGATCTTGCTCGCGCCCGCCGTCGCTGCGCCGGTGGTGACGAGGATCGCCGGGAGCGCGAGAGAGCGCCCGAATCGTCGCCAGAAGGGGGATACCGACATGATCTTCTCCTCTTGATGAAGGGCCAGAGTACGCGCGGCGTTGCGAGGTATGTGAAAACAAACCTGGTTCCGTACCCTGTCGGCATGTCTCCCAGCCCCCCCGCCACCGATCTGCGGACCTTCCTTTCGGCGCTGCGCCGGGAGGGGGAGCTGGTCGAGGTCCAGGCCCCGGTCAGCGCCGAGCTCGAGATCGCCGAGATCCACCGCCGGGTGATCGCGGCCGGGGGGCCGGCGCTCCTCTTCCGCGACGTCCGCGGAGCGGCCTTCCCGCTGGTCACCAACCTCTTCGGGACCGCCCGGCGCGTCGATCTCGCGTTCGGCTCCCGCCCCGGGGAGCTGATCGACGAGGTGGCCCGCTGCCCCGAGGAGCTCATGCCGCCCACGCTCGGCAAGCTGTGGGAAAAGCGCTCGCTCTTCGGCTCCCTGCTGAAGGTCGGCCTGAAGCGCGTCGGTCGCGGGCCGGTGAGCGAGGTGATCGACCGCGCCCCGAAGCTGACCTCCCTGCCGGCGCTGAAGACGTGGCCGCGCGACGGCGGGCCCTTCCTGACCTTGCCACTGGTCTACACCGAGCATCCGTCCACCGGCGGCAGCAACCTCGGGATGTACCGCGCGCAGATCTACTCCGATCGCGAGTGCGGCGCGCACATCCAGATCCACCGCGGAGGCGGCTTTCACCTGGCGGCAGCAGAGGCGGCGGGTGAGAACCTGCCGGTGAACATCCTGCTCGGCGGTCCGCCGGCACTGATCCTCGGCGCGATCGCGCCGCTGCCGGAGAACGTGCCGGAGCTCTTGCTTTCCAGCCTGATGCTCGGCCGGCGCCTGCGCCTCTCCGAGAATCCCGCCGGCCCGCTGCCCCTCGTCGCCGACGCGGAGCTCGCTCTGGTTGGCGAGATCCGGGCGGGGGCGCGAAGACCGGAGGGTCCCTTTGGCGATCACTACGGGTACTACTCCGAGGTCCACGACTTCCCGTTCATCGAGGTCTCCGCGCTCCTGCACCGCGCCGACGCGATCTACCCCGCGACCGTCGTCGGCAAGCCGCGGCAGGAGGACTTCTTCATCGGCGACTACCTGCAGGAGCTCCTCTCGCCGCTCTTCCCGGTGGTCATGCCCTCGGTTCGCTCCTTGTGGAGCTACGGCGAGACGGGCTATCACTCGCTCTCGGCGGCGGTGGTCCACGAGCGCTACCGGCGCGAGGCGATGGTCAGCGCCTTCCGCATCCTCGGCGAGGGCCAGCTCTCGCTGACCAAGTTCCTGCTGCTCACCGACTCCCCCATCGACCTGAAGGACTTCCGCGCGGTGCTCACGCACGTCCTCGAGCGTGCGGAGCTCGAGACGGATCTGTTCGTCTTCCCCAACCTGTCGATGGACACCCTCGACTACGCCGGTCCGCGCCTCAATGAAGGGAGCAAGGGCGTGCTGCTCGGCCTGGGCGAGAAGCGGCGCGAGCTGCCGGTCGAGCTCCACGGCTCGCCGAGCCCCGCGGTTCGCGAGGTGCGCGTCTTCTGCCCCGGATGCCTGATCGTCGAGGGGCCGAGCTGGAGCGAGGACCGCGGCGCCCCGGCGAGGATCGCCGCCGACCCGGCCTTCTCCGAGTGGCCGCTGGTGGTGCTGACCGACGACGCCGATCGTGCCGCGCGCTCGACGATGAACTTCCTGTGGACGACGTTCACCCGCTTCGACCCCGCCGCCGACCTGCACGCGGCGAGGGCCGATGCCACGCTCAATCACGTCGCCTTCACGCCGCCGATCGTGATCGACGCGCGGATGAAGGAGAGCTATCCGGAAGAGGTGTCTTGCGACGAGGAGACCGCAGCGACCGTCGACCGGCGCTGGAGCGAGTACTTCCCGAGCGGCGGGGTCGAGATGGGCGACTCGGAACGGGGGCACCTCGACTGAGCGCTGTCCCCCTGCCGCCACGAAGAAACCGGCCGCGGAGCGACCGCGACCGGCTTGCTTGGAACTGGAGGTGGCTCGTCGATCGGCAGTCGACGAACCGCTCACATCACGGCGCCCACAGGACGGCCACGCCGTTGCTGGCGTTGAAATCGGAACCGCAGGGCGAGTTGAACGGGTTGCGGTACCACAGCTGGTAGTACTTGGTGTCACCCGCCAGGATGTTGCCGGCCCTGACCGAGATCGACGTGGCCCACGCGGAGGTGTCGGAGTAACCGGTCGCGTCGGAGAAGCGGACGCCGAGACGCTTCAGCGAGCCGCCGGCGCAGCGCAGACCGTCGCCCCAGAGGCTGCCCGGGGAGAGGTCGTTGTTGGCCTGGAAGTAGAGGCCGCTCTGGCTGTTCTCGGTGTTCTCACCGTGCAGTACCAGGGTGTCGGCGGAGAGGCTGGCCACGCCGCTGGCGGTCAGGCGCGCCCCGGAGGCGTACTGACCGTTCGCGCACCCGGCCTCGGACAGCGAACCGTCGTTGTCGTTGCTGCAGGGGCAGGGCGTGCCGCTGCCGTCACCGAAGCAGTAGGGAACGCCCGGAGAGCCAACGGGGTTGCTGAAATCGACCAGCCCGAGGGCCGGATCGTCGACCTGGTGGTGGATGCCGTTCTCGATCGCCGGCAGGGACAGGGTTCCCCAGTCGTTGCCTGAGGCCGGGACGTCGTCGTCGCAGAGCTCGAGGAACATGTTGTAGCTGAGGCTGCCGCTGAAGGTATTGGCGCTCCCGGCGCCACTCGAGAAGTCGGCGGAAAGGACCGGCCACAGGTTGACGCCGTTCTCGGCGAGGTTCACCGCGACGTCGTTGTTGGCGAAGCTGTTGTTCGTCGCCGTGAAGGTCAGATCTCCGAAGCCCCAGGGAGAGACGTTGGTGCTGGCGTAGATCCCGTAGGCGCCGGCTGCGCTGACTCCGTCGAGGGTGTTCCCGTCGACCGAGATGCTCCCGGTGCCGAGTCCGTACAGGGTCAGGCCCGAGAGGCAGCCCATCGCGACGTTGTCCTGGACACTCACCGCGGTGTTGACCGCGATCACCTGCATTCCCTGGTCGGAGAAGGTGATGACGTTGTTGAGGAAGGTCACCGGGGAGGTGCTCCCGTTGGCCAGGACGCCCAGGTCGCAGTTCATGACCCGGTTGTCGCTGAAGAGGCCGCCGCCACCCGCCTGGTAGCCGATGCCGATCGAACAGTCGTCGACCACGCAGCCGACGGCCTCGCCGACGGCGCCGTAGAAGAAGATCCCGACCGAGTCGAGGGTCATTCCCTTGACGTTGGTGACCGCGCAGAACGCGACGCGGTGTCCGGTTCCGCCGGCGGCCATGTAGATGCCGCGGTAGAGGACGTTGCGCACGCCGCAGTTGGACACCTCGATGCCGCTGAAGGTCCCGACGGAGTAGTCGGTGATGATGCCGCCACGGGCATCGATCGGCCCGGGAAGCAAGGGGCTGTCCCCGTTGAAGGTGAACCCGGTGATGGTCACGTCATCCGCCTGGATGCGCGCCATCCAGGTGGTGGTCTCGACCTGAGAACCAAACCCCGTACCTTCATTCGAGGTCGCGGGCTTGACGATGGCAAGGCCCATCCCGGCCCCGGTGAGGGTGACCGAGACGTCGATGATGAGGTCCTCGTAGTAGACCGCCTGGGCCACGAGGATCTCGTCGCCGGGGCTGGCGTTGTCGATCGCCTCCTGGATCGTCGTGTAGTCGCCGGAGCCACCGGGATCGACGGTGATCACCGCGGCCGAGGCGACGCTGGAGAGAAGGGCGCCGGAGACGCCGTACAGGACCGCCTGGCGGATCGCGTTGGAGAGTTTCATGGGGAACCTCCTAGCGATGGGGGTTGGCCACCGGGGGGGTGACCAGCTGGTGACCGGACCCGAGCTCGCCGGTGGGCTGAGCGGGCACGGGAGAAGGAAGCTCGGTATCGGAGTTCGCAGCGGCCGGTCGCTGTTGTGGCTCCGAGCTCGGAGTCCCAGCGGTCACGGCGACAACGGAGGCGCCCATGGCGAAGAGGGCAAATCCGATGAGCGAGATCCTCCTACGGAGTGTGGCCATCGACATTGAATCTCCTTGTTGGGCCTCACCGGCCCGGCGTCATACGGGGGACGACCGGCTCGCGAAGGGGGTGTTCACGGGCTCGGCCTGGATTGGGATCGACTCGCCTCCGATGCAACATGGCGCGACCCGGGGGGTGCCGGACCGCGTCCCAGAGCTGGAGTCGGGTGGGGGTCTCATAGAAGACTATCCCAGACTCGGGAATCGCACAAGTCGAGTGTCGATAGGTCATTCTTCTATATGCCTGTAACTTCGCCAGATCGGCGGTCCAATCGGATTCCGAGAGGGATTCCGAGAGGGGCCACTACCTCTACCTGCAAGTCAAGGTGGACATGTCAATAAGCGACGCTTGTTGACCTGATCCGGGGAAGAGGAGTGGCCTTTTGCCCCCGATCCCGGCTCAATGGCTCCGGAGAAGCGCGCCGGACCCCAGAAGAATCCATGGAAGAATTCCTCACGCTCGTCGCCCTGGCACTCGCCGTCGCTGTCGTGCTGGCCCCCATCCTGGCCCTGATCGCCCTGCGCCGGACCGGGAGGCTGCGGGACTTCGAACGACGCCTGAAGGCTGCCGAGAAGGCGCTGGATCGCCTGTACCGGGATCGAGCTCCGGTCGAGGAGAAGCCGGCGTCTCCGGCGGCGCGGGCCCCCGAGGTCTTCCGCAAGGAGCAGCCGGCGGCCGCCGCCCCCGCGCCCGCGCCCACCGCGCCAGCGGAGCCGGTGGAGCCGCCGGAGCCGAGCCCCGCCCCCCCGGCGTCCACCGAGGGCCCGGTCCCCACGGCCCCCCCTCCCCGGCCGGTGAAGAGGCCTCTGCCCCCGGTGGAGCGGCCGCGGATCGAATGGGAGCGCTGGATCGGCGTTCGCGGCGCCGCCGCGGTCGGCGGCCTGGTGCTGGCGCTGGCCGGGCTGCTCTTCTTCAAGCACGCCTTCGAGCAGGGCTGGATCACGCCCCGCACCCGCGTGATCACGGGCGGACTGGTCGGCCTGGCCGCGATCGGGGCCGCCGAGTGGTTGCGCGCCAGGCGCTTCCGCTTCACCCCCGCCGCGACTGCCGCAGGGGGTGTGGTCATCCTCTACGCCTCGACCTGGGCCTCCTACCGCCTCTACGAGTTCCTCTCCGCGCTGGCCGCGCTGCCCCTGATGGCGATCATCACCGCCGGCTGTGCGGCGCTGTCGATCCGCCACCGCTCCCAGCTGGTGGCGATCCTAGGGCTGGTCGGCGGCTTCGCCACGCCACTCCTCCTCTCGATCCAGCACGACCACCCGATCGGGCTCTTCGGCTACCTCCTGCTGCTCGACCTGGGGCTCCTGGCGGTGGGGCAGCGGATGCGCTGGCCGAGCCTGGGCCTGCTCGGAGTCCTCGGCACCTTCGTGGTCGAGCTGGTCTGGACCGCCCGCGACCTCGACGCCGAGTTCTTCCCGCTGGCGCTCGTCTCCCTCGGAGTCTTCGCGCTGGTCTTCGCGGCGATGGGGCAGCGCTCCGGTGAGGAGCACAAGCGCCGCTGGTTCATCAGCCAGGCCGGGGCCCTACTCCTGCCCTTCGCCTTCGCGACCTACTTCGCCAGCCAGGTCGACTTCGGGGCCGAGCTCTGGCCGCTGGCGATCCTCGTCGCCTCGCTGGCCGGGGGAGCGATCTGGATCGGGCGCGCCCGCGACGCGGCGTGGCTGGGAACCGGCGCGGCTGCCGGTGCGCTGGCCATCGTGGCCACGTGGCTGGCCCGGCACGGCTGGCGCACGGAGCAGCTCTGGGATCTGAACCTCTCGGTCCTCGGCCTGGCGGCGGTCTTCCAGGGGCTGGACCTCTGGTTCCGGCGCGGCGGCGAGCCACCCGCGGTGCTCACCTTCAAGCGCTGGTCGTGGAGCGCTCCGATCGCCCCGGCGCTGACCGCGGTGGGCCTCGCCGCGATGCTCCCGATCGCGGCGGGGATCGCCAGCGACCAGCCGTCCTGGGCGTGGCTGGTCGGCGCGCTGGGGCTCGCCGTGCTGCTGCACTTCCAGGGGGCCCACTCCGGCTCGGGGATCCTGCGCGGGATCGGCGGCGCGGCGGCGGGCTTCACCCTGGCGATCCACCTGCCCGAGTCCTCCACCTGGGAGTCCTTCCCCGGGATCGCGGTCACCTTCCTCTGGATCGTCGCATCGGCGCTGTTCCTGATGGGCCTCGCCTGGCGGGGGCGGCGCGTCGAGGCGCTGCGGGAGTCGAGCTGGAGCTGGCACGCCGCCGGCGCCTTCCTCGTTCCTCTGCTCTTCGCCCTGCCCCAGGGCGAACCGTTCCGCGAGGCCTTCCCCCCGGTGATCCTGGGCGGGACCCTCGGCCTGGCCCTCCTGCTCTCCTTGCCTTCCGTCGCGGTCGGTCGGGGGCACTGGTACCTGGTCTCGGTGCTGCTGCTCTTCTTCGTGCACACCGAGTGGCTCGGGCATCTCTTCCGAGACGACGAGTCGGCGTCGATGGCCGGCGAGCTGGTGCTCTTCGAGCTCGGGGGCACCGCGGTGCTGATCGCCTGGGTGTTCCTCTTCCAGAAGCGCCTGAGCGAGACGGGAACCGCCTGGCGGGCGGCCGCGGTGGTGCCCCTGCTCGCCTTCCCGCTGGTCGAGCGGCTGTTCCACGCGCACTTCGACAGCGAGCACCCCTTCTGGACCCCGCTCGCGCTCGGAATGCTGGCGGCGGTGGGGCTGGGGGCGATCGCCCCGTTCGGTCCGCGACTCGAGGCTGTGCGCCACGTCGCCCAGCGGTGGTTCGGCGCCATTTGCGTCTTCCTTGGATCGCTCCTGTTCGCCAGGGCTGTCGATCACGAGGTCTTCGTCGTCACCACCTCGCTCCTGGGTCTGGGGCTGGCGCTCCTGTGGCGCTGGCGCGACCACCCGGTGATCAAGTTCGCCTGCCTGGCCAGCTTCGTCGTCGCGACCTTCGGCGTCGTCGTCGGGTGCGCCCGCTTCCCGTACTACCCCGACGCCGAGCTCCTGCTGTGGAACTGGACCAGCTACGGGACGATCCTCCCGGCGGCCGGTGCACTCGTCGCCGCAGCGCTCATCCGTCCCCTGGAGGTCGTACGAGCTCGCAAATGGGAGCGAGGGGCGTACGCCAGTGAAAGACCCTGGATCGCCACCGCCGTCGGGCTGGTGGGCGCGGTCGCGCTGTTCCTCTGGATCAACCTCCAGATCTACGTCCACTTCGAGACCCGCGATTTCCTGCACATCGACTTCGACCACTTCCCCGCCCGCGACCTCACGATGTCGATCGTCTGGATCCTCTATGCCCTGGCGATCCTGGCGGTGGGCATGGTCCGCCACTCGTCGGGCCTGCGCTGGCTCAGCCTGGCCTTCCTGATCCTGAGCCTGGGCAAGGTCTTCCTGCACGACCTCGGGGACCTCGCCGGCCTGTACCGGGTGGGCTCCCTCGCGGGGCTGGCGCTCTCGCTCCTGTTCGTCTCGGTCCTGTACCAGCGCTTCGTCTTCCCCAGGGAAAGAGAAGCGAACTCGGCCGAGGAGGCGATCGCCGAGGACGGCGGAGAATAATTCCGGAAAGGCTGTCGTCGATCTCCACGGTTCACGCTCTGCAGGAGTGGAGCGAGGGGGCCTCCCCCTCCCCGCTCGTCCCCGAAGATCGAACCGGAAGGAGATCGAGATGTCCGCGCGCTTCCTCACTGCCCTCTTCGTCGCCCTGACCGCCGGCGCCTCCGCCCTGGCCGTGGGCTCCCGCGGCGGGGAGCTGCGCCACAGCGCCGGAGTCCGGCTGCATTTCGACGAGGCGACCTTCGCGGTCGGCGAGGCGATCCAGCTGCCCAGCTTCCCCACCCAGCTAGGCCGGCTGACGGGCGTGCGGGTCGAGCTGTGGCTCGAGACGGAGAGCAGCTACGGCGTGGAGAACCTCTCGAGCCTCCCCGGCTCCGCGCAGGCTCAGGTGGGCGAGAGCTTCGCCGTTCTGCGCCCGGACGGTGAATCGGTCCTCGGGATCCCGCTCAACCTGCAGAAGTTCCACCACTTCCCCGGATTCGACGACGAGGTGGACTTCGCCGGCCCCTCGGGGACGACCGAGGAGATGAGCTTCGCGGAGCTCCTGGGGGTGGATCTCCCCCCCGACCGCGACTGGACCGATCTCGGGGCGGGCCAGAACCTCACCCTGGACCTCGTCGGACTCATCGACTTCGACTTGACCGGCTACGGGTCGCTGGAGAGCTTCTTCGAAGGAGCCGCGACCATGCGTGTGGAGTTGATCTACAGCTACCAGTAGCAGGATGGAGAGAGAGACGCCGCCCCCCGGCTGCTCGCCCCGGCGCAGTTCAACCGCCCGGGCCGCCGAGGGGGCGGCGCATTTGGTGCGCACTCCGTACAATCCCGCGCCATGTCCACGACCCACCCCCCCCGGGAAGCGGCGCCCTCGGTGCGCCGTTTTCAGCTGGAGGAGATCACCCGTCTCCTCGAACGCCCCCTCCTCGACCTCGTCTTCGAGGCGGCCACCGTCCACCGCGAGTTTCACGACCCGCACCGGATCCAGTGCTCCCAGCTCCTGTCGGTGAAGACCGGCGGGTGCTCGGAGGATTGCGGCTACTGCTCGCAGAGCGGGCACTCGAAGACCGAGACGGAGCGGGAATCGCTCCTGTCGGTCGAGGCGACCGTGGCGGCCGCGGAACGGGCGAAGGCCGGCGGGGCGGACCGCTTCTGCATGGGCGCCGCCTGGCGGGAGGTGCGCGACGGCGAGGAGTTCGACCGCGTCGTCGAGATGGTCCGGCGGGTCAAGGCGCTGGGTCTGGAGACGTGCGTCACCCTGGGCATGCTGGAGGAGCACCAGGCCGCCCGCCTCAAGGACGCCGGGCTCGACTTCTACAACCACAACCTCGACACCGGGCGCAGCCATTACGACGAGGTGGTCAGCACGCACAGCTTCGACGATCGTCTGGAGACGCTGAAGACGGTGCGCGAGGCGGGGATCGACGTCTGCTCGGGGGGGATCCTCGGGCTGGGCGAAGACCTGCGCGGGCGCGCGGAGCTCTTGTTCGAGCTCGCGAACCTCGACCCGCCGCCGGAGAGCGTGCCGATCAACGCGTTGGTGCCGATCGAGGGCACGCCGATGGCGGAGAACGACCCCGTCGACTGGAGCGAGCTCGTCGCCGCGGTCGCCGCCGCGCGGATCCTGATGCCTCGATCCGACATCCGCCTCAGCGCGGGGCGCGCGGAGATGAGCGAGGAGGCGCAGACGCTCTGCTTCCTCGCCGGGGCGAACTCCGTGTTCGTCGGTGACGAGCTGTTGACCACGCCCAACGCTGGCGAGAGCAGCGACGCGGCTCTCTTCGAGAAACTCGGGCTGAAGCCGGGTTCCTCGCGCTGAGGTCGACGTGTCCGCTTCGCTGGATGAGAGGCTGCGCGCCGACCTGGACGCGCTCGAGGCCGCAGGGCTCGGGCGGGCGCTGTCGCTCTTGCCCGGGCGCATCGATTTCACCAGCAACGACTACCTCGGGCTGGCCCGACATCCCGAGCTGATCGCGGCCGCGCGAGCGGCGCTGGAGGCCCACGGAGCCGGCGCGCGGGCCTCGCGGTTGCTCGGCGGGGGCTCGACGCTCGACGAGAAGGCCGAGGCCGCGGTCGCCGGGTGGCTCGGCGCGGAGGCGGCGCTGCTCTTCGCGAGCGGCTACCAGGCCAACCTCGGCGCGATCACCTCGCTCGCCTCGCGCGGCGACGTGATCTTCTCCGACGCGCTGAACCACGCCTCGCTGATCGACGCCGCGCGCCTCACGCGGGCGGAGCGGCGGGTCTTCCGGCACGGCGACCTCGAGCACCTCGAGCTCCTCCTGCGCGGCGCGGCCGGCGCGCGGCGGCGGCTGGTGGTCACCGAAGGGGTCTTCTCGATGGACGGCGACCTCGCGCCGCTCGCCGAGCTGCACCGACTGTGCGAGGCGTACGACGCCTGGCTCCTGGTCGACGAGGCGCACGCTTCGGGCGTGGTCGGCCCCCAGGGCGCGGGGGCGTGGGCGGCGGCTCGCGCTTCGGGGTGTGGCGAGTCGCGCCTCGCCGCGCGGGTGGTGACCGGCGGCAAGGCGCTGGGGCTGGCGGGGGGTCTGGTGGTCGGCTCGGCGACCTTGCGGGAGCTCGTCTCACAGCGCGCGCGGACCTTCATCTACTCGACCGGGATCTCGCCGGCGCTGGCCGGCGCACTGATCGCGGCGGTGGGACTGGCTCGTGGCGCGGAGGAAGAGCGGGCGAAGCTGCGGGGGCTCGGGGAGCGCCTCGCGGGCCGGCTCGGAGTCGCCACGCCAGAAGCGGCGATCGTGCCGATCGTCATCGGCGAGAACACCGCGGCGATGGAGGCTGCCGCGCGCCTCGCGAACGAAGGGCTGGAAGTGCGCGCGGTACGCCCCCCCACCGTGCCCGAGGGCACCGCGCGGTTGCGCTGTGTGCTGCACTCGCACAACACCCCCGAAGAGGTCGATCGACTGGCGGACTCGCTCGAGTCGCGACGCGTCACCCGGGTCGTGGCGGAGGTCGCGCCGCCGCATCGCGCGAAGCCGCTCTTCGTGGTCGGCACCGATACCGAGATCGGCAAGACGGTGGTCAGCGCGCTGCTGGTCCGCGCCGCGGCGAAGCGAGGCGAGGTGACGTACTGGAAGGCGGTGCAGACCGGCGACGACAGCGACACGGAGACGGTGCGCACGCTGGCCGAAGGCACGAACGCCGCGTTCGCCGAACCGAGCTACCACTTCCCGCTGCCCGCCTCCCCGCACGAGGCGGCGGCGGACGCTGGCGGAAGAGTGGAGCTCGCGAAGCTCGAACAACGACTCGCTTCCTTGCGCGCCGAGTGCGCGGGCGGCGCGCTGCTGGTCGAGCTCGCCGGCGGCCTGCTCGTCCCCTACGACGACCGCCTGACGCAGGCCGACTGGCTGGCGCGCGAGCGACCGGACCTGGTCCTGGTCGCGCGCTCGGGCCTGGGCACGTTGAACCACACGCTGCTGACCCTCGAGGCGCTGCGCGCTCGTCGCCTGGAGCCGCGCGCCCTCTTCCTGGTCGGTGAACCGCATCCGTCCAATCGTGAGACGCTGGCCCTGCGTAGCGGCCTGCGACACGTCTTCGAGCTCCCGAGGCTCGACGAGCTCGGCCCGGAGTCACTCGAGCAGTGGCTCGGGGCGAACGACCTCGGATCGCTCTTCGGGCACTGACCTCCGGTTCGTCATTCTCACCCCGCTGCGGTATCCTGCTCCCACAATGCTCCCGCGCGACACCGACCCGGAGGTTCAGCGAATCCTCGACGACCACTACCGGAAGATGAAGCCGTCCGAGAAGGGAGCGATGGTCAGGAACGCATGGCGAACCGCGCGGTCCTTGCAGCTCGCCGGCCTGCGGGTCCAGTATCCGGACGAATCGGAAGAGTCTATCGAGGCCCGACTGGCCGAGCGCTGGTTGGGGCGGGAGCTCTATCAACGAGTGGTTGCCTTCATGTCGGAGTCCGGAGCATGAACGACGATGCGATTGAAGCCGCCATGGAGATCGCCGGAATCTTCGAGTCCATGGAGGTGCCGTACATGGTTGGAGGATCCCTGGCCTCCACCGCGTGGAGCATCCCGCGTTTCACCCTGGACGTCGATGTCATCGCCGCCCTCGAGGATCACCACGTCAGTCCGTTCACGGAGGCCCTCGCTGATGGTTGGTACATGAACGAGGCAATGATTCGCGAGGCCATCGAGCGGCGCGCGTCGTTCAATGTCATCCGGCTCCGGGGCATGGTCAAGGTGGACGTCTTCGTTCCCCCTGACGAGGGTCTGCATCGAAGCAAGTGGGGCCGCGTGCAGTACGCGGTCCTCGACCCGGATGGTGATCGACCGCTGGCGATCACTTCGCCCGAGGACATCGTGCTGCAGAAGCTGGACTGGTATCGGAGAGGTGAGGAGGTCTCCGAGCAACAGTGGGTCGACGTGACGACCCTTCTCCGAATCCAGGGCGAAAGACTGGATCACGGTTACCTCGACGAGTGGGCCGAGCGGATGCAGCTCACCGACTTGCTGGAACGAGCCCGCGCGGATTCTTGAAACCGATCACTCACCATCGATGACCCGATGAGTCTCATCACCCGCGACCGCGCCGTCAGCTGGCACCCCTACACGCAGCACGCGACCGAGGCCGATCCGCTGCCGGTGGCGGAAGCGCACGGCTCGACGTTGCTCCTCGAGGACGGGCGCGAGGTGATCGACGCGATCTCCTCGTGGTGGGCGTGCCTGCACGGGCACGGGCATCGGCGGATCGTCGAAGCGATGCGCGAGCAGGTCGAGCGGCTCGACCACGTGCTCTTCGCCGGCGCGACGCACGAGCCGGCGGTGGCGCTCGCGGAAGAGCTCCTGGCGGTGGCGCCGGAGGGACTCTCGCGCGTCTTCTACAGTGACGACGGCTCCACCGCGGTCGAAGTGGCGCTGAAGATGGTGCGGCACGGCTGGGTCCATCGTGGCGAGAGCGAGCGCCGCGTCTTCGTCGCGCTCGAGGGCGCCTACCACGGCGACACCTTCGGCGCGATGTCGATCGGTGACCCCGATCCCTTCTTCCTGCCCTTCAGCCCGATGCTCTTCGAGACGCGTCGCGTCGCCCCCGAGCTCGGCGCGCTGCGGGAGGTCTTCGAGGAGCTGGGCGGACGCTGCGCCGGCCTGATCCTCGAGCCGCTGGTCCAGGGCGCGGCGGGGATGGTGATGCAGAGCCCCGAGTTCCTGCGCGGAGTGCGCGAGGCCTGTGACGAGTTCGGTCTGCCGTGGATCGCCGACGAGGTGATGACCGGCTTCGGCCGCACCGGCGCGCTCTTCGCCTGCGGGAAGGCGGGCGTCGCCCCCGACCTCATGGCCGTGGCCAAGGGACTCACCGGCGGCAGCTTCCCCCTCTCGGCCACGCTCGCCAGTGAGCCCTTCTTCGAGGTCTTCCTCTCGGAGGAGCGAGCGCGCGCCTTCTTCCACGGCCACACCTTCACCGGCAACCCGATCGGCTGCGCGGTCGGCCTCGCGTCGCTCTCGATCTGCGCCGAGGAGGACACGCCAGCACGCCTGGAGGCGATCGGCGGGCGGATCGAGGGTCGGCTGCGCGAGCGGCTCGCCGGCGACCCGCGGGTCCGCGACCTGCGTCGTACCGGCGGCATCGTCGCCTTCGACCTCGCTCCGGAGCCGGGGGCCCGGGTCGGCTACCTCTCCGAGCTGCAGCCGCGGCTTCGCGCGGAGTCCTTGAAGCGGGGCGTCCTGCTGCGGCCGCTGGGGGACGTGCTGTACGCGATGCCGCCGGCGAGCACCAGCGAGGCGCAGTGTGATCGGATCGCCGAGGTGATGATCGAGCTGGTCGAGCTCTCCTGATCAGCTCTCGGCGAGGGTGGTACTCTCGCCGGTGATGCGCTCGACCTGCTCGCGCACGAACTGCTCCGGCTCTCCGGGTTTCATCCCGGCGCGGCGCGCCTCCATCAGCGCTTCCTCGAGCGGCACCTGCCACTTGATGATGCGGTGAATGGCGAGGTAGATCGCGCAGCGGCCTCCGGTGCCGTCGAACATCAACGTCGGGGCGAGCTCATCGGCAGCCAGGCACTCGAGGACGAGGTCCACCGACTCGGGGGTGGGCAAGGGAGTGTCGGGCAGGTCGGCGTCGATGTACTCGAGCTCGAGTCGCTCGCAGATCGACGCGACGCCGGTGGGCCTCTCCTCGTCGGAGCGCGTCAGGTCGATCACCTGACAGATGCCGCGCCGCCGCGCGAGCTCGAGGTCCTCCTCGGAAGGTTTCGCTCCGAGCCAGATCGGTCCGGCGACGGAGACGTTGCGCATGCCGCCGAAGTCGGAGGAGACCACCGGAGGGTACGCCGCGGGGGCCTGGCTGGACTGGCTCGAGCGGCACGAGGTTCCCGCCACGATCACGAGACCGATCGCGGCGAGCTGGACGAAGAGGCTGGTGGGGAGGTGGCTCATCTGTGGTTCCTGCCAGGGGCAGATGAAGGGCACGACTATACGTGGCGATCCCGATCCTGGTGGGTCCGAGGTGGCGAGAAGTCGTCGGGAGGGTCCAGAACCCGCTCCACGGCACCTTCCGGGGTGTCACCCGAGGATCGGGGCCTTCCGGGAGCGCCGAGACGGGCCCGCCGGGGGGCCACCGCGCCGACGTCGTCGTGGGGTCGCTCGTGTTTCGAGCTCCATATCAGACTGCTGCGGTCCTCGATCGCCCTCGGTTTCGATTCGTATCGCCGACCATTCTCGTTCACTTTCGGTCCGCCGAATGAGACGCGTCGGCAGCGCGTTTACTCCGCAAAAGGGCTGATCGGGGCCAGTGATTCAGCGCATTGTGGGCGGTCCGTTCTGCGCTTTCGTCGTGGCCATCTCGGTGTCGTGTTCGACGACTCGAGCGTAGTCCCTGTCTACGCGGTTTTTCCCGAATGAAACGACAGACATCGGCTTGACGCGGCCGAAGTACGGGCCCATTGTTTGCGCGCTGGCAATCGAGGATCCCTGTTTCAGGAGAAGCCATCATGGCAATGAAAATCACCGACGAGTGCATCAACTGCGCTGCCTGCGAACCCGAATGCCCCCGTGAGGCGATCTTCGAGGGCGACGAGTTCTTCGAGATCGACCCCAAGAAGTGCACCGAGTGCGAGGAGGAAGGGGGGGAACACCTCTGCATCGAGGTCTGCCCGGTCGACTGCATCGAGAAGATCGTGTAACTCGCCTTCGGCGAGCGAGGGCCGCCGGTCGCGACAGTCCCTCGACCAGTCTTTTCCATCAGCACATAGAGCCCGGCGATCGGTCACCTTCAGCGACCGATCCTCGGGCTCTTACGTCGTTGAAATGGGCGGAACACTCCTACCTCTACCTCAACTCGGGAGCAGAGCCTGGAGCGCCATGCCGCTGACCATCGCCACGATGACGCTGGTCATCGTCCCGACCAGGTAGATCTCGGCGAAGGCCTGCTCCTCCATCCGCTTGAAGCGGGCGATCGACTTGGCGGTCAGCACCAGGCCGACGGCGCCCCACTGCCCCATCCAGACCAGCCCCAGGATCATCCAGCGCTCCAGGACGCCGATCCGATGGCCGGCGCCCTTCGGGCCCTCGTCGCCCTCCGGCGGGGAGCTCAGGCCGGTGAGGGCGGCGGTGACGATCGCCGAGCCGCCATTCGCGTTGAACGCGAGAACGGCCAGGAGGAGGGCGGTGGTGCCCAGCGTCGCGGACGGCGGGTCCACGCGGTGGAGCGGCCAGAGCGACCAGGCCAGGAGGATCGCCCCGGCGTGCAGGCCCTGATCCAGGAAGAACCAGGGGAGGACGTGCCGGGGGTGGCTCCGGCCGAGCCGGACCTTCAAGGCGTCGATGACGAAGTGTGCCGCGGCGATCCCCAGGACGAGCAGAAGGCTCCGACCGCTCCAGGAAAAGGGCAGGACGACGACTCCCTGCACCAGCCCGACGTAGAACGTGTGGGCGGCGACACCGGCGATCGAGTTCTTCTTGGCGTCGACGAGGCGGCTCGTCTGGAAGAGGAAGTCGGCGAAGAGGTGGCCGCAGAAGAGCAGGACGAGGATCGCCGCCGCCGGGTCCTGCCAGTCGATGGGAAGCTCGATCATCGGGGTGCGCTCCTCAACTCGGTGGGGTGATGGGGTCGAACTGGCGCAGGATCGACCGCGCCGTCTCCTCTCCATTCTCGATCGCGCGGAAGCGAGACAGCTGGAGGCTCTCGGTCACCACGGAAGGGCTCACTCCGCGACGGCTGGCCACCAGGATTCGCTTGCCGAGCTCTCTCAGGTCCTGGATGTAGAGGCTCTGGGTGGTCGTCCACCCCGCTCGGATCGCCCCCATCAGCTCGAACAGGCTGTTCAGGACCTCGTCCTCGGTCTCGCCGAATCCCCCGAACACGGCCCACACCTTCTGCTTCTTCGCTCGCTGCAGCATGGCTCGCGCTTGGTGGAAGCAGGGCCCATCGAGTTGCTCGACGCTCCGGGCTTCCGGGAGCAGGCCGGTGCTCAGGGGGCCCCGACCGATACCGAAAACGATCTCCTGGCCGGCGGCTGCGGAACCGAACAGGCGGTCCTTGATCACCTGAACTGCTTCCACGACCGAGCTCGGGGTGTGGAACAGACCCTGGATCTCGTCCCCCGCCGTCAGGACGAGCGGACGGGCGAGGTGGTCACCCAGCTTCTCGTTGAGCTCGGTCAGAACCTGCAGCGCCTCCTTCTGGATCGTCGCCCGGAAGTCGGGGGCTCTCCTCTTCGAGGCCACCAGATCTCCGGTGAGGGCTGCGTACTCCGTTTCTTCCACGAGACCGACTCTCCTCGTCCTTCGGCTCCAGGGCCGAGTCCTCATCCGAGAGTAGTCGACCGGGAGAGGTGAATCTATCACCTGTTTTCGGCCCCAGAACCGAAATTGATCTAAATTCGGCCCAGAAACCGAAATCAGAGCAAATTCGGCCTCAGAGCCGAAAACCAGGACGGTGGCGAGGCGAGGCCCCCCACCACGCTCGAACGGTCCGGCCAGGCCGAACCGTTCGAGCGTGGTGGGGGATCTCGCCCTGACCTCGTACCGGTCAGCGAACCTCCCCGCGGATCTCGTCGCGGATCAGCTCGCGGATGCGCGCCTCGAGCTGGGCGTTCTGCCGCTCGAGCTCGTCGATCACCGCCCGCTTCTCGTCGCGGCGCAGCTCCTCGTACTGGGCGTGCAGGATCCGGTTGCGACGGATCGCGTCGATGCAGAGGGTCAGGTCGTCGTGGTGCGGGATGTGGCGCAGGATCAGCTCGCGGCTCTTCTGCAGGAGCGCGACGAACTCGGTGAAGTCGGGGTCGGCGAGGGTCGCGTCCAGCTTGGCCGACTCGGCGATCAGCACGTCGAGGGAGTCGCCCCGGGCGTGCACGCTGCGGCGCAGGATCTCGGCGAACTGGGCGACGAGGACCGAGCGCTGGTAGCCGCCCGAGGCGCCTTCCCAGCTGCCGGCGGAGGCGAAGCTCACCGGGTGAGCGATCTCCGTCGCGGTGTCCTCGAGCGGGTCGCGCCCCACGCCGATCGGCTGCTTCCAGCGCAGGCGCACGGTGGCCATCGGCTCGGACGACTCGATCCCGGTCATCTCCAGCTCGTAGAGCGCGACGACCTGGTGCCCGGAGCCGATCTCGCCGGCGTCGATCGCGTCGTTGCGGAAGTCCTGGTCCGCGATCGCCCGGTTCTCGTAGCCGAGCAGGCGGTGGTGGTAGACCTGGGTCTTGTCGAACTCGACCTGGATCTTGACGTCGCGGGCGATCGGCTCGATCGCGCCGGTAAAGTTGTCGACCAGGGCGCGCTTCGCCTCGATCGCGGAGTCGATGTAGTTGCAGAGCCCGTCGCCCTTGTTGGCGAGCTGCTCGAGGAAGACGTCGTTGTGGTTGTTCATCCCGACGCCGATGGTGTTGAGGTAGATCCCCAGGTCGCGGTTGCGCTTGACGTCGGTGTTGATGCGGTTCTGGTCGGTCTGGCCGATGTTGGCCACGCCGTCGGAGAGCAGCACCACTCGGTGGGTGAGACCCGGCGCCAGCGCGGCGGTCGCGACCTCGTAGCCCAGGCGCAATCCGCCCTCGGCGTTGGTGCCGCCATTCGGCTGCATCCCGAAGATCGCCGCCTCGACCACGCCGCGGTTGGCCATCGAGGTCATCGGCAGCACCATCCGCGCCTCGTTGCTGAAGGCGACGATGGCGATCGAGTCATTCACGTCGAGCTGCGTGGTGAGCAGACGCAGGGCGTGCTTGACCAGCTCGAGGCGGTCGTTTTCCTTCATCGACCCCGAGGTGTCGACGACGAAGGTCAGGTTGACCGGGGTGCGCTCGGTGGCCGGGACCTCGCGGCCGCGGACCACGACGCGCATCATCCAGCGCTGGTTGTTCACGCCTTCATTTCCGCCGAAGCGGCTGGGGGCGAGGTCGGTGTGGATGGCGAAGTTCTCCTCGAGGGGCGCCGGGACGTCCGGCTTGAAGTAGTTGACGAACTCCTCCGTGCGGATCTGCGCCTTCTGCGGAAGGTGGCCTTCGGTCAGGTAGCGGCGGGCCAGCGCGTAGCTCGCCGTGTCGACGTCGACGCCGAAGGTCGACTGATTGTCGATCTGCGCCAGCACGAACGGGTTGTCGCCCCAGAAGCGGAAGAACATCATCGAGGGCTTCTCGTGCGGGTGCCGGCGGCATCCCTGGAGGATGCGTTCGACGCGGTAGCGACACAGCTCGTCGATCTCGGCGGGAGTCAGCTCGCGGCGCAACTGGGCGCGAGAGCGATCCCGGGATTCCCGGCTCCAGGTGCCGCGCTTGAGGTGGAACGTGCCCGACTGGGTCTCGAAGTCGACCAGCGCATCATCGTCGGAATCACCGCTGATGTAGCCCAGCGCCTCGAGGGACTTGCGAACCTCGGCAGCGTCCGACCCGTCGGGCGGGTAGTGCAGGTAGTAGCGGTCCAGGCTCTCCGCGGGCGGCGGAGCCACGGTCCCGGCGGGACCGGGGGAGGCGGGTGCCGACGGACGTGCCGCGACCTCGGCCTTCTTGCGCGCGCGCCGAAGCAGATCCTCGGCGGTGCGGTCGGCGGTGCCCTTCGACTTCTCCGACTCGACCCCGGCGCCGAGGAAGAGGTTCTCGCGCCGCCCGCGGACGTCTTCACCGGCGGCCGCCGCGCCTTCGGCTTCGGCGGTGTAGCCGAGCGATTCGAGCTGAGCGAGACCCGCGGTCACGGAGCTGCCCTTGTCCCTGCCCTCCTTCAGCTCGTCGTAGAGGAAGCCGGTGCTGGGCTCTCCCGCGGCCTTGTTGCCCGATGAGCGCGCCGGCGCGGCTCCACGCGGAGACACGCTGTCCCGGGGACCCTGGTAGCCACCGGTGCTCGAAGCTCGGCCGTCGACGATCCGAACGGGCACACCGGCGCTGTCCAGCTCCTCGCTCGCCAGCTTGACCGCACCTCCGCCACCTCCGCCCCCCGGAGAGGCATAAAGTTCGGCCGAGGCCTTTCCTTTCGCGTCGCTAGGGGGACTGGGCCCGATGTGTCCACCGTACGGTTTGTGGGGCCCCTGGGTTGCGCCAGACGGATCGGCCTCCGCTCGAAGGTACCCTCGGGTTCGCTCCTGAAGCCCCCCCCTCTCGGCCATGGGCCGGCCGAGCGTCGCCTCTTCATTCTCGTCCAGCGCCTCGACGCTTCCCACCGCCGCGCCCTGCGCGACCTCCACGTCGAAGTCCTTCTGGAGCCGGAACGCTTCCTTCAGACTCAGCTCCGTGCCCTCGTGGGCGATCTCCTGTTCGAGGCGCGCCACGAGGACATCCTCGGGTGCGGGCGGCTCGGTGAGCAGCGCTTTCCCCGCGATCACGCCTCCGGCCAGGGCGGCGAACCCCGCGGCCAGCCGAAAGGGCGTCGCCCGGTACCACGCCCGCGGCGCGGGTGCGGGGCGCGCGGCCTGTTCGATCGTGCCGAGTAGCTCCGGCGAGAGGGACTCGCCGCCGTCGCCGCCGCAGGCCCCTCCAACACCACAGGCAGAGCGGACCAGGCCGATGGTGGCCTCGATCCGGTCGCGCTCGTCACGCAGCTCGGCGGAGTCGGCGAGCGCCGCTTCGACCTTCGCCGCGGCGGGCCCGTCCAGCTCGCCGAGGAGAAAGGCGCACAGCTCTTCGTGCAGGTCGTCACTTCGCTCGGGTTCGTTCACGTCGTGGTTGTGATTTCTTTCGCTCATCGTAGAAGCTCCTAGGCCACGCCCATTCCGGGGCCGCCGGCCCGTGTACCGATATCCGCTTGCACCAGAGGAGCGAGGTTCCCGCTCAAGGTCTTGAGCCCCTCGCTGATCAACCAACCGACGGTGCCGATCTTCTTACCGGTCACGTCGGCGATCTCGCGATAGCTGCGCTCCGCCAGGAGGCGAAGGACCAGCACCTCGCGCTGGTCCACCGGCAGCTTCTCGATCTCGCGCTCGACCAGGGCCCGTGTGTCCTCGGCCTCGACGCGGTGAAGGTCGCCCTGAGTGCGTTCACTCTGGGCGACGTCTCGCTCGCGCCACTTCCTGCGCGACTCCGATCGAATGATGTCCATGCAAGCGTTCCTCGTGACCTTGTGCAGCCAGGCTGACAGCTGCCGTCCTCGCCCGCTCGGATCGCCGGGCGGCAGGACCACCCGTTCCCGAGCCAGCTTCAAGAAGACCTCCTGCACCACGTCCTCGTAGGGACTCCCCGCTCCCAGGAGGCCCCGCGCGTGTCTCAGCAGGGGATCCTGGTAGCGCTGGACGAGCTCGTTGAAGGCCCCGGGGTCGCCCCCGCGCCAGGCCTCGAGGAGCCGTGCGTCGCTTGATTCGGTCATGGTGTAGTCGGTCTCGACCTTCTGCGGGGGGAACGGCGGCGGCAGCTGGGGTCTTGGAACTTCCGGAGAAAACCCCTCATACGGCCTCGCGGGCTGGATGACAGCACAAAACGAGCGGGAGGCGGCTCGGGCCACCCCCCGCGTTCCAGCCCGCCTCTCGACGGCGGTCAGAGACACCAGAATCGAGTTCGAATCAGGGGACCCACGTGACCGCGCACCCGTTGGTGAAGTTGAAGCCGGCTGCCCCACCACCGCACGCGGGGCTTGCCGATGTGCGGTAGCAGCACTGGTAGTACTTCCGGTCCCCGGCGGAGACGTTTCCGGTGCTGGCGATAGCGACGTCGGTGGACGCGTTACCGCTCGCCGAAGCGATCCGGACCTGGAGTTTGACCGGGCTTCCGCCGACGCAGCGCAGTCCTTCTCCGAAGGGGAGCCCGTCACGGCCGTTGATCGACGTGTCTCCCTGGAAGTAGAGCGCCACGTTGCCCGGCTCCAGGCCCGAGGCGGCGAGAGCAAGGGTGTCCGCTCCAACGCTCGCCAGACCCGATCCGACCAGCCGGGCCCCCGATGAGAACACACCGTTCGCACATCCCGACCCGGGAACACTCCCATCGTTGTCGTTACCGCAAGGACAGGGAGTCCCCACCCCGGGGTCGCCGACGCAGTAGGTCCCGACGGTTGGAACGGGGCCGAGGAACACGGTGTCCAGCACGGCCAGGAAGCAGCCCTTCTGGAGGGGTCCCGTGCCCACGACTCTCAGCTCGTCGAAGGGCGTCCCGGAGATGGCCAGCTCGAAGTGATGTGGCCCCCACTCCACAGGGTTGAGGAAGTGGTCCGTGTCGACGATTGCGCCGTTGCGCCAGGCCTGGAGGGTGACCTTGTTCCCCTCGACCCAGGCGTTGCTGATGACGTAGAGGTGCATGGACACCTCCTCGAAGACCTCCGGGGGAGCGATCTTGAAGCTCCCGCAACGACAGAAGGAGACGTTGCCCCCGGGCGAGAAACCGTTGAATCCGAGGACCATCGGCGAGGTGAAGTCGGGGAACTCAGAGAGGACATCGGTGGCCTCCTCCGCGGAGAAGTAGGGGGCGATGATCGCGTAGCGCGGGTCGAAGTCGAAGAAGGTGACGCCGTTCTCGACGTAGGTCTCCGTCATGACCCCCTCCTGCAGACCGTCGAAGGTCACGGCGATCGTCTGTGCCGACGCCGATCCCCAGGCGATCACGAGAACTGAGGTCACGAGCCGCACCGGTGCCCCGGCGACCATGGATCGGATGTTCATCATCGCTATCTCCCAGAGCGAGTACCCGATGAAAGGAGAGCTGCTGGCGGCACGACCCGACGTGCCGGCCATCCGGTGTCAATAGGTGGTCCTCGCTGCCGGGTCACACTCGGTCTTTGCAGGACCGATTCCGGAACTGGGTGAGTCAAGGGCTCGGTATCGGTCGCTCGGGCGGTACGGAGTCATCTGTGAGAAGGCTCTGATGTCACGCCGAGAGGGTTCGTCCGCCTACACCTGGCCCCGTTCCAGCGCCACCCGTAGCCGCTCGCGGAAGTTTCCGCTGAACAGGCCCAGCAACAGGAACGGCACGGTCAGGATCAGACACGCGACTCCCAGCACGAAGATCACGGGGAGGATCTCGTCGAGCCCCCGAAGCACTTCCACGGGACCCTCGATCAGGGCGACCGGAACGAGTACCGCCAGCGGCGCGCAGACCAGGAGCCAACCCAACATCCGGGTCATGAAGCGCTCGGCGCTGAACTCCCCGTGACAGGAGCGGGCGGCGAGCACGGCACTGCTGATCAGGATCACCGAGCCGATCAAGGTGACCGTCAGCTGCGGGCCCTGGAGGGAGAGCAAGTCGTAGCCGCCGAAGGAGAGGCAGAGACACGCCAGGCACTCGATGGGAATGACCACGATCAGAGCCCGGGCCCAGGTCCACCACCAGTTGCCAGTCACGATCCACGGGACCAGCAGGCCGGTGGCTCCGAGCCCGATCGCCAACATCTCGAGCATTCTCTCCGCCGCCCTCGTGTTCTCCCCGAGCAGCATCGTCAGCGGAATCCAGAGGAAGTAGATGGCCAGGGTGGGGAGCAGGATCGCCGCCGCGCTCCGGCTCCTGTTCCATCGCAGCCCGAAGAGCGGTGCCAGCAACACCAGCGGCAGGAACATCCAGAGATGATCGGTCCACGGCCACGGGCAGATGACCGGGCTGCCACGCGTCGGGCCCAGTCCGCCGAGGTCGCACTCGGACATCAGGTGGAGCTGGCCAGTCGCGGTGATCGGTACTCGCCATGAGTACGTGCAGAGGCCACTGCCTCAGCCGTAGCGGAAATCCGCCGAACCGACCTCCCGATCCCCGACACACACGACGAAGCGTCGGTCGGGGACGCACGAAGGCTGAAGCTCGTACTTCTCGCCTCCCTGCCCGCGTAGCTGGTACTCGATCTCCAGGGTCGCCGCCCCGCTGCGCCGGTAGTCGATGCTGTTGTCGAGCGGACAGCCCGCGCGCAGGACACTCTCTCCTTCCGCGTGCACGACGACGCCGACCCTCGACCGGAGCCAGCCGAGCTCGCCACCATCGATCTCGATCCTCGCCTGGTATTCCCCCTCTGGTAGCCGCAACCTCCCCGAGGGCCTCACCAGGAGGATCATCATGGAGGGAGCCACCTCACCGGTCGGCTCGAGCTTCAAGCTGGCGAGGTGGGTGCCGAGGAGCTCGCAGTCGAACAGCGGGATCGAGCTCTCGGTGAAGGTCGCCCGGACGGTCCCTCCGTCTTCCCCGGCATCGAGCGAGAGCGAGAGATCGTAGAGCCTGGTGCCCAGCAATACGCTCTCGGGCAGGGCGTCCGCATCGCCTATGCGTACGCCGGCGGCGTTCGTCTCGGCCCGCAGTTCCAGCTGATCGGTACCGGGAGTGAAGACTCCGTCGAGGTTGTCGAAGGCATCGAACCGGTACTTCATCCCTCCGAGCTCAACGGTTCCCGTCCACCCCGACGTCACGACGGCGATGCCATCGGGAGTCGATGTTCCCGGACGCTCGACTGGCAGCAGGACCTTCCACATCCCGTGCTCCGGCCCCTCCGGCGCGTGGAGCTCGATGTGCTCGTAGACCGGCCCTCGATCGCGGCGCTCGACCCGCTCGATGGGCTCGTCGTCGGAGAGATCCCCGTTCTGGTTGCGATCGACGTACAGCGTTCTCTGCGCCCCGTCCCAGGCGAGACGCACGACTCGACTCTCGCCGATCCGGAGCGCTCCACGTCGGACTTCGAGGCCCCCCAGCTCGGGGAGGGGCGTGCGATCCGCATCCCAGTGGACCTCCGGTGGCCAGAGGTTCGGGCCGGCGAGCTCCTCGCGGTACTCGAGCAGGAACTCGTGCGCCGGCGCCAGGTCGTCCTGCGGCGAAGTGACTGCGGGGAGGAGCGAGGCGAGGAGGGCCGGAGCGAGTACCGAGGCGAGGCGGGGTCTCCAAGGCGGGCGCGAGAGGACCATGCACAGATTGTAGCAGTGCGGAGTCAGCAGCACGGAGTCAGGGCAATCTCCCCCGCACCCGCATGCCCTGACTCCGCACTGACGAGAGTGGACGGCGACTGAATGGAAGCCGCCTGACGTCGCAACAGGGCGCTCAGTGCCCCGTGGCGGCCTCGCAGTTGTAGCACTCGGCGAAGTAGACGCTCAGCAGGACGATCTCCGGCCCACCACTACCGGTCCTGAAGGCGTACATCTCCATCCAGGCGGAGTTGTCACAGTCGAGGTCGAAGGCCAGGGAGACATCCGCGCTGGATCCGGTGATCGCGAACTGTCCGTTCCCGAGTGCGTCTTGGGTGCTCTGGTCAGGGCTGCCCCAGACGAAACCCAGGTCCCATCCCGACTCGGCGAGCGCCCAGAGATCGATGCCGAACTCGCACGGGCTCGCTTCACAGCCGTCCTCTGCGCAACAGCCGTTTTCCGATTGGTTGTATCCCCATATTCCGTCGAGGTAGTCACCGATGTCCGGATTGTCGATGAAGCTGATCTCGGCGTAGCACTCACAGGAAGGCGGGCACTCTCCATCGGGAGCGGGGGGGAAGGGGCTCGCGTAGGCGGTCGCCGTGATTGCTGCCGCCAGGACGAGGGAAGGGAGGACAAGTGACTTCACATTCATTACACGACTCATCGTGGGTAGCCAGGTTGGGGTAAGTCGAAGAAGGCGATCAACTCTCAGATCGCCTCGAAGAAACTGCGGAGCTCTCTCTCTGCGAGTTCCTTTTGCTCGCTCGGCAAGGTGGCCAGGCCATCGAGACCTCGGTCCTCACCAGCTCGAATGACCACCAGGACCTTGGACCCATCATCGAGCTCGCGGATCTCATGATGAAGCCACGTCCTTCGTAGCTTCGTCGTGTTCGTGGAGACGTAGGGAACGTAGTCCCCCTCGACCACCTTGCGGTCGACTACGCTGGAGAACACGGACTGCACCTGTTCCATGGTCGCGGATCTCTCTTCCTGGATCCGGCCGACGATGGTGCTCAGCTTCTGGAGCGACTCTGGTGTCAGCGCGCGGCCGTTGTCCCCCCCGCTGCTGAGCGCTTGCTTGGCCCGGAAGAGAGGATCTACCACTCGAACGGGAGCATCCTCGGCAGGCACAGCCGCACTCGCACCACCCTGGAAGGCTCGTACCAGGAGCTCGGTCTCCGCCGCACTCAGGCTTCGAGGGGACTCGGATTCCGCGCCCACATCGGGTGTGTCGACGTGGTTCTCCTGGCACGAAAGAAGAGGAACGAGAACGAGCACTGCGCAGAGGGCCTTCGGCTTCATGAATCGAGGTGGTGGACTTGGGTCACGGGGTCTTGGGTGTCTTTCAGGCCCCGAATGTCCCGTCTCACTCCCACGGTTCTCGAGATCGGTGTTTTTCGAGTACGGAGTCAGGGAAACCTCCTCCGTACCAATGAAAAAGCGGGAGGCGGCCGGCCGCCTCCCGCGTACTACCCTCGTCTCCAGGGCGGAGTGCGCGGCCGCTACTCCTCCCCGTCGCCTTCTCCGACCAGAAGGTCCACCAGCTTGTCGATCTCGATCACGCTGGGAATCGACGGGTCATTGGAGTTGAGGGTCACGCTTTCGAAGATCAGGTTCTCCGCCGCGTCGCGCGCCTGCAGGATGCGGCCGCCTTCCGTATCGAGGGCGGCGTTGCGCAGCTCGTCGCGCAGCGCCTCCGCCTGGGCGATCAGGAGCTTGCCGTCGGCGACCAGCCTCTCGTAGTTGGCGTCCGCCTGCGGGCGCACCTGGTTGTCGTAGATCTTCGCGTCGGCGAGGATCTCCGCCACCTTGATGTTGTTGGTCGACAGCGCGTCCTGAAGCTTCTTGTCCCACTCGGCGGTCGCCTCCTTCTTCAAGGCTTCGGTCTCCTTCTCGATCTTGCCGGTCGCCTTGAGGGCGTCCTCGACCTTGCGCTTGCTCCGGGCCAGCTCGGTGAGCTGTTGCGTGAGCTGCTTCGCCTGGAGTTTCTCCTCGTAGGTGTCGAGGAAGCGGATGGCGCGGATCAGGATCGCCTCCGGCTTCACGTGGTACTCGGCGAGAGCCTCTTCCAGGATCGGAAGGGTGTCCTGCGCCGCCTGGAGGCGGATGGTCGTGTCGACGAACTGCTCCGGATCGAGCTTGCCGAGCGCCTCGCGCAACTTTCCGCGCACGATCGCCGCCACACGCTCCTTGTAATCCGCCTTTCGCCCGAGGGCGACGAGCATGTGCGCTTCGCCTTCGATGATCCGGTAGGTGACGGTGAGGTCGATCGTGATGCGCTGATCGTCCTTGGTCCGGATCTCGAGCGGTAGCACCTCCTGGGCGTTGGTGTGGCGCCGGGAGTAGCCGCTCTGCTGCTTGGCCTCGGAGAAGGTCAGGAAGTGGGTCCGACGGTCGAGGATGTGCCACTTGTGGAATACCGTGACCCCCCAGTGGAAGCCGGCGTGGTAGTCCTTCTCGGCGTAACCACCGGAACCCAGCTGGTACTGCTTGACACCGATCTCACCGGGGTCGATCCGCTCGAAGAGCGCGACCATGAGGAATCCGAGGAGGCCGAGGAAGGCGAAGAATCCCAGGAAGATCTTGAGGAACTTCATCGCTGACCTCCTTCGGTAGCGGCACTGGCCTCACGGGCCCGGTCGGTGCCTTCCAGGTGCTCGATGCGTTTCGGGGATGGATCTCGGTTGTATGGAATCAGGGTGAAGCGAATGTTGGCCAGCTTCTCGATCAACGCCTCGCGGACGACCACCCTGCCTCGCTTCTCGAGAGCGGCAGCTCGGGCCACGATGCCTTCCGCCTCCTTGGTGTACTTGGCGCGCATGCCCTCGGCGATCGCCGTATCGCGATCCAGCTCGGCCTGCCCCTCTGCTTCGCGGGTGACCTTGTACTCGTCAGCGCCCTTCTTGACGAAGATCGCCTCGCGCTCCGCTCCCTTGACCTCCTTGATCAGCTCGCCCTGCTGCACCTGCCACTCGATCTCCTTGTCCTTCTCGACCTCGGCCAGCTTCTGGCCGCGTTCCTGCATCAGCTGCTCCTCGAAGACCATGAGCCGCTCCACGTCCTGGTCGGCGACCTTACGCTCGTCGATCGCACTCTCGTACGCCGGGTCGAACTTGGGCATCGGGGTGATGATGTTCAGGATCTGGATGCCGTGCGGGTTCAGGAGCTCGTTCAGCCGGTCGACGCTCTGCAGGCTGGCCGACTCGTAGCTTCCCGACTTGGCCACTTCGGTCGCCGAGAAGCGCCCGAACTCGTCGCGGAGGATCGAGCGGGCGTAGGCCCGGATCCAGTCGCGCTTGAAGGCATCGCCGATTCCCGAGTCGTCGATCAGGTCGCCGGCCTGGCTGGGCAGGATCGAGTAGTTGATCTCCAGCGATTCGAACCAGAAGTTCGAGCCATCGCTGGCCCGAACGGTCAGGAAGGGGACGTGGTTGTCGCTCCTCATGCGTGACCCCTCCATCGTGTACTTCTGCGGCGTCCGGTCGAGCGGGAAGACCTCCTGGATGAAGGGGATGTACACCTTGTAGCCCGGCGAGGTGATCACCTCCCGTGAGCCGGTGAGGTAGTTCATCTTCACCGCCACCTGGTCATCCTGGATGTTGATGACGCCCAGGTTTCCGGTGAAACCCAGGATCGCGAGGACCAGCAGCACAAAGGCGGTCATCGCTCCCCAGAGCAGGGTCTTCACGGGTGGGATCTGGAATTCGGTCGGGCGTCTGAACTTCGGCCCTCTCCGGCCGCCGCCCTCGGGCGGGTCGAAATCGTCCATGTCGATCGTCTTCATCGGGGTTCCTGTGACGGGAGGTTCTCGAAGCGGACCATGCTATCCCCGAGGGGAGGGCTCATTCATACGATTCTGGTGGTCAGTGGTCTTCGGGAGAAAATGACCGCCGCAACGTCACCTGAGGGGATACCCCACCCCCTCGCAGGCATTGCCCACCGGTTTCCGCTGGCGCAGAAGGCGAACAGATTCGACGATCCGGGGATGGAAGACTCGTTCGATCCCGACGGCGCGGCGCGGCCGGGGAGTGGAGTGTTCGGACTGGACTCCCCCCCCGACCGGGCGGCGGTCCGGATTCTCGGCGTACCCTTCGACGGAACCGCCTCCTATCGGAAAGGCACGGCGAGCGGTCCGGCCGCGATCCTCGCCGCCAGCCACCAGGTCGAGCTCTTCGATCTCGCCCAGGAGAGCTGGCCGAAAGGCGACGGCCGACCCTGGACGGCGGGGATCCACCTGGAGATCGACTCCGGTGTCGACGGCACCTCGAGCGGCGAGGCGATCAACGAGCGGGTGGGGACGTGGACGCGCGAGCGGCTCGAGGCCGATCAGCTGCCGGTGATCCTCGGCGGCGAGCACTCGGTCCCCTTCGGCGCGATTCGAGCGGCGACCGAGCGCTTCGGCGAGCTGGGTCTCGTCCACTTCGACGCGCACGCCGACCTGCGCGTCGCTTTCGAGGGACACCGCTGGTCGCACGCCTCGATCCTCCACAACGTGCTCGAGGAGCTTCCCGAGGTGGAGTCGGTGCTCTCGATCGGTCTGCGCGACCTCGGCGAGGGCGAGCTGCAAGCGATCCGCGAGTCGTGCGGACGCGTGCTGGCGATCTTCGATCACCAGTGGGCGGAGTGGCGCCGAGAGGGGATCGATCTCGCCCGTCGCGTGCTCGACGCCCTCGCGCTGTTGCCCGACACGCTGTGGCTCACCTTCGACGTCGACGGTCTCGATCCCTCCCTCTGCCCGAACACCGGCACGCCGGTCCCCGGAGGCCTCTCCTGGAACGAGGTCGACCTGTGGCTTGGCGCGCTGGTCGACTCCGACAAAAGGATCGCGGGCCTCGACCTCTGCGAGGTGAGCCCGGGCCCGAACCCCGACCCCGCGACCGACTCCTGGGACGCCATCGTCGGCGCCCGGTTGCTCTACCGGCTGATCGGCTGCGCGCTGGCGACGCGATGAGGATCCTCTACGTCGTACACGCCTTCCCCCCCGGAGCGTGGGCGGGAACCGAGGTCTACACGCTGGCGCTCGCCCGCGCGGTGCAGGCGCTGGGGCACGAGGTGACGATTCTCGCACGCGGCGAAGTGCATGAGCAGGAATTCGAGCTGCGCGAGGAGGAAGTACAGGGGCTGCGCGTACTCCGTCTCGCCCTGGAGGCCGAGCTTCCCGAGAATCATCACCCCCACGAGCGCGCCGACGTGGAGGCCTTCTTCGACGAGCTACTGCAACGCGAACGACCCGACCTGGTCCACTTCCAGCACCTCCTGCATCTCTCGGCGGGACTGATCGGCGTCGCGCGCCGCGCCGGCCTCCCGGTGGTGATGACACTGAACGACTACTGGGCCCTCTGCCCCCGGGTCCAGCTGATCCGCCCCGACGGCGAGCGCTGCGAACGAAACCGTGGGATGGCCTGCTTGTGGTGTCTGCAGGAGAAGCACCTCGACCGAATCGACTGGGGTGCTCGCTGGCTGCCGCGGATCGCCCCGCTGATGCACCTCGGCGCGGAGACGCTTCATCGGTTGCGTCTGTCGCGCAAGGCTCTACCCGGCGCCGAGGGACCGGAGTCGGTCGCGCAATCGCTCTCGCGCCGGTCACGAGCCCTCGCCGACCTTCGCTACCGTCACGACTCGCTCCTCGGCCACCTCTCCGCGGCGGATCTGCTCATCGCCCCGAGCCGCTTCCTGCGCGACCGCTACCTCGAGACGGGTCGCTTCGATCCGGAGCGCTTCCTCTACTCCGACTACGGCACCAGCGAGGAGCACCTGCGTGCCGACGGCGAGGTGGTCGAGACCCCGCGGACCGGTCCCTTGCGCGTCGGCTTCGTCGGCTCGTTGCTCTGGTACAAGGGCATCGGCGTCCTGATCGAGGCGGTCGCGCGCCTCGCCGACCGGGAGCTCACCCTCGAGATCCACGGCGCCTTCGAGCCCGAGACCGACCCCTACCACGAGAAGCTGCGCCACCTCGCCGCCGGGGCGCCGGTGACCTTCCACGGCCGCTTCGACAACGACCGCCTGGTCGAGGTCTACGCCGGGATCGACGTCCTGGTGGTGCCCTCGATCTGGTTCGAGAACTCGCCGATCACCATCCACGAGGCGTTCCTCCTGCGGACCCCGCTGGTGGTCAGCGACATCGGTGGGATGGCGGAGCTGGTCGAGCCGGGGCGGAGCGGGCTGCACTTCCGCGCCGGGGACGCGGTCAGCCTGGCGGAGGCGCTGCGGCGGCTGATCGAGGAGCCGGGTCTCCTGGAGACGCTCCGGGAGGGGATTCCGGCGGTGAAGACGATTCAACAGGATGCGCTGGAGATGGTGGGCCGCTACGAGGCGCTGGGGGCGGGAAAGGAGTCGGGAACTGCCGAAAATGCCTCCCCGAGGTCCTCGTAGGAGGGGTGCTCGACGAGACCCCCGCCCGTTCTGGACGCCATGGACCACACCGCCGACTCCGCTTCCGACTTCGCCGATCGCCCCTGGATGGACCCCGACACCGACCCGCTCGGGGACTCGGATTCGGAGCTGAAACAGAAGGTGACCTGGGACCAGGCGCGCGCGTGGCAGAGCTGCTGCCACGCCTCGCCGCTCCTCACCTGGCTGCTGCCGGGCACGGGGCTGAACATCCTTCTGCCGATCCTGATCTGGAAGATCAAGGCGAAGAAGGACGCGGACGAGCCGCTCGCCGAGCAGGCGGTCGAGTCGCTGAACTTCCAGCTCAACGTGACGGCGCTGATGATCGCCCTCTCGATCACGATCATCGGGCTGGTCCTGGTCCCGGTGGTGTGGATCGCCGCGACGGTGCTGATGGTGATCGCTTCGGTGAAGACGTACCAGGGCAAGCCGTATCGCTATCCCTGGATCTACCGGTTGTTCTGAGAAGGGGCTATTGGCTGCAGGCTGCCAGATCGGAATCAGTAGCCGAGGCTGGTGGTCGAGCCCCCGTGTCAAGTGCTGCAGGCCTGCGGCTCGCGTGCAACCGGTCCCGTCTATTCGGACTCGGATTGGACCCGAGCCGCCAGCGCTAGGAGCTCGGAGATCGCAAACGGTTTGCTCAGCAAGGCGATATCCTCGTCGCGGCCCATCGCGGAGTGATTCCCGCTCATCAAGATCGCGGGGATGTCGGGGGACAATTCGCGTATCTTCGAGAGACACATCCGCCCGCTCGCCTTGGGCATGTCCTGATCCAGCAGGAGGAGGCGAATCTCCGACGCATGCTCGAGGTACCGCTCCAGCGCCTCCTCGCCATCGCGGGCGACCACGACGGGGTATCCGCTGCTCTCCAACCCCTCGGCGATGACCGAGCGAACCTGGGGGTTGTCCTCGGCGACCAACACGAGCCCTTCCAGTATCGGAGCGGCCGAACTGCCGGCAGGGGACTGGGGAGATTCGTGCGGCGCCCCGCAGCCGGGAAAGAAGACCGTGATCGTCGTTCCCTCACCGAGATCGGACTCGATCGTTATCAGCCCTCCGTGCGACTCGATGATCCCGTGGACAACGGACATCCCGAGCCCCGTGCCCTGCTCTCTCGGCTTGGTGGTGAAGAACGGATCGAAGATCCGCGAGCGGGTCTCGGGCGACATCCCGATTCCGGTATCGATCACCGAGAGCCGGGCCACGCCATGCCCGCCCGTGACGATTCTCGACGCCGGACTCTCCGGTTCAGGGAACTCGCTGTGCAACTTGACCCGAAGCTCGCCGCCCCCGGGCATCGCATCACGGGCGTTGACCACCAGGTTCACAATCACCTGTTTCAGCTGCACCGGATCGCCATTGATCCAGATCGGCGGGGAGGACTGGAGGTCGATGGTCTGGTCGATCGAGGCAGGCAACATGTGCGCGAGCATCTCCAGAGACTCCCGTACGAGCTCCGTCGAATCGAGGAGAGCCAGGTCCGTCGCGGTGCCCCGGCTAAAGGTCAGCAGGGAGCGCGTCACGCCTGCCGCCTGCCGAGCGGCCCGGATGACGCCCTCGATGTCCCGAGCGGTCTCGTGCGTCTTGCCCAGGGAAACGCCAGCGATCTCCGCATGGCCGATTATCGCGGTCAGGGCGTTATTGATGTCGTGCGCCACCCCCGCCGCCAAGGTACCGATCGCCTCCATCTGCTGCGCGTGGCGAAGCTGCTCCTCCAGTTCACGGCGCTCATCCTCCAACCGTTCGCGATCAGTGATATCCCGGACGTGCGTAATCACAAGAGTCACGTCCTCGTCGTCGTCGAACACCGGGTAGGCGCTGATTTCCAGGAGGCGTCCGTCCACGGGAGTGCGCTTCTCGGTCCGGGCAGGATGACCCGTCTCGAACACATTGAGCACTGGACACGCCTCGCAGGGAGTATCGCGGTTCATGATCGCGCGGTGGCATTTCGGCCTCGTAGCGCGCATCCTTTTGGACGAGTACTCTTGACCCTGCCAATTGCTGAAGACGATGTCGAACTCGCGGTTCATCGCCGTGATCAGGTCCGGAATCGCCAGGAAGGTCTGATTCAGGAGAGACTCCGAGCGTCGCAGTGATTCCTCTGCACGCCTCCTCTCGGTGATATCGGTTCCGGAGCTAAGAGTCCCGTGAATCCGCCCCTGGGCATCGCGCAAGACAGTGTTGCTCCACTTGAGGACACGTGTCTCGCCATCTCGGCAGAGAATCGGGTTCTCATGGCGCTGCGCTATCTCGATCTGGTCGGACATCAGCAGGCGGAACACCTCGGCCGCGTCGGACCGGATCGAGTCGGGGAGGAATCTCTCGAACCAGTTGGCCCCGAGGATCTCCTGCTCCTCGTACCCGAGGATCTCGCAACCCTTGCGGTTGATCAGGGTGACCTCCCCGCGCTCGTTCAGGGCGACCAGCACCACGCCCGCGATGTCGAGGTACCTCTGTGCCGTGTCACGCTCGAGCCGCAGCCCCTCCTGGGCACGCCGACGATCGGTGACGTCCATGACGACGCCCAGCATTCGAACCGCCTCGCCGTGCTCGTCGCGTTCAGCATTGCAGGGCTCCTGACACATGCGCCCCGATTCATGCAACCATCCGCTCATGGCTCAGCAGGGAAACGGCGTGTCGGGCTCGCTCCCTGGTCGGTGTCGATCGCGGCCCCCGTCAAAGCGTTGCATACCTTATGACGCACCCCCTCATCGTGAATGAACGGCATTCGGCCAATGCCGCCACTCCACGCACCTATGTCAGGAGCCCTGCATTGCCGAACGCCGCGACCCAGCGAATCGTGCCGTCGGGCCACACGCAGCGAAACTCGATTCGATGTTCGATCCCCTCCTCCAGGCAGCCGCGGAGCGACTCCTGCCAACGATCGAGATCGTCGGGGTAGATCCGACTCGCGACGCCCTGCAGGGACCCGTCGAATTCGCCGGGCGCATAGCCGAAGAGCGGCTCGATCGCCTCCGACCAGTAGACCTCGTCGCTGCGCACGTCCCATTCCCAGGTACCGACCCCGGCGAGGCGCTGGGCCGCCGCGTGACGATTGCCGAGTCGGCTCGCGCGATCACGTTTTCCTGGATGGTCATCGCTAGGCATTGCCGACCCCTCCATCCGAAGATCGAACATGGAACACATCAGCCCTTTCCTACCATGGTGAGTAGAGAACCGACCGATCGAGGTGTCAAGGAATTTGGGAAAGGCGAGGAGCCGTGAATCGGCGGGAAGTGCTGATTCTTCGCGACCTTCAAGGTCGTGGCTTCCGAATCTAATGGGCGCCCTGGATCGGCAGGGTGTCTCGCGCGAACAGGAACCAGACGTACACGGCATACGCCAGCAGTAGCAGTCCGCCTTTCATCCGGCCCCCCCGGTCCTTGCCGAGCATCGGGAGGATGACCACGGCGACGGTGAAGCCGGCGACGGCGATGAAGTCGAAGTCGAGGTTCGCCTGGAGCGCGTCGCGAACCGCCGGTTCGTCGGCGCCGCCGAAGGGCTTGATCAGGCCGACGATGCCGATCACGGCCAGTACGTTGAAGACGTTACTGCCCACGACGTTGCCGAGGGAGATGTCCTTGTGCCCCTTGAGCGCCCCGGAGACTCCCGCGGCGAGCTCGGGCAGCGAGGTGCCGATGGCGACCGCGGTCAGGCCGATCACCCGGTCACTGATCCCGGCCAGCTCGGCGATTCCAGTCGCTCCTTCGATGGCGCGGTCGGCGCCGAGGGCGATCGCGGCCGCGCCGAGCAGTACGCTCGTCTTGGCGTGGCGCTCGAACCAGTTGTCCGAGTGTGGAATCGCGCTCCGCGGGAGGCGCGGGCGCTTCGCCGTCTCGAGGAACAGCTGGAGGTTGTAGAGCGCGAAGACGCCGAGCAGGATCACCGCGTCGAGGCGGGAAACCAGGAGGTCGGCGGAGACCCACCACAGCGCCCCCACGGAAACGATCACCCAGAAGATCTCGCGGAAGGCGAGGCGGCTGTTGAGAACCGCGGGCAGAATCACCGCGCAGGCACCCAGCACCAGCGCGATGTTGGCGACGTTGCTGCCGAGCACGTTGCCCATCGCGATCGCCGGCCGTCCGTCGAGAGCCGCCACCCCCGAAACCACCACCTCGGGAGCCGAGGTCCCCCACGCGACCACGGTCAGGCCGATGATCAGCGGGCGCACTCCGAGCCCGTCGGCGATCATCGTGCTACCGGTGACCAGCCAGCTGGAGCCTTTCGCCAGCAGGTAGAACCCGAGGACGAGCCAGACGATGTCGAGGGTGAGGTTCATTGGCGGAGGATGATAGCGGCGAGCGCAGGGCAGGCGCTCGCCGCTGGGGAAGAAAGCTCCTTCGCCACCGGGGTCTCGGGAATTCGATTCCTTCGCTACCGATCTCCTCGTCGGAGAGGAGTGAGCCGCACAGAATGATCGCGTGCAGAATCTCGCCGTCGTACGGCGCGAGAGCGCCGTCAGGGCGCGAGAAGCACCTCGAGCCCGTTCGTCAAGTTGAACTCCTGGGCGCAGGGGCCACTCGTGGGATCGCGGTACCAGGCCTGAAGGCGCACGGTGCTGCCCGGCCCCCACGGCGTCCCCACGCTCAGGTCCGGCGCCCAGGCCGCCACGCCGGTCGCTCCGCCGAAGCCGATGCCGAGGCGCTTCACCGAACCGCCCACGCAGCGAAGGCCGTCGCCGAAGGTCACCCCCAGACCACCGGCGAGGGCGTTCTCGCCCGCGAAGAGCAGGCAAGGCTGCCTGGCCGGGAGAGCGCGCGCGTAGAGTCCCAGGTCTGCCGCCGCGAGGCTGGTCGTCCCCACCGCCTCCAGCCAGGCCCCCTCGCCGCTGGAATTGACGCAGCCACGCCCCGAGCCCGCAGGGGAGTCGTTTCCACAGGGGCAGGCGGTCCCGGTGCCATCCCCGAAGCAGTAGGCCGTGCCCACGATCCCGGGCAAGTCGATGTCGAACTCGTACACCGCCCCCGAGTTGCGCCCCAGGTCGTCGCGGTTGGGGGCGCCGAGGAGCGCGCGCCCTCCGCCAAGCGCACAGCCTCGTCCCATCGCGTCTTCCGCCGCGGCGTCCGAAGCCGCGAGCCTGACGCGCTCGAGCCAGACCCCTCCGACGTTTTCGAAGAGGTACCCCGCGCCCGACCACTCCTGGAGACCGAAAGCGCCATCCGCTCCGACGAGAACACGCGGGCCGTCCAGCGAGACGCTACGACCGAAGAACGTGTACAGAGCAGCGTCGCTCGCCTCGAGGTGGCCGGCCTCGATCCAGACGCCGCCCTGGAGGAGGTATTCGAAGACCAGTCCCGTGCTGAAGTGCGCCCCGCGGTAGTCCGGGCAGCCCACGACGAGCCGGCCGGTCTCGAGGTCGAGGTCTGCGCCGAAACCCCAGGGCCCCTGGTTCGGTCCCAGGCTGGAGCCGATGAGCTTCGCCGTCTGAGACCAGACGCCTGCCGCGCGCTCGAAGACGTAGACGGCGCCCGAGCCGCTCGTCACCCCCGCGGCGTACCGAGCGCCCACGGCGATCACGTCGCCCTCGGCGGCGATCTCGTTGCCGAATCCCTGAGCGGAGGTGCCGTCCGAGGGAGCGAGCGTGGCCTCGAGGGTCCAGCCGCCGGCGCCCCGCCTCCAGACATACGCGGCGCCCTTCTGGATTCCGCCCACGAAGTCGAGAGGAGCGCCGCCGACCAGGAGGTCTCCGTCGATCGCCACGCCGTCGCCGAGGTTGGCGTACGCGGAATTGTTCTGCACCAGTCGCGCTTCGAGGCTCCAGGCGACACCATCGTGGTGATAGACGTAGACCGCGCCCTCGTTGGCGCTCGGCGCCGCCTCCCGCAGCGCGCCCACGGCCACGCGATCCCCGGAGATGGAGACGCTCTCGCCGAAGCCCGCGAGATACCCGTTCTGCGGGAACCAGATGGCCTCCTCGATCCAGGCTCCCGCGACGTGGCGGTAGACATAGGCGCTGCCGCCGTCGGGCCCGGCGTGGTCGTCGCGGGGCACGCCCACCACGGCGAAGTCACCCTCGATGTCGATGCGCCCTCCGTAGGAGCTGTCCGACTGGCCATTCGAGGCCAGGAGCTTGTCCAGCTCGAACCGCATGGGTGGGGCCTGAGCGTGAACAAACGGTGAGGCGGCGAGCGGGGCGGCGAGGGCGAGAGCGAATCGCAAGGATCGCATTGGTCTTCCTGGAGGTAGGGGACTGGAACGAGGTCCGCGGTGAGCTCCATCACGATTCTAATCGAGCCACGCGTTCACGGGGTGATTCCCTTCCCTCTCCTCGGCCATCCTGGTGCCTGACTCGCCCTGGTTCGACAACGGCGAGGTGCGAAGGAGCGATCCTCGCGGTGAAGACGCCCGGGAGAGACAGCATTCGAGCTGGTGTCGCTCGACTCGATGTGTGCGTCCAGCGGGAGCTGCAGTAGCTCGGCCGGGGGCCCGTCACTCCGCTGCCCGCTCCGACTCCTCGTCGTCGATCCGCCGGAGATTCACGCGCGCGCGCAGCGAGTAGCACAGGGCGCGCACGCCGATGAAGGTGCGGTTCATCCAGTTGAAGATCGGCATGGTCCTGGTGTAGCGCTTGCGCACCAGCTCGCTCATGATCTCCAGGCCCCGCTGCATGTAGTCGTCGCGACCGAAGTCGTAGGGCTCGTCCTCCTGCAGCGGCTCCCAGTACCAGTCGCACGAGGAGACGGTCAGTCGATAGCGTTCCTCGTCCTCCATCTCCTCGTCGGAGAGCAGCGAGCCGCGCTGGATGATCGCGCGCAGGGCCTCGCCGCCGGTGCGCATCGCCTCGGCGCTCTGCCGGAAGTAGTCCCACTCGTCCGCGGTGAACTCTCGGACGCAGCCGAAGTCGACCAGGCCCAGCTTCCCGTCCGGCATGAAGAAGAAGTTGCCGGGGTTGGGGTCGGCGGCGAACAGCCGGCCGGAGTGAAACAGGCGGGCGCAGGTGCGCATGATCTGAGCGCCGTGATGGTCCCGCAGCTCTTGCGACGGATCGCTGGCGATGAACTCCGGAAGGTGCTGACCCGCGACGTACTCCATGGTCAGGACCCGGGCGCTGGAGAGCTCCGGGAACATCCGCGGGACCACCACGTCGTCCAGCTCGGCGAGCAGCGTGCGCACCTTCTCGGCGTTCTCCAGCTCGTGCCGGTAATCGGTCTCGGAGAGGAGCACGCCCTCGATCTCGGCCAGGTTCTCGATCAGGTTGCCCCAGTCCTTCGTGAGGCGCATCGGCTGCAGCAACGCGCGGACATTGGCCAGGTCGGCGCGGATGGTGCGGGCGATGTTCGGGTACTGGATCTTGACCGCCACCTTCTCGCCGGAGTGGAGTACGGCGCGGTGGACCTGACCGAGGGAGGCCGCGGCGAAGGCCTCTTCATCGAAGCTGGCGAAGAGCTTCTCCGGGTCGCCCCCCAGCTCCTTGCGCAGATGCTCGCGAAGGAGCGAGTAGTGCATCGGCGGAGCCTCGAAGTGCAGTGCGCTCAAGGTCTCGACGAACGCCTCGGGGACGATCTGGGGATAGCAGGCCAGCGTCTGACCCAGCTTCATGATCGCGCCGCGCAGGTAGCCCATCGAGCCGAGGAGCTGAACGGCCGCCTTGAGATGGGCCTCGTTCCGGAGCCGGGTCTTCTCCTCCGCGCCGGCGAATCCACCCCGGATCCAGTTGACCAGGTAGGCCGCGGCGATCTTCGCCTGCAGCGTGCCCAGGCACCACATCCGCAAGACGCGGCTGGTGGGTACGGGCTTGTGCGCCAGGAGCGAGAGGAGATCCCGGAGCTGGCGCTCCTTCGACGCCGGCTCTTGCAGCTCCTCCGGCAGAGCGGCGACCAGCTCAGCAACTTTCGGGTCCATCGGGTTCCTCCGTTTCCGCCGCACCGTTCGCGACCGAGGCCGTGAACAGCCGCAGCGACTGGTCGAGCACGACCAGGGTGTCTTCTTGATTGGGTGACTCGTCCCTCGACCAGAAGGCGAGGACACCGAGGTAGAGCGTCCAGTACAGATGGATCGAGACGAAGCCCGTGGCCTCGGCGAGGCCGTGGGCTTCGAGCAGCGTGGCCACCGTCTCCAGGTGACCTACGCGCACCTCCTCTCCGGGAGTGATCCCCCCCGCCCGGCCGAAGGGACTCATGGCGGCCTCGAGCACCTCGCCGAGGAAGGGCCGGAACGGTTCGAGCTCGCGCAAGCCGGCGGCGATGTGGGCGAAGAGGTCCTCGTCGAGCGACTCGGAACCGCGGCGGCGCTCGAAGTAGCCTTCCCTTCCCCGGTCGAGCGCCTCGAGGACCAGGGTCATCGCCAGCGCTTCCTTGCTCGGGAAGTAGTTGAACAGCGTTCCCGCGGCGATTCCCGCGGCGGAGGCGAGATCGCGGGTCGAGGTGCCCTCGAAGCCGTTCGACTCGAACAGCTCCCTCGCGGCGGTGATGATCCGCGTCCTCGTCTCTCTCTTGGCCTCGGCGGTGATTCTCATTGGCGGCCCTCAATATGAGCGTGATCACAATATCGGCGAGGAGACCGGTCTGCGCAACCAAAAAACTGAACGTGCTCACATAACTGCGCGGCGACATCCGCAAGTCTCACACTGGCCGAGGTTTACGCCCTCGGCATTCTCGGCCGAGGAGGCCGAGCCGAACCGGATCGGACCCGGGGCGGACGGCTCCTCCCCATTCCCTGGTCGGGCTTCGGGGATCCAGCGTTCGGTGTCCGAGATTCCGATTCGGCTCTCGATTTGTCGAGCGGCGACCGGGAAAGCAGTCATCATGGAGCCAGAGCGAATTCGAGCGGAGGGAAGCGAGCCCCTTTCCGTTCTCCCTCCTCTCCCCAGCCGAACCAAGTGAAGGAGATCCGGATCCCGGAGAGTTGAGGTTCCCTCGATGAAGTACACCCTCTCGGTGTTGTGGTTTTCGATTGCTCTCGCCGCAAGCGCCACTGCCCAGCAACAACGCCATCAAGTCCTCCCGGCCACCGATGCGAAGTACGCCGGGACCTACCACGTCGCCATGGACACCTGGACCCCGGGGGAGCCCCCGTTCAGGGGCGTGAACGGCGTGCTGTACGACAACACCTGCGAAGTGGGCTTTTTCGCGAGCTCCACCGTGGGCGAGCGCTACGTCGATGACGGGCGCATCCCCAGCCCGACCTCGCCGGAGATCCCGGGTTCGCCGCTTGACTCGCTCTCGTGGACGGGCACGCAGACCAGTTACGAGATCTCCTACTTCGAGATCGCCTACTGCACCTACGTCCCGAGCGTCGACGTGGAGGTCAATTTCTGGGACTGCTTCGCCGGCTGCATGGACGCCACGACGCTTCCCCCGCTTGCCACTTACCCGCTCATGGGCTTCCTCCCCGGATCCGCCGCGGGGGGTCTCCAATGCTGGACCGTGGGCATCGACCTCTCGGGCGGTTACGAGTTCACCATGCCGGCTGACTGCAACGGCGGCTTCGACGGGAGCATTCCCTGCTCGGGCTGCGACAACGGCTCCTTCGCATCGGGGGCGAAGTTGACCGGAACCGGCTCCCCCAGCGTCAGCAACGACACCCTGGTCCTGACCGCGAGCCACCTGGAGCCGAGCAACGCCGGCCTCTACTTCCAGGCGAACAATGACCGCTCTCCCGGGGTGCTCTGGGGGGACGGTCTGAGCTGCGCAGGCGGCGCGTTGAAGCGGCTGCAGCTGCGCTTCGCCGATCCGACGGGGACCTCCGCCACGACGATCGGCATCTCCGCCAAGGCGGGCAACATCAGCCCCGGCGACACCAAGTACTACCAGATCTGGTACCGCGATCCGGCGGGCTCGCCGTGTGGATACGACTTCAACGCCTCCAACGGGTACGCGATCCTCTGGGGACCGTGATCTGACCGGAACGTGCGCTTGACCGGGAGAGGTCGAGGAGCGACAACAGTCGCCGCGATGCATCCGCCCCTCCTGGTCCTCGTCGTCATCCTGGTCAGCGCCGTCGTCTTCGTCGTCTGGTCTTCGCGCTGGGGCTCGACCCGTGGAGAACGCGTGGCCCACCTCTCGGGCGATGCCTTCTTCCTCGACGAGCCCGGCACCTTCCGGGCCAGCCTGACGCGCGCCGTTTCCATCGACGCACCACCGCAAGCAGTCTGGCCGTGGATCGCGCAGCTCGGGCGGGGGGCCGGGTGGTACAGCGTCGACTTCCTCGACAATGGACGCATCGACTCGGCCCGACACCTGGTCGGCTGGATCCCCGAGCCGCGCCTCGGCGACGCGAGCCCGATCGGCTACCTGCGTCACCTCGTGCCGGGGAGATCGATGAGCTGGTGGATTCCGGGGCTGAGCTTCCTCGGGGCTCGAACCCGGCTGGCGGTGGACTTCGAGATCCGGGCGCAGGACGGCGGCTCCAGACTGGTGAGCAGGATGTCGGTGGACGCCTCGGGATGGACCGCCCCCTTTGCGTTGCTGGTCTTCCTCTTCATCGACGGCGTCATGGCGGTCCGTCAGCTCGTGTGCCTGCGCGACCGGGTGGAGCGTTTCGGCAATCGCACCCTCGACCCCGATCGCCCCGAGACCGGAGATCGCGCACAGTTCCAGCTCTACCAGGTGATCTACGCCTCCGGTGAGACGGCCGGGGTGCCGGGGAAGGAGCAGGCGGCGCGATGGCGGCGGGCGGCGGCTGAAGCCGGGCTGGTCGATTCGGCGGCTGAGGAGCCCAATCCCGAGTGAGCGGGAGCGGCGTGATCGCCGGACCCACCTCCGGTGCTCACGAGATCTCCATCATCTCCACAGTACGGAGTCAGGGCAACTCTCTCCCAATTCCCGTCGCGGCGGCGGGAATCTGGAGGAAGTTGCCCTGACTCCGTACTCGATCGTTGCCCGGGAGAAGGCGGAGACGTATCAAGAACGCGGAGGTGATGGGAATGTGTCCGACCGCAATCGTCCGCTCGCTCGTCGTCACGGTGCTCCTCGCGCCGTGGAACTGGCTCGGCGCCGCCCCGACCAACCCTGCGACTCCGGAGGGCGATCCTTTCCGACCGAACGTCCTGTTCATCGCCCTCGATGACCTGAACGACTGGACCGGTTGCCTCGGAGGTCATCCGCAGGCCCTCACGCCGAACCTCGATAGGCTCGCCTCCTCGGGCATGCTCTTCACAAACGCGCACTGCCCCGCTCCCGCGTGCAATCCGTCGCGCACGGCGATCTTCACCGGCCGCTCACCGCACCGCTCCGGGCTGTACGACAACCGGCAGAAGATGCGCGAGGTCTTGCCGGACGCGGAGATCATCCCCAAGGCCCTCTCCCGGCACGGTTATCGCTCCGCGGGCTCGGGGAAGATGCTGCACTACTTCATCGATGCGCCGTCGTGGGACGAGTACTTCCCCGAGAAGGAGAGCGAGAACCCGTTTCCCCGCACGCTCTATCCGGAGACGCGGCCCCTCAGCCTCCCGCGTGCCGGGCCCTGGCAGTACGTCGAGACCGACTGGGGCCCGCTCGAAGCGACCGACGAGGAGTACGGCGGCGACCATCTCGTCGCGCGGTGGATCTCCGAGCAGCTCACCCGTGAGCAAGAACGCCCGTTCTTCCTCGCTTGCGGGATCTACCGCCCCCACGAGCCGTGGTTCGTTCCGGAGAAGTACTTCGAGCCGTTCCCGCTGGTGTCGATCGGGCTCCCCCCCGGGTACCGGGAAGACGACCTCGAGGACCTGCCGCCGGCGGGCCAGAAGCTGGGGCCGAATCGCTACTTCGCCCACATCCGCGAGCAAGGTCAGTGGAAGCAGGGGATCCAGGGTTACCTCGCGTCGATCCACTTCGCGGACGCGATGCTCGGCCGCGTCCTCGACGCGCTCGAACAGGGACCCCACGCCGAGAACACGATCGTCGTTCTCTGGTCGGATCACGGCTGGCACCTCGGAGAGAAGCAGCACTGGCAAAAGTACACCGCCTGGCGCGCCTGCACGCGCGTCCCGCTGATCATCCGCGTCCCGGCGGGCGCGCCCGGTCTACCCGCGGGCACGAGCCCGGGCAACTGCGCGAAACCGGTGAATCTCTTCAGCCTCTTCCCGACGCTACTGGAGCTCTGCGGCCTGCCCGCCGGGCCGCACCACGACGGCCCTTCCCTCGTCCCGCTCCTCGCGGACCCTGACGGGGACTGGCCTCACGTCTCGGTGACCCACCTCGGCACACCGGGCAGCTTCGGGCTCAGTGCCGAGCGCTGGCGCTATATCCACTACGTGAGCGGCGACGAGGAGCTCTACGACGTCGAGACCGATCCGCACGAGTGGACGAACCTCGCCGCGCAGGAGGAGTACGCAGACCGACTCGCCGCGCTCCGCCGCCTGGCTCCGACGAGCTTCGCCGAGAAGCCGCGTCCTAGCGACGAGTCCCTGCCGGCGCTCACCTGGCACCCCGCGGGCGACGAACCGCCATCCGCGTCGAATCCCGATGGAGGTCCGTTCGAGGTCGTCTTCATCAACGAGTCGGACCGGCCGGTCCAGGTCCACTGGCTCGATCGCCAGGGCGATCCGCGGCCGTACGGGGAGATCGCACCGGGAGAACGCCATCGCCAGCAGACTCGCCCGGGCGCGGCGTGGCTGATCACCGACGTCGAGGGGAAGGCGCTTGGGCACTTCGTCGTCGGGGATCGTGGCGCTCGGGCAGTCGTTCCGGAGGTACAGAGTCAGGGAACCGATCGAGAAGGAGCACGATGGATAAGAGCCCGAACCAGAGCCGACGCGACTTCCTCAAGCTGGCCACGGTGCCGCTCATCATCCCCTCGACCGTGCTGGGCTCCCGCGCCCCGAGCAATCGGATCAACGTCGCCATGCTGGGCATGGGGCGCCAGGCCATGCGACCCAACCTGGAGCAGTTCCTGAGATCGCCGAACGCCCAGGTCGTGGCCGTGTGCGACGTCGATGCCTGGCGTCTGCAGAAGGCGCGCGAGAAGGTCGATCGCTACTACGGTGAACAGGCGAAGGGCACGTTCCGGGGGTGCCGGACGTACCGCGACTTCCGCGAGGTCCTGGAGCGCGACGACGTCGACGCGGTGATGATCTCCACTCCCGATCACTGGCACGCGCCGATGGGCGTGCTGGCCGCCCGGGCGGGCAAGCACGTCTGCATCGAGAAGCCGCTGACCACCTGCATCGCCCACGGACGTGCGCTGTGCGATGCCGTCGCGAAGGCGGGAGTCGTCAGCCGCACCGACAGCGAGTTCCGCGGCAACCCGATCTTCCACCGCCTGGCCGAGCTGGTCCGGAACGGGCGCATCGGGAAGATCGAACAGATCATCACGGGAGTTCCCCCGGAGCCGTCGGGCGACCGGCCCGTCCAGAAGACCATGCCCGTGCCGGAGGAGCTCGACTACGACCTCTGGCTCGGCCCCGCCTTTCCCGCTCCCTACACGGAGCAGCGGGTCCACCCGGTACACGCCTGGTCCCGGCCGGGCTGGCTGCGCATCGAGGACTACTGCAATGGCATGATCTCGAACTGGGGCTCGCACCTGAACGACATCGCTCAGTGGGCCAACGGCACCGACCGGACGGGCCCGGTGTCGGTGCGCGGTACGGGGGAGTTCGAGAAGGGACTGTGGAACACGATCATCGATTTCCAGCTCGAGTACGAGTACGCGAGCGGGGTGCGGCTGCAGTACAAGATCGACCGACCGTACGTGCGCTTCGAGGGAACGGGAGGATGGCTGCAGGCCGACTACGGAAAGCAGCTCTCCGCCAGCTCCCCGGAGATCCTCGCCTCGCCGATCGAGTCCGGCGAGCTGTCCTTCGCCGACACGCTGGAGGACAAGGAGGATTTCCTCCAGGCCATCAAGCGCGGCGGCGAGACCCTCGAGCCCGTGGAGGTTGGGCATCGCACCGTGTCCCTCTGTCAGATCGGCCTGATCGCCATCGAGCTCGGCCGGCCGCTGAAGTGGGATCCCGATGAAGAGCATTTCCTAGACGACAACGCGGCCGATGCCAAACTGACGCGCCCCGTTCGAGGGCCCTGGATCATCTGAGGGCCCCGATTCGATTTGACGAACAGAAGGAGTCGATCCATGATCACGCGATTCACCACCGGCACGATTCTGATCTTCCTGATCACGAGCCTGTTGGTCTGTCCGACGATGAGCCGGGCGCAGGACGTAGCGGACTCGGCGAGGGGACGGGGCCTGGACAATACGTTCTACGCTTTCAACAACAGCATGCGTGATCAGGGCCCCACGGACCCCGCCGAGAAGGCGGCGTTGCTCGAGGAGCTCGGCTTCGACGGCTTCGAGGGCCACAATCTCGACCTGCTGCCGCGGTTGGCGGAGGAGCTCCATCAGCGGAAGCTGGAGGTCTGCACCATCTACTTCCAGGTGAACATCGACGAGGAGAAGGAGCCGTACGACCCCCGGATCGGGGAGTACCTGGCGACCTTCCTCGCGGACACAGGAGTCATCCTGACCGTCCATCTGCACAGCAAGAAGTTTCAGCGCTCCGATCCGGCCGGGGACGAGCGCGCCGTGCCGATCCTCCGCGAGCTGGCGGACCTCGCGCACACCCATGGAGCCCAGGTGGCCATCTACAATCACGTCGGCTTCTGGGCCGAGACAATCGACGACGGCATCCGCCTGTCCAGGAAGGTGAACCGGCGGAATCTCGGGGCGGCCTTCAACCTCTGCCACTGGCTCAAGCTGGAGGCGGGGCAGGATCTCTCGAAGCGGCTCGACGCGACCATGCCGTTCCTCCTCTCCGTGACCATCTGCGGCGCCGACGGAGGCCCGGACGCGAAGGGCGCGGGGTGGGACCGGTTGATCCAGCCTCTCGACCGGGGCAGCTTCGACAACTTCGCCTTCCTGAAGGCGCTGATCGAGAGAGGCTACGCCGGCCCGATCGGGCTGCAGTGCTACGCCATCGAGCTGCCCGCACGGGAGCACCTCGGCAGATCCATGAAGACCTGGCAGGAGTTTCGCCGGCGATTCAGCGCTGAGGTGAAGTGATTCGCAGCCCATCGCGGCGAGGTGCATGTAGACCTCGCCCTGCGGGCCGGCTACCGGTCTCCGGGGAGCCAAAAACCATGATCCCGATCCCTCGCATCGCCAGCACGGCCGCTCTGCTCGGCCTCCTCACCCCCTTCTCCGATGCCCAGGGGCTGCTCTACGAGTGGCCCCAGGAGTACTGCGAGACCGTGGCGCCCGCCGGTGACGTCGACGCCGACGGGATCGATGACTACGCCGTGTGCGAGGGGGGCGGCGCACCGGAGGACAGGGTCGTCCACGTCTACTCGGGGCGGAACGGCGAGGAGATCCTGAGTATCCGCGTCGGCGGCGCCCCCGGGGTCGCCGCGATGGGAGACGTCGATCTGGACGGCCACGCGGACCTCGCCGTCCGGGGTCTCCACGTGCCAACCTGGAACTGCTTCATCAGCCTCGTCTCGGGGGCGACCGGGACGAGGCTCTGGCAGTACACCCCTCCGCCGGGGCCGCCCTACGTGGGATACGCGCTGACCGCCGTCGGAGATCTGGATCACGACGGAGTGTCCGAGCTCGCGCTGGGGCTGCTCGAGCCGTACGACTCCACGCTCGCGGGGCAGGTCGTGGTGCTCTCCGGAGCGACGGGGACCGTCCACGCGCGCGTCGGCTCGGTCCTCGGAGCCACGCAGTCGTTCGGCGGGAGGGTATGCGCGGCGGGGGACCTCGACCTCGACGGGGTTCCCGACTTCCTGGTCGCGGACAGCCGGTTCTCCGACTGGCGCGGCCGGGTGACGGCTCACTCCGGCGTCGACGCGCGCCCGATCCTCTCGGTGGAGGGTCCCGTCGAGAGCGGGCAGTTCGGCGCGGCGCTGGTCTCGATCGGCGACGTGACCGGCGACGGCGTGCCGGACTTCGCGGTCGGGGCTCCGGCGGAGCCGGTTTCCACGGGAACGCGACTCGGCCGGGTGCGCGTTTTCTCCGGGGCGGACGGCGCCACGGTCCTGGCCTTCGCGGGCGAGTCGAACGACCGGAAGTTCGGACACCACCTGGACTCGTTCCAGGACCTGGACGGAGACGGCCGACTCGATCTCCTCGTCGCTTCCGGGAACCGCTGCGCCGGCGGCGGCGACTTCTGGACCTGCTGGGGTGGTGACCTCCGCGTCTACTCGAGCGCGACGGGTGCCATCCTCTACGTGGGCACCGGGCAGGATTCGTGGGCCGCCGTCGTGCCTGACGCGAACGGGGACGGGGTGGTCGACTACCTGCTGCCCTGGGCGGCGCTCGCGCTCACCGGTCTTCCGGGGCCGCGGGAGGAGGCGTGCCCGCCGACCACGACCTCGCTGGGATGCAGCGCGCTGATGGCGCATGGAGGCGCGCCGAGCCTGAGCCTGGGGCCGAACTTCGAGCTCCTCGTTCCCCGCCTTCCGGAGAACACCACCGGGTTCTTCGCGTGGAGCCTCTCGCAGGTCCAGCTGCCGATGGGCAACTCCTGGCTCTGCCTGGGAACGCCGCTCCATCGGCTGGCCACGGTCACGGCCACCTTGGGAGAGGAGCCTTGCGCGGCAGGCGGTCCATCCACGGGCACGCTCTCGATCTCGTTCACGAAGCAGCAGCTGGCGAATCTTGGTCCCGCCGTCGGGGCGAGATTCTACGTACAGTGCTGGTTCCGCGATCCCGGGTCCGCGCCCCCGGACGACTTCGGGCTGAGCTCCGTGCTCTCCTTGGTTCTCTGGCCCTGAGCCCGCGGCCGACACCGGTCGCCGGTCGATCGGCCTGGAGGGGAAGCTGAGTGTCTGGATCTGGTCCTGGTGGTCAGGGCAACGATGCCGAGGCCGCAGCGGTTTCCAGGGACACTCGAGGCGTGGTGCATGCGCATCGGAGGGGTTTCTCGGGGAATCCCGAAGGGACCCGGGCCGCACATCTGCTACCACGATGCGACCGACGGGAACCTCGAGTACGCGGTCAAGGTCGGCGGGAGCTGGACCCTCGAGACCGTGGCGTCGTCCGGTTCGACGGGTGAGTACTCCTCTCTCGCCCTGGACCGAATTCGTTGCCCCCCCGTCAGGGCAGCCAGCGAATCGTGTAGCCGTTGGTCGTGTTGAAGTCGAAGACACCCGCCCCGCACGGCGGAGCGATCGTGCTCCGATACCACACCTGGTAGTAACGGCTGTTCCCGGCCACAGCATTGCCCAGGGCCGAGATCGAGACGGTCGTCCACGACGTTCCATCCGCGTCCGCAATTCGCGTCTGCAGGCGGATCTCGCCTCCTCCGGCGCAGCGTTTCCCGTCGCCCCAGACCACACCGGGTGAGAGATCGTTGTTTCCCTGGAAGTACAGGCCGAAGTTGAGCGGCTCCAGGTGCGTCGCGATCAGGACCACCGTGTCCTCGCTGATGCTCGCCCTGCCCGCCCCGACGAGCTTGGCCCCCGAGGAGAAGACGCCGTTGTCGCACCCTGACCCGGGAACGCTGCGGTCGTTGTTGTTGCCGCAGGGGCAGGGCGTACCGTCCAGCGGATCGCCGGTACAGTAGCCGGACCCGGGTTCGACTTGCATGGCGATGACGTAGCCGGCACCGGCGTTGGATCCCTTGTCGTCGTCGTTCGGTGCTCCGATGATGGCACGATTCTGGCTCATGGCGAGTCCGTTGCCGAAGCTGTCGCCGCTACCGCCATCACTCGCGAGCAGCTTGTACAGCTCGTCGCCGGTGATCGCATCGAACAGGTATGCAGCACCGGAGTTCGACCCCGAGTCGTCTCGACCTTCGGCTCCCACGAGAACGACGCCGCCCCGGAGCGAGAGACTCGCTCCGAAGAAATCGGAGGTCTTGCCGCCGGCCGGGGTCAGCTTGAGTTGCTGCTCGCCGGTGAAGAGGTCGAAGACGTAGGCGGACCCGGAGGATGTGCCGTGGTCGTCGTCCCAGGGAGCGCCCACGGCGACACGGCCTCCCCAGGTCGACACGCTCGAGCCGAATCCATCACCCGCCACACCATCGGTCGCCGTCAGCTTGAGGAGCTGTTGCCCGGAGATCATGTCGAAGACGTAGACGGAACCGGACTGGATCCCGTTGTCATCGTCTTCCGGAGATGTGACCACGATCCTCTGGTCCTTCATGGCCACGGCGGAACCGAAGCGATCCCCCCCGGCGCCATCCGAGGGGAGCAGCTTGAGGAGTTGCTGCCCGGACGTCGCGTCGAAGACGTAGGCGGAGCCGGAGTCGGCTCCGCTGGGATCATCCTGGGGCGACCCCACGACGACCAGGCCTCCCCTCACCGCGACCGAGTACCCGAACTCGTCGTAGGCCGAACCGTCGGCGGGCACGAGCTTCAGGGCCTGATGGCCCGTCACGGCGTGAAAGACGTAGGCCGAACCGGAGGACGAACCCTTGGGATCGTCGAGGTAGGCGCCGACCGCGGCGCGGGCGCCGTCGATGGAGACGCTGTAACCGAAGTCATCATACGACGACCCATCGAGGGCGAGCAGCTTGACGGTCTGCTGGCCGGTGGTCACGTCGAAGATGTAGGCGGCCCCTGCGTTGGAGCCGTTGTCGTCATCGTCGATCGCACCGAGGATCGCCAGATCCCCGCTGACGGCGACGGCCCGACCCAGCTCGTCGGAGTACCCGCCGTCGTTGGCGTGCAGCTTGAAGAGCTCCTGCTGTGCGGGCGCTCTTTCCATGGTGGCGAACACGAAGGCGATGAAAGCGAACGGGAGCGGAACCAGCGGGGCTTGCTTCATGGGACCGTGAATGCCGTCCCCGGTCGGGGCCAGGGCGGTTGCGCTAGGACTGCGGTTCGAATCCCCCGGGGCGGGGGCGTCAGGCACCGATTGCGTGGTGTTCGCTATCCAGGATTCCGCCGTGGCGCTTCTCGGATCTCCTTTTGCCGGTTTTTCGGCTGCGCTGGCCACCCGCCGGCGGAGTCGGGTCACTTCTGGCCGCGTTCGCCCACGGTGAGGAGCGAGCCGTAGCGCGTCTTCCATTCCTCGCTGGTCTCACCGGCGGGGAGGCGGATCCGTGACTGCTCGACGACCCGCAGCCCGGCGCTGGTGAGGGCGTCGTGCCAGCCGGCCTCGTCGAGCAGGTTCATCTCGACGCCCAGTTCCTCCGGCCAATCATGGCTCGCCGGATTCCCGACGTGGTAGTCGACGACGCAGGCGAATCGTCCGCCGGACCCGAGGAGTCGAGCGACGGCCTCCAGGGCCACACCCATTTGCGGGAGGTAGTAGAAGACCTCCATCGAGAAGACCGCGTCGAAGGTGCCCGGCTCCAGGTCGACGTCGGGAAAGGCGCCGTGCAGGAAGCGGGCGCGGGGATGCGCGTGGGCCAGTGAGGTCGCGACCTCGATCATCTCCTCGGAGACATCCACGCCAATGGCCTCACCACGGCGCATGCGCCCGGCTGCCCAGCGCACCGTGTAGCCGCTTCCGCAGCCGATGTCGAGGTATCGACCGCCCTCCGGCAAGGGCAGGTGCGCGAGGGCACGCCTGGCCGTCGGGCCGTGTGAACGCTCCATGCCCTCGGCACGACCACGCCTCGCCCAGTCGTCGAAGACCTCTCGAACCCTCCGGGTCCTGCCCGCTTCCGCCGAATCGACCATGGCGGGAGTCTCCACCTCGAGCCACCGCTCGTCAATGCCGACCGAGGATCCGCCTCCGCTCGTCGTGCGCAACCTGCCCCCGCCCCTCGACATGACGAAGCCGACCGCGGGGCTACCGCAGCCGGCTCGTCGAGTATTTCGGAAGACAACCCGTCAATCAGCTGGGAACGGGTCCATCCATATCAGGGAGCCCAGGTGATCGCGTAACCGTTGGTCGCGTTGAAGTCGTTGACACCGACGCCGCAGGGCTGGCCGCCGGAGGTGTCGCGGTACCAGCACTGATAATACTTGGTATCGCCGGCCAGGATGTTGCCGGCCTTCACCGAGATCGGCGTGGTCCAGGCGGAGGTATCGGAAGCACCCGCCGCATCGGCGAAGCGGACTCCGAGGCGCTTCAGCTGGCCGCCGGCGCACTGGAGTCCGTCACCCCAGATGTTGCCGGGAGAGAGGTCGTTGTTGGCCTGGAAGTAGAGGTCCGAGTTGTTCGGATCGAGGCCGGTCGCGGCCAGGACCAGGGTGTCGGCGCCGAGGCTGGCCGTGCCGCTGCCAGTCAGCTGCGCGCCCGAGGCGAAGGCCCCGTTCGCACAGCCCGATCCGGGTACGCTGCCGTCGTTGTTGTTTGCGCAGGGGCACGGTGTGCCGCTGCCATCACCGAAGCAGTAGCCGGTGCCGACCGATCCCGTGAGCATCCAGGTCTTGAATCCGTGACGCCAGCCGCAATTGGAGTAGCAGGTCGAGCTGGCGTTGAGATAGAGGTTCTCGGGGTAGAGGGGCGGGCCCGAGGCGGGATCGATGTAGCTACCGCGGAGCCACATGCCGTTGCCATGACCCTGGGTCTCGATCACGAAGGTGTCGCCGACGGCGAGGAAGATCCCCGCGGTCGTGGCATCGAAGTAGACGTCTTCCCAGTTCGCGGTCGTCTTCGTGTAGCTGGAGGTGAAGACGGTGGGATTGGTACTCCAGCCGTCACCGAGCCGCAAGCGTATGTCGCAGCTCGCTCCAACTGGACCGTAGAAGTACAGCATGAAGCCCTCGAGCTGGCCGGCGATGCCGACGCGCCCTTGCTACTGCCAGGTCAGGGTCGTGGAGTCCACGTTGAAGCCGGCGCTGCTGGCACCACTCGGCGCCGGACTGTCCTGGTCAAGTGTTCCAGTCTGCGCCGTGGTGATGGTTCCGAAGCTCGCGAGGGCACAGCTGATGAGCCCGACGAGTTGAATCCTTTTCCAGTTCATTAGTCTGTTCTCCGATCTGAAGGTGCTGCGTTCACAAGTTGCTGGCAAGCGACCCGACTGATTCTCTCTCTGTTTTGGTGATACCTCTCATGCTCGGATCGGGCAATGACAAAACGAATGAGATACACCCTGCGCCGCGAGGAGGGCTCGGAGGGCACTATCCAGAGGCAATCCAAGGCCTCATACGGGCTTCGGGCAGGTATCCATCGATTTCCCGGACCGGATCGCGATGGCGTGACATCATTCAGGTTGGGCCCCCCTGAAGCGCTCGTTCGGAACCCCCGGCCCCTGGAGGACCCTCTGATGAACACCCGGTCGTGTCTCGTTCTTCTCCTGTTTCCGTGCCTCTCCTCCGCCCTCGCCACCGGGCAGACCCCGGGGCCCGACACCTGGATCCTGGACGAGAGGATCATGGCCTACGACGGCGGTCCCGACGACAAGTTCGGTTCCAGGGTCGCGATCTCCGGTGACACGCTGCTCATCGGCACCCCGTACGATGACCACAACGGGGTCGACTCCGGTTCGGCGTACGTGTACGTCCGCACGGGTTCCGGCTGGACTCCGCAGGCCAAGATCGACGGCGGGGCCGTCGCTGACGATGAGTTCGGCCACGCCGTCGCCCTCGAAGGCGACGTCGCGGTGATCGGCGCGTGGGGCGACGACGACCTCGGGTTCGGCGCGGGAGCGGCCTACGTCTTCACGCGGTCGGGCTCGACCTGGACGCAGCAGACCAAGCTCACCGCTAGTGATGGCGGGGACTACTACAACTTCGGCAATGCGGTCGACCTGTCGGGTGACACGGTGGTGGTCGGATCGTCGTCGGCGGGCGGACTCGGGGCAGCCTACGGCGCGGCGTACGTGTTCGTGTGGTCGGGCTCGATCTGGCGGCAGGAGGCCAAGCTCGAAGCGGATCTCCCTGTTGTCAGCTCTCGCTTCGGCACCTCCGTTTCGATCCACGGGGACACGGTCATGGTCGGCGCGACCCTCTACCCTCCGGGGGGCCGGGTCTACGTCTTCGAGAGGGCGGCATCGGTCTGGTCCCAGCAGGCCGTGCTGGAGGCCAGTGACGGCGAGTACGGAAACACCTTCGGCATGTCCCTTTCTCTCGATGGCGACACCGTGCTGATCGGGGCCCCCGGGGAAGACGACCTTTGCCCCGGCAACCCCAACTGCCACTCGGGGGCGGCGTACGTCTTCGAGCGCTCCGGCTCGAGCTGGGCCGAGCAGGACAAGCTGCTCGCGAGCGATCCGCACAAGGACGCCTGGTTCGGCTGGTCCGTCTCTCTCCGCGGCGGCACGGCCCTGATCGGAGCCCCGGAGAGCTGGAACCCAGACCCTTACACGGGCTCCGCCTACGTCTTCGGTCGCTTGAACTCCAGCTGGTCCCAGCAGTACGAGATCGTGGCCGGCGATGCAGCGCACAGCGACTTCTTCGGCACCTCGGTCGCGCTCGAAGGAAACTCGGCGCTGATCGGCGCACCGGGGCGCGGCCTGATCGACCTGGGCGCGGCGTACGTCTACCGACGCGGTGGCCCTCCCGGCGAGCTTTACTGCTTCGGCGACCCCGGCTCGGGCACGCCCTGCCCGTGCAACAACGACAACGACGGCAGCGTTCCCGAGTCCGGCTGCGCGAACGGCGTACACGCCTCGGGTGCGCAGCTCACCGGCAGCGGCGTGGCGAGCATCACCAGCGACACCCTCGTCCTGACCTGCACCAGCCAGGAGCCGTTCAATAGCGGCCTCTACTTCCAGGGGAACAACGACGCCTCGCCCGGTCTGCTCTGGGGCGACGGGCTGCAGTGCGCCGGCGGCTTCCTGGTGCGGCTCCAGGTCCGACAGGCGGACATGTGGGGCGACTCGAGCACCACCGTCGGCATCGCCGCCAAGGCGGGCAACGTCTCCGCCGGCGAGGTCAAGCACTACCAGTGCTGGTACCGCAATCCGGCTGCCTCGCCGTGCGGCAGCCAGTTCAACGCGTCCAACGGGTACAAGGTGATCTGGACGCCGTGATACCGAGTCGGGCTCCTTTTCGGCATTCTCGCAAGGTCGATCACGGAGATCGGACTCGTCGGCTCTCGATGAGTCGGAGGCTACCAGAGTCGCGACCCCGTGGCGCCCTGACCCGATTCCGTGGTGGAAGGGGTGGGGCCGGGATGTCGCTAGCGATCGAGAACTGCCCTGACTTTCGCCCCCAGCTCCTGGATGGAAAAGGGCTTCTGGATGAAGCTGACGCCGCTGTCGAGCACTCCGCGATTGGCGATCACGTCCGCCGGGTAGCCCGACATGAAGAGTACTTTCATTCCCGGATGGATGCCGTACACCTGATCGGCCAGCTCTCGACCGTTCATCTCGGGCATCACCACATCGGTGATGAGCAACCGGATTCCACTCGTCTGGGCGGCGGCCTGACGCAGGGCATCGGTCGGCGAGCTCGCCGATATCGTCCGATAGCCGAGCTCTCGTAGCATCAGGCTGCCCAGGTCCAGGATCGCCGACTCGTCCTCCACGAGCAGGACCGTTTCGCCCCGACCCAGCGGGGTCTCGACGACGCCTTCCGACACGGTCTTCTCGGCCTTGCTTCCGTGTCGCGGGAAGAAGAGCCTGATCGTCGTTCCCGATCCCGCCTCACTCTCGACGTCGATGAAGCCGCCGTTCTGCTTGACGATGCCGTAGACCGTGGCCAGCCCCAGACCGGATCCCTGGCTCGCGTCCTTGGTGGAGAAGAACGGTTCGAAGACACGGGCCCGCGTCTCCTCGTCCATGCCGCAACCGTCGTCGCTCACACCTAGCTGCACGTAGCAGCCCGGCGAGCGGTCGACATGATCGCCGCCGGGTGCTCCGTCCAGAATCAGGTTGGACGTCTCGATGGTGATCTTCCCGACCCCATCGATGGCGTCCCGGGCATTGATGCACAAGTTGACCATGATCTGGTCGATCTGCGACGAGTCCATCTTGACCGACCAGGTTTCCGCGCCGGGTGACCAGGTGAGCTCTATGTCCTCGCCGATGAGGCGGCGAAGCATGCTCAGCAGGGATTCGACCGAGTCGTTCAGGTCGACCACTCTGGGCGCGATCGTCTGCCGGCGCGCGAAACCGAGCAGCTGTCCAGTGATGTCCCGGGAGCGCTTCGCCGCCGCGAGTATCCCTTCCAGGTTGGCGCGCAGCGGCGAGTCCGGATCTGACGCCTTCATGGCCAGTTCGACGTTGCCGAGGATGACGCTCAGCATGTTGTTGTAGTCGTGGGCCACTCCGCCGGCCAGCTGCCCCACGGACTCCAACCGCTGGGCCTGTGCGAACTGCGCCTTCAGCCTCTCTTGCTCCTCCTCCGCCTGGACGCGGCGGGTCACGTCCTGGTTGATTCCCATGAATCGGACCGGTTCGCCCCGCTCGTTCCGGATGATCTTCCCCTTGCTCCAGAGGACACGCTCCTCGCCCTTTCTGGTGATGCTCCTGAACTCGAAGGGCGGCAGTCTCCACTCACCATCGCATCCTGGACAGCCTTCTCCGCTCGAGCCCTGTCGTCGGGATGGAGGAACTCGCGCATGGCCGTGTCCAGGTCCATCGGATCGTCCGGGTCGACCTGCATGATCCGGTACAGCTCGTCCGACCAGGCGACCTTCCCGGTCGTGAGGTCGACCTCCCAGAAGCCGATGTGGGCGATGCGTTGGGTCTCCGCCAGGTGTGACTCGCTCCTGCGCAACGCCACCTCGTTACGCACCTGCTCGGTGATGTCGATGGCGAGCTCGATCACCCCGACGATCTTGCCTTCCTCGTCCTTGATCGGCTGGGCCTTCGCGAGCCAGGCCCCTCCGGGTTCGAGCGAGTGACCCTGGCACTCCGGGGTCAGCCTCGCCTCGGACACCTCGCCGGTCCGAAGGGCCTCGACGACCGGACAGTCGTTACAGAGCTCGTCCCCTCCCCAGACGGCGTAGCACTTCCGGCCTTCCAGCTCGCCGCGCGACGCGCCGGCAGCATCCCGGTACGGCCGGTTCGTCCAGAGAACGTTGTTCTCGGTGTCGTGAACGGCCACTGCGATCGGCAGATCCTCGAGCGCGTCAACGCCGGCTCGTTCGAGCAAGGTCGGGGTCTTCATTGCCTTGGGGTCGTCCCGGTCACGAGGGGCTGCGCGTCGCCGAGCACGGTGCGGGGTGGATTGACGAATCTGGTGGCCCGAGCCATAGTACCGAGTCAGGACAGAAACCGTCGCCTCGCGGCCAGATCCCGAGATCGGTAGTCAAGACGGATTCTTCGGCGCTGAGTCGGTATCTCCACCCCCGCAGTCGTGTTCCCCAGCTTCCAGTTCCCACACCGAATCCCGGCAATGCTCTCTGGCCTCGCGGTCCTGCTCCTGCTGGGAGGATGCGCCGAGACCGAGGATGCGAGGCCCGTCCAGGCCATCCAGCGTCTGGAGCTCATCGGGACGGGCAGCCCTTCGAGACATTCGAACCCCTCGACCGTGCGGCGCTGGGAAAACTTCGCCGACGGCGAACCCTGGAGCTCGTGGGAGTTCCACGGCACGAAGCACTCCGTGATCACATTCGAGGATCAGCCCCTGCTGCGGATCGCCCGGAAGGAAGAGGTGCTCGTCGACATTCCGGTCGAGGCCACTCTGCATCAGGACGTGTTCCTGACCGCTGACCTGTTGATGCGAGTCCATCCGACTCGCCTTTCCGCGGAGCTCCTCCGTGGTGACGAGCGGGTAGCGATCGAGCAGCTGTGCATCACCGGCAGCGATCGGCTCCAGAGTGTCGTCTTCGGCTGCGCGTCGACGCCGGAGGGACTGGGCGAGATCGACCGGATCGTGCTCCGCATCTCTCCGGGAACGGAGCCGGTCGGCATCCGTTCTCTCGTGCTCGAACAGGGGACGTCGCCGGCGGCTTCCGAACCGCGCTCATTGGAGAGCTTCGAGCTGATCACGAGCGAAGGCGACGCCCGGCGCGCGACCTACTTCTCCCAGACGACGACCTGGAAGGCGGCCTTCGAGCACCCGGGGCCGGAGTGGGAGCTCTGCTTTTCATACGGCCAGCCGGACCACGTTCACCTGCCCGGCCAGCAGCCAGAATTGCGCGTTACACTCGAGTATCCCGCGGGCCGGGAGGATGAGCAGATCCTGCAGATTCGCCCAGGGCCAGGCGCGACCGCCGCCTGGCAGCACGCCTGTCTCCCCCTCCGTGATTCACCGGACGGGCAGGTCACCGCCACTTTCCGGCTTCACTGCAGCGACGGAACGGGCCTGGTGGCGCTCGGCCAGCCGTGCCTGGTCCGACGCAGCGACGAGGCGGATACGGTGCTCCTGATCACGTCGGATACGCACCGCGCGGATCACGTCGGCTTCATTCACGAAGAGGGCGAGCTCGTGACCGACACCATCGATCGCCTCGCGGCCGCCGGCGTGAGCTTCATCGATGCCCAGTCCACGGTCAACAACACGACACCCGCTCACGTCTCCCTGTTCACCGGGCTCTCTCCCCGTGATACCGGCATGGTGTACAACGTCTCGCGTCTGTCGGACAAGGCCCCCACCCTGGCCGAGGCCTTCCACGATGCGGGCTACGCCACGCTGGCGTCGGTCAGCGCTCCACCGGTCGACTTCAACTACTGCGGGCTCGATCAGGGGTTCGATCGCTACTCCATCCCCCACATGGCGGAGGTACGTGGATCACGCGGCACCCTGGACCAGGTGCTCGAGTGGCTGCCGCACTACGACGATGTGCCCCTGTTCGTCTGGGTTCACCTGTTCGATGCGCACGCACCGTATGAACCGCCAGACGAGCTGGAGCGGAGGTACTACCCGGCCGATGCGGACCCCTTCGATGTGAACGGCCAGGGAGCGCTGCCGCAGTACGCGCCCTACTGGAACCAGAGCATCGCCGACCCGGACTACACCGAAGGGCTCTACAAAGGCGAGATCACGGGCCTCGATCAAGAGCTGGGGAAGCTGCTCGCCGTCGACAGGATCTGGAACGGAGTGATCGCCTTCACTGCCGACCACGGGGAACAGCTGCGCTACGGGAACCAGCGGCCGTACGACCATCGGGGGCTGTCCCTCGGAACTCTCGCCGTCCCGCTGATCCTCAGGGCTCCCGGGCTCGCACCGGGGACCAGGCGGGACGATCCCGTTCAGCTGATCGACATCGGACGCACCTTGCTCGACCTGACGGAGAATGGCCACGTCGAGTTTCCGGGCCGAGATCTACTCGAGGGTCGGGTCGAGGTCGGTGCTCCGCGCTTTGCCATGGAGGCCAACGGCTGGGCGGCCGCGGTCCTGACCGATCGCTGGATGCTGGTTCTCCGGCTGGCCGCCAGGACCTTCGAGACCGCGGAGCTCGTTCCCGAGGAACTCCACCGCGTCGAGCTGTACGACATGAAGGAGGATCCCCACTGCCAGTTCAACGTCTGGGAGCAACACCCCGAGATCACCCGAAAGCACCGTAAGCTGCTGATCGGCTGGCTGGGCAGGAGCGCCGGGCACAACTGGAGGGGCCAGTCGACAGCCTCGGAGGAAGAGGTCATGGGCGCCCTTGCCGATCTGGGTTACGTCGCGGTTGCCGAGGTGGAGACTTCCGTGTGGTTTGACACCGGGTGCCGCTGCGATTGGTGTCGGAGGTTCGACTGAATCTGGTTCGGTGTGCTCCGCGCCCCGGCCCTGCCCCAAGAGGCCGGTTCCGAGTCATTCAGGATCTTGCTGGACGCCGAAACGGCGCAAGGCAAAGGTCTGGTCGGCCAGCCGTTGCAGGGCGCGATGGTGTCGCATTCGGACCGTGTTCGCGCTCGCGCGCAGCCGTTCTCCGATCTCGCTGAACGACAGGTTCTGCCAGAGGCGCAGGACGAGCACCTCCCGGTCTTCCTCGGACATGAGCTCCATCGCCAGGCGCACCCACGCCTCGCGCTCGTTGCGATCCGCCACTTCGCTCGGAGTCTGGTCGGAGACCGCCCCCGAGTGGAGGGAGAGTACCGTTGTCGATGGGAGCGGTCGCTCTTTCGCGATCGAGCGCCGAGCGGCCCGATACCAGCGGTGCTTCTTCCGCAAGGAGTTCTCGACGATCTTCAACAGCAGCCCGCGGAACTGCTCGTCGTTCTCGGCGATGAACCGCGGCCCGTAGCGCAGGAACTCGATCAACACATCCTGGACGTAATCCACGGTCTCCGCCCGGTCACGAAGCTCGGGACCCAGGCGCCGCGCGACGTGGGCCTGAAGCCAGGGAAGATGCTCTTCGACGAGCCGCTCGAGGCAGGAGGGGTCACCCTCGTGCCAGCCGGTCAGAAGCTGTTCGGTTGTGGGTCTCACGGGGCCTTGCCGGTCGATTCTACAACGTCGCAAATCATCCAACACCCTGCGATCTCGCCGGGAGGTCCGGATTCCTGAAATCGCGGTGCGATCCGACCGGGAGAGGGACTCTTGGGGGGGGACGTCCTCCCACCGGCTCGGTCCACCATCGTGGGCGAGCATGAACCCGATCGTCAGAGGCCGCTCGGAACCGATCCGGAGATCAGATCGGGCCCGGTGCCGATAGGGGTCATCACCAGCACGCCGCCAGGCGGCCATCAAAGGAGTTGTCCAATGTTCGAGAGGAGAATGACTGGAGTGCTCTTCTGTTCCCTCGCGGTCGCTCTGTCCGCAACAGTCGGATGGGCCGTGCCCCAGGTATCCCCTCCGCCAGGTGGGGCCGGCGCCTCGCTGGTCGGCGGTGGCGGCTCGAATCGAGACACCGGGGACGCGGACAACATCAGCCTGATCGGCCGGTGGGCGGAGGGGCCCTGTAACGCCTGCGACGGAGTCGGCAGCATCGGCTACATCGGCAACGGCGCCTACCTGGACGTCGTGGACTTCAGCACGCCCGGATCGGAGGTCCGGCTGGGCCGGGTCCTGGTGCCTGGACCGATCAACGACATCAAGGTCGTCGGAAACTACGCCTACGTGGCCAACTACGAAGATGGGCTGCGGATCATCGACGTCTCGAACGCGTCGGCACCGGTCGAGGTGGGGTCCTGTGATACCCCCGGTGACGCCCAGGGCGTGGACGTCGCCGCTGGACTCGCGTACGTCGCCGATTCGTACGTCGGTGGGCTCCGCATCATCGATGTCACGACCCCTGCAGCGCCCGTTGAGATCGGATTCCTCGACACATCCGGGGACACCCGCAACGTCTTCGTGCAAGGCAACTACGCGTACGTCGCCGACGACTACGAGGGGCTCAGGATCATCGACGTGTCCAACCCGGCGATTCCCGTGGAGGTGGGTTCCTTCGTTCCCACCGAGGAGGTGTACGACGTCGTCGTGAGCGGAGATTACGCGTACCTCGCCGCCGAGTACGATGGGGTCCGTGCACTCGACGTTTCTGATCCAACGGCACCGGTCGAGGTCGATCTCTACGATCCGTCTGGACGGGTCGCCGTCGGCGTCACCCTCGCCGGCGATTACCTCTACGCCGGGATGTCCATTCACGGCCTTCGGGTCTTCGACATCTCGACTCCCTCCGTGCTGAACCTCGTCGGCTACTACACCGCTTCCAACCCGACCTTCTTCGCCTGGGACGTGACCGTCTCCGGATCCCGCGTCTACGTGGCGGATGACAGTCACGCCGCCCGCGTCATCGACGTCTCGGTCCCGGCAACGCCGGCGGAGGTGGGATACTACGGGGTCAGCGATGTCACCTACGGGATCGACGTCGACGGCTCCTACGCCTACATCGCCAACATGTGGGACGGACTGAACGTCGTCGACATCTCCGACCTGAGCGCACCGTACCATGTCGGCTCGCTCGACACCAACACGGCGTACGACTGTCACTACCGAGACGGTCACGTATTCCTCGCAGACGGCTATCACGGCCTTCGGATCATCGATGTCTCGAGTCCTACCTCCCCGGTCGAGGTGGGCTACATCGACCTCCCGGCACGCTCCGTGGAGGTCTACGTTAGTGGCGACTACGCCTACCTCGGAGGCTACTCGAACACGGACCCCAACCTGAGCATCGTCGACATCTCCAGCTTGACGGCGCCCGTGCTCGATTCGACCTACGACGTTCCTGGTACCGACGTCAAGGACGTCATGGTCGTCGGTGACCACGCCTACCTCGCCGCCTACGGAGCCGGCCTCATCATCCTCGACGTGTCCGATCCAGCGGTCCCGGTGGAGATTGGGTCCGTCGACCCCGGGCCAGCGCATGGCATAGAGGTGCTGGGAGACTACGCGTACATCGCCGCGGGTGGGAACAAGATGGCCGTCGTCGACGTCTCGGATCCAACCAACCCGGTGGAGGTTGGCTCGGGCGGCATCCCCGGCGTCGCCCTGGATGTCGGCGTCATCGGCAACCTGGTCTACGTGGCCAGTCATGATGCCGGAGTGCTCGTCTTCGACGTCACCGACCCCACGGATCCGGAGAAGGTCGCTACGTTGGACACGGGAGACAGAGCCCAGCGAGTGACCATGCACTCCGGCCGCGCTTTTGTCGGCGACCATCAAGACGGAGTCTGGATCCTCGGTCCGACCATCCTCCACAGCGCCGTCAATCCGGCCACCGGCAGCACCTATCACCTGCTCAGCCGTTCCAGCTGGACGACCGCAGAAGCGATGGCGGTGTCCCTCGGTGGCCACCTGGCCACGATCAACGACCAGGCCGAGCAGGACTGGGTGGCCGCAACCCTCGGTGAGTTCCCGTCCGGAGTCCACAACGACCTCCTGATCGGGTTCAACGACACCGCCGTCGAGGGGCAGTTCGAGTGGACCAGCGGCGATCCAGTCACCTACACCAACTGGGCGTCGGGCGAGCCCAACGACGCCGGTTCCGGCGAGGACTACACGGGGATGTACAAGGTCTTCGGGTATCAGTGGAACGACTACGGAGGCGCTGACTACCACACCCGCCGCGGCGTCGTCGAGATCCCCGGCCCGGCCGTGATGCACACCGTCCTCAACCCGGCGAATGGTCACACCTACCACCTGCTGGAGCACTCCACCTGGCTCGCGGCGGAAGCTACCGCGGTGCTGCTCGGCGGCCACCTGGTCACCATCAACGACCAGGCGGAGAGTGACTGGTTGATCGCGACCTTCGGCGAGTACCCAACGGGCACCAGCAATACCCTTCTGCTCGGTTTCAACGACATCGACGTCGAGGGTCAGTTCGAGTGGACCTCCGGTGAACCGGTCACCTACACCAACTGGTACCCCGGCGAGCCGAACGACTCCGGCTCGGGGGAGGACTACACGCTCATGAAGGAGCCGGTGTACGGGTGGCAGTGGAATGACTACTCGGGCTACGACTGGTCGTCCTACCACGGCGTCGTCGAGGTCGTCACCGAGCCCGGCGTCGGCTACTGCTTCGGTGACCCCGGCAGCGGGACCCCCTGTCCCTGCGACAACGACAACGACGGAAGCGTCCCCGGCTCCGGCTGTGACAACGGCTCCTTCGCTTCCGGTGCGAAGCTGATCGGAGGCGGCATCGCCAGCATCACCGCGGACAGTCTGATCCTGTCCACCAGCAACCTGGAACCGAGCAATTCGGGCCTGTACTTCCAGGCGGACAACGACCTTTCCCCCGGTATCGTCTGGGGTGACGGCCTCCGATGCGCCGAAGGCAGCCTGAAGCGTCTGGGCGTCCGGTTCGCGAGCGCCGGCGGGTACTCCGACACCTCGGGTCTGCCACTGCAGATCTCCGTCAAGACGGGGAACGTCGAGGCCGGAGACACCAAGTACTATCAGTGCTGGTACCGGACCCAGGCGTATCCTCCTTGCGGCCTGGGGGTGAACGACTTCAACTCCTCGAACGGATACGCCGTCACCTGGATCCCCTGATATGGATGGACCCGTTCCCAGCTGAGTGACGGGTCACGATTCGAGTTGTTCACGAGCCGGCTGCGGTTCTCTCGCGGCCGGCTCCGTCGTATCGAGGGGGGAGCGAGCAGCTCGGGAGTGACGGTGGTACTCAGTCTCGCTCCATGAACTCCACGGCGCCGATGTCGACCTCGGCCCTCCCATCGCCGTCCCCGTCGACGATACGGAGATTGCCCTCCAGGTCGCGGTCGAGCTGGCCGGGCCCGATCGTTCCTCCGGCGTCGATGCACGGTGAGCCAGCTGTCGGGCGATACGGGTACTCACACCGACCCTCGCCCGGTTCGTCGCCCTCGAGAAGCGGGTCGGCGTCGATGACTCCCTCACCGGGATGGCCGCCGGCAATCACCGAGTCGTAGATCTCGAAGGCTGCGTCGTGCTCGATGTGTAGCTGCACTCCGTTGCCGGCCTCGTTGCCCCACACGATGACGTTGTGGAGGATCGGCCAGGCCTCACGGAGGCAGATGCCGCCACCACGCGGCGCCTGGTTGCCGGCAATCACGTTGCCGTCCAGCTCGACCGGGGAATCCCAGGCGATGTGAATGCCACCGCCATAGGTGGTTGCCTTGTTCCCCACCACCCAGTTGTCGATGATTCTGGGGGACGCACCACCGATGAAGATCGCGCCGCCATAGGAGTGAGAGGCCGTGTTGCTACTGATGAAGTTGCCCCGCAATTCCGGCATGGCCTCTTCGGCGCAGTAGATCGCTCCCCCTACCAGGGCCCGGTTCGCCCGGACGTCGTTCTCTACGAAGCGTCCAAGTGAATCCGACCAGCATACTGCTCCTCCCACATGCAACGCGGTGTTTCCTCGGATGGTGTTCGTGGAAATCACGGGGTCCGACTCTTCGCCGCAACAGATGCCACCTCCGCGCATGCGAGCTTCGTTCTCGAGGATGCGATTGCCTTCTATCAGAGGGTGGGATCGGATCAAGGCGATTCCGCCACCGCTCAGGATCGCACGATTCTCTCGAATCTCATTGTTGCGGATCGTGGGTGATGACGAGCGTACGCAGCGGATCCCCGCGCCGAAGGTCGCTTCACCGCCCGTGATGGTGAACCCCTCCAGAACCGATGACCTGGTTTCTCCGCTCTGAAAGGTGACGACGGAGCCTACGCCGTTTCCATCGAGCACGGTCTCGGCCGGCCCCGATTCGCTCTTGACCGTTATGGCCTTGCCTCGAAAGTCGATGATCTCGAGGTAGGTACCAGCCGAAACCAGGATGACGTCTCCGTCGCGTGCCGAATCGATCACCTCCTGAATCGACTTCGATGCAAGGACCCGCAGCACCTGGGGCGCCTCTCTCTCGGAAGGCGAAAGAGGGCTTGCAAAGCTCGCCGCCTGGCCCACGCTTTCGCGCGCCGTGTCCTGAGATGCCACGTATTCGTCGAATCCGATGTCGGGAACTTCGCGCCCTCCATCCGGGAGGAGCCGCCAACGAGGGTGCCCATCAGCATCGATCTCGAGGCCCTCGACGGGTATTGACGAGCCGGCTTTCCGACATGGTGAGCTGTCGGTGAGATGGTAGTCGCCCGAGTCTGGATCGACGAGAAGCGGATCCGCGTCGAGGTTCCCCTGACCGGGCCAGCCGTTTTCGATATCGCAAAAGGTCACGCCGACATCCGCTTCCGTCTTCACGTCGAGCTGCGTTCCTTTCGGGGCCAGGTTCATCCAGAGAATCGTATTGTCGATCGTGGCCCGGCCATTTGCAGAACGGAGGCCTCCCCCCGACGCTCCCGCCAGGTTTCCGTAGATGGTGGCGAAAGAGATGGTGCAGTGCCCCCCGTCCGCGACGAAGGCGGCACCGCCGTACTTGATGGCCCAGTTGTCCACGAGAAGACAACCCAACAACTTCACGTCAGAGCCCCTGGAGCTGACCGCCGCCCCCACCATTGCCCGGTTGTCGCTCAGGCGTGAACAGACGATCGTCGGTGTGGATCCGGCGGAGGCGAGTGCGCCGCCATCCTCTTCAGCCTGGTTCCCGGTGAAGTGACAGTCTCTGATCATGGGGGAGGCCCCGTCTTCGCAGCCGATGCCACCCCCGTTGTTCTCGGCGACATTGTCCTTGATCACGCAGCGCAGGATCGTAGGCGACGAAGCGCTGCACAGCACGCCGGCTCCGTCATGCGCACGGCCGTTGCGGAGAGTGAACCCCTCCACGATCGAGTCCGGTCCCTCGAGTCGCCCGAAGGTGATCACGCGTCCTTCATCGTTTCCGTCGATTATGGTGACCTCCGGTCCCTCCCGGCTCTTCAGGTGCACGAACTTGCCGAGGAAGTCGACGTTCTCCTGGTAGACCCCCGGGGCAACGAGAATCGTGTCGTCGTACCGGGCGGCCGCCAGCGCGTCCTGGATCGTCGAGTGGTCCTCCGGGACTCGCCAGATTCGCGGTCCTGCAATGTCGGCTGGTCGCTGTGCGACGTACCAGATTGCGAGTACGAACAACAGAATGCCCGCCGCACCAGAAAGAACGAGCTTTCGATTCCGCCGGGCCTTTCGAAGTGCCCGCCCGATGGCCGTCACCGGTCGGGCCTCGACCGGTTCGGCTCGCCGGTTGCGACGAAGGTCCTCCGCGAAATCGGCCATCGTCGCGTAGCGATGGCTCGGCTCCTTCTCCATCGCCTTGAGGCAAATGGCGGCGAGGTCGCGCTGAACTCGACCGTTCACGCTCCGTGGATCGATGGGATCGGTGTCGACGATCTTCTTCAACAGATCGATCGTCGAGTCGCTCTGGAAAGGGCGCTGGAGAGTGATCGCCTCGTAGAGGGTCACACCCAGGGAATAGACGTCTGTTCTATGGTCGATCTCCCCCCGGTCGCCATTGACCTGCTCGGGCGACATGTAGAAGGGCGTCCCTGCGAACTCGCCGGTCCGCGACAGGGCCAGTGCATCCTCGACCCGGGCCAATCCGAAGTCGGTGATCTTCGGATGTCCTTCAGTGGTCAAGAGGATGTTGGACGGCTTGATGTCGCGGTGGATGACGCCGGTCTCGTGGGCGTGGTGAAGCGCGTCAGCCACCTCGGCGATTATCTCGACGACTTGATCCAGGTACTGGTCATCCGGATCACCGTCCACCAGCCTCCTTTCCATTCGATCGGCCAGGGTCCGGCCCTCCTCGACCAGCTCCTGGGCGATATAGCTGACCCCGTCCTCTTCCCCCACGTCGTACACCGTGACGATTCCGGGATGGTGTTGCCGCGCGCCGGCTTCTGCTTCGCGCTGGAACTTCCGGATCGCGTCGGGAGAGAAGAGCAGGTGCGAGGAGAGAATCTTGAGTGCCACTCGCCGTCGCAACAGGATCTGTTCCGCCTCGAAGACAACACCCATCCCACCACGACCGATCTGGCGGATGATGCGATATCCGGCGAGCTCGGGGGCTCCCTCTTCTTCATTGCCGGCAGGCAGAGTAGTGGCCGAGCATTCTGCGCCGGAGGGCGGGGGAATCCCGACCGCCGTGAACAGGAACTTGTCGATCTCGAATCGGAGTTCGGGAGCGAGCTCGGCGTGGCTTTCGCAGAATTCGTCCACCTCCGGCGGCTGCCCGCCGAGCCACAGATCGTAGAACTCGTCGAGGGCATCCCTCAGCGAGTCATCCACTCGCTCACCCTCTCTGTTCGTCGCCATGCCGCTCTTCCTGGGGGAAGCGAGAGAACACGGATCCAGGTTTGTTTTCGCCTGCTCACCCCCGACGCGGATCGACTCGCGCCTGTGTGCGAAGGCCAGCCGGGAATCGGGTTTTCAGGCTTCGCGACCACTGCACTACAGGTTCTCACGGCGTCACGAGGAAAGGGAGTCCAGAGTGTCTCGTCGAACGCATTGATCGCGCTCGCAACCATCTCCCCCTCGCGGCAGTCCTTCTCGATCCACCCTGGACGCATTTCGGACCGGATCTCTGGCCGGACCAGGGGCTGAATGGGTCGGGAGCGGACAAGGTCACTCGGAGCGGAGCTCTTTCTCGATCCCGGCGAGCCATCGGCCGCGCGCCCGGGTCATCTGGAGCATGCCGGAGTAGGCGAATACGTCCCACTCGTCCCCCGCCTCCCGTCGAGCTTCGAGCCTGCGTTGAAGCACGGGCACCTGTGCTTCGACCTTCGCGAGCGCATCCGCAAGGAAGCGCATCCTCTCTTCGCTGGAGAGCAAGGACAGGAACATGACCTTGGTCCGGATCAGGTCATGGGTCATCTCGGCATCGGACTCCTGAAGTTGAGGAGCCAGCCAGCGCCGGAGTGCGTCCTTCCCCTTGCGCGTGAGGGCGTAGGTCTGGCGATGCTGGTCATCCGGTCTGCTCTCCTTGCTAGGTAACCTCTCTCGCTCAGCCGCTCCACGATGGGGTAGATGGCGCCGGCACTGCCACTCCAGTGCGATGAGGGAGAGGTCGTGAACTCCTTGGCCACGGCATAGGCGGTGCTCGATGTCTTCTTGTGGAAGACACCCAGGATCACCAGCTCGAGTACGGTCGGGACCTTGCTTCTCATTCCCGATGGAGTCAGAGGCTCCTGAGTTACCCATTCATTACCCGCATGTCCCGGGGATTCCCCGTCTTCTCCCTGGTGGCAATTATTACTAATCGTAATATCAACCTATCTCATCCAATCATTGCCCTTTGGCGAAGTGGACCTCACCGAGGGCCAGGCCCGTGCGTCGTGACGTACGGCAACGAACAGGAGGATCAGCATGGAGCTCTTGATACTCGCCGCAGCCTGTGCGCTCGGGCCGTTCCCCCACCCCGATGGGGCCTTCGTGGAGGTCATTGGCGGCCCGAAATTCGACCGGGGCGTGTACGCGCGTCCCACGCATGACGGAGGCTACGTCGCGGTCGGCGTCACGAGGAGCTTCGGTCAGGGCGGCGAAGACGTCTACCTCGTCAAGACCGATTCGACTGGCGGCCTCCTGTGGACCAGGACCTTCGGCGGAACCGGCTCGGACAACGGCTGGGCGGTCCACGAGACGAGGGATGGGTTCATCCTCTCGGGCTACACCAACAGCTCCGGAGCCGGTGGTTACGACTTCTATCTCATCAAGACGAACACTACGGGGGAGTTGCAGTGGTCCAGGACCTATGGCGGCCCCGGTGATGATTACTGCTGGGCGCTCGCACCTACGCGGGACGGCGGCTTCGTGCTCGTGGGAGAGACGGAGAGCTTCGGGGCGGGGGAAGATGACTTCTACCTGGTCAAGACCGATGGAATGGGTACGGAGCAGTGGTCGAAGACATACGGAGGATCGAAGGGGGACAGGTGTTTCGGCGTCGCCCCGATCGAGGGGGGTAACGGCGGCTACGTGCTGGCGGGCCAGACGTACAGCAGCGGCGCTGGAGATCGAGACGTCTTCGTCATCAAGACCAAGGCAAATGGAGACCAGGATTGGTCCCGGACTTTCGGCGGTGCCGAATCCGATGTCGGCCACTCCATCGTCGGGACGTCCGACGGCAGCTTCCTCGTGACGGGTTACACGACCAGCTTCGCCACCGCCGGAGACGATCCGTACATCATCAAGATCAACGAGGATGGGCGCACTCACTGGAAGCGCGTGCTCTCCATCGAGGGCAGCAACCACACCTTGACCGGCGACGAGGCCACCGACGGCGGATTCTATCTCGTGGGGTTCTCGGACCCTCCGGCAGGAGGAGCGAGGAACGCCCTGCTGGTCAAGACGACCCCGAACGGGCACCTCGACTGGTACCGGGACGTACATCCGACGAGCAGCGGCGAGAGTTTCGGCTACACGGTGCGAGCCACGTCGGACGGAGGCTGCGTGTTCACGGGCCACACGACCGTCGGCAGTGCGGGTGGCTTCGACCTGCTGCTCGTCAAGGCGGCGGGCCCGTGAGACTGAGTCAGGCTCAGTCGCGGGCGATTACGGCGTCCAGGTCACCGCGTATCCATTCGACGCGTTGAAGTCGTTCACCCCCAGCCCACAAGGCGGATTGAGGTCCGACCGGTACCAGCACTGGTAGTACTTGGTGACCCCCGCGGTGATGTTCCCCACCTTGGTCGAGATGACCTTCGTCGTGTAGGAGGTCCCGCTCGCGTCGGAGAAGCGAACCTGGATGCGCTTCAGACTTCCGCCGGCGCAGCGCAGTCCATCACCCCAGACAAGGCTGGGGGAGAGATCGTTGTCCGCCTGGAAGAAGAGGCCGCTGGTGTTCGGCTGCACGTGGGTGGCGGTCAGGACCAGCGTGTCGGAGGCGAGGCTCGCCTGGCCGCTGCCCAGGAGCTGTGCACCGGAGGCGAAGACGCCGTTGTCGCAACCCGAGCCGGGCACGCTCCCGTCATTGTCGTTGTTGCAGGGGCAGGGAGTGCCGCTGCCGGGATCGCCGAAGCAGTAGGGAGAGCCAGGAGGTTCGAGGTCGAGCTCGAAGACGTAGGCGGCGCCAGCCTCCGTTGCGCTGTTGTCACTCTCGTCGCCGTTCACGCCGGTGCTGCTGCTGCTCTCCCCCGGCGCTCCGATCACGATCAGGTCGTCCGACAGGGCCGCCGACCAGCCGAAATCGTCCCCGATCCCCGAGTTGGACGCCTCGACGAAAGCGTCGTGGGTCCAGGTCGTTCCGCTCCGCAGGAACAGATAGGCGGAACCGACGCTGTAACCGGTTGAGCGTGCTCCGACGAGCGCAGCGTCGCCGTGGACAGCTACCGACCAGCCGAACTCATCGCCCTCGGCGGTGTTCGAGGCCTTCAGGTAGGCCTGCTGGCTCCAGGTCGTCCCGTTGCGCAGGAACACGTACGCGGCGCCGGAGTCCGCGGCGGAGTTGCTGGCCTGGTTGCCGTCCACGCCCGTGGCATTGCTGTCCTCCATGAAGGCCCCGACCACCAGGGTGTCTCCCGACAACGACAGCGCCCAGCCGAAACGATCTGCCCAGTCGGTGTTGGAGGCCTTGACGTAGGCCTGCTGGCTCCAGCTCGTTCCGCTGCGCACGTACACGTAAGCGGCGCCGGCGTAGACAGCACTGTTGTCGGCCTTGTTGCCGTTCATGCCGGTCGCACTGCTCGCCTCACCAAAGGCCCCGACGACGGCCGTGTCGCCCGACACCGTCACCGCTTGACCGAACGAGTCCCCCCAATCGGTATTGGAGGCCTTGAGGTAGGCCTGCTGGCTCCACGCCGATCCGGTCCGGACGAACACGTAAGCGGCACCGGCGCCCTGAGCGCTGTTGTCGAGCTGATCGCCGTTCACTCCGGTGGCGTTGCTGCCTTCCCCGGTCGCTCCAACGACCACCGTATCGCCGGAGATGGCGACCGATTCCCCGAAGCTGTCGGCAATATCGGTGTTGGAGGCCTTCAGGTAGGCCTGCTGGGCCACCGGATCCACCGTGAGTGGGTAGCGCGCGCAACTCTCGTCGATTCTCAGACGAAGCCCTTCATCGACCGATTCGAAGCTCGCCTCGAGCAAGCGGCCATCGGCATCGAAGACGGTCAATCCGCTGTAGGTCAGAACCGACTCGCCGTTCTCTCGAAGGAAATGCACGTCGCGACCGTCGCCTTCCACTTGGGGCTGCAACGAACCCCGCACGGCGAGCGTGAAAGTCAGCTGCTGCTCCGCACCCTCGTCGCCCCGCGACGGACGCTGTCGGACGGTGAAGCCGTGCTCGAGACCGCGGGAGTCGTTGACGTACCACTCCTCCAGGTTCGCGCTCCACTCGTAGGCGATACGCCCGCCGGTCGCGGTCACGCGCAGTGGTTCGGTCACCGCGACCTCGTTCCCGACGAAGCCGAAGTGCTCGAGCTCGAGTCCCCACGCCCAGCCGCCCGTGTCGGGCACCGTTCGGAAGCCGCGGCCGTCGAAGCGCGTGGACCAGTGCTGTCCGGGGTTGTGTGCTCGATACCCGCCCTCGGTGGGAGCGGCGACATGTCGGGCGGCTTCGTGCGAGACGCGGATTCCGACCCAGTCTTCGGTGCCGATCTCGGCCCGATCTTCCCCGTGCGCAATCGGCGCGAGGATCAGTGATAGGCAGTAGAAGCCGGACAGGGCGGAGAATCGCTGAGCGAGTGCGGCCATGGTATCCACCTGCTTCAGGAGGCGAGCATCGGACTGGACCTGTCACTACCGGCCCACGTGGCCAGTCCGGGTCTCGTGGGGGTCCGGACAGCTGCTGTGCAGGACAAGACGATAGTAACCGTCAACGGCGAAACCGTCCATCCAGGCAATTCGGGTTGTTGTGCGACACTGATCCGATCCAGCACGGGCACCGTACTGAATCTGAACCGAGTTCACGGAGTTCCGGTTTTCATGAGCCCTTTCGTGATCCCGCGAAAGAGCGATCCGGGTCACTCCTCCTCGCCAGCCAGCTTCCTCGCGAGCTCCATCTCGAGATCCCGGCCCGCGAGCATCGCTTCCACCGTCGGTCGAACTTCGTGGTCGGGCCGGATGCCAATGCCGGGCGGGAAGCCGCTGACGGCGGCCTGGTAGGTGGTGCGGGCGATGTGGACCTGGATGCCCGTGGCCGGCAGGACCAGGTCCTTCGAGTTGTCGTTGCAGGTCCAGGTGGCGCCGGACTCCTGACCGATGAAGACCACGCGCCCCGCCTGCTTCAGGATCGAGATCACGTGCCCCGCGGTCGAGGTGTTGCGGCCCCCGATCAGCATGAAGATCCGCCCCTCGAAGTGATGCTCGGCCGGCGGCCGGGGCTGGGTGAACGAACGGAGGGCCATCGCGTCCCGAAGCGAGTTTTTCTCGGGATTGAACTGGAAGTAGGTGTACGGCTCGTTCACGAGGTAGGACACCAGCAGCGATCCTTGCTCCGGACGGCCGCCGGGGTTCAGGCGCAGGTCGACGATCAGGTTGCCGATCTCCTCGTCGGCGAGGCGCGCGAAGAACGCCTCGAGCGAGCTCGTGAGCGCCGCCGGGTCGGCAGGTTGGAAGTTGCGGTGGGTGAGGATGGCGAGGTCCTCGCCGGCGAGGATCTCCGTCTCCAGCTCCAGCCCGGGGCCCGGCCGGGGCCGCGGTCCACGCTCCCGCACTCCGGCGCCCCACCGGTCGGGGCTCAGTGCCGGGAGCGAGAGCGTTCGCTCTTCTTCCGAGTAGCGACTCCGGACGACCAAGTCGAAGCTGGACGGGCTGCCCAGGTGCGTGGCGTAGAGCAGGCTGAATTCGTCGTTCACCCTCGCGATCTTCTGGCTCTGGATCCGGCCGTCGGAGGAGATGACCCCGAGCAACCTCTCGATCACTTCCTGCGCGGGTCGATCGTTGATCTCCCGCAGCTCCGTCCCGGGAGCGAGCGCGGGCTCGTCGACGTAGCAGTAGCGCACGTACAGCCGCCCGTCGATCACCTGCGGATGGACCGGCAGGTAGGTCGAAGCGCGAACCCGAGAGTGGTGATGCGAGTGGGTGCGCAGCACGTGGGTGTGGACGCAGTGAACGCGGGCGATCACCGGGCTGATCAGCGTCTCGAACTCGAGCGCCGTCATCGGCTCCGTGAGGCGCGCCAGCGTCTCCTCGAAGAGGCGATCGATGTCCTCCTTGCTCTCGTAGACGTAGAGCGCCGGATGCCAGTCCTCGAGCGTCTCGCGCAGCAGCGCGAAGTCCTCGCGGAGGGCCGCCACCTCCAGCGGCTCGGTGAACCCACCTTCGGCGGCGGTGAGCCCGATCATTTCGTTGGGGACGGGGAAGGCCAGGTTGTGGAGAACGATCTTCCAGCCGTCTTCTCCGCGGTGCAGCAGGCCGGAGCCACGAAGCTCGCACAGGCGCTTCTTGTCGAGCCGCGCGTCGAACCAGGCGAAGCGGCCGTCTTCGCTCTCGGTGATGTTCAGCACGACCAGCTCGCTGGTCATCCCGTGACCGGCCGCGAAGTACGGAGCGAGCATCTCTCGGTGGTCAGTCTTGGTGTAGCGCTCGTCCGCCGCGGTGCCGAAAGTGATCGCGTACTCCTCCAGGTAGCCGAGGTGGCGCTCGAGGTCGCACTCGGCGCCGGAGAGAAAGTAGTCGAGCAACGCGGCGGCGGCGGCGGAGTCCTCCGGGATCGACCGGGAGGGTCTGGTCACCACCTTGCGGATCTCCTCCGCCAGCTCGAACGCCCGCTCGTTCGGCACGGGAAGCACCTTGTCGAGCAGTACGATCTTCCAGCCCGCGTCGCCGCGACGCAGCACGCCGGCATCCCGGAGCTCGAGACCGCCCCGACGCATCACCCGCTCGTCGAACCAGGCGGTCGTGCCGTCCTCGGAGACGCCGATGTTTCGTTCGAGGAGGTCCGCCTCGAGCCCGCGCCCCCCGGAGAACGCGCCGGTAATCCTCGAGCCATGTTCGGCCAGTCCGTATCGCTCCCCGGGCGCGGTGCCGAAGATGACCGCGTCTTCGCGGAAACAGCCGAGATAGCGTCTCGCGTCGGCCGCTGCCGCGGCGGCGTGGAAGTCGCTCAGGAATCTCTCGACCTGAGCGTGGTACTTCCCGCCATCCGCGGGTTCCTGCCCCGAAGCGGGGATAGTGAACAGGTTCGAGGCGAGGAGCAGTGAGGGGGCGAGGTGACGCAGAACCATCATCGGGGGATCCTCCGGATGGAGGATAGGCCTCCAAAAGGACGCCGGCAATCAATGCTGGAATCCACCGGCGCAGATGTGGCGTAGCGGGGTGCGGAATCGGCCGTGCCGGACTACCATGCGGTGAGCAGGGTCGGTCATTCGGCCGTCATACACCCGACGAACGGTACGCTGACAATCCCGAATCCGGAAGGTGGAGTCATGAAGTGCGAGGGGAAGTTCTCGAGACGAGTGGTGGCGTTGTGCCTGGTTGGAATCAGCCTGCTGTTCCTGTTGCCGTCGAGCGCAACGGCACAGAGGGAACGCGAAAATGAGTATCGCGAGGATGCGGCCTACGAAGAGCTGATCCACCACCTCGAGATGGGCATGGTCGCCCTCGAGGAACTAGGCAAGGGCGATGCTCTTGAGATGATGGCTCGCGTCGCGAACGAGGTTCGAGCGGAACGAAAGGCGGCGCGCATGGCGCGAGAGGATCGCGAGAAGGCGAGCGGCAACGACCACGAACGGGAGCTCGCCAGGCGCCTGGTCAAGGCGCTGCGCCTGACCGAGAAGGCCTGCCGCGAGGTTGAGCGTCCGGACGCCGGAGATCTCGCCAGGCACGCGTACCGCGCGCTCGAGATGCAGCTCGAGGGGCGTCGCGACGAGGAGGCCCGACAGTACATCGAGAAGGCGCCGCCTCTCGGTGCGCGGATCGAGCTGCTCGCCATGGCGTCGGAGCTCTGGGCCGACTGGGGACGTGAAGAGGAGGCCGCGTTCACTCGCGAGATGGCCGATACCCTCAAGGAACAATGGAACCGGCGAGTGGAACGGCAGCGCCGGGAGGGCAACGGGGATCTCGAGTCTCTCGAACGACGCATCGACATCCTGCGCTTCGCCCGGGATGCCTTCGCCGAAGTCGGAGACCAGAAGAACTCAGGCGCTTTGACGCGCGCGGTTCGCTACGGCGAGCTCATCCTTCAGGGGAAGACCGACGATGAAGAGCTCCTGGCCAAGGCCGCCGAGGCCGTTCCCAGCCGGCACAACCTGATCGAGATGCTGAACTGGGCGTCCGCCAGGTACCGCGAGTGGGGGAACGAGGAGCGGTCCGGAGTGTGCAATAACCTGGCGGAGTACTACGCCCAGAGACTCCGTGAAGAACGAGGTGAAGAGGAAGAGCGGCACGAGACCGAAGAGCATGCCGAGGCCGCCGGCGACATCGAGAACCTCGAGTATCGGATCGAGATCCTGCACTGGGCCCGTGGAGCGCTGGCCGAGGGCGGAAAGAGGGAGAAAGCTGGTCTGATGGAGCGCTTCATCCACGTGGCCGAGTTGCAGCAGGCGGGCGCGAGCGGCGAACAGATCGGTCAGGCCTTCGAGGGTCTGTCGATGGAGATGACCATCGATCTCCTTGAGCTCGCGACGGAACTGTACGCGGACTGGAACATGGGCGCGCGCGCCCGGGCCTGCCACCGACTCGCCCGATACTACTCCGATCGCGAGCAACGCCATGAGCACGAGAGCGAGGCCGAGCACGACCACGAGCACGAACAGCTCCACGAGGAACACGCCGAGGACGCCCGCCGCCACCAGGACTACCTGATACTGCTCCAGCGCCTCGAAGATCTCCAGGCGGAGCTCGAGGAGATCCGCCACTTCCTGCACGAGCAGCTGGAGCGATGAGCGGTTCGGGCGACTGAGCTCTACTCCCTCTCCAACCAGACCCACGCCGGCTCGATGTCGGCGAAGCCCTCTCTCGGCAACCAGGTCGCGTGAGCGAAGGCCTCGGCCTCGACGGTCAGGCCTTGCTCCGGCCAGGTGTGCAGGTCGACGGTCAGCTCGCCGGCCTCGTTGGTCCGGCCGAGTAGTCGGCCTTCGAGTCGGACCGCCGCTCCTGCCACCGGGGCACTCTCACCGTTCTCGTCGTTCCCTTCGACGTGCAGCGTGCGCAGCAGCCCGCGTTCGAGCAGCACTCGACGCGGTCCGTCGACCGGCACCAGTTTCTCGAGCTCTGCGAGCGTAGCGCTGATCCGGCGATATCCATGGTGCTCGAAGACGATCGTCGTCCCGGGGTGGTCGGCGACGTACGGCGAGGTCAGGCCCTCCTTGGTCCGCTGGAAGGAGTAGTCCTCCAGGTTGGGGGCGCGGTAGATCATGAGCAGCACCCTGTCGAGGCGCTCGCCGCTGGCAGCGTCCACCACCTCGAGGAACGCGACCATGCCCGCGGTGTTCCCCGCGTTGATCTGCTCGAGGTCGTAGAGGGAGAAGCTCGCGATTCCGTCGGCCTTGGAGAAGGCGACCTCGGTGTTTCCGTGGAACTCCCCGGGGTGCGCCTCGTACCGGTACTGCAGCTCGACCAGGGCGCCCAGTGCAGGCCGGTCGTCTCGATGGACCACGAGCACGTCGAGCTCGGCTTCGGGCCGTAGCAACGTGAGCTCCACCTCTTTCGTCTCCCCGACCTCGCCGTCGAGGGTCAGGGACGCGGGCGCGAAACGGAGCGGACTCTGGTAGAGCCCGGGTTCCTCGGCGACGCGGTGTTCGAAGCTCGTGACCCCGCTCTGGAGCATCGGCTCGCTGGTGAAACGACCGTGCCCATCCGTCTCGAGGAAGAGGTCGGAGCCGGGGTTGAAGATGATGAATGTCAGCCCGGCGGCGGGAGTGCCGTCGTCGGAAAAGCGAATCACTCCGGTCACTGCGAAGCCCACATACGATGGATCGTGTTTGATCACCGTGCCGATGAGATCCCCCCGTCCGTCCACCTTCGGCTGAGTGCGATCCGTTCGAGCTTCCTTCCCCGGGCTGCGGGCGCCGCGGGGCGGGAGCCCCGGCGGCGCCGGGTCGGCCTCGGGGACCGGAAGCTCGGGGCCCACCGCGACGTCTTCCCGCGCCGATGACGGATCCGCGATGAGGTGGATCAGCCAGCCCAGGCCTCCGAGGGCGACGAGGCCGCAGAGGCCGAGGATCAGGTGTCGCGTTCGCATCGTCTCATCCCTCCTCGTCGCGCAAGAGCAGCAACTTCTCCCCCACCGCGGTCTTCAGCGTGAAACGTTCTCCGCCGACGAGCTCCGACTTCACGACACCCTCCCGCTGCACCCTGACCTCCTCCCCGGGCCACGGATTCACCACGGTGCAATCCCGCCCACGCTCGCTCAGGATGCGTACGTACTGCACCTCGCCGCCGCGACGCTCGCTCGACACGAGGAACGCCCCCCACGCGCGCAGGTCGTTGAAGCGGGCGTCACGACCGCGCGGCCAGACCGGGAACAGCCGCAGCACCTGCGTGCCCGGCGCCGCGCCGGCGGGGACGTGGCTCATGCAGAGCATCTCGTTCAGGGTGTTCGGCGTCGTGCTCAGGTTCTCGATGCCGTGCGGGTTGTTCCGCTGGAAGCCGTTCGGGTAGGTGTTGCGCACGTAGCCGCGCAGCCTCTCCAGGATCACCTCCGGGTCGTGGCCGACCCGGACCGCCGCCGGGAAGAAGCTGTTCGAGCCGTTGAAGTCGATCCAGCGGTTCATCACCGCGATGGTGTCCTGCGCCACCGCGAGCCACCTCGGCTCGCTCTCCAGGCCGATCGCGTTCCCCGGGTAGATGTGCTGGATGCCGAGGGTGTTGTCACCCCACCAGTCCGTGCCCTCCTCGGTGTAGCGGAAGACCGTCCGACCGTCCCGCTCCTGCGTCGTCCACTCGCTCAGGTGGTCGAGGATGTGCTGCCAGGTCTTGCGACGCAGCGGATTCCCCTCGAGCTCCAGGTTGAGATCGAGCGCCAGATCGAGCGTGTTGCGCAAGAGGCCGAGCGACAGGATCGGATTGACGTCCTTCCCCGAGCCCTCGTGAATCGAGTCGCCACGGATGACGTAGCGGCCGTCCTCGTAGCGCAGATAGCTCTCCCAGAAGTCGGCGACGTCGCGCACGAGCGGGTACACCTTGCGACCGTACTCGAGGTCGTAGGTGCAGCGCCAGCGCTGGGCGATGTTCACCAGGCAGTACGCGCTGTTCGAGCGCTGCCCGTAAAACAACCCACCCTTCTCGAAGTGCGCCGACTCGGCCTCCTCGTCCCCGCGCGTGGTCTCGATCCCCAGCGGCCCGATCCCCACGGGATAGAGCACGCCCCGCTTGCCCAGAGCCTCCTGCGCATACCAGCGCCCGCGCTGCTGGAAGGCGAGCAGCGGCGCGTCCTCGGGATCGGCCTGCTGGATGCGATTCGCCGAATAGAGTCCGTAGAAGGGCGCGAGGTGGTTGTAGTTGAGGTGGTAGTCGCCGTTCCAGGCGGGCGTGTCGGTGGTCACCCAGCCGAAGATCCCCGGTGGGAAGCGCCGGTTGCGGCTGGCGGCGGCCATGGTGTAGAGCGACTGGTAGTAGTGCTTCTCCAGCTCGCTGTCGCCGATGGTTACGCTGGACCGGCTCCAATAGTCGATCCACCAGGCGGAGTGCTCGCGCTGCACCGAAGCGATCCCCTGCAGGTCCAGCGCGCCGACGGTCCAGCGCACCCGCTTCTGGTAGACCTCGTCCTCGAAGCGGCTGCACACGCCGAGGACCAGCACGATCTTCTGGTCCGGCTCCACGGTGAAGCGAAACCCGACCGCGCCGGACTCACCATCCAGCCCACTCGTCTTCGCTCCCAGGACCCGGTACGCCACCGAGACGCCAGTGCGAATCTCCACCTCGTCGACGAAGGCCCGGCGCCCCAGGACCAGCTCGCCCTGCCGCTCCGCGACGCTGACCGACCCGCGTCCAGACTGCACGCGCAGCAGGCTCTCGACCTCGAAGGCGCGCCGCTCCGCTTCGAAGGAGATCACGAGGAGGTCGCGGGTCGCGGCGACGAAGCTGGTCTGCCGCAGCACTCCGTCGTCGCCGGTGAAGGTCCCCACCGTCCTGGGCGGCGCCCACCCCTGCACCACCTCGTACGCAGCCCCTTCGAGCGCCGGAACGCGAATCGACAGCACGCCCAGCGGGACCGGGCTCGACCGCTCCTTCTTCGACTCCAGTCGCCAGAGGTCGTTCTTGGCGAGATGAAAGCGCTGCTCCTGCGGCGGGCCGCTCAGGGCGACTTTCAGATCGCCGTTCCCCAGGAGCGGCCCGTCGACGGAGTGGTTCGCCGGCGTGCGCTCGGGAGGCGCGGTCCAGGTCGCCTGGTGCTGGCCCGCCTGCCGCCAGCCCTCGAGCTGCGGCGTCCCCTTCGCGGGCGTGGAACAGAGCGCGACGACCAGCATCGCCGCACCGGTGTGGATGATCGAGAATCGCATCATGCAGGGTCTCCGGTTCGAATCGAGGGAGGATACGGCTTTCGACGCGGTCGTGCGCGGGATATCGCCGCCCGGCCGACTACGGGTCGGCCGCTCGCGCCGGGCGCGCTCCGGTCGTCAGGGGACGTTCTTCGGGCGCCGCGTTGGTGACACCCCCGCGAACGCACCTGCTCACCTATCACGGAGTGATCGCCTCGGCCGCATCGTGGCGCGATCGAATCGTGCCGCGCGAGCAGCTCGACAGGCGAGAGGGCAGTGCTGGTGGCTCGACGCGGAGGTGGATCTCGGCCATTACCGAACGCGAGGTGATCGAGCACATCCTCTCTCACCTCGACCTGAACACCGAGCTCCCCACTACATCGCCCGCCAGACCGCCGCCGCAGGAGGAGCTCCCCTTCCAACCGGTGACGAGAAACGCCGCTCGGGAGACAGCGGCCAGGGAGTGCTACAGCGCCTGCGCATCCACAGCCCTGATTCGACCGGAGATACCAGCCCTCGAGGCAGAGCCAAGGGCGCCAACCGCTCCACAACCGCCAAGAAGAGCAACCGACGGCCACGCTCACGGCTCACCCCGCGGAGCGACATCGGGCGAGGACACAGCTTGGAGGGGCTATCCTCTGCGAGTGTGGGTGGATGTTCCAGGGCTGCTCCGGCCCGCCGGCAGCATTCCTCGGTCGTCATCGCCGAAGCGGGGGGAGGTGTGACGCCGCGGTGGCGGCGAGCTAGGATGGGCGGCCCGACCAGGAAGAGCTGCCGGAAGTACCCGATACGGGCCTGACCGAATGGAGCCAAGAACGATGATGAAACCCATCTTCCCGCGCGCCTTGCCCAGTCTCGCCCTCCTCTCTGTCGTCCTGTGTTCCTCCCCGGAGGCCGCGACCCAGGCCGGGTCGAGCCGGTTCCCCACGCCCTCCGCCGGGATGACCATCGAGCGGCGAGCAGGGGAGGCGCCGATCACGGTCGAGGAGTTGCTGCTCGAGTTCGGCGAGCTGACCGGAGAGCACCTGATCTGGACCGACGACACCGGCGCCGTCCTGAAGGAGGTCCGGGTCGCCTTCGATCGCACGTTCGCCATTCCCGCGGAAGAGCTCTACTCGGCGGTCGAGGCGATCCTGATCGCGAATCGATTCGTGCTCACTGATCTCCGCCGGGAGGAGCCTCGGATGATGGCGGTCCACAGCCTCGATTCCCCGGCTCGGGCCCATCTTCGCGCCGGCGCAACCCACATCGATACCGAGGATCTTCCACTCTACGCGGATCACCCGGCGATCCTGATCAGGACGGTGGTGCACCTGCCGAGGATCGACGTGCGGCGGCTGTCCAACGCGATGCGGGGCATGGTCGCCGATCCGAATACGATGCAGGTCATCCCGGTCCCCGAGTCGAACGGGCTGATCCTGACCGGGTTCGGAGCGGACCTCGTCGAGCTGGTGTTGATGCTGCGGGAGCTGAACGAGAGCTCATCCGGGCTGGTAAAGGACCCCGAGCCGTGGTTTCCCCCGGTGAGCGAGCCGACCCCGCCACTTCCTTCTACCCCCAAGCCCCTGGTGGAGCCTTCGGATCACCAGAAGGTGGGTGAGTTGATCGGCAACTGCCTGGAAGCCTATGTCGCCCGGGCAGGCCGGCGAGAGACCGAGGCGGAGCTGCGCAAGACGCTGGAGAAGAAGTGGAACAAGAAGGCCGAGTCCGGAGACGCCCTCGCCCTGACCGAGGACCTGGAGGTGGCGCTCTACTACATGCGCGATTACTCCAGGGCCAGGGGCGTCAAGAAGGGCAAGGTCGCCGAGTTCGAGATTCCGGTGCCCTTCTACGGCGAGGGCTTCACCAGCACCTACGCGTTGTGGGCGCCCGCGAAGTACAGCGCCGGGCAGGGGCCATATCCACTGATCCTCTGTATCCCCGACGCCGGCGAGGAGCCGCGGGAGCACCTGACCGAGCAGTGGGCCGATACCGAGCTGCGCAAGACCTGCATCCTCGTCGCACTGCGGATGCCGAAGAAGCTGGAGAACTGGAGCGGCCTGGGGGTGAGCAGGGACCCGGAGAACCCGGGAGGGTACGGGCTGCTCCTGACCGCCTTGGCCGACGTTCGCGACCGCTACGCGATCGACTTCGACAAGGTGTTCATCGCCGGTCGGGGGATCGGCGTGGCGGCGGCGATGGAGATCGCGAGTTCCACACCCGACCGCTTCGCCGGAGTGATCGGCCGGGGCGGTGACGCCGCGGAGATCTCGCCCGACAACCTGAGCAACCTGCACTGTCTCTTCGTGGGCGGTGGGGCGAAGGCCGCCGCCTTTGCGGAGCGGGCGAGGGAGCTGGATTACGTCGAGCCGACGGTGTTGCCGGAGGCCGGGGAGGCGTACCTTCTCGCCTGGATCATGGGGAGGTCGCGCCGCAGTCACCCCGAGAGCGTCGTGCTGCGCGCCGGCGCGCCGATGCCGAACAAGGCGTACTGGCTGGAGATCCCCGCGCACGACGGGCAGAGCCTGGCGCGCCTCACCGCTCGGGCCGATCGGGAAGCGAACACCATCACGGTCGACGCGGAGGGGATCAACAGCGTCACCCTCTTCTTCAACGACATTCTCGTCGACCTCGACGAGCCGGTGAGAGTGATCTGCAATGGTGTCGAGCACGAGCACCAGATCCCGCGGAACTTCAATGCGATGATGCAGCAGATCTACCGCGGCCGTAGCGACCCCGGCAAGGTGTACACCGCGGTCAAGAGGTACGATCTTCCCGAGTAATACGGAACGAGGTCTACTTTCGCGCACTTCCCTCGGGGAACGCGTGCGTGCCTGCGCCTCAGCGGAAGCGGTCGCACCAGCGGCAACCACAATCGGGATCGATGGTCAGGTCGATCGGGCCGGACTGCTCGCCCGCGACGTAGCCGATCTCCCGGAGGTTCTCCAGCGTCGTCTCGTCGGTGACCTCGCCGGCTCGCCAATCGAGGTGACGGCGTCCCTCCAGCCAGTGCAGCACCCGGCCGCGCATCTTCTTCGCGCGCTCGAGCTCCCGCTCGAGCAGGTCGTTCGCGCACTCGGGATCGTCGGGAAGGTAGTAGAGCTCGACCTGGTGCTCTTGCCTGCTGACCCGCCCGTCGCCCAGCTGGTTGGGAACCAATCGGAGCTGCAGGTGCCAGCCAGAATGCGTCAAGGCCACCTCGCGAGCGTGCGAGGCGAGCATGAACCGGGGCTCGGCGGAGAACTGCTCTTGCTGGGCGAGGTCGGCCAGGTTGCGGCCCGGGAAAGGCACGTCACCATTGCCGGAGAGGTCGAGTAGCGTTCGGCCGAGATCGACGTTCGAGACGGGGTGTGAGCAACGGGTGCCTCCCGGGGGCGCCCCGGGCCAGGCCAGGACCAGGGGAACGTGGAGCGTCTCTCGATAGAGCTCCTTGTGGGCGAAGTAGACCCCGTGGTTGCCGAGCGACTCTCCGTGATCCCCCGTCAGACCGATGACGGCGCCGGTGAACGGCTTCATCTCCAGCAGCTGGCCGAGCACGCGATCCACTCCGGTGACCTCCGCGCGATAGAGCGCCACGGGGAACTCGGGATCCCGGAGGTCTTCCAGACCGAGGCGAGCGAGGGCCTTCTCCGTGGCCCACTCGGGCACTGGCCGCGATTGGTCGAAGGCCGCTTCTCGAATAGGATAGTATCGCTCGACGTCGGCTTCGTCAGGAGCGTATGGCGTGTGGGCGTCGAACAGGTGTAACCAGACGAAGAGCGGCAGCCCCGGTGACTCACTCACCCATTTGCGGATGAGCGAGAGGGTCTGCCCACCAGTGTTCGAGTAGCCGGTGATAGGACCGGCGAACCGCTCGAAGCCCTGCCCCAGACCACTGACCGAATCGGTCAGGTGACGGGCGCTCACCGCCCCGTAGGTGAGATAGCCCGCGCGCCGAAAAGCCTCCGCCAGGGTGGGCGCCTCCTCCGTGAGCCGAGTGTGGTTGGTCAGGATACCGGTGTCGCGGGGATGCGTCCCGGTCATGATGGCGATGTGCGAGGGATTGGTGAGGTTGGCCGGGCTCATCCCCGCCGGCCTGACAACGGGGGCAGGAATCACCAGGATCGAACAAGTCCTTGCGCCGCAGCGGTCATATGCTGTGTATTCAGACTCGCAGCCTTCTTGCCATCGGGAGGACTCGAAGAATGTCGATCCGTCCGCTCCTCGCCTTGGTCGCCGCGGTGATCCTCGCGATGCTCGGCGCGCTCTGGCTCGCGCTGTCCGACTCCCCTACCGGGCTCGATGATCCGGGGATATTCGGTCCCGCCGCCGAGGGCGCGGAGGTTCCCCCGCCGCCACCGAGGGTTCCGTTCGATTCGGAGAGCGAAAAGGTCGATCCCGGGCGCGAGGAAGTCGAGATCGCCGAGGCTAGTGAGGGCAGTTTCGCGATCCCTGGCGACGCGCTCTGGATCGAGGGGCGCGTCGTATTCCCGGACGGCACGCCTCTCGACGAGGTGTTACACGTGGAGGCCCGTGGCCGACGCTTCACCGACGCTCGGAAGGCCCCCCGCAAACACACCGTTCGGGTTCAGCCCGACGGCCACTTCCGAGTGGCGTTTGGGGCGGAGACGGAAAAGGGCTTCCTGTCGCTGAACGGGCGCTACCTCTACCTCGAGGAGAAGCACGTAGTCGAGTTGGCCAGCCAAGAAAGCGAGGTGGTGCTCCAACCGGAACTCGGCGGGGTGATCGCTGGGGTCGTGTTCGCACCGCCGGGCCAGGACTATTCCACGGAGATTCGCGACTCCGTGACGGTGGATAGTTGGAGTTCACATGCGCGGCATTCGCGGCGCTCCGCGCGGCCCGGCCCGGACTGGAGCTTCGAGTTGACCGCCCTGCCCCCAGCGCCAGAGTACAGGGTCGACGCCCACTCGAAACAGTTCGCCGACACGTCAGTGGAGGGCGTCGTAGTCCGCGCCGGCGAGATCACCGAGATCGAGATCGACCTGACCCGTGGCGTCCGCCTGGCCGGGCGCGTGGTCGGTCCCGACGGCGTCGGGTTGGAGAAAGTCGCGGTCGAGCTGAAGAACGTCGTCCGCACGCAGCGGTCACACCTGATAGCCTCCACTGATCGTTACACCGACGCGAACGGCCTTTTCGAGTTCACCGGACTGCGAGCGGGACGGATCACACTACACATCCGCGCCAAGGGATTCGCCGAGCGAGTCGAGGAGCTGGGCAAACTCGAGGATGGTACGGAACTCCTGGATCTGCTGTACCCGTTGAGCACGGGCCTGGAGCTCGGTGGACGGGTGCTCTGGCCCGACGGGACGCCGGCGGCGGGAGTGGTGGTGGCGGCGCAGCCGATTCCCCGCAAAGGAGAGAGTGAGCACGATGTACGGAAGTACGTCGCCACGGCGGACGGGAACGGCGCGTTCCGCTTCACCGGCCTGGACGAGCGGCGGTTCATCGTGACCGTCAACTCAAGGAGCGGCCCGCCGATCCGCGACGATAGTGCCGTGGCTGGCGGCTCCTCCAGCAAGAATCGACGCTCCCGCCGAGGACAAGTCTGGAAGGGCGTCGTGGAGGACGCCGAGCCTGGGACCGAGGGGCTGGTAGTAATGCTCGGGGGGGGCGGCGTTCTGCTTGGACGGGTCACCGACGATACTGGGAAACCGGTATCGAGCTTTCGGATCTGGGTGACGCCCCGGTCGAAGGACGGCGACGCAGATAGCTTCGACTGGACCGAGATGACCAATCGCAGCTTCCGCGACGAGAACGGGGAATTCGAGTGGACTGGTCTCGCCGAGGGGGTCTGCCGGGTGCACGTCACCGGAGAGGGCATCGTCGACACGGTTCCGGTAAGGGTGACAATCCCGATCGCCATCCCACTGGAGTTTCGCGCGGAACGTCCTGTCCAACTCGGGGGGCTAGTTCAGGATCCCGACGGAGAGCCGGTGGATGGAGCTGCGATCGAGGTCAGACTGAGGAATAGATCCAGAGGATCAACCCGCGCCGGCTCTTCTGCCAGCAAAGCCGATGGTAGCTTCGCGATCCCCAACGCCCGCCCCGGGATCTTGGCACTCAGCGCGACGGCCCCGGGCTGGGCCCCCTCGCCAGAACTCGAGATCGAGGCGACCTCTGGTGAGGTTCGAGAGGGCCTACTTCTCGTGCTCCGACCGGCTGCTCGGCTGACTGGCGAGATTCATCCCGACGCGGCGCCGATCGCCGACCGCGAGATCGATGTGCACGGCCGCGGCGAGCTGAAGTTCTGGAAGGAAACCTACAGTGACGAAGCGGGGCGCTTCTCCTTCGAGGGTTTGCCACCTGGCGAGTTCATCGTCTCGCTCAATGCGCCGTGGTCCGACGATCCCGGCGATGACTGGAGATTGCAGGCTGCCAAACGGAGCGAGGTGGTCGTCACGCTGACCGAAGGCGGCTCAGATCACGTAGTGTTTGGCGAGCCTCCCAGCGCGGCGATCGTAGTTCGCGGCCGGGTGACGGTCGGCGGGAAGGTGCGGGTTGGATTGGTGGTGCAATGCACCTGCGAGGATTACCGCACCGCAGCGGCCTGTGATGGCCTCGGCAACTACGAGCTACAGGTGGAACGGTCCGGTCAGCACCTCTTCGAGGTGATCTCCAGGAGCAACGACCGCGGGGAATTCCGCCGCTCGATCGGCGAGAAACCGAGTCAGCGAGAGGATTTCGACCTGCCCGCTGGGGCGGTTGCCGGGATCCTGGTGGACCCTGAAGGCCGACCGCCCACAAGGGTCTCCATAGATCTCGACATGGTGGACGAAAACGGTGAGTACCTTCGGAGGCTTGCGAGCAGAGACAGCGCGACCGACGGCTCGTTTCGGTTCGACTTCCTGGCACCGGGGCGCTATCGGCTACGAGCCGCCGGGCCGAACCGGAACGGACGCGGGGCCCAGTTCGCCTGCGCGATTCCCGAGAGCGTGCTGGTAGAGGAGGGGCAGTGCATCGAAGGGCTCCGAGTCGAGCTCGGGCCCGGGGGGATGATCTCCGGCTACGTGGCCAGTCCCGACGGCAGTCCGGTTGACAGCGCGTGGCTCGCCGTGCTTGACGGCCGGGAATACCCGGTCATCGTGGCGGAGGTCGAGTGCGATCCCACCAACGGCGCCTACGAGGTGGACGGTGTTCCTGCGGGGAGCTTCACCGTTCACGCCTGGACGGGACAGGGTGGTCCAGCGGGCGTGGAGGTCGATGTCTCAGTCGGGGCGACGTCGCGGATGGACTTGGTCGTCGGAGAGTAGCAAGATACGGAACCATCTCTAAACGGGCCGGCCCGTTTAGAGATGGTTCGGTATTAACTACCGCAGCTCACGCTGCACGTAGGCTGGCGACGTTTGCGACTCCAGGGAGAACACGGAGTGCGCTCGCAGGCCACTCTTGGTTTCGGCCACGACGGCGTACTGCCCCAGGTGGACCTCGACGTCCGTCCGGAACCACCCGTCCGCGCTGCGTAGTACGGTGTACTCCGAGAGAAGCTCGGCGGCGTCGGCCAGTGCGTTCGCGACCTCGTCGGTCGGCATCTCGGCGGGGTACGATTCGGTGTCCTCGATCGAGTAGTGACGCACTGTCAGCTCCTCGGCCGTGTCGTCGTCCGGAGCGTGAAAGTCGATTGCGACCAGGCACGGCGCATCGGGATAGGCAGGCATCCGCGTGACGTGATTGCTGCGCACGCTCACAATCCGCTCCAGGAGCTTGTCCGGACCGCGAGCGAGGAGCAGCCCGTAAGTACCGGGGAGTAGTTCGGTCGCGAGAGGCGGTGATCCCATTCCCTCGGCGATCGTGATCTGGCCTAGGGTCTCGACGGGGCCCAAAAAGAGCTGGAGGATCCGGTGTCGATAGAGTGCGCTTGCGGTCGCATCGGCCCAGTCGCGCCAGTCGAGCTCAAGTGTACCTGGCGGAGGCGTCGCAACGGTGCCGAGATCGAGCACGTCCCCGTAGTCGACCTCCAACTTCATCAATGCGAACCGGCCTGCCGGCGTTTCTACGTAGAGGGTGTAGCCCCCCTCGATCAATCCGTGAAGGCGGAAGTCCCCGGTCGTGGAGCCCTGCATTGGGTAGCGAGACATGGCACGCCCCATGTCATGGGTCATGCGCAGGCACGTGTCGCCTCCCCAGAGGCTGCCGTCGTGGCGTGTCAAGGTACCGGAGACTTCCGCCGGTCCTTCGGGTCGCTCCTCGCGGACGACCTCACGCACTGCGTCATCCGGCCGGGCCCAGTGGAGGACTTCGATCGGGAACCGGTATTCGCTGTCGAGGTCATCGATCCTCGCTACTACGGGGCCATCGGGAACGCCGTACAGCTGCACCCTGCCGTCCGCATCCGTGGCCTGAGCGCGCTGCCAGGGTTCGGAGGGTTTCCTCGAGAAGGCGCTCACGTGTAGGCCAGCAACGGGCTCGCCCGTCGTGTCGACGACGCGCACGTTCACCACCTGTCCGCGGCGAAGTTGAAAACCGTGAACGACCTCGACGCCAGATACCACCGTGTGCTCGTAGAATGCCCAGGTCCCGGGAGGACCATATGCCCATACCGTGCGGAGACCCGGAGGGAGGCCCCGCAGCACGAAGGATCCGTCCTCGTCCGTATGTACCCAGGGCGAAAACGGCTCGTTCGTTTGTCCAACTTCGTCCTGAACCCGCGCGCCCGCACATGGGGAGCCGTCCTCGTCGAGCACACGGCCACGCAGCACGCCGCCCTGGTCGAGATGCAGGGTGCACTCGATCTCGTCGCCGACACCTCCTTCGATGTCCTCCTTGGCAAGCACCCAGCCTTCCTTGACCCCGAAGAGCACGTATCTTCCGGGCCGGACGCTCGAAACCTCGTAGTGCCCGTCGGCGCCGCTCAGAGTCACGTGACGGTGGTCGTTGCGCAGGTCGCCGTCCTCGATCGTCTCGTAGTTTCTGACCGCCAGCCCGACGAATACGCGAGCACCCTCGATCGGATCTCCTTGCAAATCGAGGACCCGCCCCTTCACGGTCATATCCGGTCCGCCGACAACGAGCGTCACAGGGCCTTTGTTTGGCCACCGCAGGTAGTGGACCTTGGAGGTGATGTGTTCTGCTACGTGCGCGACAAGGGGCGCGTAGACTTCTTCCCCGCCGTAGAGCTGGTTTCCCCGGAAGTCGTCCCTCTCGAGTGGCACCAACGCGCTCCCACGCGAATCTGTCGCGGCGCGAGTCTCGAAGACGACCTTCCTCTCGTCGGCTCCAACGCGGATCTTCGCTCCTCCGATCGGGACGCCATTCTCGTCCTCGACCCGGACTTGGACCTCGATCGAAGGTGCGGCCCCATCCGGTTGCCCCATCGGCTCCGGCGGCGGTTCGATCACAGGGGTCGCGTCGGACTCGAGCGGTTCGCGCGATTCGATCGACATGGGTCCGGGAGCGGGGAGCGGGTCGAGACCGGGGCCCGGGTCGACGTTTCGATCGACCGCCGCGACCTCTTCGCCATGCGGAGCTGTCTGCCGTTCGGATTGCTCCGGTGACCTCCCCGCCAGCCAGGCCAGGAGGGCCACGCCCGACAGCACAGCGATGCCGGTGACGAGCGCTATCGGGGAAAGCGCCGCCATGCTCAGGCCACTCTCGCGGGTGATGCGCTGCCAGGGAATCGGCCGGTCCTGGAACGGCAGTGCGAGGAAGACCAAAGACCAAGCGCCTTCCGTGCCCTGCTCCATCTGGCCGTTCAGTTTCGTGCGAAGCTCGGCCAGCCCCTTCCTGACGCGCGTGCGAACCGTCTCCACGGGAGTCTCGAGGAGCCGCGACACCTCCAGGACGGGCTGCTGCTCGATGTAGTGCAGATGGATTACCGTCCGGAGAGGCTCGCGCAGTTCCTGCACCGCTGTGACGACCAGTCGCTGCGCTTCCTCGTGGATGATCACCTCGGCGCTCGAGGGCGCCTGCTGTCGCCCTCGCGGCATCTGCTCTCTCCACCGCCGACGGCTTTCCGAGCGGAAGCTCTGACGTGCCTGATTTGTCATCACCACCCGCAACCAGGCTCGGAGAGGGCCCTTCAGCCGAGGGCGCTTCTCGATGGCTGTCAGCCAAGCCTCCTGGATCAGATCATCCGTGAGGCCCGGATCGCGGGCGAGAGAACGAGCGACCTGTCGGATGAATCCTTCGTGTCGGTGCAGATCGTCGAGGTCGATGGGGGAACGAGTCATCGGCTTGGTCAGTATACGGAACCATCTCAAGTATACGGAACCATCTCTAAACGGGCCGGCCCGTTTAGAGATGGTTCCGTATCGCGGACTATGGGTCGACCGCCCGCACCGGGCGCACCCCGGTCATCGCGGAACGATCATCGGGCGTCGCGTTGTGCCGCGCGGCGGAGCGCCCCTCGTACGCCGCGTGCCAGTAGCCTCCGCCGCGAACCACCCGGCTGCTGTTCGTGCCGCCGCGCTGCCGCAGCCCACTGCCGTCCCCCTCGCGCAGCGGCGTGTCGTACTCGGTGTAGTGGTCGCGGCACCACTCGGTCAGGTTGCCGTGAATGCCGTGCAGACCCCAGGGCGTCGATCGATACTGATCGACCGGCGCGTGCACGGCGTACCCGTCGTCGAGGTCGGGCCAGTCGTGGACCTCCTCCCACGGAACTCCGGCGCGCGCCGCGGCCCGATCGGCGAGGTTCACCGCCCCGCGCAGCGCCTCGCGATCGTCCCCGAACGCCCAGGCCCCGGAGCATCCAGCGCGGGCAGCGCACTCCCACTGCGCCTCCGTGGGGATCTGCAAGTCGTAGCGCCCGAGCACCAGCTCGCAGTCGACCCAGCTCACCTGCTCGACGGGATGGAGCAGGGTGAGGGCGATCTTCCCGGGCTTGTACCTCGGGTTGTAGAAGGAGGGGTTGCTGCCAGTGCAATGCCGCCACTGCCCCTGGGTCATCTCGTACTTGGAGAGGAAGTAGGGGTCGAGCGTCACCTCGTGCGGCGGACGCTCGAAGATCATCGCCAGCGAATCGTAGTTGGGTCCGTCGGGATCGTAATCCTGCGCGCCGATCCAGTAGGTGCCGCCGGGGATCAGGACCAGCACGATCCCCGACTCCTCGGTGAGGACGATGCGCCCGGTATCGAGATCGCGGCCAGGCTCCTCGCCGGATAGAACGTGCCAGAACTCCCAGAGTCCCGAGTCGGGATCGGGACCGAGAGGGACGAGACCAAGCTGCTCGGTGAGCTCGAGTCCCCGGTAGAGCGGGCACTCCTCCTCGCTCGCGATCGCCTCGATCGCCTCGTCCCACTCGTTCTGACGATCGTCGATCGACCGGGCGATCAGTCCCTCGGCCAGCCTCGAGCGCTCCTCGACATTGCGCCTCGTCCGCCCGTGCAGGTCCTCGCCGGCGAAGCTCTCGAGGTCCAGGGCGAGCCCCGACAGCGTCTCGAGCAGCCAGCGCCCTTCGGTGCTCTCGAAGGTGTGCCCACCGAAAGTCCCGCCGCCGTCACTCCGAGTGGCCAGCGCTCTCCAGTCACGCAGCGTCTCCTCGTGGAGCTCTCGCCGCCCGAGGAGCTCGTCCGCGCGCCCGAGCCAGGCCTGCATCGCCTCGACCCGGTCGGGGTGGATGGGCCAGAGCTCGTCCATCTCGGTGTAGAGCTCGCTCAGCCGCCTGACGTCGGAGAGGCGCAGCACGCTGGCGGCGCGCTCCTCGGCGAGCGTCGCGTTGCGATCCGCGCGCCCCTTCTCGCGGAGCGCCTCCTCGGTCTTGTCCTCGGCGACCCCCCGGGCGCGAGTCGCCTTGACGAAGCCGATGGTGGTGCCGGTGAGACCGATGACCAGCGCGACGAACAGGAGGAGGACCGCGCCGACCGCGCCGCGATGCCGCCGGACGAAGAGCTGGACGCGGTAGGCGGTGCTGGGCGGCCCGGCGATCACCGGCTGGCTGAGCTGGAAGCGCCGCAGGTCGGCGGCGAGCTCCGCGGGCGAGGCGTAGCGATGGCGGGGGTACTTGGCCAGCGCCTGCAGCAGGATCCAGTCGAGCTCGCGGGGCAGGTCGTCGCGAATCGAGCCCGGCCGCGGCGGCTCCTCCTCTTCCAGCCTACGAGCCGCCTCGGGCATCGAGAGCCCGGCGAGCTCGAGGGGCGGCCGGCCGCAGCACAGCTCGAAGAGGATCGCGCCGAGGGCGTAGACATCCGCACGCGTATCGATCGCGAACGGATCCCCGGATACCTGCTCGGGCGCCATGTACGGCAGCGTTCCGGCGATGCGCCCCGGTTCGGTGCGGAGCGACTCGGAGATGTGCTCGGGGTCGGTGGCGCGAGCGAGCCCGAAGTCGATGACCTTGAGGTGCCCGGCGCCATCGACGAGGACGTTGCCGGGCTTCAGATCCCGATGGATGACGCCCTTCTCGTGCCCGTGCTGGACGGCGTCGCAGAGCTGGAGGAAGAGCTCGAGGCGCGCGTCCAGAGTGAGTCCTTCCTCCTCGACGAACTCGAGCAGGTTGCGGGCATCCTCGACGAACTCCATCGCGAAGAAGGGCAAGGTGGAGCCGCCCTCTTCCCGGAAGGTGCCGGCCTCGAAGACCTGCGCGATGCCGGGGTGGTGAAGCCGAGCGAGCACCTCGGCCTCGAACTCGAAGCGGCGCACGGCATCGGGGGCGGCGAAGCCGAAGCGGAGCATCTTGAGCGCCACGAGGCGCTGCGGATGCTCCTGCTCCGCTTCGTAGACGGCTCCCATTCCGCCGACGGCGATCGGGCGACGGATGGTGAAGGCACCGATCCGCCGGCCGACGAAGAGCGACGGGGCGACGGCCTCGACGAAGGCCTCTCCGCTGGGTGGTTCGGGCGGTTCCAGCACGCCGGTGCTCCGGGCATCCGCGGCGAGCAGGATCTCGATCCGCCGCTGCAGGTCGGCGTCTCCCCCGCAGCTCTCGGCGAGGAACGCCGCTCGCTGCTCCTCGGAGAGCTGCACGGCCTCCTCGAAGATCGCACGGACTCGCTCCCAGGGTTCGGGGGTCACCGAGACCTCCGGGCGACGGATCGACGGGCGTTCACCACACTCCTGTCCTGCTGGTCCCTCGGCCGTCGAGAATAGGCCACGGGGGTCGCGGCGCGCCACCGGGAATCGCTCGGGAGGTCTCGACCCGGCCCAGGGCACGATTCCGCCCGGGCGGGCTCACCTCGACGCGACCTCACTGCAAGGGAACGAGCTTGGCGCGTGCCTGCTCGAGGAGCTCCTCGACGTCCGTGGCGGAACAGTCGAGAACGAGGTCGCCGACCTCCTCCGCGGTGTAGCCGGTCCGATCGACGTGCTGCCAGGCGAGCTGCTCGCGCTCCGAGAGGACCAGGCGAGCCAGGGTCCCGAGCTCCTCGTCCGGGTCCACCTCCGACTGATCCTCCTCCGCCGCTTCCGTCCAGCGGTCGGCCGGCCCGGTGCGGAGCGGAGTGCCGGGGCTTCTTCCCTCCCCTTGTCGGGTCCGCTCCTGTTCGAGCAGCTCGCCCAGGGTGCGATCGCAGAACACCCGCAACGACGTGCGGAGAGCCTCTGTCCCCGGGGTGCCGATCGTCCGCTCGAGCTGCCTGCGGAGCTTCAGCCAGACGATCTCGAGCACGTCCTCCGGTCCAAGCCGGCGAGCCAGCTCCGGCCAGGCGGGGCTGCGACGTACGCGAGAACGGAGCAACGGCGCGAAGTACGACTCGAGCGCCGGGAGAGCCGCCTCGGCGCCGTGATGATCTGGCAGCGAGTCTCCTGCCGGCGGGTCGGGCTCGCGTGGGTCGTAGGGGGAGTCGGACATGTTTCGGCAGGTCGGCCGATCCTCGTCGGGAGGGCGCCCGTCAGCGATCTCCCGACGAAGATGATCTTCAGCGGCGGTCAGCCCTGCTGCACGCCGTCCGCGTACTCGATCGTCGCCTTGGCCCGGAGCTCCTTGAGGAACTCGCCAAAGATCGTGTTGCGGCCCTGGTTGGTCAGATACTCGCTGATCTGTTCCTTCGCCTCGTCCAGCGGCTGGGTCGTCGGCTCGGTGCGGTCCGTGACCTTGATGATGTGATAGCCGAAGTTGGACTTGACCACCGGACCGATCGCGCCGACATCCTGGGTGAAGGCCGCTTCCTCGAACACCGGAACCATCTGGCCGCGACCGAAGGTCCCGAGGTCGCCGCCCTTGTTCTTGCTGGGGCAGGTCGACTTGGCCAGCGCCAGCTCGGCGAAGTCTCCGCCCTCCTCGAGTTGCTTGCGGACGGCCTCCGCCTCGGCGCTGGCCGTGGTGTGGGCGGCCTCGTCGGCCTTCTCGTCGCAGCCGATCAGGATGTGGCTCGCCGAGACGCTGGCGTCCTTCTGGAAGAACTGCGGGTTTCCGGTGTAGAACGCGGAGATCTCTTCATCGGTCGCCGGAGTCACCTCGGCGGTCACCTCTTCGAACAGCTTGCGGTTCACCTCGTTCTCGGCGACCTCCCCTCGAAGCTGCTCCATGGTCATGCCGCGCGAGGCGACAGCCTGCTCGATCGTCACGCCCGGGGGCAAAGACGAGGTGAGACGCAACAGCACGGCGCTGACCTCCTCCTCGCTGACGCTGTAGTTGCGGCGCTTCGCCTCTTCCGCGGCAAGGGTCTGATCGATGAACTGCGAGATGGCCTGCTGCTGGAGCTGCGGGCCGCCGCGCTGGAGAAAGTCCTGCATCATCTGCGGCGGCACGCCTTGCTGGCTGGCGATTTCCTGGATGATGCTGGAGGCCATGGTGCGGGTGAGGGGCTGGCCATTCACGGTCACGAGGGCGGGTTCGGTCATCTGATCATCTTCTGGCTGGGGGGGTTGGGCGGCGGGGGGGGGGGGGCTTTCCCCGGCCCGTGGGGGGGGTTCGGACTTCTTAACTTTTTTTGGGGGGGGGGGTGGGGGGGGGGGTTCCGGCTGAGTCACGGGATCTTCTTGCGCTACGGGCTCTGCAGGTTCCACGGGCTCTGCAGGGTCTACAGGCCCTGCAGATTCCGCGGGCGGAGCGGGTTCCTGCTCGGCGACCGGCTCTTCCGCGGGGGCTGCGATCGGCTTCGCCGGCGCTTCCGGTTCGGGATTGCCACACCCACAGAGGAGGAGAGCGGCCACACCGAGACCGGTCTGTAGTCCGATTAACTTCGCGTTCACGACATCACCTTCCCGCCAGCCGAACGTTGCGAACCGCACCGGCCCGGCCAACCCTGTTTGTATTCTTGAATTCGGGCGAGGACAGGGCCGGAGGTCGCAGGGACCCGGAACCGTGAGGCTGATGCCGCCACCTGAGGGACGCTTCCGCCGATTCCGCGCACTTCAGCTCGTGCGAGGGTGCGGACTCGACCCGGGACTGTAGGCCGGGTCGCCGCAGCGGGCGAGGGAAATGCGATACAAAGGGACGGATATGGACCGAAAGGCCCCGGTGGGAGCCGCCGCGCTCGGCGGGCTCGTCCTCATCCGGGCCAGAGGCTCCTGAATGGGTAAGCGCCGGGCCGCCCCCGGCCGAGGGGTGCTGGAACCTTCCCTTCGGCCGTGGACAATGCGAACGTCTTCGCTGACGCCCGCGAACCCCCGACCCACCTCGAGACCATGCGCTCCTTCCGCTCGATCACCCTCCTGCTCCTCACGCTCTCCTCGCTGGTCGCCTGCGGCGGCTCCGGGGACGATCCGACCGTGACCGCGGAGAGCTTCCTCCGCGCGATTCAGGACCGGGACCAGGCGACCTTCACGAGCCTCATGACCGAGAAGGCGCGCACGGGAATGGCCGGGGACGACGGGTTCGAGCTGGGCGGCGACGAGGTCGTCTCTTTCGAGATCGTCGAGTCGAGCATCGACGGTGAGGAGGCCGAGGTCACCGCCCTGGTGACGGAGAAGGAGAAGCAGCACGAGTCCGACCTGCTCCTGCGCAAGGAAGGGGCCGAGTGGCGCGTCTACGGCATCCGGATGGAAGAGGGCGGCATCCGCCTGACGATCGACTTCGAGGAGATGGGCGACACTCTCGGAGCCATGAGCGAGGCGATCGGCGAGCAGCTGCAGGAGGCCTTCAGCGACGTGGGGACGGCGTGGGCGGCGGGCGGCACCGTGGAGGAGATCGCCGAGAAGCGCGCGGCCTTCGAGGCGATCGGCCCGGTCACCCCCGAGGAGCTCGAGACGATCTCGCTGATCGACGTCGATGGTGCCGGTCGCGCGGCGCTGGCGGTGATCGAGGAGCTGGTCACGCCGGCGGGGCTCGCGGTCGAGGCGGGTGAGCACACCGAAGCGCTGGCGACGACCGTGACCCTCACGCTGACCGGCGTCTCGCGAATCGAGGCGGTCGAGCGCGTGGCCGAGGCGGCCGGTCTGTATCCGATCTGGCCCGCCCCCGAGCCGATGGGTTTCTTCGGAGACGACGCGCAGACTCCGGAGCCGCTGACCTTCGCCACCGGTCCGCGCCCCTATCCGACCTTCTTCACCGGTCCGTTCCTCCTCGAGATCACCGCGCTGACCGAGAAGGCTCCGCAGCCGGTGGGATCGATCGAGCTCGCGGTCCGCGCTCTCGGCCTGCCGGCTGCGGTCCTGGCCTACCAGGGGGAGATGTTCGAGATGCTGCGCCTCGATCGCCTACGCGGCGCACAGGACCAACCGCTGGCCGACGAGGAGGTCACGCACCTCGGCGCTCCGGAGCAGCGCGCGGGTTACCTCTCCTACAAGCTGGAGAAGGAGCTCACCGGCCTCCTTCGCGGGGTCGAGGTGATCGACTCGATCGCCGGCGAGGTCCTGCTCTCGATCCCCGTTTCGGTCGAGGCGGTCACGTGGGAGCGCAGCGACGACGCGCCGCGCACGCTGGCGGCGGGCACGCTCACCGTCACGGAATGGGCCGAACAGACGCAGTTCCAGCTGGAGGGCGACGAGGCAGCGCTCGAGGGCCTCGAGATCAGGACGTCACCGAGCCAGGCCACGGGTGAGCCGCTGGGCGTGACGTACGAGAGCTCGGGCGGCTGGGGCTCGACTCGCAACGCGAGCCTGCAGTGCCCGGAGGTCCCGGCGGCGATCGACCTCAAGCTGTGCCGGGTCGAGGCGCTGCGTTTCCCGTTCGAGCTGCGGGGCGTGGCGCTCGCCCGCTTCGCCGAGCAGCCCGAGCAGATCGAGGCGCTGACCTTCGAGGGCGTGGCTCCGGTCGAGGTGCAGCTCGACGGTTCGTTGCGTCGCGACGGCGATCAGGTCGAGGTCACGCTCCAGCTGAAGAACCACTCGAACAAGGATGTGACGACGCTGCAGATCCAGTTCGTCTACCTGGACGCCGCCGGCGCCGAGCTGGACGACTTCCCGCACTCGCTGATGGGCACCTACGACTTCGACGGCCAGCAGGAGCCGCTCGTGGCCGCGGGCGAAACGGCCTCGACGGAGACCTGGGCGGCGTTCGTCCCGGATGGAACCACGGACATCCGCTGCGAGGTGCAGTCGGTCGACTTCCCGGATGGAACCAGCTGGGAGGCGGAGTGAGAAAGGACCCGGGCAAATGAGCGCCGCCATTCTCGAACGGTTCGGCCGAGGTCGGACCGCTCAAGAATGGCGGCTGTCGGTTGTCCTGGATCCCAGTCGTCGATGCTCAGTCGACCCAGGTGATCTGGAGGCCGTTGGACGCGTTGAACTCGCTGGCGCAGGGGCTGCTCCCGGGGTCGCGGTACCAGAGCTGGTAGTTGCGCACGTCACCCGCCGCGACGCCGCCCTTGGTCGCGATGTCGACCGTGGTCATGCCCGATCCCGTGCCGTCGAAACCGACCACTTGCAGCCGCTTCAGGGCGCCGCCGGCGCAGCGCAAGCCGTCGCCGAAGATGATCCCCGCGCCGCCGTTGACCTGGTTGATGCCCTGGAAGAAGAGCCCGGGCTGGCCCGGCGGAATGCCGTTGCCGACGAGGGAGAGGCCGCCCTCTCCCACCGACGGGTTCCCCATGGAGTGGAGTGACGCGCCGAGCGAGGTGTAGCTGTTCCCGCAGCCCTTGCCCGGCTCGCCCTCGTTGCCACAGGGCGCCGCCATACCGCTGCCGTCGCAGAAGCAGTAGGCCCCGGGGACGATCACGTCGACGGTCGCCGGTCCCGGATAGGCGTCCGCGAAGGGGAAGGGCGCCAGGGTGTAGCACTCGGCGTAGCCCGGAGCGGTCCCCCCGAACGAGCTGGGATTCGCCGGCCCGATCGTGATCGGCAATCCCGCGGCGGGATTCAGGGCCATACACTTGAACTCGGCCAGGACGATCGGTCCGGGTCCCGACAGGCACAGGCCCCCGCAGCCGACGATGAAACCCTCGTTCGAGGAGTCGATGTCGAGCGTGTTGGGGTGGACTGGGTGCGTGGTGACCTGGAGGATCAGGAGCTCCGGCGGCATGTTCACGTAGAACTCGTAGCCCGCGACCCCGACGGGCACGTTCTGCGCGATGAAGTAGATGTCGAAGATCTCGGACGGGGCGACCGTGAGGGTGGTCTGGGTGGCCGCCGGGTCGAAGAAGGTGCCGATGGTCTCGCCGGTGGGGAGAGCCGCGGCGAGCGACGAGGAGAGGCAGATCGAGGCGGCGCAGAGGAGGTGCTTCATGACCGGATCCTGTGATTCGGGGGCGAGGGGACTGACCAAGACTGTTCCCCATCCGGACCCCGCGCGGCGATCCCCTCACCATTCCCTGCCTTTTGGCCGAGATCTTCTCCTCACTCGACGCGCAGCTCGTCCAGGAAGAACCAGGAGGGCTCTCCCGCGCCCAGGTGCCAGCCAGGGCAGGTTTCGAGGGCGTCGACGGTGAGGCGGAGGCCGGTCAGCGGGCCCGTTTCGGTCAATTCTACCTCGTAGAAACAGGCGAGGTTCTCGTGTTCGTCGAGGGTCCGGGTGAGGCTCGCGAGCCGGCGCCAGGTGGAGTCCGGGAACAGCCCCTCGACGACGATCGAGCGGGGCAGCCAGATCCAGGACCTGGGCTCCTGGAGGGCGTGGAAGGAGAGGCGCTCGTGAGCTCGCTCGAGGCGCGGCAGCAGGAGCGTGATCACCGCGTCGGTGCCTTCCCAGCCGACCCAGTTCTCCCCGTAGGCGCGGGTGACCGGAGCGGTGCCGGGGCGTCCGCCGGGCAGGCCGTCGACCAGGCGGGTGACGTCGCCGCCGGCGTACTCCGGGCCGGGCGGCGGGATCGCCTCGATCGGCGCGCCGAGCGCCAGGTGGTTGGGCAGCTCTGGATCGAGCAGGCGCTCCCAGTCCGCGCGGTAGGTCTCCAGGGAGAGGTCGTACTCGCGCAGCTTGCCGATGCCGGCGGCCTCGCAGCCGGAGAGGAACGCCTCCAGCAGCTCGCGCACCTCGGCGCGTGGATGCAGCCGGGTTCCCGAGGAGTCGGCGCGGGATTCCCAGAGCCCACCGGGCTTCGCCCCGCGCCGCTTGGCGATCTCGAGCTCGGCGTACATCAGGGGCAGGCGGGCGGTGCGCACTCTCTCGGTGTGGACTGAGTGGTTTCCAACCTCGAATTCGGCTGCGTCGAGGTGGACCCGGGCTTCGGCCAGAACCTCGGGGCGCAGCCACGAGTCCATGGCCAGGGCCGGGTTCCCGTAGAGCACCAGCTCCTCGCCCGAGGCTTCGAGCTCGTCGTGCAGGAGATCCACGTAGGCCCGGAGGTGCGGCGCCGCGTCCCCGTAGTAGCCGGCGAGGAACTCGTCCGTCAGCGCCTCGACGTCCACCGTCGGATCCCAGGCGAGCTTGGCGAGCAGGTAGCAGCGCAGCTCCGCGAGCTCGGTGCGCAGGCCGTTGCCTTGCAGGAAGAGGTGCCGCACCCCCGCGCCGGCGAACCAGCGCACGTTGGACGAGAGGGTGCGCAGGTTGGGGAAGGGTGCGACGGGGCTGGCGAACTGGACCTCGTAGTCCCAGAGGAAGATGTCGTCCGCGATCGCGCACCAGCCGGCGAGGTCGGCGGGAAAGTCGCTCTTCGGGTTGGTCGAGATCGGTCGGGCGCGATCCTCCTCGATCGTGCACAGCATGATCGAGACGTTCTTCCGCGGCCGCAGTGTCCGCGGCGGCCGGCGCGAGTACTGGTAGGCGAGGGTCGAGACGATCCGCTCGGGAAAGCGCTCGGCGAGGGCGTTGACGAACGTCAGGAGGGACCCCATCTGCGTGCCTTCGCGCTCGTCGATCGCGGCGCACGACTCGCAGGCGCAGGCGTCGTAGTTGTCCTCCTGGCTGAAGGAGACGTAGCGCACGCCCGGATGCTGCTCGAAGGTGCGCTCGAAGCTCTCGGCGGCGAGCTCGAGCACTTCGGGGTTGGTCAGGCACAGCTGGCTGGGCGTACGCCGGTCGCCGACCAGGGAGAAGTACTCGGGGTGGCTGGCGAAGTGCTCCTCGGGACCGATGTGGTGGAAGAAGGAGTGCACCCAGCGCGGCGCCCACAGCCGGCCGACATCTTCCTGCACGCGGTCGAGCTTGTGCCAGCGCCGGTACGCGGGGTCGTTCGCCGGCCCGTAGTTGACCTGTCGGAACCAGATCGGCGGGCGCTGGGTGATGGCGAGGTCACCGGGCAGGCGGACGTCGTCCCGCCGCGGCACGTGCACGGCGCCGGGGGCCCAGAGGCGCACGCCGAGCTGCGTCTCGAGCAGGTGGTTCACGGCGTAGACGATCCCGAGGGGCTCGGTGGCCCCGTCGCCGGGCGGGCCGGCGACGAGCAGCAGGTCCCGGTCGACCGCCCGGATCTCGAAACCGTCCTCGCTGCGGATGGGCAGCGTCACGCCGCTCATCTCGGCGAGGAAGGTGGCCAGCTGCGCGGCGGCCTCGCGTTCCTGCGTCGTGCTCCGGTCGGGGATCACGATCGTCCAGGCGCTGGCGCCGGAGGCGACGAGCTCCAGAGGTGCGTGGCTGCTGGCCGCCGGCGCCGCGCGGCAGGCCAGGATCAGCGGAGCGAGGAGGAGGGCGGTCAGGGTCTTGACCACGACACGACCGGTCATAGCGAGACGACGGCCCCCGCGCGCAGCGACACCTCCCCCTTCCAGCGGACCCCGCGGTCGATCTCGATGGTCCAGGAGAGCTTCTCGTCACCACGCCTCGCCCGCATCGAGAGGGAGTAGCGCCCGCGAGCGGGGAGATCTTCCGCCGGCAGGCTCGCCGCGAAGCCGATCAGCTCCTTTTCGGGCATTCGGGGCCGGAGCTCGGCGATGTCGCGACGATGCCACGGCCGCGCGGCGAACTGCATGCCCGTCGGCGTCTCGATCACGACCTCCGCGGGCGCTCCCTCCCAGAAGAGGACCCAGCCGGCGACGCGAAGGGCACCGTCGCGCTCGATCAACTTCTCGATGAAGCCTATCGGGCGCCGGTAAGCCGATTCGATCTCCCGCTCCGCGAAGTAGGCGGAGTCATCGACGTTCCGGTTGATGAAATCGGGACAGGTCAGGCACATTCGCGGCGGATCGCGGTCGATGATCTGCTGCCGCAGGGTGGTGAACGCACTCCCGAACCAGATCTCGGAGAAGTCGATCCCGTCGGTCAGGGCCCCGAACGGCTCGACCATCTGACAGTCGGGGTACGGGTAGATGTTCCCGACCGAGTCGACGTAGACGTTTCGAAAGGGCTTGTCGCAGAACAAGTACGGTTCGTGGTCCGCCCCCTCGCCGTAGGAAACGGTCCTTCGACCCAGCTCGAGCCACTCGCCGCCCGTTCCGATCGCCACCACGATCAACTCGGCACGGAGGGGGGCCGTGGCGGGAAGCCGGTCCCGGGTGAGCTCGAAGCGCCAGGCGTTCCGGTAGCGCAGCGGAAAGCTCGGGAACCGGACCCCGATGTCGGGCCGGGCGCCGTTGACGAATCTGCCACGGCCCACCACGACGAACCCGCTTCCGTCGATCGACGCCGGCTCGTCCTCCGGTACCGGCTCGCGCAGGAGGAGCACCTCGACCTCCCCACGGCGGTCGAGTGCCCACCCGGAGAACAGGATCGAATCGGTCCCGGACAGCTGCGCCTCCCGGGGGTAGTCGAGAGCCCCGACGAGCGGTGAGGGATTCTCGGAGTCTGCCGGGGCTTCCTCGACGGGATGCGGCTCCGCCTCGCCTCCCTCGAAGAGGTCGGGGAAGGTGGCCAGCGTCACCGTGGGGGAGGCCGCGACCCGAGCCAGGAACTTCCTGAACGCGCGGTTGGCGCGCTCGGGACACTCCGACAGTCTCTCGCCGGCAACGTCCAGCCCCTGGTACGGCATCATGTGCCGTGCCGAGATCCGCGTCACTCCGAGCTCTTCAGCGAGGTCCACGAAGACCTCGAGCTCGTCGAGGTTGCTGCGCATCAGCGCGACGTTGAACTGCAGCAGCGGCTCCTCGAGTCCGAGCGCTTCCTTCCGGTTCTTCAGGTAGAGGATGTTCTTCAGCAGAAGGTCGAAGCTCGCCCCGCGCCGGATCGACTCGTAGGTCGCCCGCGTCGCGCCGTCGACGGAGAAGTGGATCTGGTGCATCCCGGCCTCGAGGATCGCGTCGGAGACCCTCGGCCCCATCAGCAAGCCGTTGGTGAGGAACTTCAAGTCGCCGATCCCGTACTCGCCGGCGATGCCCAGGATCTCGGCGAAGTGCGGAGAGGTCATCGACTCGCACCCCGCGGACACGTAGACCGTGTGCGCATACGGAAAGAGGAGGTCCGCAAGCGTACGAAACGCCTCTGGGCTCATGAACTCCGCCCGGCGGTAGAACACGCTGTCGAAGGAGAAGTGACACATCCGGCACCGGATGTTGCACTTGTTCGAGATGTCGACCAGCACGGTGAGCGCCCCCGGCTCGAGCGGCGCGAGCCGGTTGGCCCAGAAGGGATCGCGCTCGGTTGCGGTCCCCGTGGGCGGTCTCGTGGCGGGAGATAGGGGAATGTCGGAGCACATGGGCGAATCGCCAGTGTACCTGCATCCAGGGAATCGCACGCACTCGACCGGTCGGATCCCCGCCGCAGGCGTCACTGCTTGACGAGAATCCAGACGTCCTTGAATGAATCCATCCCCGCCTCGACGTGCTCGACGACCTCGAACACGTCGCCCCAGCTGCGGCGCGTGTACTCCGTCGTCTGGAAGGCCGCGCAGTGGTAGGGGCGCGGGAGGACGGCGGCGAGCACCGCGTCGGCGAGGCCGTCGTGGATCCCGTTCTCGGCCATGTCCTGGAGGATGCGCGGCTGGAACTGCAGGGCGGCCGCGTGCGGTCCGTGAGTGGTGGCGACCAGCAGCCCCCCGGGAGCGAGTATCCGTCGAAGCTCGCGCAGCCAGATGTCCTGATCCTCGCGCGACATGTGCTCCATCACGGAGATGGCGAAGACGACGTCGAAGCAGCCGTCCGCGAAGTCGAGTGGTAAAGCATCGGGCGAGCGCGCAAACCTCCCTCGAGGCAGCGCCTCGGTCATCCAGTCGACCATCTCCACGTCGCTGTCGACGCCGTACGCTTCTGCCCGCGGCAATTGCTCCATGAGGGGGTACGTGAGACGCCCGCAGCCACAGCCCCAGTCGAGGAATCTGTTGATCGTCGCCGGGTCTCGGTGTGGTCGGATGTAGTGCAGGAGGTCTGCGCAGGTGAGCAGACCGGTGATCTCGAACTGGTGGAACGAAGAGCATCCGGTGACGCGCTCCACGAGGTGCACCGGTGGTTCAGGGGGTGAAGGGGCTCCGCGGATGAACCGTACCGGGCGCCGGGCAACGGGGACGCCGCTGCGCCAGCCGATGATCGCGATCGAGATACCCCTCGCTGGGCAGCGCGATGCTGGTCGGCTCGAGGATCACCGCGGCGACCTCGCCCGCGAATCGATCGAGCAACTCCTCCAGGGCGGCCGGATCGTCGTACGGGAAGGGGTGCGTGGTCTCGAACACCGGCGCGGGGATCCCCGGACAGCCGAGCAGGCCGATGTACCAGCCGTGGAAGCCGTGGAAGCCGCACTGCAGGATGCGCTGGCGGCCGGTTGCAGCGCGCGCGACGCGGATGGCCGCCGTCGTGACGTCCGAGCCGTTCTTGCCGAAGGCGACGCGTTCGGCGCAGGGGATCATCTCCCGGAGGATCTCGGCCACCTCGACCTCGAGCCGGTGAATCAGCGACAGCATGGGCCCGGCCTCGAGCTGCTGGCGGATCGCCGTCTCGATCTCCGGCCGACGATGTCCCAGGACGACCGGCCCTCGCCCATTGATCCAGTCGACGTAGGTGCGACCGGTCGAGTCGATCAGCCGGCAGCCTTGCGCGCGCTCGGCGAACTGCGGGAGGGTTCCACCCTCATACTGCAGCACCCCCTCGACGGGGCTCGAGAGGCCGCCGTAGGCGAGCACCTCCCGTGCGCGCGTCATCCAGTCCGCCGTGCTCGCGACCGGATCGATCGCGACGGCTGGTATCGTCATTTGCTCCTCGGAGAGCTCGCCGGTGATGACCAGGTCGGTCACGAACGCCTCCATGCGCCCGCAATCGACGATGGACCAGAGCTTGGCGCCGATGATCATGTCGCGCGGCTCCGGCTCGCGGTACTCGCCGACCTGCACCCACTCGCCGTCGATCCGGTGGGACGTCGTCAGGAGTTCGCCGCGGCGCATGACCCTCCACTCGCCGGATGTTCCACTCACCGGGACCTGCGCCTGCAGCTCGCCCGCCATGTGCCCTGCGACGCGGTGTGGCTCGCCGCTGACGATCATCCGCTGTACGTAGAAGCAGGTGGTTTGCAGCTCGTCCATCGCATAGAGAGCGAAGCACGCGACCTCGGACCCCGTTTCGAACTCGCCGAGGTGGTAGCGCGCCGTCGCGGTGAAGTCTCCACGCAAGAGCGTCGGGACGAAGAACCCGACCGAGGTGATCTTCCCCAGGGACTGGGGCGCGAACCGGATGGCGACCTGGTTCGCGGTCGGATCCACCTTCACCTGCGCGCTCGCCGGGTATCGATTGACGGCGAGCCCCCGGTCGGAGAACGTCGGGTCGTTGCCGGGAAAGACGAAGGGAAGCCCTCCGCTGACGAAGGCGTTCCGATCGACCAGAAGGCTCTGGAGGCGCCTGCACGCGTACTGGAACGCCGCCTCCAGCTCGTCGAGGTGGTCGGCGAGGTGGGAGGGCAGGGCCACCCTCGGCTCGGCCCGGACGCCCCGGGTGTCCAGCTCGCTGAAGAACGCCCCAGCGACCCAGTCCGCGTCGGCACCCTCCTGCGCGTCGAACTCGAACCGCAGGAACGGGGACTCACCGGTCATGCGTGCGCGGATGTCGTGCTTCTCGCACGCCGCGGCGAACGCCGCCCGCACGCGATCACCGATCTCGATCACCGCGGCGGCGGGCTGCTGCCCGTGCGGTGCACCGCCACTGCCCGCCGTGAGGTCGAGGTGCGACCTCTTCAGTGCGTTTTCCGGGGCCTCCTCCACGCGGTCTCTCCTCGGTCGGGGTCCACACAGGGTCCTGACCATGGTGGAGTCTAGCCAGAGAGTCAGCGGACACGATATCTTTCGCCTCATGGCCAAGCCCGATCCCCTCGCCCGGAGCCTGATCCGGGCCTGTCAGGAGCTCACCCGTCGCCGCACCTGGGAGCGAACCCGGGACGATGCCCCCTTCCTCTTGCGCGTTCCGACCGAGGAGGAGCCGCTGGCGGGCGTGTTCGTACCGCCGGAGGCGGGATCGAATCACGGGTTGTTCCTCTCTTGCGGGCCGAGCGCGCTCGACCGCCTCTACCAGGCCTTGCTCCGACCGGACCTCGAGGAGCCGGGGATGGACGAGGTCGACATGCTCTGCATCAGCTACGAGCGGTGGGGCGAGCTTCTCGACGAGTTTCGCAAGCCGCTCCTGCTGGGCGGACTCCAGGCCCGCCGGGAGAGCGTCGTCCCTTACCTGTTCAGCCGGCCGAAGGAACAGGACTCGCGCCCCCCGAACCGGCGCGAGATGAAGACGATGGTCTGGTGCTTGCAGGCGATCTTCGCCGCCGAGGATCGGGACGAACTGGCGCCGAGAGCTCTGTACCCGGAGTTCCCGGTCCTGCAGCTGGAGGCGAGCGGGAAGATGCGCGCGCCGGAGGTGGAGGTGAGCCTCGTCTCCTGGGAGGCGAGCGAGGTGGCCGACGTGGAGCCGCCGTTGCAGTTGCCCGCCGACCTGGGAGAGCTGCCCCGGACCGAGGAACGCTGGCTCGCCGCCGCGCCGCTGCTGCCGGGTCGCCCCGAGGGCGAGGAGGGCGCGTGGTGCAGTTTCGTGGTGAGTGTCGACGGCACGGGAGAGGTCCCTCTGACGCGGATCATGGCGGTCGGGGATGACGAGGCTCTCGTCGAGGCGCTGGCCGAGGCGCTGCGCTCGCGGGGTCGCCCGGGCGAGATCCTCTTCGCCGACGGTCGTCTTCGCGAGCAGCTCGAGCCAGGGCTGGCGGCGCTCTCCGTGAAGACCGAGCTCGCATCATTCGATCCTCGTTTCCTGCTCCTGCGCACGGCGGTGCTGTCGGGTCTGGAGGCCGCCACCGGCTCGATGGTGCCCTGGACGGCGCCCGCCACTCGCGAGGAGTGGGAGGAGCTCGATCGGGACTTCACCCACCGCCAGTTCATCCAGATCACCACGGAGGAGGTGGGTGGTCCGCACGCCATCGAACGCTACTTCGGCGACGAGGGGGATGCGAAGGAGGTGCTGCAGGAGCTGTCCGAGATGTTCCCGTTCTCCGCCTACGTCGAGTGGCTGGTGGCGGACTTCCGGGAGTCACCGGACTCGCCGACGTTCCTCGAGAGGCAGCTGGAGGAGCCGAAGCTGCACCCGGCGGATCGGACACTGATCGAGGCTCGCATCGAGGCGCTTCACTCGATCTTCCTGGTGTTGCCGCCGGAGGACGATGATGCGCTGGCGCTCGAGGTCGAGGACCTCGTGACCGGCGAGCGCTATCTGGTTCAGGACGAGGACCTGTTGTTGAGTGACGCCGACGGAGCCTACTGGCCGATGCGTTTGCTCCAGGTGCAGGAGTGGTTCCTGCCGGTACCGGTCGGTCCACCGCTGGAGGCCGAAGAGGTGGAGGCGGCGGTGGAATGGTTGAAGTCGCTCGGCCTGACGCTCGATCGCGAGGGGATGCGCCGCGACGCGCATCTTCTGGGGCGACTCTGGTTCCGTCATCTCCTCGAAGATCCCGACGAGGAGGAGCCGCTGCTCCCGTCGCTCAACGCATCGGATCGCGAGGAGCTCCTGGAGTTCATGACCGAGCGGAATCGCCGCTGGCTCGACGAGCGGACGCCGGCGCTCGGCGGTCTGACCCCGCGCCAGGCGTGCCGGTCGGAGGAGGGCAAGCGGAAGGTCGCACGGATGCTCCAGAATATGCCGGCGATGGAGCTGCCCGGGGGTGGGGAGCTGAAGCCGCCGCTCGGTGAGTTGATGCGGGAGCTGGGGATCGAGGGGGAGTGAGGGGCGGAGGTCGGGTTCTTTCGCGGGTTGGCGCGAGACCCTCCGGCGTTCGGGTCGTCCATCCCTCCGGCTGGCCCGCCCTCACTGGTCTCGCCGTCTCCCGGGGTGTCCTTTGGGCCTCTCCCGGGGGACCCTTCTTTCCTTCTCCTTCGACCTGGATGGGGGCGAGACCGTGCGGGGGCTGGACAGTCGATCCCACGGCCACTCGCGATCGGGCTGCGGTTCCGGATTCCCGCTCCCGGCTGGGAAACTCGCCGTGGGTGCGAGAGGGAGGATGGTCCAGGATCAAGTGTCGCCGAGCACCTGGTATTGCGGATCGATCTCGTAGTATCGGTTTCGCCCGATCTGCTCCGCGAGGTGGATGTATCTCCCCTCGAGAAGCTTGCCTACGTATTTGTTCGTCGCCTGCTTGCTCTTCCCGGTCTCTCGGGCGAGCGAGCTGTTGGTGAATCGTCCCTGCTTGGCAACCTTGAGGAAGACCTTGAACTCCTCGGGCGTGAGGTTCTTCTTCAATTCGCTGGAGAGGATCGACGCCAGCGAGCGTCGGCACTCGTCCCAACTCAGGGGTCTACTGTAGCTCTCCGGCAGGCGGCTGATCAGCGTTGTCACCGCGTTCATCACGTAGCGGATCTTGCCCGAGAACGTGTGGTACAGGTACTCCACCACTTCTGCCTCCACGGGACGGATCCACCTCTTGCCCGGCAGCGCGAGGAGCTTGTAGCGGCGCTCGATGATCCTCTGGACCTCGTCGATGCTCAACGGCTCGACATTCACCGGCATATCGAAGAAGATGCTGCGCACGCGCTCGGAGGGCACGACAGCGTCCTGGAACAGCCCCGGGTGCCCCACGAGCACGAAGTAGACGTTCGGCTCCTGCAGCGCGTCCCGGATGTCCTCGAAGAATGGAGTGATCCTGCTCGGGTCCTTCTGCTTCAGTCGTTCGAGGTTGTCGAAGGGATTTCCGGAGAACCCGTACCGTTCCCAGAGGTTCTGCGTCAGCTCCTGCATCGCCTTGCTCTAGCGTAAACCCCCTTTGGTTGACTCTTGGGTACTGTCGTCCCGGGCGGACCGTCAACCTTCATGGGTTTACCGTGGTTTACCGTCGACCTCTCGATTCCTGGCCACGGAAACCGAGCGGGGCCCTGGAACTCCCCTCGACTGGCTCTACGGGCCCCCCCTCAGCGAGAGAGATGAGCGCCGCCCGGTCGAGTACCGGGGGAATCGATCTCCGATCAGCTGACGGCGAGGAGGGCTCGGCCGAGCCCCGAGACCTCAGTCGCGGACGTAGCGCAGCTCCATCGTCTGGAACTCGCCGCTGTCCTTGTGCGAGTCGAACATCTTCATGGTGTAGCTGCCGTCGTCGTTGACGGTCGTGATCATGCGCACCGGGCGGCCCTTCGGCGTGAGGAGGTCGTTCGCGGTGCCTTCGAACTCGACGGTGCCGGGAGAGGTCTCGGTGCCGTGGGAGAGCCAGTAGCCGGTGCTCATGTTGTCGGTCCACAGGCTCCAGTACTGCTGGGTGAGGTTGTCGTAGCCCTGCAGGAGGCGACCCTCGAAGGGCATGCCCATGAAGTTACTCTTGAACTCCTCGACGATGTAGCGACCGTCGAACAGCACCTTCGTCACGGCGGTCGCGGGCATCGGCATCGGGTCCTCACCCGGTTTCATCCACATCTGGCCCTCGATCTTCCAGGAACCGGCGCGGCTGGCGAGCACCTCGTGCTGGGGACCCGGAGTCCCGGCCGCGGCCATGTCTTCCATGTACTGCGGGTTCGTCATCGGGTCGGGAGAGGTTCAGGGCGAGAGTGGCGGAGTAGCGCCAAGAGTGTCCCTGGGGATCAGAGTCGCTGGCACGTCTCTCGCTTCGCACTCGCGGGCCGCGCCGCCTCCGGCGTCCGTTCCGGGGCCGGAGCTCCCGCGACCATCAGCCGGGAGAGGGAGGAGGCGAGTCGTTGCAGGGCGGCCTCGTCGGGCAGGGTGACGGTCAGCGTCGGTCGGCCCTGCTCGTCCCGGGAGAGGCACTCGTTCAGGCTCCGTTGAAGGGCGGAACCGGCCTCCGACGCGGCGGGCGATCGACCGGCCTCGGGAAGCAGCTCGCCAAGGAAGGTGAACGCGGCGTCGAGCATCTTGCCGCCCGCGAGGGCGACTCGCTCGGATCGTGCTCGATCCTCGGCGGTGGCCTGCACCTCGCGCCGGATGCTCTCGTCGACCGCCGCCTCCGGCTTTCGGCCGACGAGCACCTCGAGGCGGCGCTTCAGCTCCTCGACGCCGGAGGAGAGGTCGACCGTATCGATCTCCGAGTCGACGTCGAGCACGGCCTGGGCCAACTCGTGCTTGGCCGAAAGTGTTCCCAGCATCCTCTCTTCGATGGTGTCCTCGGTGACCAGGATCAGCACGTGCACCGGTCTCTTCTGCCCCATCCGGTGCGCGCGGCCGACGCGCTGTTCGAGAATCGCCGGGTTCCAGGGCAGGTCGACGTTGATCACGGTGTTGGCCGCCTGCAGGTTCAGACCGGTCGCGCCGGCGTTGGTGGTGAGGAATAGCTGGCAGCCGGGGTCTTCCTGGAAGGAGCGCACCAGGGCCTGGCGCTTCTTCTGCGGCACCTTGCCGTCGAGGCGCACCCAACCGGCTCCGTTTCCCTCGACGATCCTCTGAATGGCGTCGAGCATTGTCGTCCACTCGGTGAAGAGGACGATCTTGCGGTCCTCCTCGGCCAGGAGTCGCTCGAGGAGCTCTTTGAGTTCGTCCAGCTTGCTCGAGTAGCCGGGTGTCTGCTTGTCGACCAGGAACGTTCCGTCGGCAGACATGCGGGACATCAAGAGGGCCTTCTGGAGCCGCAGGAGGTCCATCTCGCTGATGTACGCCTTGTTGATGATCGTGCTGACGACCCTCATGTGCGCGCCGTGCAACTCGAGCTGCTCATCGGTGGGCGGGATGCGGAGGATCTCCGTCGTCCGGGGAGGCAGCTCCTCGAGCACCGAAGTGCGAGTCCTCCGCAGCAGCACGGGATCCAGGTGTTGCCTCAACTCCGCGAGGTTCTTGTAGCCGAGCACCTTGCCTCGCTCGTCCACGACGCGGTGCCGGTTGTAGAAGCGAAAGGCCGGCGCCAGGCGCCGCTCATCGATGAATTCCACGATCGAGTAGAGATCGTCGATGCGGTTCTCGAGCGGCGTCCCGGTCAGGACCAGGGCGAAGGGAGACCGCAGCCCCTTGATCACCTGGGCGGTCTTGGCTTCCCAGTTCTTTATCCGCTGGCCCTCGTCGAGGATGATCAGGTCCCAGGATTCTGCTTCGATCGCCAGGATGTCGCGCAGCACCTGCTCGTAGTTGCAGATGGTGAAGAAGCCGGGTTCACCGTACTGCTCGGCTCGCTCCTCGGCACTTCCGAGCACGATCCGGGCATCACGATCACTGAAGCGTTCTATCTCTCCTTTCCACTGAGCCTTGACGGATGCGGGGCAGACGACGAGCACGCGCTCGATCCCGACTTCGCGCGCGAGGAGCTCCGCGGTCCCGATCGCCTGGATGGTCTTGCCGAGCCCCATGTCGTCCGCCAGCACGGCTCGGCCGACGCCCGCGGCGAAGGCGATTCCGTCGAGCTGGTAGGGACGCAGCTCTACTCGCAGGAGCTCTTTGCGCAGTTTGTGCCCGGCGGGATTCTTGCGAATCGCCGCCGACTTCCTGCGCAGGCGTTCCAGCATCAGGCGCTGCTGGATGTACTCCTCCGCGTCGGGATGAATGGTGACTTCTTCGCCGAGCCTCTCCAGCTTCCGCAGCCGCTCGAGCAGGTCGGGCAGAGCGCGAATCGGTCGGTTCGCGATGGGGCGCAGAACCCGCGCGGCGCTGCTCGGGAGCTCCTGGGGGAGGGCCACGCGGAGCTCCACCTCGGCTCCGTAGGCGAGATACACGGCAAGCCGTTTTCGACGATAAGGGCGCGAGAAGGTCGCCTTGCTGAAACGCCGCCTCACCTTCGCCAGCGCGTGGATGATGTGCTTGCAGGTCCCCAGGGTGTTCTTGCGGAAGTCGGGGCAGGAGCAGTAGGACTCGCCCGCCTTCGTCCCGCGCAGGGCGAGCCGATACGTCTTGCCGGAGGCCGCGCTGGTGATGGTGTACTCGGTCCAGAGGCGCTTTGGGTCGGTCGAGCGCAGGGTCATCCTCTCGGTCCGCGCGCGCTCCGTCCGATCCGCCAGGGCTCGCTCGACGAGCTCCGCCTCGCCCAGGCTCTCGACCGGGACTCGTTCCCTCGGAGGCCGGGCGAGGCCGAGAGCCATCTTCTCCTCCAGGATCAGGGAGAAGGCGGCCCCGACGTGTTCGCAGGCCGAGTCGCATTCCGAGCAGTTCCAGGAGATGCGGCCGGGCCGGTCGTCTCGCAGCGCGATGCGCACCTCGGCCTCGCCCACCCTCGCGGTGAAGACTCGCTGGTCGAGCTCGACCTCGTCGGTGGAGAGATCCCGACGTCCGCCCGCCCTGAGGAGCTTCCGTCCATCCGGACCGATGAGCCTGCAGGCCTGGGTGTAGGTGAGGCGCGAGAGCTTGTCTCGCAGGGTGAGGTCCTTCGTTCTGGCGGTGGTCATGGTGTTCTCCCGGTCGGGGCGCGGCATGGTAGCGGATCCGGCCACCGATCCTCCACCAGGCGAGGAGGTTCGGCTGCCGCGGGAGGAGTTGCTGCGGGAGTTGGGGATCGAGTGGGTTCTGGGGCGGGGAGCCGAATCTTTCGCAAGTTGGCGCGGGACCTGCGTGCGCACGGACCGTCATCACCTCCGGCTGGCCGGCCCTCACCGATCCCGCCGCCTCGACGGGCGTTTCTCGGACCGTTCCCGAGGACCACGCTTTCTTCCTCCTTCATCCCGGACAGGGGCGAGCTCGCGCATGGGCCGGCCGGTCCTCTCTTGCCTGTCGGCGATCTGGAAACCGTACCGGGCTTCCTCTCCCCCTGGGTCGTGAACGGGCGTCAGGTACCGTGTCAGGCGTCGGCGAACACCTGGTATTGAGGATCGATCTCGTGGTACCGGTTTCGCCCGACCTGCTCCGCGAGGTGGATGTATCTCCCCTCGAGAAACTTGCTCACGTACTTGTTCGTCGCCTGCTTGCTCTTCCCGGTATCTCGGGCGAGCGAGCTGTTGGTGAATCGTCCCTGCTCGACGGCCTCGAGGAAGCGGGCGCTCGCCATCGGAGAAGCGTTGGGGGTCTATCGCGACTATCCGACTTCGAAGGGTTGTACCTCGCCCTTTGCGCCGATCTGGATTGACGAGATGGTGAGGCGGCAGGGTCGAGTAGCGGGCCGGGACAGAGCTCGTCACCTGATGGACTCGGTCCTGGCCTCGTACTTGCAGCCGGCTCGGCCAAGCGGAGCCACCCGGCCTCCTACGGCTGGATCTCCACGACGATCGCCCCCTCGGGCGGCAGGTTCGCGGTCCCTTGAAGAACGACTCCACTCGGATACCTCGCGCTCCACTCGTAGCTTCCTCGCGGAACGCCGGAGAGCTCGAGCTCGCCATCCGATCCGGTCATGAGCGGGGACTCACAGGAGGTGATCACTCCTCTCTCGATCCAGTCGAGGACGCTGGCACCGAGCGCCGAGTGGCGCAGCTCGAGCTCGACGCCCGCTGCCGGGGTGCCGGACTCCGATAGCGCTCGCACTCGAATCGTCCCCAGGCTGTAGAGCTCGACCCGGTAGGGCCCCTTTCCGGCGACGACATTGATCGCCGTGGTGAGGCGCCAGTACCTCGGCGACTCGGGCGTCACGAGGTACCTCCCCTCCGTCGTCTGGTAGGGGCTGGTGAGGCCTGTCTCGTCGGAATGGCAGGTCGGCCCGGATTGGCCCGGGGGGAGCGCGGAGTGCGTGAACTGCATGGAGACGCCGGTGCAGGGCTCGCCCTCCTCCAGGAGCTGCAGGACCAGGCGGGCCGGGGTCTCCAGACGGACCTCGGTGATCTTCGAAGGATCGGGATCCAGCTCGACCTGGACGCCGAAGGCCAGCTCACCAGCGGTGGGATTCGCGAACAGCAGGATGGACGACGCCTCGATGGCACCCAGCTCCAGCACGCCGTCGACGTCCGTCCAGATCCTCGGACACCAACCGCTGGCATCGCCGGGCAGGGCGATCCGGACCCCGGTGGTCGAATGGGGCGTGCCGTCGCCGTCGAGGAGGCGGAGCCTGCGCCCGCCAGCTCCGGGCGTCAGCCGCACCTCTTGCAGGATTCCCGCGATCAGTTCCATGGCAAGGCTCTGCAGGGGCTCACCCTCCGGGCCGAGCAGCTCGACGACCGCTGGACCGTCGTTCAGGCCGCGCAGGACGGTCTTGCCAGCTTCCGGGACCTCGATCTCCAGCGTCTCTGGATCCCCGACCGTGGTGGAGGTGCTGACCCGCACGCTCAGCTCTTTCAACTCGAACCGTCCATCGCCTCGCTCGACGTGGATCCCCAGCTCGGCTTCACCTCCCAGCCGGAAGAAGACCTCCGCTTCCCGTGTCGGGAGGACGAGGTGCTTCGTCGTGCGTATGCTCCGGTCGGGGAGCTGGAGGAAGAAGGTGTACTGGGCCGGGCGGAGGCTCTCCATCCTCAGCGTACCGTCGGCTCCCAGAGGGACGGGGGATTTCGGCTTCGTGATGTTCTGCCAGACCCGACAGCGCGTCGGGTCGCCCTCCAGTCCGACGACCCGGATCACGGCGGAGGCGAGAGGCTCCAGGGCGATGATTCCGTACTCGATGATCTCCCCGTGGTCGGCGGAGACGGTGGTGTAGATCGTCGAGTATCCCTCGGCGCTGATCTCGAGCCCCCCACTTCCCGGATAGAGCCCTGGAACCTCGAAGCGCCCCTCGAAGTCGGTGGTGAAGCTGTCCCCACGTTTACGGAACAGCGAATTCCCTGTCGTCGTCCAGGGGATCAGGCTCGCGGAGGGGTGCGGTTCACCGGTCGTGGCATCGACGATCTGGCCGCGGCAGAGCCGTGGCGGAGGGATCGTGAGCTCCACCTCGAGTGAATCGGCCTCACCGGCGGTCACGGTGACCGTCTCCGACTGCGGCAACCCTTCGGTGCTGGCCATCAGCGAGACCTCGATTCCCTTCTCGACAACGATCTTGAATCGTCCCTCCTCGTCCGAGAAGTCGCTGTGGCCCTGCCGCTCGTAGCTCGACCAGTAGGCCAGAGTGAACTCCGGCACCGGTTCCCAGTCCATCACGACGTATCCCTCGATGGTCACCGACGGGGGGAGGATGATGCGGAGCTCCTCCTCTCCGTTCCAGGGGAGGACGATCTGAGGCGCGGGAGGAGGATCCACCCAGCGATCGACGATGGCGTAGCCCACCTTGGAGGCTCGAAAGGCGACTCGTCCCGGGGGAAGCCCGCGGAGCACGGCTTGGCCCTCTTCATCGGTCTTCGCCTCGATGCCGACATCCACGAAGGTGTCGATGCGCAGCGGGAACCCGAAGACCGTGGCTCCCTCGATGGGAAGTCCGTCGAGGTCCTCGACTCGAATCGAGATCTGCTCTCCGACCGATACGTCGAGGACCAGGTGAACTCGCTCGCCCGGCCGTGGCGCTGGCCGGTCGTCGTACTGCTCGATCACGTCTCCCAGGCCGACCCATGAGGTGAGCTGGGCGCCGTCGGCGAGGGGATAGGTGAACGGCCCGAAGCTGCCGTCGCTCCGGACCTGCATCGAGGTGGTGAACCACGCGGGTTTGGACTCCGGCTCGCGGCGAAAGCCGATGGCCACGCGAGTGCCGGAGAAGGAGGAGACGTCCTTGTCCGTGCGCACCAGACCCGACACGACGAAGGAGTCGAGCAGGGTGAGGGTCACGGTCTCCTCGGGAGTCCCGAGCCACGCTTTGGACACCCGCTCTCCCGCCCGGGCGACGAGGTTGATCTTGCCGCTGCCCGGGTGGGCGAGCGCCGACCCCGCGACATCCGTGCTCAGCTCCCGCCAGTAGAAGCGCCTGGCGTCGATCTCCACTTCGGTGAGGTCGGGGTGGGATCCGGTGAAGATCAGGTGCTGGAGGACGGTGGCCAGCGGACAGCGCTCCCCGGTGCCGCTCACCACCACGACCTCGACCTCCTCGCCGGCCACCAGCTCCAGGCTCTCGGGCCAGACCCACTCCTCCCACTCCCTCGGGAGGACCACGGAGCACGCTTGCCAGCTTGGATGAGATATCCAAACGACCGAGAGAGGCCCTTCGATCTCGGAGGGGGGCGCCTCGAAGGTGAAGTTTCCATCCTCGTCGGTCGTCGTGCTGACGGTCGCGGCCCGAATGCGCTCGTGATCGAGATCACCCCAGCGCTGGTCCGGGGAGCGTTGATCCTCGAGCATGGTGGTCCAGGAGAGAATGGCTCCTTCGACGGGGCTTCCCGACGGATCGAGGATCGCGCCGGAGAGGACCGACGCCGGCATGGCGATCCGTCGTTCCTCGTCCTCAGGCTGCCCGCGAGTGGATCGGTCGGCCCGATCCGAGACCACTTCGGGGGCGGCGTCGGCGTCCGCGATCTCTGGTGGATCGCTCGGCACCGCGTCCGGCTGCGATTCTGGCGAACCGAGCCCCTTCAAGAGGAACCAGCCGAGCGCGAAGGCCGCCAGACAGGCGGCAACGATTCCGATCGTCGTGAGCGGGCGACTACGAGCGACTACCATGGCGGGGCGTGCGAGCAGCGTGCATGCGAATCGACTCCGGGGTGACATCCTGGCTCTCTCCGTCCAGCAGGAGTTTCAGGTTACCTCATCGCCCCCCCGGCTCAACCCCCGATTGCCGTTGTTGAGGGCGGTCAGGATTTGCGCACAGTTCGGGCGAATCGCTCAGGGCACTGGGAGATGGATGCCGCCGGCTGGAGCTGGTTTCGCCCGGATGTGGGATTCTTGTCGGCGCTGCTGGAGCTGGGTTCGGCCGGAGTTGCCGCCTGGCCAGTCAGCGCAGCCGCCCGGCCAGCTCTTCGAGCAGGTCGTCCGCGGTACCCTTGCCATCGCCGAGCCGCTCGTCGATCTGCTTGCGCAGCCAGTTCTTCTCCCGCTTGCCGAGCTCGAGTCCGACGATGAGCTCGGGGACGAAGTGGAAGGCGCAGCAGTCGTCCTTACGCCAGAGGTCGAGGAGGTCCTCGAGCAGTGGGCGGAGCCCTTCCGAGGTTCGATCGATCCTGCCGGCCATCTCGAGCGCGGCCTCGGCGATGAACCGGTTCTCCACTTCGAGCTCGTTCTCGTCGGTAGCGACCCTGTTGGCGATGTCGCCGATCCCCCTCAGGAGCGCGCGGCACACCTCGAGGCCGCCGGATGGGCAGCGTTGCCCGAACTCCTGGATCCGTTCGAGGAGGCCGGAGATGCGCCCCAGGAAGTGGCGGAGCTCGCGATAACGGACGTCCCGGACAGCGAGAACCTCGCGGACCTTCCGGCAGAGGACGAGCGACTCGCCGGTCTCGCGGAGCAGGCCGGCGATCCGGTCCTGGGTTTCCAGGCCGAGCCTCGCGAGGAGCACCCCGGCCGATCGATACAGCTGCCGGAGGCCTTCCAGCTCCTCGCCGGTGAGCCGGAGCCCGCGCGTCGCTTCGGCGATGACGGCTTCCGCCTCCGGTTCGTCGCCGGCGATCTGGTCGGCCTGGAGCACCTCGCGGAGGAGCTCGCCGGCGGCGTCGAGGCGCTTCTGCTGTTTGCCCGGCTCCAGGTGGTTCGCCTCGGCGCAGGTCTCATCGAGCAGCTCGTCGATCTCGTCGAGGCTCCCGCGGAGCTCCACCTGCCCGGCGCTCGCCCGGGCGGAGCAGAGGAGCCGGCTCGGCTCGATCGCGATGTTTCGCTCGTGCATCAGCGCGCCGTAGAGGTCGAAGGGGACCCGGACAACGGTCTCCTCCGCGCCGCTGCGGCGGTGGGAGTCGGCCGCCTCGGAGAGATCGTCGCGCCCCCCGCGCCAGCCGCTGATGGAGCCGCCGTCGGAGCAGTCGGAGCAGCGCCACTCGATCTCGTCGTCGCTCACGCGACGTTGGACGACGATGCGCCCGGGGCACTTCCGTCGCCCGGGTCGGCGGATGCAGGCGAGGCCGGTGGTGACCGACTCGCCGGGTGGGTGCGTCGAGCCCGCCTGAGCGATCCGGAACAGGTGCCAGACCATCCCCACGGGTCGCGTCGTCGGCGCGTCGGGCAGGGGGGCCGCGCACAGGGTTCCGGGCGGCTCGATGTACGCCTCCCCCATCGCCCGGTGTTTCACCCGGCGCGCCGAGGGGGCGGTCTCTCGGTCGAAGGAGCGCCTGGTCGTCTCGAGGTCGAATCGTTCTGGATCCCAGTCGCCGATCCAGTCGAGGAGCTCGTCCAGCTCTTCCCGGTCGAACTCAGGTCCGGCCTCGCCGCCGGTGGGTTCCCGGCCTCGTCTCAGCGCCTCCACGCAGCGTTCGTAGCCGGGGATGCCTCCACAGTCCTCGAGGGGAAAGGCGCGCGCGCCGTCGAGGAGTCTTCGTTCGAAGGCCTCGTCGTGCTCCTCGATCCTCTCGAGCCCGACGTCGTGCATCCAGTCGTCTCCGAAATCGTACCAGTAGACGCACTGGCGTTGCTCTTCACCGAACCAGGAGGCGAGGGCGGTGCTGGCCCAGTCGGTTTCTCCTTCTCCGGTACCGGCGCCGGGTAGTTCGTCGTAGCCCGCCCCTCCCGGCTCGAGGAAGGAGTACAGGTGTGCGTCTTCCCACCCCCCGCAATCCTGGATCGCCTCGTGCAGGTCGGCGAAGCTCGCCGAGGTGCGGAGCAGGAACCGTCTCCAGATCGTCGGGCGGACTTCCCGGAGCTGGACCTTGAAGCGGAAGTGCTTGGGCATGGAGAGCTTTGAGGGTTGGGGTCGACGGGGGGTGTGGATGCTCGGGGGACTCTACAATGCGTGTTCGGATGCCGCCAGCGGGGCGGGGCGAGGGTAGGAGTTCTCGCCTTCGCGGTGATTGACGCGTAGGATGCACCTGATGGACCGAGATCTATCGATCCGGCTCGCTGCCTTCGATTACCTTCGTTCACTGGTCGATCGCCATGGCGAAGTGCTTCCCGCCAGATTGCTGCGGGCGGGATTCCATTTCGAGGGAACTCGGATTCGATTGAAAGGTATCCAGGGGATCTTCAAGCCGAAGGCGTGCGACTTTCCTCTGTCGATCACGACGGCGCCTCCATCCCCTGATCATGACCCCATCTATGAAGATGGCTTTGCGGCTGATGGTACGATCCTGCGGTACAGGTACCGGGGAACGGACCCGAATCATCATGAGAACGTTCGTCTGCGCCGCGCGATGCAGGAGCGGAGGCCTTTGATCTACTTTCATGGGGTCGTCAAGGCTGAGTACTTCGCCACGTGGCCGGTCTTCATCGTCGGTGACGATTCGGGGAGGCTGACCTTCGAGGTGGCGATCGACGACGCACAATTCCTGGTCACGACTGCCGACGTGGCTCACGACACCGCCGAGGATCCGAGAAGGAGATACATCACGACCACGACTCGGCAGCGCTTGCACCAGCAGGCATTTCGGACTCGCGTGCTTCGCGCTTATCGTGAGCGCTGCGCTCTGTGCCGCTTGAAGCACTCGGAGCTGCTCGATGCGGCCCACATAGTCCCTGATGCGGATCCTGGGGGCAGGCCCGTCGTGTCCAATGGTCTCGCCCTCTGCAAGCTCCACCACGCTGCGTTCGATCAGGATGTGCTTGGAATCGGGCCCGATCTGCTGGTCCGGATCCGGCCGGATGTGCTCAGGGAAGAGGACGGCCCGATGCTCCGGCATGGTCTTCAGGGCTTCGAAGGGCAGCGGATACTGATCCCGGCCCGGGAGACACTCCGACCGGACCGAGATCTGCTGGAGGCTCGCTTCGCGCGATTCCTCGATGCGGGGGCCGCGTAGTTATCGATCCCCCTGGCGCGCCCGGCAGGTTTCGAACCTGTGTCCCCCGGTTTGGGAACTTGAGCTGGCGAACTGTCCGCGAAGTGGACTGGAGTGGACCAGGAGCGTGGCACTTGAGTGGCACTCAAGTTGACGGCCCAGGATTGCCCATTGGGGACGATTGGGCCGCGAAAGAGCACGCGAGAGATCGACTCCGACGCCGTCTCGCTGGGGACAGAGATCCTCTCTGCGCGGCTGTTGGGCCCAGGCACTGCGCCACGTTCGAGTGATTCAGGCACGCCAGCGACTCGGCCTCCCGCTCGGGTGGCTTCCCTCTGGTTCCGTTTCCCTGGGGAGGGGAAGACAGAGCAGACTCACTGCAACCGCCCAATTGCCCACTGGCCCGGCAACGGGGAGACCCTCAGGTTCAGCGAAAGAGCCGCATGAACTCCTGCCTCTGATCTTGAGTGCCGATCATGAGGAGCTCGCCGTCGGCGGGCAGAACAAAGATCCCCGGCGGATTGGGGACGATCGTGCCATCGTGCTGCACGGCGATCACGTTGAGTCCCGTGCGCGCCCCGATCCCGCTCTCCGCGAGGCTCTTGTCGGCGAAATCAGCGGGAACGTCGACCTGGAAGAGCTCGACGCCGGCACCCAACATCATGAGCTCGCGCCCTTGCAGGAGTGACACCACCGACTCGACGCCGAGCGACGAGTAGCTCAGGACGAAGTCCGCGCCGGCGCGGTGGATCGCCTCCAGGTTCTCGTCGTGGGTGACGCGGCTGATGATGCGGAGGTCCGGGTTCAGACGACGGCAGTAGACGGTGAGGTAGATGTTGATGCTGTCGTCGTTGGTGGAGAGGATGACCGCGGGCGCCTCGGCCAGGCCGGCGCCGAGCAGGGCCTCGCCGTCGGCAGCGTCGGCCGCGATGACCTGGTCGGCGACTCCCGTGAGCTGACCTGCGAGCGATTCGCTGCGCTCGATGATGTGGACGGGAACACCGCGCGCCTTCAGGCTGGCGGCGGCCGCACAGCCGACCTTCCCCCCGCCGATGACCAAGGTGGGGCTGTAGTTGGTGTGGTAGATGACGAGGAGCGCATTGAGCTCGAAGAGCTGCTCCTGGGTCCCGACCACTACGGGGACGCTGAACTCGGAGAGTCGCTGATCTGGCCGAGCGGCCTCGAAACGGCCCCGCTCCCACACGCCCACCACGCTGACCCCCGTGAACTGGCGAAGCTGCGAGTCCCGGATGGTCCGCCCCACGAACGGCGTCTTGTGCACCGCGAACTCGGCGATGATCAGGTCGCGGAACTCGCCGACGATGTGAGCCTCGGCGTGACCGGCGTTGACGCGGTTGGCGAGCGCCTCACCGAGTCGCTGCTTTAGCGGCAAGACCTCGGTGGCGCCGGCGAGCTCGAGGATGTCGATGGAGTGCTCGTTGTCGACCGTGGCGATGACCGGCACCTCCGCAGATTCCTGACGGACGGTGAGCGTGATGTTGCAGTTGCGGGCGTCCTCACTGTTGGCGACTATGGAACGGATCTGGTGGACCCGGAGCGCGCCCCAGGTCGCTGGCGACTCCGGATTGCCCGCGATGACGGATACGCCGTCCGCGAAGTGCTCGGCCGCCTTGGCGGGGTCCTTCTCCAGGAGGAAGGTCGGGATCTGCATCAGGCGCAGGCGCTCGATGAGATCGCGCCCGACCGGGTCGTACTTGCAGATGACCACGTGTCCACTGGTGCCTTCCGGTACGGCTCGCGGCGCCCGCGTGTTGAGCTGCGCCTCGAGCCACGGCGCGTAGAAGAAGCGGATGAAGGCGAAGGGAAGGACGATGAGGAGCATCACGACCCCGGTCAGGAGGACGAGGATGCTGAAGATACGACCGAGGTCGGTGTGGAAGGTGATGTCCCCGAAGCCGAGGGTGCTCATGACCGTGAGCGCCCAGTAGAACCCCGTGAGCCAGGAGTGCTCCTGCCCCTCGTACGCCATGAGAAAGTGGAAGCCGACGGCGTAGACCAAGATGACGGCTGTCAGCAGCACGAAGTACTTGAGGAGCGCGGACAGGTTCTGACGAAGCTGCCTCTGGCTGAGCAGGTACGAGAGTTGTGCTCCTAAAAACTTCAAGGCTCGTGCGCAGGTATTCTAGCGCGCAACCTTCACGAGTAGTCGCTCAGGTCGTTCGCGCTGTGGTTCGGGCTGCCCAATTCGCTCTGACCCCGAGGGGGTCGAGGAGTTCGTGGAAGGAGAGAGACCGGCCGGCAGCGAGGGGCATGCGCCGGAGAGTATAGCTCCAGGGCCCCAATGGACTGGCGGCCATTCACAACAGCCAGCTGTACATCCACGACAGATCGGCGTACCCGGACGGCCGGCACACTACAGTAGGGCCATGGGCTCCCGCCGTCCGATGCTCCTGGCCCTGACCGCCGTGGCACTCCTCGCCGTGGTCGGCTGGCTCGTCATGGTAGGGCCGGACGCGCCGTCACCCGGCCTCACGACCCCCCAGCAGGGTCCGACGGAGCCACTCGCGTCGGGCGCCGAAGGGGACCAGGACCTGGCATTTGCCGGGGGGGTGAGCGAGGGGCGCACCGAGGTCGTCCGTGAGGTCGAGGAGCCCCGAACCTCAGCCGCCGGGCGGGATGCCGTGCTGCGGGGACGGGTCGTGAGCGACGTGCTCGGCTCGCCCCTCCCCGGTGCGACCGTGACGATCACGCGTCGCCCGCACAGCGAGTTCTGGATCCCCGACACCGAGGAACGCGACTCACGCCAGCCCGTCGTTACGGCCGTGACCGACGCCGAGGGGCGCTTCGAGGTCGCCGTCCCGACGGCCGTGCCGCTCGACGTGGAGGCCAGCGCCAGCGATCACGCCACCGCCCGGCGCGACCACCTCTTCGCGGGGGACGACGTCGAGCTGCGGCTCACGGCTGCGGCGATCCTCGAGGGCGTCCTGACGCGCGTGTCGGACGGCTCGCCGGTCGAGGGCGCCCTGGTGCTCGGCCGGGACAGCCGGCGGGTCGAGCAGTGCCGCGCGCGCACGGACATCGGCGGCCGCTTCCTTTTCGAGGACCTGCAGCCGGGCCTTCTCACCGTGGATATCACGCCGCGCGACGCGGCTCCTCCCCCGTCGAAGAGGATCGAGCTGCGCGCGGGCGTGCGCGCCCGGCTGGACCTGGCCCTGGAAGCCGGCGTCCGAATCCACGGCGTCGTCAGCGACCCGCTGGGGGGCCCGATCGCCGGCGCCGAGGTCGGCCTGGGGGCCTCCTTCCATCGGTCCGTGCTCACGGACGTGCACGGGTGGTACGAGATGGTCGGGCTCGGCGGGGCCAAGCGCCGCGACCTCGGCGATCTCCGGGTCCGTGCGGAGGGCCACGGCAACGAGCGGAAGAAGCTCGGGGAGGCGGAGCTGGCCCAGGACACCCGGCTGGACTTCGTTCTCCATCCGGCACGGATCGCGACGGGACGGGTTGTCGACGAGGGCGGCGCCCCGATCGAGGGCGTCTACGTCGCCGGCGTCGGATCCAAAAAGGTGGAGGGCGTGTCCCGTTCGGACTGGGAGTCCTCGGTCACGGGGCCCGACGGACGCTTCGAGCTGACCAGCCTGCACTTGCTGATCGATCACCAGCTCTTCCTCCGGAAGGACGGGTACGGCACGCGGGTCTACGACTTCCCCGCCGATGAGGGGGACCGGGAGCGGATCGATTACGGCGACCTCGTGCTGCACCCCGGCGGGCGCATCGAGGGGATCGTGAGGGCGCAGACCGGGACCCCGATCCCCGACCACCTGGTCAAGCTGCGGGGCGCGAACGAGGACCTCGGTCGCTTCCGTCCGGACACGGAGGCCCTGAAGAAGACCTGGGTGACGGCGGTCCGGCATTCGCGCACTGACACGCAGGGGCGCTTCCACTTCGCCGACTTGCCGGGGGGTGAGCTCCAGGTGACGGCGACGGTCCCCGGCCGACCCGGGTCCAGGGCCGAGGAGACCGTGAAGTTGCCGGAGGGCGGACAGGTCGTGGGCGTCGAGCTGACCCTCGATCTCGGCGACCCGATCACCGGCGTCGTCTGTACTCCCGACGGCTCGCCCGCCGTCGGCGTCTTCGTCCAGGTGGCCGGGGGGAAGGACCAGCCGCGGATCCGCGCGACGTCCGGCGCGGGCGGGCACTTCGAGCTGTTCGGTGTGACCGGGGAGATGGGCGTGGTCGAGCTGTTCACCATCGTGGCGTCCTACAACTGGTACAACCCGGACGCCCACCTTGGAGCCAGCCGCCCCGTCACCGCGCGCGCTGGCGACACCGACGTCGTGCTGGAGCTGCGCGAGCTAGTATCCATGACCGGGAGGGTCGAGGACGCGGAGGGGCAGCCGGCCGCCGGTGTGCAGGTCCTGGCCTACCTGAGCGGCGCGGCGCGGGTGCCGGCGGCGGTGCTGACGAGAGCCACGAGTGACGAGGAGGGAGCCTTTCGCCTGGACCTGCCGGAGGGGTGTCTGGTCGACCTGGTGACGGGCACGCCCAAGGTCGACAACGCCGCCGAGGCCTCCGAACAGGCGCCGCCGGAACCTGCGGTGCTCGAGCTCGTCGCGAGCGATGCGCGGGGGGTGGTGCTCCGGTTTGCGAAGCGACACTCCCTCCGCGCCCTACGGCCCACAGCGGCCGATTTGGGCGGACTTCGAGGGGGGGTGTTAGCGGAGAGGTTAGTTGGGGGGCGCAGCCGGCTTCCCGGTGAGCGATGCCAAGGCAGGCTCGTAGCAGGCAGCGGAGCACATCGACAATCGACAGAACTGACAGAACTCCTATCGGTGCTTGAGCGCCGGCGACCCGACCCTTGGGGTCCGCACACTCGGCCTCGATCAACGGCTCCGTACGCGGCGAACCAGGATCGTGTTCTCGGATCATCGGTGGCGTGCGCGGCTTTCGCCGCCGTGGCGCCCAGGAGGATCACGCGATGAGATTCACGATCCCTGACATACCGCCGAGTCCCGAGTTCGACGCATTCGTCGATTGCGTCGACTACGCGGTGGGAGACAAGTCCAGACGCGAAGAGGGAGAGTTCCTCATCGCGCTATTCAGTTTCCTCGAACGGCTCGCCGCAAACGTTGCTACCGGAAGGCCAGTCTCGCTCCCCCCGCTCGGGACCTTCACGACGGCCCTTGAGCCCATCTACGACGGCGGCTTGAACGGTCATGGTCCCTGTCGTCGTACTCCAATCTTCATCCCGGACGGTGGCTTCCAGCTCGAAGTGGATGACCCCCTTCCTCCCGATCACGTCACGATGGAGGGGATCTTCGGCCCCCCTGACGAAGACCATGACGAGCCCCAGGATTAGTAGCTCAGCTTTCGGGGACGATGGTCAACAGGAGGAGCCTGTCGCCATCGAGCGGCTCGACCAAACCCTCACCATTCGGACCAGCGCATGCGAGCGAGAACTCATCTCATTCCTCGCCGGGCAGGCCGGTCTCTCGGTCGGGCGCTACGTCGTTCTGGCCTGCCGAGCCCTCGGTCGCAGCCAGGTCTGTGACATGCAGGATCACTTCCAGGCAGTGCGCCGCCGGGCGGAGTACGACCTCGCTCGATTCTCGAAGAGAAAGGTACGGCGAAGCCGAGAGGCCTACCAACGAATGGCCCTGGCACCCCTCAAGGTCCCCTTCCTGCGCCGCAAGTACGCACGGTCGTTCGAGCGCGTCGTAGCCTTTGTGGCGGAGCGCATGCACGCGAGCCAGCACAGCGTCGCTCGTGCACTGAGCTTCTTCGCGGAGGCCGTCGGGGACGAGGTCGCCAACGGCCAAGTCGTTCGCTTCCCGGGATTCTTTGTCGCGGGGCCGTGGCGTACGGAGCGCGGAATTGCGGAGGTCGTCCCTCGGATCCAAGCCAGTCCGCCGTTCAGCAACCACGTCCTGTTCAACTGCGGGCTGGGAGACGCTCAGAACCGCGCCCTCCAGGCTCACAGGCGGCGGCGTAGGGGACGAATCTCTCTCCTACCCAAGGCGATGGAAGCGTTTCGTGCGAGGATCGAAGCGCAGGACCGTTCGATCTTGGATGGGCTCGAAGGCTGGAGGGAATTCGGCCCATAGTGAGGGCATGTGGTGCCGTAAGGTGTGCGAAGTCGCCTCTACACGTCCTTTGTATTGGACACCCCCGCCTTTCTGCCGTCCCAGCCGCCAGAAGGCCTGTGAACCGCCCAGTCGGGACAAGCGTTGATACGCCACTCTTCATGCAACCACGAAGGAGAACGGGTAATGGACGAAGCTCTGGAATCAGTGACCTCGAAGATCGCGGACGCCTGGGAGGAGTGCGCGAGGCTGTTGGAGGACACGGAGAATCCAAGAGACCATGAGTCGCGCCTCAACAGATTGGCGACGGCGTTTGTCGGAGGCGCTCTGTATCTCCGCGCGCGTGCCCAGTGCGACGAGGATGCCGTGAGTGACTTGGTGACCGACACGTTCTGCGAGATTGTCCGGCTAATGAAACCGGAAGAGCCGTCGCAGCTTGAAGGTGAAGTCCTTGTCCACGCCCCCGCGACAATCACCCCCGAGGGAGTCAGCTTGTGCCAGGACTGGCTGATTCGATATGCAGCGGAGGCAGCCCCCGAATTCGGACCGCGAGGGAGCTGACTCTCCAGAGCACGATCCGAGCCTGAGCCCGCCGCGGGTGAGCCTCACGACCACGGCGAAGACTCCTCGGGGCTCAGCCCCGTCGCCGTCGAGCAGGGCTGACACTAGCCGGCCGATCCTCCGCGGCGGGGAGGACATCGCCCCATTTTGGGACGCCGATCACCTTTGGACTTTCCTGCCCAATTTTGCCACCCTCCGAACGGCCCCAACAGCCACCGCCTGATGGAGGAGTACATGACCGTTCCCCAAGTTGCCGAGCTGCTCCAGCTCTCCGAGAAGACGGTTTACCGCCTCGCTCAGAAGGGGGAACTGCCCGGCTTCAAGGCGGGTGGTTCCTGGAGATTCCGACGACGGGACATCGACGCCTGGGCAGCCAAACAGATTCGGGGAAGCAACGGCAAGAAGAGCTGAACATGACAGCACTGGAACACCTTCAACCGAACGCCTCTGTCAGAGGGATCGCCTCCGACTGCGCCGTTACGGTCGTTAGCGTCCAGTGGTTCGGCTCGGAGGCTCTGGAGCTCACCTACAAGGACCCTTCCGGCAAGGTGGCGAACGTCCTTCTATATCGCCACGACGAAGAGCAACTAGAACTCGTCGAGGAAGGCCGACCGTGGAGTTTCGACGGCGACGGAGAGCTCTTCCGGCTCGTATCCGAGGCGCACCGCATCCGCCTCGCGCACCTCTTCGACCCCGTTCTCGCGGTCCACACATCTCTGGTGGAACCTCTCCCTCACCAGATCACAGCCGTCTACGAGGCCATGCTGCCTCGTCAGCCCCTCCGGTTTCTGCTCGCCGACGACCCGGGTGTCGACGACTGCCTGAATCCGCCGAAATCTGACGACGGCCGTCATCGCTCTG
>CAZCAC010000001.1:201817-224526 GCA_964496575.1 uncultured Planctomycetaceae bacterium | reverse complement strand
GCTCGACCTCGCGGGCGTCGGACTCCTCGAGGCTCATCCGGGCACCCAGCTCGGGAGAGGAGAGGCGCCCGAGGCCGTCGCAGGCGATATCCACGAAGAGCTCCTCGTCGACCGGCGAGTCGGGGCGGCGGTCGCGGCGCAGGTGCAGGAGGAGGCGCCCTTCGTCCCAGTACATGGCCAGGACCCGTTCGACGCCGTCGTTGCCCGCCACGCAGTAGCGGACCCCCCGCTCCACGGGGTGGTCGAGGGAGATGCACCCCGAGACCTGGACCCGCTCTTCCTGAGAGACGTCGATCCCGCAGGGACCGAGGTTCAGATCGCGAAAGCGCCTGAGGAGCACGCGGGCCTGCTCGGCGCTGATCGTTCCGTTGGGGCGAATCACGGGGCCATTCCTCACTTCGTCTGCCATGTATCGATGGGGAATCGAGAGGATACCCTCGTTCCACCTGGAGATAGTGGTTGCGTGCGTATCGACCCGAATTCCCACTGAGTTGACAGTTCTGCTCCTCCGGCGTGTCATCTGCGGGTCCCGAAGCCCCCGACCCCCTCCCCTCAGTCCAGAAAACCCCATGCTCCGCATCCTCCTGACCGTGGCCCTGGTCACCCTGGCAGCCCTTTCCCCGGCCCAGCCGGTCCAGCCGGCCCCCCGCGCCGACGAGATCTCCGACCTCGCCGAGAAGATCAAGCGAGCCCGTGACGAGGCGGACGAGGAGGAGATCACCAGGCTGGCCGGGTTCAAGAGCCGGGCCGCGGCCGAGGCGCTCATCGAGATCTACGGATCGATGGGGAGCATTTACATGCGGCTCGAGGTCCTGAACACCCTGCCGGGCTTCGACGGGGTCGAGGACGCGGAGCAGCTCGCCCTCCAGAAGCTGATGGGCATCGCCACCGAGTCGGAGGAGAAGGAGCTGCGCGACGCGGCTCTCGACGGGCTGGGGAGCTGCCGGAACCTGGGCAAGGCGTTCCTGGTGATGATCATCGACTCGCCCGCCGAGGACGACATCCGCGAGCGCGCGATGGACCTGCACGTGGCGATGGCCACCGAGGACGACCACGCCTGGTACGAGAAGCTCCTCGAGAAGGAGAAGAAGACCGCGGCGACGGGAGGGAAGAAGAAAAAGAAGAAGAAGAAGGACGGCGAGGAGGCCGAGCCGGAACTGAAGGTCCACAAGCTGGCCAGCCTGCGCCTGAAGGCCTTCGCGGTGCTCGCGCCCGACCTCCCCCTGGACGAGATCGAGGCAGCCCTGCAGGAGCGGGGCTGGGGCATGCGCTACCTCGCGCTCGAGGAGTACCGCAAGCGCAAGCCGAAGAAGGCGCTGGCGCTGGCGGAGGAGATCTACGGCAACCTCGAGGGGCGGGTCGAGCTGCGCATCCTCGCCGCGAAGTACATGGCCGAGGACGAGGGCAAGCGCCTCGCCGACCGCTTCATCGACGATGGCCGGAAGTTCATCACACCGACCCAGCTGCGCAACGCCCTGGCCGACCTCCTCGCCGGCTTCAACGACAAGACGGTCGACAAGAAGCTCACCAAGCTGGTCGGCAGGGGGAAGACGTTCGAGAAGCTCTTCATCCTGCGCGCGGTCCGCAAGGTCGACGACGACAAGCTGAACAAGAGGATCCAGAAGATGCTCGGCGACAAGGACCTGGACGTGCGCGTGGCGGCGGCACGGGTCCTCGCGGAGCGGGGGGATCAGACTGCGGCGAAACCACTGCAGAAGATGATCGACAAGTCGAAGGACTCGGTGGTCGTCGCCGCGGCGATCGACGCGATGAGCACGATCCGGGGGACCGACCCCGAGTGGGACGCTCAGCTGGTCGAGTACGCCTCGAGCGAGGACGCGGAGGTCCGCAACGCCGCGATCATGCAGATCGGCAAGGACGGCCGGACCGACCACCTCGACCTCTTCGGACCGGCGCTGAAGCACGGGTTGTGGTCGACCCGCTACGCGGCCATGCGCGGTCTCGTCTCGATGCGCGACAAGCGCGCCCTGCCGCTCCTGATCGCGCAGATGCAGTTCGAGGAGGGCCGGATGCTGGTCGAGTTCGCCGACGGGCTCTTCGAGCTGACCGGCAAGCCCTACCGCACGGCCTCCCGGTCCTGGGAGGCGTGGTGGAAGAACGAGGGAGCGGACTTCGAGGTGATCAGCCTGGCCGAGCTGGAGGAGGCGCGCACCGCCGAGGAGGAGCGGCGGCTGAAGCAGATCACCAACGTCAAGTTCTTCGGCATCCGGATCATCAGCCACCGCGTCATCTTCATCATCGACATCTCCGGCTCGATGAACGAGGAGATGCGCGCGCGCTACGTCGGCGAGGGCGGCACGACCCGGATCGAGGTGGCCAAGCGGGAGCTGACCAAGTGCATCGACGGTCTGGACCTCAAGGCGCTCTTCAACATCATCACCTTCTCCAACGGGGTGGAGGGCTGGCTCCAGGAGGGGATCACCGGTTCCGACGACAAGAGCCGGGACGACGCCCGCGACTACGTCTCGCGCCTGGGTGCGGGGGGAGCGACCAACCTGTACGACTCGCTCCGGATGGCCTTCGACGATCCCGATGTCGATACGATCTTCGTGCTCTCCGACGGCGAGCCGAACGTCGGTGAAGAGACCGACATCACCGTCATCCGCGATCACGTCGCGGCGTGGAACGAGCACCGCAAGGTGGAGATCAACACCATCGGGATCGGCGGCTCCTTCGACGTGCTCGAGTGGTTGGCCGAGGACTCCGGGGGCACGCACGTCAGATTCCGGTAGAGATCCGGCCGAAGACGGCCAGACCTCTAGAATCAGTCAACACCTGCGGTGCTTCCGCGCGTTCGGCGCGGGGTCGGATTTCGTCCGACCTGGAGGCACGGCCGAAAAGGCCGTGCCTCTGGCGGTCCAGTGGGCCGGAGAGGCTATGCTCCGCCGATCGTGCGGCTCCTCCTCCGGCTCCTCCTCTCCTTCGCGGTGGCCGCGGCGCTCCTGGTGCTGCTGTTCCACTGGGGGGAGCTGAGCCTCGAGGAGCTGATCGAGACCTGGCGACGGCTTCCCGGGCTCGTCTACCTGGAGGCCCTCGCGGTCCACGTCTCGATCTATCTCCTGCGGACGATTCGCTTCCAGCTGCTCCTGCCGCCGGAATCTCGCTCGGACTACGGCCGCGTGCTCGGCGTGTCGGCGGCGCACAATCTCGCCTCGTACGTTCTGCCGGCGAAGACCGGGGAGGCATCGCTGGTCGTCTACCTGAAGAAGGTGTGCGGCGTCCCGAGGAGCGAGGGCCTCGCCTCCCTGGTGGTGAGTCGCCTCCTCGACCTCGCCACGCTCTTCGGGATGCTGGGCCTCGCTTGTCTGTACCTGAAGGGCACGGGCCACCTCGAGCCGGACTGGGTGGTGCCGCTGGGCGGTCTTCTGGTGCTCGGCTCGCTCACCCTGCTCGTGCTCAGCTGGCGAAGCGACTGGCTGGTGCACTTCTTCGTGATCCCGATGCGCCTCCTGCGCCTCGAGTCGACGCGCCCCGGTGCGAAGCTGACCGAGCGCGCGCAGAGAGTCGGCCTCGCCCTGCGCCAGGCGGGTGGGGAGGGGAGGCTGTGGAAGGCCGCGCTGATCTCGGTGCCCTTGTGGCTGGGCGTGTTCCTCTTCTTCCTGATCCTGGCGCGTGGCTTCGGTCTGAGCGAGGAGCTGGGCCCGATCGATTCCCTCTTCGGCTCCTCCTGGGCGATGCTGGCGAACCTGTTGCCGATCAACGGCTTCGCGGGCGCGGGTACGCAGGAGCTGGGTTGGGTGGTGGGGTACGTGCAGCTGGGGGTGCCGGAGGATCTCGCCCTCTCAACGGGGCTGGGCGTGCACCTGGTGCAGCTCGCCAACGTGGTCGGGATGGGCCTGGTCGGGCACCTGGCGATGGCGCTGCTCGCTCCGCGGCGATCGAGTAGCAGCTGATGCGCAACGGCGCTCAGCGCTGTTTCAGCCGGCTGCTCAACTCTTCTCTCAAATCGAGGTAGGGATCGTCGCGGAAGACCCAGAACACCCACACCGAGCCGTAGACCAGCATCATCACCACCCCCGACCCGATCAGCAGCGGAAACCCGCGAACGTCCAGCCCGTGCTCGAGCAGCAAGAGGAGCAGCAGCGGCGGCAGCATCCCGACCGCGGCCTTCCCCGCGACGTAGCGCAACCACGCACCCACCCCGACCCCCAGGTGCTTGCAGGTCAATCCCAGGAGGAACACGGCGAAGAGCACGTTGGGGATCGCCGTGCCCAGCGCCACGCCGATCAGCCCGTAGCCCAACTCGACCAGCGTGATCGAGAGGGCGAGGTTGACCAGTGAAGCGACGAGGAGCGCGCCCGCGGCCAGGCCCGGGCGTGAGGTGCCGAGCAGGATCGGCAGCGCCACCGCGCGCACCGTCAGGAAGATCACGAACGACGGCGCCAGGATTCGCGTGACCGGGCCGGCGGTCGCCTCGTACTCCGGGCCCACCCACGCGGCGAGGAACCGGGGACCCAGGATCGTCAGGTACAGGCCGATCGGCAGCACCACCGACAGGCTGATCTTCGACCACTTGAGGAAGACGTGCTCCAGCGCGCGCTCTTCTCCCGCCGCCTTCATCGCCGTCGCGGTCGGCATGATCACCGCGCCGATGCCGAACATCAGGTTCGCCAGCGGCATGAAGAACTTGTTGCCGAAGTCGAAGTCGGTGATCGGGTCGGGGCCCTGGCCCATGAAGGCGCCGATCACCAGGCTGTCGAGCTGGAACGCGATCAGCGAGCCGACGTTCAGGATCGCCGCGAAGACGCCGAAGCCGAGGAGCTCCTTCACCAGGCTCCGATCGAAGCCGGCCAGGCCGACCCGCACGCCAGCGTGGCGGCGGGCGATCAGCAGCTTGAAGGCGATGAAGACCAGCACCGACTCGACGACGAAGATCCAGGCGAGCCAGACCAGCGAGGGGTCCCAGCGCACCACCACGATCACCGCGATTGCGCGGAAGAGGATCCCCGCGCCCTGCACCGCGTTCTTGGCCACGAAGTCGCGGTGGGCGTCGAACACCGCGATCGGGAAGCGCAGGCCGAGGCTGGCGGCGACGCGGAAGGCGGTGATGAAGTAGGCGATCCGCGCCGCGGAGAGGGTCTCCGCCGGGGTCTCCGCCCACGACTCGTTGCCCAGGAGCTCGGCCTCGAAGGGCCAGAAGAGGAGCGCGCCCAGCGCCACGCCGGCCACGCCGAGGCCGATCGTCACCCACATTCCGGTGGCGACGAGCCGCCCCTCGAGCTCCCGGTCGCCGGCGGCCACCGCCTCCGAGACGTGGCGCACCGATGCCATCGGCACGCCGAGCGCGAGCAGCTCCAGGAAGAAGGTCGCCGCGATGATCGCCACCCAGATCCCGTAGCCGTCGCGCCCCAGCGCCTGCTCCAGGATCGGAGCGAGCACCAGCATCACCAGGATCTGGAGGGCGTTCAGCGCCCAGTTGGAGGCGATGTGCTTGAACAAGGGAGGGCGGGGTCGAAACCGAAGTGCGGCGAGGGTACGCAGGCGGGCCCCCAAAACGAAGGCGCTCCCCCGATTCGCTTCCGCGGCGGTGGGGGGGACGGGCTACACTCCTCGGCACCCCCGACCCCCGTCCATGAGCCTCACCCATTCCCAGGCCCAGATCGAGCTCCACCGCACGCTGGCGCCGCGCTACGCCTACCGCTACTCCTTCGAGTTCTCCCGCCTCTTCCAGGAGGACTGGCACGCGGAGATGATCTCCCACGTCCCCGAGACGGCGGAGCGGATCCTCGACCTCGGCTGCGGGACCGGCTTCTTCCTCGCCGAGCTCGAGCGGAAGCACCCCGGTTCGGTCGGCCTCGACATCAGCCACGAGATGCTGAAGGTCTCCGATCAGTACGTGCCCGACGCGAGGCTGGTCACCGGCGACGCGGAGAAGCTGCCCTTTCAACGGGGCGTCTTCGACGTCGTCTTCTGCAAGGGCAGCCTGCACCACGCGCGCGACCACGTCGGCTTCCTGACGCACTGTCGCAACGCGCTGCAACCGGGCGGCGTGCTGATCATGAGCGAGCCGTGCAACGACAACCCACTGATCCGCCTGGCGCGCAAGGTCATGTACAAGAAGAGCGCGCACTTCGACGAGGGGGACCAGGGCTTCACCCGGAAGGGGATCCTCGCGCTGTGCGAGGCGGCGGGCTTCGAGTGCGAGCGGGTCAAACGCTACGGCGTCCTCGCCTACGTCTTCGCGGGTTTTCCCGACCACCTCGGGGTGCTGCGCTACATCCCCGGCAACGCGCTGCTGACCCGGTTCTTCATCGGCCTCGACCGGCTGATCTGCGCCATTCCCGGCCTCTCCCTGCTCGGGTTCCACATCGTGATCGTGGGGCGGCCGCGGGGGGAGTGAAACCCGGGGCGGCGGATCGCCTACTCTCTACTGATGCCGCGCGGCCTCCGCGGGCATCGGAAGGAGCATGAACAGAATCGGCATCGTCGCCGCGGCGGGACTCGCCGCCGGGGCCGTCTGGCTCGCCTGCTGGCGGCTGGCTGGATCGGTGCCCTGGCCGGTCCCCGGGGAGCTGCTCACCCAGGCGGCCACGACCACGGTGGAGGCGAACGACAGGTTCCATTCGCTGGAGGTGAGGGAGCCCGGGCCAGCGGCCGCCGAGGAGCTCTCGTCGGACCCTCGTCCGAGAGTCGGCACCGAACGCGCGCGGACGCCCGTGGCGGTCCCGCCCGGTAAGGGAACCGCGATCCTGGTCGTCGACTCCCGTGACGAGGAGCCGATCGAGCGCTTCGCCCTGCGGATCTGGAAGGGTGATCGAGAGAGGGACGAGGACGGGGAGCTACTCGACGGCGCGCCGGTGAAGAAGTTCCCCGAAGGGGTGCTGTTCGTCGAGATCCCGCTGGAGGGGTTCCGCTTCTCGATCGGCGCCCCCGACTATCTCCCGCTGACCGGAATGATCGAGCCGATCTCGAGCACCGATCGACGCGCCTTCATCCGGCTCGATCGCGAGGCGCGGGTCCGCGGTCGGGTGCTGTTCGAGGGGAAACCCGTGCCCGGTGTCCCGGTGCGGCTGAAAGGCGGTCGCCGGGAGGAGCCGGAGGATGGGGAGGATCTCGGAGCGTGGTACGACCACCCCAGCGTGCCGAGGTACACGGTGACCCAGGCGGACTGGGCCGACGAGGAGGGGTTCTTCGACATCGGAGGACTGCCCCCGGGAGGCGTCGAGCTGTCGATCTGGACCGACGAGCGCCTGCACTTCAAGCGAGAGCTGGAGGCCCTGGAGGCCGGCCAGACGCTCGACCTGGGTGACCTCGAGCTGACCCGGAAGCCCGAACGGCAGGAGAAGATCCTGCACCTCGGCACGGGTCGGCAGGGGGGAGAGCGGGCGTCGACCGGGTCCGGCGAGAGCACCCGGACGATCTTCAGCGGGCAGGTCATCTCGCGCGAGCGCACCGGACGAGGGCCGAGCTCCCTGGACCGGGTGGTCCGGACCGCGGACGCGACCGTGCGCGTCCAGGCCTTCGACGGAGAGCGCCCGCTCCCCGGCGTGACCGTCCTGACCCAGCGCAGCGGGCGACAGACGTTGAAGGAGGTCGGTGTGACCGACGAGGCGGGCGAGGCGGCCTTCGAGCTGAACCCCGCCGATCCCACTCACCTGGTGCTCCGGCTCGGAAGCCAGCTGCCGCTGGGCCGGACGGAGACGCCGGTCACCTCCGCCCTCGGCCGGGAGACGATCGTGCCGATCGTCCTCACCTGCGGCGCCCTGGACCTCGAGCTTCCGGACACGTTCACCCCGAGCACCGACACCGCACTCCTCCTCCAGTTCGAGTCCGAGACGCTGCCCGCCCCCGGCTTCGTCATCGTCACCCTCCGCGGGGATCCCGGCGAGCTGGAGCGGGAGGGGATCGACTGGAAGGGCAATCGCTGCGAGCTCCCCGCGCTCGCCGCCGGGTCCTACCGGATCGAGCTCGACGTGATGAAGGGCGCCGGCGAGGGCTCGCGCTCGCGGTTGCTGCGACCCACCGAGCTGCGCTTCGAGGGGGAGGCCCTGGTGGTCGCCGGTGAGCGGGCGACCTGCGCCCTGACGCAGCGCTGATACCGAGATACGGAACCGGCTGGTCTGCGCCACCGCTGGCCTCTCCCTGCTCGGGTTCGCCATCGTGATCGTGACGCGGCCGGAAACCCCGGGTCGAGGATACGGTAGGCTGAAGGTGGCGTCGGACATCGTCCCCGGCGCCCGGAGGAGCATGAACGAGCTCGGAATCGTCGCCGCGGCCGTCCTCGCCGCCGGGGTCGCTTGCTACGCCTGCTGGCGGCTGGCGGGGACTTCACCCGCGCCGACTCCGGCTCCCGCAGAGACGGTCGCCGAGACCCCGGCCGAACCGGAATCCGAGAACACCCCGCCACGGGTTCCGCCGGAGGAAGTCGTCACCCGGATCTTCGTCGTCGACCTCCTGACCGAAGAGCCGGTGGAGCGCTTCGGGATGAGCATCCGCCGAGGCAGCATGACCGACGCCCGGACCGGTGATCCGATCGTTCCCCCGCGAATCGAGGAGTTCCCCGGCGGGGCGCTGCTGGTCCCGGCACCGCTGGAGGGGTACGCCTACTCGGTCCGGGCTCCCGGCTACGTGCCCCGCAGCAGGCCGATCGAGCCCTCCCCCGCTCACCTCTTCATCATCGAGCTCGAGCCGTTCGCGTCGATCACCGGCCGGGTGCTGGTGGACGGTGAGCCCCGGGCCGGCGCCAGGGTCAGCGTGGTCCGGCGGGAATTCGGCTACCTCGGAGGCGTCGGAAACCGTCGGAGCGAGACGACCGACGAGGAAGGTCGTTTCGCCCTGGATCGGCTCTGCGCCGGCACGTATTTCCTCTCGGTGTACGGCTCGAAGATCGAGCCCGTTCCGGAGAAGCTGGAGATCGAGCTCGGGGTGGGGGAGGTGCGCGACGTGGGAGACCTGAGTCGCGTCGAGCGAGTGGTGCCGGAGCCGATCTTCGGAGACTTCTTCGACGCGGCGGCTGCCTCGGAGGACCGGCAGGGGCAGCTCGACGATCCCTACTCCTGGTACGGGAGCGGCCTGGAGCCCAAGTCACCTCACGTCCCCTACGGGACCCGGAAGGGCCCCTCTCGATTCGGCCCCGGACGCGTCGGCGAGCTGCCCCGCCCGGTGGACGCCCCGATCCGCGTTCAGGCTCTCGATGGAGACCGACCCCTCGCCGGCGTGGCGGTCTTCCTGCAGAGCGGGCGGAGGCCGGTCCCCGTGGAGGTCGGGATGACCGACGACGCGGGCGAGGTGTTGCTGAACCTGCAGCCGACCGAGATCGGCCAGTTCATCCTCCGCACGCCTGGCGGCCTCCCGCTGGGTCGAACGGAGCAAGCGGTCGTGCCGGCCTCCGGTCAGAACTCCAGCGTGGTGGTCCAGCTCAGACCGACCAGCGTGCGACCGCTCGGGCCCAGTTCCCACAGGCTGGCGCAGAAGACCAGCTCGCCTACTCCGGAGTAGTTTCCGACGGGCCAGGTCCACTCGGCGACCCCGAAGGGGCTGGCCGGAGTTTCTTCGAGGGGGAGCTCGGAGGTGAATGAAGCCCCGCTCGCCGGATGGGTCACCAGGAACTCGACGACGTGCTCGGCCTGGGGGTTGCCTCTCCTGCCGGTGGCCTGGCACCAGATCGTGGCCAGATCGTCGCCGTCGATGGTCCGCTCGACGCTCAGGCCGATGTCCTCCGGAAAGAACCCCAGCGATTCGAGCCTCACCCCGACGTAGGGGTCCGGCACCGTACCGGGCTCCGGGTCGATGACGCAGATCGCCGAGACGTCGTCGGAGACGTCCTCCAGGCCGAGGGTCTCCGTGATGGGGTGGCCCGCGTAATCCCGGTCGGGCACCCCCGCCACGGAGCGGGGGCGGCTCATCGGCCCCTGATAGGCGTGGATCTGCGACCGGAGGTCGGACACGACCGTGGTCGAGTGCAGCGCCGTGTGATGGATCGGATCGTAGGCGAGGGCGTCGAGGTCGTCGGAGGAATCGAGGCCGAGATCGTCCGCCTCGAGAATCTGGATGGGGGGCTCCCACGAGGAGGTGGAGGAATCCCAGAGGATGCGATAGACGTCGGCACCGCTGGTCCGCACGCCATTCCCCGACAGGTCACTGGCGAAACCGCTCGGGTTGGCATCGGCCCACTCCTTGGTGACGGAGAAGTAGAGCTCGTTGTCACCCCGATTGAAGATGATCCCGGTCGGCCAGGTAGTGCCCGGCGCGCCCGCCGCCCAGGTGCGGATCCCCATGGCCCAGTCGAGGCCGTCGATGACCGGATCCGCCAGGTTGTCGAGACCCAGGTTGGTCTTGCTCTGCTCGAGATGCGTCGTGCCCACCAGCCCGACGGGGAGTCCATCGGGCCCCGAGGCGCTACCCGTCAGATAGTGACTGATCAGGCTCCCCGCCGGCCCGATGGTAGCCAGCGGCTCTCTCTGGAGCAGGCTGTCAGGGGAGTTGCCGACAGCGCTCTCGGTCACCGAAACGGTCACTCCCTGCCATCGCGGATTCGGGTCCTGGAGGTTGGCTCGCCCATCGGTGTGTATCGGCCCGATGAAGTCGTTCCCCGTCGAGAGAGCGTCTATGTCGATCGCCGGGTGGCTCGGGAACAGCTTCTCCAGCGAGTAGTCCGGCGCTCCGGGGAAGAGGTCGGGGTCGAATGGCGCGGGGGCCGTCGTCTGATCGAGCGGCGGGCTGATGCGGATCGTGTCGTCCTGCCCGGGGGTCGTCCCGGTTCTCGAGGAGATGGCGACGGCGGCACCGGAGACGAGCCCACGACGCCTCTCCGGGGGAATCTGCCCCTGAGCCAGAGCGTGCGAGCAGAGCACGGCGAGGAGCGAGCCGGCGAGTATTGTTCGTTCGAAGAGCGAGGAGTTGAGCATGTCGATTCAGGGCAGGTGGATCGGGGTTCGGGTACGGAGCCAGTGCTCGGTGCTCTCACCGACCGGCTGGCTCCCTCTCGTCGGCCGGGGACGGATCCGCAACGCGCATGAGGTCCACCAGGTGGGCCCGTAGCGCCTGAACATAGCGGACTATCGAGTCGCGGTTTCCCGCGTCCAGTGATTCGGGGAAGAACTCGAGCAACGACTTCAGACGGAGCTCCTCGACCGGGTTCTCACAGAGGGCCAGGAGCATGGCGTCGAAGATCCGGTGCGGCTCGTCGGCCAGGATCGCGCGCGCTACCGTCGATCGCGGGGTCTCTTCGAACCGGCCGGTCGACGCCAGCTCGTCGTAGCCGAGCACGGCCACCCGGGCTTCGCTCCGCGCCTGCTCTCTAGCTCCGGCGCGATGTCGGTTCCAGGCCCGCAGCGACGCCAGATCGGCCTCGAGCTCACGCTGGAGGCGCGCCTTCCCCTGGGCCTCGAAGGGAGCCTCGGCCAGCCAGCGCTCGGCCTCCTCGAGCTCATCCGCTCTCAGGAGACTGCGGATGAGCGTGTCGTACGGGCGCCAGTAGTGGGGGAGCGAGGCGATGACGGGCGACAGGTACTCCGGCACGTCCGCGTGGTGCCCGAGCCGGAAGGCCGTGCGCCCGGCGTTGATGCGATGGGCGGTGGCGTACGGAGCCAGGGCGATGGACTCGTCCAGGAACCCGAGGGCGGCTTCCCACCGCTTCTGGAAGTCGAGTGCGGTGCCGAGGAGGAACGCGGTCAGCGCCGTGCGATGTCCGAGCTGCTCCTCGAATCGAACGATGCTTTCGTGCCACTCGGCCGCCAGCAGCACGACCTGCTCCTCGGGCATGCTCTTGCGGTTGAACCCCCTGGTGATGGGAGCCAGCATCAAGCGCAGTTCCTCCGCCGGGCGGTACCGATCGAGCTCGGGGCTGGCCAGGAGCTTCAGGCCGTCGGCGTAGCGCAGCTCGCGCAGGGCGTGGTAGCTCGCCACGTAGAGATCCTCACGCGACCGCGGAGTCGGCAGGGCGTCGAGCTCCAGCGCCGCGACTCCGACGGCCCCGGGCTCGAGCCGTTCGTACCGTCTCGCGAGCTCGTCCGCGAACGGTCCACCGGCCGCCGCCACGGCCTGCATGTCCTCCGTGGCGCCACGAAGGTCCCCGAGATCGAGCCGATGGGCCGCGCGCACGAGACGCGCCGGAATCGGCGACAGGGAGGCCTCCACCGCCGTGTCGAGTCGGCCGGCAAACTCCACCGTCATCTCCGGGGTAGCCGAGACGCGGTTCTCGAAGTGCTCGCTTATCGTCGAGTGAACGAGAACGTGGCTCCAGGCCCGGTCGAACTCGGCCTCGCGCCCGGCGCGCCACCGTGTCCTCGCCTGGACGGCGAAGGTCACGACCAGGCCCAACACCAGGACCGCAGCGGCTCCCCCGGCGAAGCGCGAGCGGCGGGCCCGACGCCAGGTGCGCCCCAGGACGGTGGTCGGCCGGGCCTGCACCGTGCGGTGGTCGAGGAACGCGCGCAGGTCTTCCTCGAGAGCTCGCGCGCTCACGTAGCGTCGCCTGGGATCCCTGGCCATTCCCCGCTCGAGGATCGCCTGCAGGTCGCGCGGCAAACCCGGTCGCAATCGAACCGCGCGTGGCGGCTCGCGAGTCGCCAGCGCGGCGAGTACCTGAGGCGGCGTTCCCTCGTAGGGCGGTCGACACGTCAAGAGGTGGTACAGCGTCGCCGTCAGCCCGTAGACGTCCTGGCCGACGCCGGGCGTGGGGCGCATTCCCAGGGCTTCGGGCGGAAGATAGGCCGGGGTTCCAATCGTGCTGCCCTCACGCGTGATCAGTGAGTCGTCGACCCGGGCCGCGATGCCGAAGTCGATCAGGACGGGACGTCCGTCGGAGCGCAGGAAGACGTTCGACGGTTTCACGTCGCGGTGGAATCCACGAGCGCCGTGGACGGCATCGAGACCGCGCGCGAGATCCGCGACCCAGCTCGCGCAGGTGCGCAGGTAGGTCGACTCCCTCAGTGCCTCGAGGTCGAGGCGCTTGGCGATCCAGTGCGTGTCCAGCTTCTCGGGGGGGACGCCGAGGCTTCCCGCCTTCTCGAGGAGGTCGCTCAACGGGATCCCCTCGAGCAACTCCATCACCAGGAACACGTCCCCGTCCTCCGTTCGGCCGCGATCGTGAAGGGTCACCACTCCCGGGTGACGCACCGAAGCCAGGATCTCGGCCTCGCGGTCGAACCGTTCGTTGGCCTCGTCGTGGGCCAGGAGCCCCGAGCGCAGGATCTTGACCGCGACCTCGCGCTGCAGCTCGAGGTCGAAGGCCCGGTAGACGACCCCCATCGCTCCGGCGCCGATGCGAGCGTCCATCCGATACCGCTCGGCGAGGACGCGGCGGCGATGGGCGTCGTGCCGGGAACTGGCCGCGTGCAAGCCGGGCAGGCGGTGGGCGGTCTGCAAGGCGCGCTCGACGGCTCGCACCAGGTCGGGGTCTCCTCCGGCCAGCTCCTGGAGGTCGACCGGTCGTCCTGCGCTCTCGAGCTCGAGTGCGCGGCCGACCAGAGCCTCGAGGGTGCGATCAGCGTCCGATTTCGATCCCCCGGCGGGAGACTGCGCCTGGTGGTCACTCATCGGTCCTCACCCATGAGCAGGACGAGCCGCGCCTGGGCGGCGTGGAAGGCACGGCGAGCCGCCGTCGAGGATCCGTAGCCGAGCTGCTGGGAGAGAACACCGAAGCTGGCGGTGCCTTCCAGACGTGCTCGCAGCAGGAGCCGTTCGCGCTCGGGAAAGGTCTCCAGGGCCCTCCGGAATCGTTCGATCTCCTCCGCGGCCGCCAGATCCTCGACGGGATCGCCGGCTTCGCTCGACGGACGTGCGTGGTCCAGCGTCCCGCGAGAGAGTCGGCCGTCACGCGCCGCGGCCTCGTGGAAGCGCACCGCGTCGACGATGCGGTTCCGCACGACCATCGCCAGGTACCCCGCGAAGGCGCCTTCGTTGTCGCCCGCGAATGCCCCGAGGTCCGTCAGCACGCTGCGGAACACCTCCTGCACGATGTCACCGGTGCTGAAACGCGCGGCCAGCCAGGGGCGCGCGGTGCGGAGATCTCGCGCGAGTCGATTGTGCACCATGCGCTCGACCCGAGGGTAGAACGACTGAAAGAGCTGCTCCAGCGCCTCGGGGCAGCCCTGGCGGGCCGCCGCCAGGGTCTGCGAGAACCCGTCGGGGGCGGGCTCGGGATTCCTTGTCTCTGGGAAGGTCGACACGAGTTCAGTACGGAGGCGTAAGGAAGTCCCTCGCGAGGCGAACTTTCCGGAGAATATCAGAAAACCAGGCGAGCTGTCGTGCGCGCGATACGGAACCGCGTTCTTCTCCGCCAGGTGGCGGAGAAGAACGCGGTTCCCTGGCGGCGATCGGTCAGACCTTGGCGGTCGCTCTCTCGATCAGGTTCTTGCCGTGCTCGTAACCCTTGTCGAACGCGCGGAGGTTGAGGTCCTCCGTGCCCGGAGGAACCGAGGTCTTGACCGCCTCGCGCATCGCGTCGGGGTCGACCAGGCCGGTCACCGCGGTGAAGAAGCCGGTCATCACGATGTTCAGGACCATCTTGCGGCCGAGCTCCTCGGCGAAGCGGGTCGCCGGGACGCCGAAGGGACGGATGCCCGGCTTGAGATCCTTCGGGTTGACCAGCTCCTCCTCGTAGAGGAGCAGGCCCTTGTCGGGCATCGCCGGATAGAACTTGGTGAACGCCTCCTGCGACATCACGATCAGGATGCCGGGAGCGGTGACGTAGGGGTAGAGGATCGGATCCTCGGAGACGATCACCTGCGAGGAGCAGGCCGAACCACGCGCCTCGGGCCCGAAGGCCTGGGTCATGGTCGCGAACTTGTCGTCGTAGATCGAAGCCGCCCGGCCGATGATGATCCCGGTGAGGATCACGCCCTGGCCGCCGAATCCGCCAATCTTGATTTCGCTGACTGCCATCGGATCAACCCTCGTACGGCTGGAAGCGCTCGCCGAGACGACTCTTGAGCTGGTTGTTGTAGTTCTGGAGGAAGGTCGCCTTCTCCTTGTCGACGAACTTCCCGCAGATGATCTGGCTCTGGAAGTCGATGTCGAGGTTCTTGGTGTCCTCCCCGTTGCGAATCTCGCTGTTCTCCTTGTACCACTTCATCCGGGTCAGGCCGTCGCCGAGACGGTTCCGGCGCTCGTACAGCGTGGGACAGGGCGAGATGACCTCGAGGAAGCTGAAGCCCTTCTTCTGGATCGCTTCCTTCATCGCCTTGGCGATCTGACGGACGTGGTAGGTCGTCCAGCGGGCCACGTAGACCGCGCCGCACGACTCGGCGAGATAGGGCATGTTGAACGGGTGCTCGAACATGCCGTACGGCGCCGTCGTGCCGGTCGCGGTGAGCGGGGTGGTTGAGCTCGCCTGCCCCCCGGTCATCGCGTAGGTGTGGTTGTTGACGAAGACCACGGTGATGTCCATGTTGCGGCGGGCCGCGTGGATGAAGTGGTTTCCGCCGATCGCCGCCAGGTCACCGTCGCCGGAGTAGACCACCACGTTCAGGTTCGGGTTGGCCAGCTTCAGCCCGGTGGCGAAGGGGAGGGCCCGCCCGTGCGTGGTGTGGAAGGAGTCCAGCTCCAGGTAGCCGGCCACGCGGCCGGTGCAACCGATGCCGGAGACGACGGTCAGCTCGTTCAGGGGTATGCCGCAGTCCTCGACCGCGCGCGCGAAGCAGTTGACCGTGGTGCCGATCCCGCATCCCGGACACCAGATGTGCGGCATCCGCTCCATGCGGAGGAAGGGCTTGACGGGGTTCTCTTGCAGCTCTGCGGTGGCTTCGGTCATTGGACTGCCTCCTCGATTGCTTTCACGATGGAATTGATCTCGTGGACCGCACCGCCGGCGCTGCCCACCAGGACCGTCTTGCAGCGGCCCGCGACCACTCGTTCCACTTCCAGGGACATCTGCCCCAGGTTCATTTCCGGAACGACGATCGCTTTCACCTTCTCGGCGATCTCACGCACCGGCTCCTCGGGGAAGGGCCAGGCGACGATCAGCCGCATGCGACCGACCTTGATCCCCTTGGCGCGGGCGACCTCGATCGCGCGCAGGGCGACCCTCGCGGTGATCCCGTAGGAGAGCACCACCACTTCCGCGTCGTCGAGATTCTCCGTCTCGATGCTGCGGATCTTGTCCTCCTGCTTGCGGATCTTGTCGACCATCCGGGTGAGCATGTCGTTCTGACAATCGGCGGTCATCGTCGGGTAGCCGCGGTAGTCGTGAGTCAGGCCAGTGACGTGGATGTTGTAGCCGTCGCCGACCTTGACCATCTCGGGGACCATGTCCTCGACCGGCTCGAAGGGGAGGTACTCTCCGGGCGGCTTCTTGGTCCAGCGGCGCTCGACGATGTCGATCTCGTCCGGCTTGGGGATCACCACCTTCTCGGTCATGTGACCGACGCACTCGTCCATCATCAGCATGACCGGCGTGCGGTAGACCTCGGCCAGGTTGAACGCTTCGATGGTGAGGTCGAAGCACTCCTGCGGCGACTCCGGGCAGAGCGCGATGACCTCGTAGTCACCGTGCGAACCCCAGCGCGCCTGCATCATGTCCGCTTGGCCGGGCTGCGTCGGCAATCCGGTGGAGGGGCCGGTGCGTTGCACGTTGACGAAGACCACCGGGCACTCGGTCATCGCCGCGAGACCGACGTGCTCGGTCATCAGCGACATCCCGGGACCGCAGGTGACGGTCATCGCCTTCTTGCCGCCCCAGATGGCGCCCTGGATGGCGATCGACGAGGCGATCTCGTCCTCCATCTGGATGAAGATCCCCTTCCCGACCATCGGGAAGCGGGCTGCGATCCGCTCGACGATCTCGGTGGAGGGCGTGATCGGATAGCCGGCGACGAAGCGGCAGCCGGCGGCGAGGGCGCCCTCGGTGCACGCGTGGTCGCCGTCGAGGAAGTGAGCGCCGGTGAGGACGCCGGCCGGATCGGCTTTCGTGTACTCGACCATCACTCTTCTCCTTTCTTGTCGCGACGCCCCGTCTTCACCGCGTAGATGGCGAAGTCCGGACAGAACATGCCGCACAGGTCGCAACCGGTGCAGTACTCGATATCGACGACCTTGGGGGGGTGATAGCCCTTCGCGTTGAAGCCGTCATCCAGCACCAGGACGTCCGTCGGACAGAACTCCACGCAGAAGCCGCAGCCCTTGCAGCGTTCCTGGTCGATGGGGATCTGGCAGATGAATTTGCTGATCTTCCGTTTCTTCGGTGTTTCTGTGGACATTGTTGTCACTCTGATTGGTCAGGAATCGCCGCGCCAGTCGCTCTGCCAGAGCATGTCTTCCATGGCTTGCCACAATTCGTCGACGTCGCGGACCATCACCACCAGGTTCTGCCGCTCGCCTTCCATGTCCTTGGCGAAGCCGTGAAGAACGGCTTCCATGCGGAAGCCGAGCTTCTGGAACACGGCCAGGGCCGTGCTGTGACTCTCGTAGGCCTGGGCCTTGATCAACTCCGCCTTCTTGCTCTGAGCTTGCGCGACCAGCTCCTTGAGCAGGATCAGGCCGGCACCCTTGCCCTGTCGGTCTCGAGCCACCACCAGCCGGATCCCGGCGATATGCCTCGACCAGCCGTGGGGGTGGTGCTCGATCGCGCCGTCCGCGATGACCTCGTCACCCTCGAACATCAAGATCCGCTCGATCCGGGTGTGGGGCAGGTTCTCGATCCACCGCGCGATTTCCTTGCGGTCGGCGACGTCGTACCGGAGGTAGTGTCGATCCTCCTTCGGCACTCTTTCGCAGAAGAAGGTGTGCAGGACGTCCAGGTCCCCCGCGCCCATGGGGCGAAGGGTCACCTCGGTTCCGTCCTTCAGCGTTTCGGTCTTCGGGAAGCCGGAGAGAGCCATGATGGGGCCATCCTTCAGCGAGTGCCGATCTGCGCCCTTCCGGGCCCGCGGCGCATCGCCGTGGATCGGACAGTTCGGCGTTGTGGAGATCGGAGTCGAGGGCTGCACTCGAGGAAGTTTGCAGCCCGCAGATTAAGCGAGGCATCCTAGCGTCAAGGCCCGGGAACACCAGTCGCACAGAGGCGGATACGGGAAGGAATTAGCGGGGCTACGGTGAAGGTCGTACCGCCATGAGGAAGGGGGCTGACCCCGAGGATCACCCCCTGTTCGATGGGACCCGGACGGTCCGGATTCAACCCGTTCCGTGTCGCTCGAAGGCGACCAGCGCGTCGAAGGCCGAGCGACAAACGGAGTCGATCTTCCACAATCCGCTCGGAGGTGGGGAGGAGTCCACCAGCGACCACCCGGAGCGTCGCCTCGCTCACCCCGGCTCGACCGGCCCACCGAACAGCTCGCGCAGCGCGATCCGCTCCTGCCCGCCCCCCGAGAAGCGCTCCTGCAATCGCGACAGCTGTTGCTCGTTCGGCCCCAGCAGCCACAGCTCGTCGAGGTCGAGTCCCTCGAGCGGATCTCCCTCGCGATTCAGCTCGCAGATCTCCCGGTGCTCCTCGATCTCGCCGTCCTGGTCCTCATCGAACCAGGCGAGCGGCAGCCCCTGCGTACGGCAGACGAAGGGGCGGGCGGTGTAGACGCGGCACGCGCCCTCGGCATCGAGGAACGCGCAGCCCCCGGACCGGTGGGAGGGCTCACGGAGCACGCTCGGATACTCGCGCCGGATCCGTTCCGCCTCCACCTCGAAGACGGTCAGCTCGTCGAGGCAGCAGTCGGAGCAGCCACACGCGCACTTCAGCCGCTCGCGGTGCCGCTCGACGAGCACGTGGACGTCGTCATCCACCCGGGCGTGCAGCTCGAGCAGCTCGCGAGAGGCGTCATCGGGTTCGGGTTCCATCCCTCCTTCATACGGAACCGCGCCCCCGACGCGCCACCTCGTTCGCATAGCGGACCCCGAGCTCCCCTGACCGTGCCCGGGCCCACTCGCTCAGCTTCGTCTCCCCGGCCGCCGCTCCGTCGGTGTCGAGCCGCCCCTCCATCAGCGCCCCGATCTCCTCGCGGGTGAGCAGGACGTCCCTCACCAGCCAACCGAGGAACCGCGAGGCCGCGAGGCCGAGGCGGGGGGACAGGCGCACGGCTCTGCGCCGCCGGCCGATCGCCTCGCCGAGGACCCGCACCAGCTCGCGGTACTCGAAGCTCTCCGGTCCGACCGCGTCGACCACGCGCCTCTCCCGCTCGCGCCCCTCGCGAAGCGCCAGGTCGGCGAAGTCCCCGACGTGGATCGGGCGCAGCCGGTAGCGACCGTCGCCGAAGATCCCGAAGACGGGGAAGCGCCGCAGCAGCCAGGCGATGTTGTTGATCAGGATGTCGCCGCGGCCGTAGATCACCGCCGGGCGCAGGATCGAGCAGGGGAGCTCCAGGTCTGCGAGGGTCCGCTCCAGGCGAGCCTTGTGGCGGAAGTAGGCCCAGGCGCAGTCGGGGGCGGGGTTGGTGATGCTGGTGTGGACGAGGCGCCGGACCCCCGCGTCGCGAGCGACGCGGAAGAGGAGCTCGCTGTTCCGCACCGCCCGCTCCTGGTCGAAGCCGGCGGCGGCGAAGCGCACCCAGTAGGTGTTGTAGAGGACCGCGACCCCCTCCAGCGCACGCAGCAGGCCGGCCGGGTCCTCGAAGTCGAGCGGGAAGACCTCGATCCGGGCGGCGTCCGGCCCCCGCGGCGGCGAGCCGGTCAGGGTGCGCACGAGGTGACCCTCGGCCAGGAGGGCGGCGGCGATGCGGCGCCCGGTGAAACCGAAGGCGCCGGTGACCAGGTGGATCTCCGACATGTCCAGAACCTCCTCGGCTCAGTATCGGACACGACCCGAGAATTGTCCTGAATTTTCAGTAAAAATTGAAAATCAATCCGTGTTCACCGGAGGAAGCGGGTGATCCAGGAGAGGATCCGGGGGGAGCTCAGCCCCCCGACTCGCTCGAAGACCCGATTCCCCAGCCGCGCGAACCTGCGCAGCTCGGTGAGCTGCCGGCGAAACGCTCGCGCCTCGCGACCCTTCAGCCCCTTCGTCTCCGCCAGGCCCCGGTCGAGGCACTCCAGCACCGGCTCCAGCTCGGTGCGCTGCCGCTCGCGCGCGATCCGCTGCACCACCGTCCAGACGTCCTTCTCCGCCTCGAAGAACTCCTTGCGCTCCCCCTTGAGCTTCACCGTCCGGATCAGCCCCCAGCGGACCAGTTCCTTCAGGTTGCCGTGGGCGTTGCCGCGGCTGATGGAGAGCTCCTCCATGATCTGGTCGGTGTTCAGCGGATCGGGGGCGATCATCAGGAGGGCGTGGATCTGGCTCATCGTCCGGTTCACGCCCCACGCCGAGCCGAGCGCGCCCCAGCGGGCGAGGTACTCCTCCCGGGCGCGGTCGAAGGTTTCGTCGGTCGCGGGCTTCTGCGTCGTCAAGTGCTCACTCCTCGACGACCCGGCGCCCCGCGACGCCGACGATATCGATCCCCGCCCGCTCGAGGAGCGCGGCGGTCACCCCGGGACCCGGGACGGGGACGGCGTTCACGTGGGTGCAGGCGACGCCGCAGGAAGGAGAGCGCTCCTTCAGGTAGGCGCGCTCGATTCCGTGCGCGCGGCACTCGGCCAGGGTCAGCTCGGCGCCGCGCCGCACCGCGGGGGTCACGTCCTCGCCGTTCTCGGTGACGACCCGATCGCGCCCGTCGAGCACCGCCGCCGCACTCTCCGCCTCGATGTAGATCGGCGTGCGCGGGGTCGGCATCCCGGCGGCCTCTTCGGGGCAGAAGGGCACCGCCTCCTCGCCGCGCTCGCGCAGCTCCTTCTCGAGCTGGAAGTCGTGATTGTGCGCGCCGTCGTAGCGGCAGCTCTGCCCCAGGAGGCAGGCGCTGACCAGCACCCTGGGGGCGGGGGTCTTCGTCATGGTGAATAGGGTACCCTGGTCGGCCCGCGATCGAACCCGCAGCGCAGAGGAGCGAAATCGATGAGCACGGAACGGATCCTGGTCCCCCTCGCCGAGGGGTTCGAAGAAGTCGAGGCGGTCGCCATCGTCGACGTCCTGCGCCGGGCGGAGCTCGAGGTGACGACCTGCGGGCTGGGCGGCCGGCGGATCACCGGCTCCCACGGGATCGCGATCGAGGCCGACGTCGCGCTGGAGGGGCTCGACCTCGCCCCCTTCACCGCGGTCGTGCTCCCCGGCGGGATGCCGGGGACGACCAACCTGGCGGCGGAGCCGAGGCTCCTGGAGCTGATCCGGCGCCTCCACGGCGAGGGGCGGACCACCGCGGCGCTCTGCGCGGCGCCGCTGGTGCTGGAGGCCGCCGGGGTGCTCGAGGGGACGCCCTTCACCTGCCATCCCTCCGTCCGGGGTGATCTCGCCGCCCGGGAGCCGCTCGAGGAGCCGCGGGTGGTGGCGTCGGGCCCGGTGATCACCAGTCAGGGGCCGGGGACCGCCCTGGAGTTCGCCCTGGCCCTGGTGGAGCACCTCGTCGGGGCCCCCACGGCCGTCGAGCTGGCCGCGGCGATGCGGGTCGAGCGCTGATCGCGCGCCCGAGCGCGTTGACAGCGAGAAGGGAGGGCAACTATCCTCCTTCGCTCGAATCCGGCCCGGCACAACCGGCTGGAGCCCGTGCGTAACCGCACCCGCCGGTGTCGGTACGGATGGCCGGACACCTCACCCCCCGACCGAAATGAAGACCACCCCCCTGCGCCTGGCGCTCGTCCTGGCGTCCTCCCTCACCATCCCGGCCGGCCTCGCCGGCGCCGACACGATCTACCTGCTCGACGGCAAGTCCCACGAGGACGTCTCCATCGACGACGAGACGGTCAAGGAGATCACCTACAAGGACGGCTCCAGGAAGAAGTCGGTCAAGACCTCCGCCGTCCTGCGCGTCGCGTACTCGGCCAAGTCACAGCTGGTCGACCGTGCCGACACCGCCGTGGAGGACGGCCAGCTCCTCGACGCGGTCTCCGACCTCCAGACCTACCTGGAGGGCGCCCTGTCCGGCAAGCGCCTCCGCTACAAGTGGGAGCCCGCCTACGCGATGTGGCGCCTGGTCGAGATCTACGGGATCGCCGGCGAGCCGGACCTGCTGCTCGAGGCCGCCGACCAGCTGATCAAGCAGCGCCCCGAGTCGCGCTACGTGCCGATGGCCTATCTGGCCAAGGCCGAGACGCTGTTCCTGATGGGGAAGGGGGCCGCCTCCAAGAAGGCCCTCGACGAGTTCAAGGCGATGATCCAGGCCCGAGGGCTCTCCCAGCGCTGGGCCATGGAGGAGAAGCTCTACAGCACCCTCTACGACACCTCGCTCAAGGGGAAGAAGCTGCGCGGCAAGCTCGCCACCATCGCCTCCGAGGCGGGGACCGCGTTCCCGCAGGTCAAGAACAGTGCGGAGGTGGCGATCGGTGAGTCGCTGATCTCCGGCAAGAAGTACGACGAGGCGGAGCCGATCCTCAAGCGCGTCATCCAGAACCCGAAGGCGGGGCCGCGCACCCTCGCCGCCGCCTACACCGGCTACGGCGACTGCCTCTTCCGCCGGGCGATGGCGGAGGCCCCCGGCGAGAAGCGCGATCGGCTCCTGAACGACACCAAGATGGCCTACATGCGCGTGGTGGTCGTCTACAAGGACCAGAATCGCTACGTGCCCAAGGCGATGTTCTGGGCCGGCCGCGTCTTCGACGAGTCGCTGGAGGAGAAGGACAAGGAGGCGGCCCAGAAGCTCTACCGCAAGGTGCGGCGCCTCTACCCCGGCACCGAGTGGGACAAGGAAGCCCAGGGATTCATCAAGCGCTGAGAAGTGCCGGATCTCGTTCCCGGCGGCGGGGGGGGGGGGGGCCGGCGGGGGGGGCCCCCCCCCCCCGCCGGGGCGCCGCGCGGCCCG
>CAZCAC010000001.1:160787-201807 GCA_964496575.1 uncultured Planctomycetaceae bacterium | reverse complement strand
TTAATCACGGGCTGACATGTGCCGTATCTCGTCCCGGGGGGGGGGGGCCCCTCCTCACCGGGGGCCGCCCGCCGCTCGTTTCGAGAGGGCCCGTCGCGTCACGCTCACCGGAAGTGGGGAATCGAGGGGAGTGGAATCGTCGGTGCCCGGGTACTCCCCACTTCGCTCCTCGCCGATCGAACGCCCCGGCAGCGTCCCCCGGGCTCCCCGCGTACCGGGAGCGTCCCGGCGTCGTCTCTTCCCTCGCCGGCGATGATCCCCGGGGGTCGTGGTGACCCCCGTGCCGGCGAGGAGAAAACGATGATAGACAGCGCTCCCACGGCGCGAGCCTGGCGTGGACTGGCCGACCTTCGCCCCGACGTCGAGCTGACCCTCTCCCACAGTTGCTCCGACCGCAACGACCTCGACGACCTGGTGCAGGAGACCCTCCTGCGCGCCGCCCGCTTCCGCGGCGGTCTGAAGGACCCCGCGTCGCTGCGCCCCTGGGTGCTACGGATCGCCTGGAACGTGATGCGCGAGTTCCGCCGCGGCCGGGGACGTCGTCGCTGCGTCGAGGTCCCGCAGGAGTTCTTTCACGAGCTGGAGGGGCGGGAGCTCGCCCCGGGGGGAGAACCACTCCCCGAGCGCCTCTCGGTGGGGGAGCGGGTCTTCGAGAGCGACGACCTGCTCTCCCTGCTCGCCGAGGCGTGCCGGGCCCTGGCTCCGCGGGAGCGCGACCTGCTCGACGCCTACTACCTGGAGGGCGCGGACTGCCGGGAGGTGGGCGATCGCCTCGGGCTGGGTGCGCACAGCGTCAAGATGCGGCTCTTCCGGCTGCGGCGCCGGCTGAAGCGTACGCTGGCGGTGCGCGCCGCCGAGCGCTCCACGCCGCGCGTCCCCCTGCGCGAGGTGGTGGCGTGAAGCTCCCGGTCCTCCTGCTGCTTCCGGTGCTGCTCGCCGGGGGGGGGATGGTCATGGTGCCGGGGGGGCCGGAGCGGGCCGCCGGTCAGGGCGCCGTGGAGGTGCCGCGGCAGGAGAGCGCCCGGGCCCAGCTCGAGTACGCCGCCCGGCGCAAGCGCGAGCTGCACGGCCGCGGCGGCGAGGCGCGGCGACGCGCCCGGGCCGAGGCGGTCGCCGCCTACCGGGCGGTGGGCGTCCACTTTCCTCGCGACCGGACGCTGCGCGCCGAGGCCGCCTTTCGCGCCGGCGAGCTGCTGCGGGCCGGTGGCGCGGCGGTGGAAGCCCTCGAGGAGTTCCGCGCGGCGCGACGCCTCGGCGAGCGCACCGAGTTCGAGGCGCGCGCGGGAATGGAGATCGGTCACCTGCACCGGCGGAAGCGCCGGCACCTGGAGGCGCTGGTCGCCTACGAGCGGATCCTCGCCGACGGCGACAGCGCGCACCGACAGCGCGACCGGGCGAGCTACTGGGCGGGAAGGGTGCACGAGGAGCTGGGGCGCCCCGGCGACGCGCGCCGCTGCTACGAGCGGGTGGCGCGCCGCGGAGCCGACCCGGTGGACCGCATCCGCGCCTTCGACGCCTGGGCGTCGTCTCTGATCGACCGGAGCGACCTCGAGGGAGCGGCCGGGGTGCTCGAGCTATGCCGCTCCTCACTGCGCGACGTGGCCCTGGAGGAGACCGCCCTCGGGGAGCGGGTGCGCGAGGCGCTGGAGCGGATGCGCTCGGTGGGGCGGCTGGCCCGGGAGGTGGAGGAGCGGCTGCGGCGGCGTGCGGAAGAGGACTCCGCCGGAGCGGGAAAGGGCCGGCCGATCCCCCCGCGCCACACCCCGCGACCTCGCTTCTCCGCGGCCCGCCCCGATGCCTGTCTCCCCCCGGGTCTCGACTGACCCGTGCCCGTCTCCCACCGAAATCCGCCGGGCGCGGGGTAAGCTGGCGCGGATGGAGCTCTCCCTGAAGCACGGCTCGGGACGACAGCCCTTCTCCCTGCCCGACGAGCTCGTGGCGGGCGTGCACGACGTGACGTCGATCTCGGAGAGGCTCGGCGACGAGGGCCCGCTCGACTCGCGCGAGGCTCCGCTGCTCGAGCGCGCCCTCGAGGAGCTGCGGAGCGCGGGTCTCTCCCGCGCGGTGCGCGGCGCGCGGGTCGGGCTGCTGCTCGCCGACGGCTCGCGCAAGCCCCCCGGCGAGGGAGTCTGGGAGCCGGTGCTCGCCGAGCTCGCCGGGGCCGAGGCCCTCGACGTCTTCCTCTGTACCGGGACCCACGACGGGACCAGCCCCGAGAACGTGGAGCTCCTCCACCGCCTGCGCGCGCTGCTCGACCGGGTCCGTCCCGAGGCGCGGCTCCTGATGCACGACGCCCGGGCCGGCGCCTTCGACGACCTGGGGCACACCTCGCGCGGCACGGTCTGCCGGTTCCACCCCGCGCTGGCCTCCTGCCGGGCGTTCCTCGTGCTCTCGGACTTCAAGCCCCACTACTTCGCCGGCTACTCGAATCCGGCCAAGTACTACCTGCCCGGCCTGACCTCGCTGGAGTCGGTGCGGGGCAACCACTCGTGGGCGCTCGACGCCCGCTCCGCGGCCGGGATCCATCCCTGGCACCCCGACCCGGCGCGGCGCGACAACCCCGTCGCCGCCGACATGGTCGAGGCGCTGGAGAAGCTGATGGCCGGCCGCCCGCACTTCGCGCTCGCCACCGTGACCGGGGGCGATGCGCTCCGGTGGGCGGGTGGGGGCGAGACCGCGGAGGTCAGCGGGCGCGCGATGCTCGCCGCCGATCGCTTCACCACCCTGGAGGTCGAGCCGACCCGGTTCCTGGTGGTTTCCAACGGAGGGGCGCCGTACGACGAGAGCCTCTACGCGGCGCAGCGCGCTCTCGAGCTGACCCGGGGTGCGGTGCTGGAGGGCGGCGAGGTCCTGTGGCTCGCCGAGTGCACCAACGGTCTCGGCCCCGGCGCGTCACGCGAGAACTTCGTGGAGCCGCTCGCCCGACCGCTGGAGGAGGTGCTCCGCATCGACCGGGCGGGGTACGTCCTGTACTCGCACAAGGCGTGGAAGTTCGCCGACTACCTGCAGAGCGTGGAGGCCGTATACCTCAGCTCCCGGCTTCCCGCCGCCGAGGTCGAGCGAATCCACCTGCGACCAGCCGACGATCCACAGCTGGTGGTCGAGCGCTGGATCCGGTCCGCCCGCAAAGGGGATCGGATCCGCTTCGTCGACGACGCCTCGCGCCTCCTCGTGCGCAGCGTTTAGCAGTACGGAGTCGCACTCCCGGTTGTTGTTTATTCAAGGGCGCCGCAGGCGCCCATGAAGAAACAACAACCGGGAGTGCGACCCCGTACTGCTAAACGCCGACGCCGTAGTAGGTGAAGCCCAGCTTCTCCAGCACGGGGCGCGAGTAGATGTTGCGTCCGTCGAAGATCACGGGGTTCTTCATCTGATCGCGGACCGCCTCGAAGTCGGGACGACGGAACTCGTTCCACTCGGTCACCAGGAGCAGCGCGTCCGCGTCCTGGAGCGCGTCCATCGGTCGGTCCGCGTACTCGACCGTCTCGCCGAGGTAGTGCTTCTTCGACTCCTGCACCGCCTCGGGGTCGTAGGCCACGACCTTCGCCCCCGCTTCGGTCAGGAGCTGGCAGAGCACCACCGACGGCGCCTCGCGCATGTCGTCGGTGTTCGGCTTGAAGGCCAGGCCCCAGACGGCGATGCGACGCCCCTCGATGTCGCCGCCGAAGTGCTTCATCACCTGCTTGAAGAGGAGGCGCTTCTGGTCCGCGTTGACCTGCTCGACCGCCTTCAGGATGCGGAACTGGTAGCCGTACTCCTCGGCGGTCTTGATCACGGCCTGGACGTCCTTGGGGAAACAGGAGCCGCCGTAGCCACAACCCGCGAAGAGGAAGCGCGAGCCGATGCGGACGTCGGTGCCCATCCCCTTGCGCACGTGGTCGATGCGCGCGCCGACGCGGTGGCAGATGTTGGCCAGCTCGTTCATGAACGAGATGCGCGTGGCGAGCATCGCGTTCGAGGCGTACTTGGTGAGCTCCGCGGACGCGACGTCGGTGTGAATGATCGGGTTGCCGGTGCGCACGAAGGGCGAGTACAGCTCGTCCATGATCTCCGTCGCACGCGGGCTGTCGGAGCCGATCACCACCCGGTCGGGCTTGAGGAAGTCGTCGATCGCCGCGCCTTCCTTCAGGAACTCGGGGTTGGAGACGATGTCGAACTCGACGTCGGTGACCGCGCTGACCGCCTCGCGCACCTTGTGCCCGGTGCCGACCGGAACGGTCGACTTGTCGACGATCACCGTGTACTCGGTGATGTGCTTCGCGATCGACTCCGCCGCCGTCAGCACGTAGTGCAGGTCGGCGCTGCCGTCCTCGCCCTGGGGCGTCCCGACGGCGATGAAGACCACCTGCGCTCGGGGGATTCCCTCCTCGTAGCTGGTGGTGAAGCGGAGGCGACCGTCATTGACGTTTCGGCGTAGGAGCTCTTCGAGCCCCGGCTCGTAGATGGGGACGACCCCGTCCCGGAGCAGGCCGACCTTTTCTTCGTCGATGTCGATGCAGACGACGTCATTGCCGCTCTCGGCGAAGCAGGTGCCCGCGACCAAACCGACGTAACCGGTGCCGACGACAGCGATGCGCATGATGATCTGGGGGAAGGTGGGAGGAGCTCGGGCGGACGGTGCCCTTCCGCCGGTGGGAGAGGGCCCCTATCCCTCTCGACCGAAATGGGGCCGGTTCCGAATCCCCGTCCGGAGAATGGAGCCTGAGGGCCGGGCAGGATACCGTGTCGTCCCGAATCTGGTACCCAGGGCGATTAACTCAGTGGCTAGAGTGCCTCCCTTACAAGGAGGAAGTCGGGGGTTCAAATCCCTCATCGCCCACCAGACCCGCGTCCGGGTGTGCTGGCCGGTGCTCTTCGGTCCGCGGCACCCTTTCGACCAAGAAGGCCCGGTGCCCGCGGGCCAGACGCGCGATGAGCAGGTCGCCGGAGCGGGATCCGCGCCCGCGGAACCGCTTTTCCAGCACTGCGGGCGGGTCGGGGTGACCGCGCTTGCGGACGGTGATCGGCCCGACGTCGAAATCGCGCAGCAGGACGCGAACCCGCCGCGGGTCGAGCGGGGCCGAGCCGAGGACGCGCCAGGTGCGCAGGAAGGGGCTGGAGACCTCCGCGTCACCCCCCAGGTAGGCGATTCTCGGCGCGAGCGGGGCGAGGCCGACCCGGCGAGCGAGATGGCCCAGGAGACCGGAGCGGATCACCGCCGGATCGGGGTCGGCGATCCAGGAGACCCCGGCCGCGGCCTCGGGGGAGAGGGCCTCGATCGACTCCGTCTCGCCCGCGATGGAGACGACGCCTCCGCCGCGCTCGAGTCGGGTCGCCCGCCGCGGCGGCGCCGCCTCGTCCGCCAGCGAGCCGGTCCAGAGACACAGCTCGACCAGCTCGCCCGCGCGTGAGATCCACTCGCGGCTGCGGGGTCGGTCGGGATCGAGCGCGACCCGCTCCACCTCCTCCAGCCGCTCGACATCGAGGGCCGGGGCGAGCTTCAGGCACGCGCCGTCGAAACCGGCGGCCAGCCTCAGGGACGATTCGAGGTCGGGAGACCAGCGGCACGGATCGAGGGATCGCCCTCCCCCGGCGCGGCGATCGGGATCGAGGAGCAGGAGGTCCGCTTTTACCGCCGGACGGATGGCGTCCGCGACCACCACCCGGGGGGTTAGCTGGTGGAATTCGAGGTTGGCGCGGGCGAACGAGGCGCACTCGGGATCCCGGTCGGCGCCGACCACCTCCACTCCGGCCGCGGCGAGGGCCAGGAGATCCCCGCCGATGCCGCACGTGGCGTCCAAAACGCGGCCACCCGGCGCGCTCGAGGCGACTCTCGCCGCGCGCCGCGCCGCCACGATCTCCGAGCTCGCCTGCTCCAATCCCAGCGCGGTGAGGAAGGGTGGTGCCAGCCTCGGGAACTTATCCCTTGATCGTAGGCGCAGAAGGTGCAAGCTTGCCGCGCGTCGTGCCAGTTCCGGGACGAGCGCGCGGCTCAGCCGGGTGACCAACGCGAGGGCGTCCAGACCCTCGGGAAGGGCCTCCAGGGCACTCTGGACGGCTCTCCCGAAGATGGGGTCTCTACCCGATGGTTCGAGCGGTCTCACGAATAAGAATTCTGGCAGTCAGCAGTCGGATCCGCGCCCCGCGGAGTCTCAAAACTGGTTTTCGCGGTCTGGCAGCCCCTCCTCGGCCGAAGGGGTGGCCGCAGTCCGTATCTCGACCGGCGTCGATCCCCGCCGGACGGAGGTGTACATGAGTCGCATCCTGGTCATCGACGACGACCCCGGCAACCGCCTGATCGTGAAGAGTCGCCTGAGCGACCTCGGCTACGAGGTCCTGCTGGCGGATTCCGGGGCCACTGGCCTCGTAGAGGCTCGCAATTCGGGTGCGGATCTCTTCCTGGTCGCGGCCCACCTGGGGGCGGGGATCGACGCGGTCGAGGTGTGCCGGCGGCTCAAGGCGATCCCCGAGACGACCGCGGTCCGGGTCTGCCTCTACAGCCATCTCCCGTCCACCCAGGAGGAGCTCGCTCGCGCGTACGATGCCGGGTGCGACGCGTTCCTGCCGAAGTCGGAGATGCCGGTGCTCGATCACGTGGTCCGCGTCCAGCTGCGCAACAAGGCGATCCAGGAGGACCTCGCCGAACAGAATCGCGTGCTCGATCAGCACAACCGCCGGCTGAGCGAGGAGAACCAGCGCACGTCCGACCGCGAGATGTCTCGCGCGGAGAGTGGTGAAGCCGCGCTGCTCCTGCGCGAGCTCGCCGCGAATCGCCCCGACGGTGTTCTGCTCGTCGATGCCGACGGTTTCGTGCGGCAGGCGGATCGAGGGGCTTGCGAGATCTTCGGTAACCGGATAGAAGGTAAAAACCTCGGCTTCCTCGCGCCGGCCAGCGGACTCGAAGCGTTCGTGCGTGATGCGCGCAGTGAAGCGCGCGACGGTTTCCGCTTCGATATCTCCGCGCTCGGCGGTCGCACCGCGCGTTCGCTCACCGCTTCGGTCGTTCCGCTGGTCACCAACCCGGGGGCGGAGGATCGCAGCCTGAAAGTGGTCCTTCTGCTCGATGCCGGCAAGCGGCGCATCGCGGCGGAGATGCTCCGGGTCAGCGAACCGGGGCTGCCTCGCCAGCAGCTGGGCGCGCTGCTCGACGCCTCGCGCGAGGTCTACAGTCTCGACACCCTCGTCGGCGAGAGCCCCGGAGTCCTGCGCGCTCGAGCGGTGATCGAGAGCTCCAATCGCCGGCGCCATCCGATCATGGTGGTCGGCGAGAGAGGGGTCGGCAAGACGCGGATCGCCCGCACCGCTCACTACTCCGGTCCGTACACCGGTGCCTTCCTGCAGCTCCGCTGCTCCGGACTGGCGCCGGAGAATCTCGAGCGGCTCCTCTTCGGGTACGTGAAGGGAGCCTTCAAGGACGCCATGGTCGACCACCCCGGCCTCGTTCAACAAGCGGCGGACGGGACTCTCTACCTGGAGGAGATCGGTGACCTTCCGCTGGAGCTGCAGAAGTCGCTCCTCGACCTGATCGATCGGGGCGAGGTCTGTCGCATCGGCTCGGATCGAGCGGACAAGGTCGACATCGGGATCGTCGCTTCCACCTCGAGGAACCTCCAGGTCGCGGTCAAGGAAGGGACCTTCCTCCGCGAGCTGATGGAGCGCTTCGACGAGAACCTGGTCCGTCTTCCCCCGCTGGCCGACCGTCAGGAGGACATCATTCCCCTGGCCAGCATGTTCGTCACCCGGCACGGCCGCCCTCACGGGGTGCGGGTGATCGCCGAGGAGGCGGTCGATCTCCTGCTCCGCTACGAGTGGCCGGGGAACGTCCGCGAGTTCGAGGACTGCATCCGCCGGGCCTGCCTCCGCGCCGAGGGTGGCGAGATCGTCCGGAGCAGCCTGCCCCCCGCTCTGCTCGACGACTTCGAGGACCTGCCGGCGAAGGAGGTGATTCCCACCGCCCGTCGCGAGCAGACCCCTTCGGTCTCGGGGGTGGTCCCGGTGCCCACCGCGGCCTCGGGGTCCCTGCGGCGCCGCCAGAGCTGGGATATCACCGAGGACGATCCCATCAGCCTCGATCTCTACGAGAAGAAGGCCCTCCTGCGGGCCCTCGATCACGTCGGCGGCGACAAGCTCGCCGCGGCTCGGCTCTTGAAAGTCGGCAAGAGCACCCTATATCGCAAGTTGAAGCGCTTCGACATCAGCTAGATCCCGGCCGCGAGCACAGTCCTCTCCACACGGGAGGAGGAGTGAGCCTTCTTTTCGAAGGTGGTTGCGAACGCCCCGGTCTCCCCGAGAAGGGAGATCGGGGCGATTCTCTCATTCCTGGCGGAGGTCGATCGTCACCCGGGAGACCAGCGCCGACCCGTCCCGGCCGACCACGCCCGGATTGCGCAGCTCGATGTGCACGGTGTCGAGGCCCGGGGGGAGCTCCGCCAGCGGGCGGGACATGAGCGTCATCGGCCGTTCCCCCGTCTCGGTCAGGAGCAGTCCCGATCGGGCCAGCGCGTCCGCCCCGGGCAGGAAGCCGCCGGTGGGGGAGACGGAGTGCTCTCGACCGCGCCGGTCGCGGCCGACGATCGAGAGGTCGGCCAGCTGCCAGTGGCCGCGGTGCTCGACGTGGACCGTCAGCACCCCCGCCGCGAAGTCACCGCGCAGCCGCGGCGTCAGCTCGAGGTCGCGACGCCGGAGGATGACGTTGCGGCGACGCCAGGCGGGCGATCCCTCGCTCCCGCCCGGCAGCGGGACCGTGATCAGCTCGTAGGCTCCGAGCGCACCGATCACCGACTCCAGCTTCCCCGGTGCGTCGGGGCCCTCCTCCAGCCGCTCGACCCACTCCGTGGCGATCCTCTCGATCGTCGGTGGAGTCTCACCGGGGCGCAGGACCGGAGCGATGTAGTCGGGTCCGGTCTCGATCGTCGCGACCAGGTCGACGCGAGGCCCGACGGCGCGAGGGTACGGCCGGTCGGCGCCGGGGGCCGGCGTCACCCGACCCTGCAGGTCGAACACCTGGAGGTCGGAGAGGTAGCCGATCGATCCGGGCCAGGGAGTCAGTACCGTGCAGCGCGGATCGAGGTGGTCGCGCATGAACAGGCCGAGCGCTCGCAGCTCTCCGGTGCCGGCGATCTCCTCCGCCAGCCCCAGTCGTCCGAGGCGGTCGGCGTACCCGAAGCGTGGCGTCGCGCTGGCTCGCATCCACGCGGCGTGCAGTGGCGCGAGGGGCAACGGCCGGAGGTCCCCCGGGCGCAAGCTGGCCATCGCCGAGGCGAGGACGGCGCCGAGGAAGCTCACCCAGGCGAGCGCGCGGACGAAGCGCCTCGTGCTGTTCAGCGCGGTGATCATCCCCTCCTGCGCGGAGATCAGCGCGATCGGCAGCACCGGCACCATCGTCTCGCAGAAGGGAGTCTCGCCCCCGCCGTTCAAGAGCACCAGGAGCGACCAGGCGAGGAAGATCAGCAGCGCGCGCGTCCCGGTGAGGGAGAGGCGTCCGCGGAAGAGGTACCAGACGCTGTACACCAGGAGTGCCGGGCTGGCGGTGCTGAGGAAGAAGTCGACGAGGTAGCCCAACCCCGGGGCCCAGACCCGGTCCTCGACCCGGAACAGACTCTCGAACCAGGGAGCGAGGAAGTACCCCGTCACCTTCCAGTGGACCAGCGTCATCGCCGCGGCACCGAGCGCGGGGATCAGGAAGAAGCGCAGCGCCGGTAGCTCGCTCTCCCCCGCGCGGCGGGCCCGCTTCCGCTCCCGAAGGCGCAGGACGAAGAAGAGCCCCATCAGGATCCAGCCCTCCGCGCGGGTGAGGCCGCACAGGAGGAGCAGCAGCCCCAGCGATCGATCCCAGCGTCGTTCGAAGGCGAGAAAGGACCCGGTGACCAGCATGGTCAGCAGCGCTGTCTCGGTCCCGCTCACCGCCGCGGCCGCCATCGTCCCGCTGATCGCCAGGAGCATCGGCGTGATCAGGCTCGCCGCCCGGTCGGAGTGGAAGCGCGAGGCGAGGATGAAGGAGCTGGCGGTGGCCAGCACCCCGACCACACGCACCCACAGGTTGATCGGCAGGTAGAGGCGTTCGAAGCCCGCGCAGATCAGGACCCACAGCGCCGACGGGGAAGCGTCGAAGCCGCTCGTTCCCGGGTTCCAGATCCAGCTCCCCTCGTAGACCAGCTTGCGCGCGACCCGGAAGGAGACGAACGCGTGGTCGTACGGAGGGGTCAGGCTGCCGGAACCGTCGGTGCGCAGGGCCAGGCCGTGGGCCACCAGGACGGCGAGAGCGACGAAGAGGGCGATGCTGCGGTTCATGCGCGAGCGCAGTTTGCCCGCTCGATCGGTCCGGGGGAAGGGTGCTACAAGTCACTCTCGAGGTCGATCACCTCGGTCCCCGCGAGGGCCGCCGCGACCAGTCGTTCGACCTCGAGCTCCGCTTCCGCCCTCTCGCAGCTCTCCACCCGCCCGTGGATGATCGGTTTCCTGGGCATGAAGACGGTGCAGCAATCGGGCTCCGGCAGGATCGACAGCTCGAAGGTGCCGATCTCGCGGGCGCGCTCGATCGCCTCCTCCTTGTCGTAGCACACCAGCGGCCGGATCACCGGGAGCTCCGCCGCGGCCTCGATGCAGGTGAGGTTCTCCAGCGTCTGGCTCGCCACCTGCCCCATGCTCTCCCCGGTCAGGAGCGCCTTGCACTTGTCCCGGTGGGCGAGGTGCGAGGCGATACGCTGCATCATCCTCCGGTAGAGCACGGTGCGATACGCCTCGGGTGCGCCATCTCGAATGGCGACCTGGATCTCGGTGAAGGGCACGACGAAGACCCGCGCGGTCGGCTGGTAGCGCGTGAGCTTGCGGACCAGGTCGATCACCTTCTTCTTCGAGGCGTCGCCGATGTACGGGTGGGAGTGGTAGGTGACGAAGGAGACGCGGCAGCCGCGCTTCATCGCCAGCCAGGCGGCGACGGGAGAGTCGATCCCGCCGGAGAGCAGGCACATCACCCGTCCCAGCGTTCCCACCGGCAGACCGCCGAGGCCGGGGAACCGATCGACGAAGACGTAGGCGCGTTCGGGGCGCACCTCGATCCCGAGGACCAGCTCGGCGTCCTTCAGCTGGACCTTCAGGCCCTCGACGCCGGGCAGGATGCGCTCCGCGACGAAGCGGTCGAGCTCCACCGAGGTGAGGGGGAAGCTCTTGTCCCCGCGCGAGGTCGACACGCGGAAGGTGATCTCCCGCTCCGCGGGCCGCTCCTTCAGCGCTCGGGCCAGGACCTCCCCGGCGAGCGCCGCGATCGCCTCGCTCTCCGCCTCGCAGCCCCAGGCGGGAGAGACGCTCTTGATCCCGAAGACGTCCTGGCAGCGGCGTGCGACCTCGAGGGTGCGACGCTCCGGGAAGACCGCCAGACGCCCGCGCGTGCGCTCGATCCTCACCGCGGAGAGGCCCCTCGTCGCGGCCTGGATATTGCGGATCAGCGCGTGCTCGAAGGAGCCGCGGTTCTTCCCCTTCAAGGCCAGCTCGCCGTAGCGGACCAGCACCATCTCGGGGTCGGGCAGGGGATCGGAAGGGCTCATGGGATAATCACCGCGGGAGCTCGGCGAGCTCCCCGTGCACCTCGCGCAGGAGGATCACGACGCGGTCGAGCTCCTCGAGGGTGTTCTCGCGGGAGAAGGAGAGGCGCAGGACGCCCCGCGCTCGTTCGGGAGAGAGCCCGACGGCGGAGAGCACCGGGCTGATCTCGCGCTTGCGCACCTGGCAGGCGCTCCCGGTTCCCACCGCCACCCCGCGGGCGTCGAGGTGGTGCAGCCACACCTCGGCGGCCGCGCCGGGCACGGTCAGCGAGACGATCCCCGGCTGATGAGGCGCGGCCTCGCCTCCCGGGGCCAGCAGCTCGACGCCCTCCAGCGCTTCGATCCCCGCGACCAGGCGGGCGCGCAGTCGCGCCAGGTGAGCGGCGGTGGACGAGAGCAGGCGGTCGGCGAGCTCCGCGGCGCGGCCGAAGCCGACGATCCCCGCGACGTTCTCCGTGCCCGAGCGCGCGCCCTCCTCCTGTCCACCGCCGTGGATCAGGGGGCGCAGGGGGAGCTCGCGCGAGAGGACCAGCGCGCCGACTCCCTTTGGTCCGTGGATCTTGTGGGCCGAGAGGCTCAGCGAGTCCGCGCCGATCGAGGCCATCGAGAGCTCGAGCTTGCCCAGCGCCTGGACCGCGTCGACGTGCAGCAAGGTACGACCCGCCGTCCGGGCGCGGATCATCCGGGACAGCTCGGCGAGCGGGTAGACGCTGCCGAACTCGTTGCTGACCAGCATCTGCGCCACCAGCGCCGGCTCCCGCTCGAGCGACTCACCGAGCGCCTCGAGGTCGAGCGCACCGCCCTCGTCGAGGGAGGCGGTCGTCACCGCGACGCCCTCCCCGGCCAGCGCCGCCGCCGCGGCGCGCACCGAGGCGTGCTCCGTCGGCCCGACGAGCAGCCCCCCGCTCCTCTCGCGCCGAGCCGGCAGCAGGCCGAAGAGGGCCAGGTTGTTCGCCTCCGTGCCCCCCGAGGTGAAGATCACCCCCTCGGGCGGAGCGCCGACCGCCCGGGCGACCTGGGCTCGCGCCCGGTCGACCGCCTCCCTCGCCCGCACGCCCATCCGGTGCACCGACGAGGGATTGCCCCACTCGCCGGTGAGCCACGGCTCCATCGCCTCGCGTACGACCGGCGAGAGGGGCGTGGTGGCGGCGTTATCGAGGTAGATCGCTTCCATCGAGTCGGACTGGTCTAGACGTCGAAGGGCGGCAGGTCGATCTCGGAGATGATCCCCGCCCGGACCGGCACCTCCTGGACCAGGCGGGCGCCCCCGGCGCTGATCTCGATCCGGTAGGTCCCCGGCGGGAGGTCGCGCACCAGGAAGGCGCCGTCGGGACCCGAGCGGGCGGGGGGCCAGGGGCGCTCGGGGGACTCCTCGGGGTGCACCAGGACGAGGCCGCCCTCGATGAAGTCCCCGGCGCGGTCGAAGAGGCGCCCCTGGATCTCGCCGCTGGCCAGGGTGACCTCCAGCTCCCCGGCGGAGGGGGCGTGGACGAAGGTGCGGCGCCCCGGGTCGCCGAGGTTGGGCCAGCTGCCGCCCCTGGCCCAGGGGGGCAGGACCACGATCCGGTACTCGCCGTGGATCAGGCCCTGAAAGTGGAAGGAACGGTCCGCCCTCACCGCGCTCCGCACCGGGACCGGAGCCCCGTAGCGATCGGGGGGCTCCACGGGCAGGAGCAGCACCTCGTAGTCGAGCAATCCCCGCTCGGCGATCGAGGCGAGGACCTCTCCCTCCAGGTCGCCGCGGGTGATCTCCGGCAAGGTCGGGGGGGGATCCGCCGGCGCTCCGAGGTCGAGCTTCAAGGCGTCGTCGGGGGACTGGGCGGCGAAGGAGCGGGTGCGGTAGCGCCGGGAGGCCACCTCGACGACGTGCTCGCCCGGAGGGACGCCGGGCACCTCGAAGTGTCCCTGCACGTCGGTGTAGTCCCAGGCCAGCTCGCCGTCGATCGAGACCAGCACGATCGCCTCGGCCACCGCTTCCCCCGACGCCGAGACCACCGTGCCCGCCAGCGACGATTCGGGGAGCGGCCGGTCGAGATCGCCGAGCTCCACCAGCGGCGGTCCCGGGAAGGGCTCGAGAGCCAGGCCCTCGTCGCGACACCCGCGCACCAGGAGGGCGGCGAAGATCGCGGCGAGACCGAGGTAGGGGAGGAATACGAACGCCCGCTTCACGCCGCAGAATCTACGCCGTCGCCGGGGGTGGACGCAGCGGCTCGCGGCAAAAAGACCGTCTCGTCTCCCGGGGGAGCCTCCCGCTCCTCAGCCGCGGCGCCCTGCATCGAGGAGCGCGCCCCGGAGCGCCTCGGCGGGGGGGAACTCCGAGCAGTCGAGGCCCTCGATCGTGCCCCAGAACTCCTCCAGCCCGCGCTGCCCCGCCCGCTCGTAGGCCAGGAGTCGCACCCCCAGCTGGAGCCGGTCGCACAGGTAGGCCAGCCGGGCCTCCCGCGTCTCGCCGAGGTCGAACTCCTCGTAGCGCTCCCGGGCGGTCTCGCCGAGCGGGGTGAGCAGCAGCTCCGCCGCCCGCCGCTCCCCCTCCCGCTTGGCCCCCTCGGGCAGGGCCCGGGACCCGGAGCGGGGAATGTCGCCCAGGGAGGCCTCGGGCGCGTCGTGGATCACGGCCAGGGCGACCACCCGGTCGACATCGAGCGGCGGCTCCACCCGGGGGGCCAGGCCGAGGGCGAGGTGGGCGGCGCCGAGCGCGTGCCCGGCGATCGACTCGGGGGAGGCGACCCCCCGCTGGATCCAGCCGGTCCGGGGCAGCCGGTCGAGGGGCACCAGAGCGAGGAGGGCTCGGAGGAGGGTTTCCATTCGCAGGAGAGGGGTGCGTCGGATTGATGGGATCAGCACTCCAGCCTATACTGCCGCGCTCGAATTGCCCCATCGTCCCCTCGATCCACGGTCTCCAGGCCGGTGGTGAGCGGGCGCGGTGGTCGCGTAACTCCGGGTGCGTGGGGAAGTTCTCTGCGCACGCCACCCCAAATCACCCACAGGAATCCCTCCCGTGAGAACTCCCTTCCTCGCTGGTAACTGGAAGATGAACCTCGATCGCCGCGGCGCGCTCGACCTGGCCGGCGCGCTGCGCGAGGCGGTCGGCGATCGTCGCGACGTGGAAGTCGCGGTCTTCCCCCCGTTCGTCTACGTCGACGAGATCGTCCGGGCCCTCGCCGGCTCTCCGATCCGCGTCGGTGCCCAGAACTGCTGCGACGAGACGAAAGGCGCCTTCACCGGCGAGGTCTCCGCCGCGCAGCTGCACGACATCGGCGCCGAGCTGGTGGTGCTGGGCCACTCCGAGCGCCGCCACATCTACGGCGAGAACGACGAGCTGATCAACCGCAAGGTGCTCCACGCTCTCGAGACGGGGCTCGACGTGGTGCTCTGCGTCGGGGAGAAGCTCGAGGAGCGGGAAGCGGGTCGCACCAAAGAGGTCGTTCGCACTCAGCTTCACGGCGGGCTCGCCGGAGTCGGCGCGGAGCTGATGGGCCGGGTCACCATCGCCTACGAACCGGTCTGGGCGATCGGCACCGGCGTCACCGCGACCCCCGCGCAGGCGGGCGAGGTGCACGACTACCTGCGCGGGCTCCTGGGCGGGCTCTACACCGGCGACATCGCGGATGCGGTCCGGATCCAGTACGGTGGCAGCGTCAAGCCGAGCAACGTGACCGAGCTGATGAGCGCGCCCAACATCGACGGCGCACTGGTCGGTGGCGCCGCGCTGACGCCCGAGAACTTCATTCCGATCATCAACTTCGACCGGCAGGCGTAGCCGCTCGCCGAGGTCTCCATGGATCTGATAATCACCCTCCTCTACATCATCTTCGTCCTCTCGGCGATCATCCTGGTCGTCGTCATCCTCCTGCAGGAAGGCAAGGGCGGAGGCTTCGGCGGCGCGCTCGGCACCGCGGGCCAGCAGGCCTTCGGCGTGGCGACCAAGGGCATCCAGACCTTCACCGGCGTCGTCGCCGGCGTCTTCCTGGTCAGCGCCCTGTTGATCCACGTGCTCAACCGCGTCAAGAGCGGGTCCTCGGTCGTCGACGACGCACCGGCGAACGAGGCGCCCGAAATCCCCAAATAACAGGCTGGTACCCGTGGATCCCGAAGAAGTCTTCGAACACTTTCGCGCCACGGGGGCGATGCTGGAGGGACACTTCCTGCTCTCCTCGGGGCTGCACTCCGATCGGTACTTCCAGTGCGCGCTGGTGCTCAGTCACCCCGAGCGAGCGGAAGCGCTGGCGCGCGCCTTCGCAGCGCAGGTGGAGGTCGAGGTCGACGTCGTCGTCGGTCCGGCCATGGGCGCCGTGGTCTGGGCCCAGGAGATCGGCCGCGCGCTGGGGAAGCGCGCGCTGTTCACCGAGCGCCAGGATGGCGAGATGTGCCTGCGCCGCGGCTTCGAGATCGCCCCCGGCGAGCGGGTGCTCCTGGTCGAGGACGTCCTGACCACCGGCGGCTCCGCCCGGGAGGTGATGGCGGTGCTGGAGGAGCGGGGCGCGAAGATCGTCGTCGCCGGCTGCCTGCTCAACCGCTCGGGCGGCAATCCGTTCGAGGATCGCGGTCTCCCGCTCGTCGAGCTGGTTCGCGCGGAGGTCGCCGTCTACGAGCCCGCCTCGTGTCCCCTGTGCGCGCAGGGGAGCAGCGCGGTGAAGCCCGGCAGCCGCACGGTCCCCACCGGCGGGGGCGGAGCTTGATCCGCTCGATGACCGGTTTCGGCCTCGGCGAGGCCGAGGCGGACGGCCTGGCGGTGCGGGCCGAGATTCGCTCGGTCAACCACCGCTTCCTGCAGGTGCGCTACCGCCTGCCTCCGGAGTTCGCCGACCTCGAGCCCCAGGTCGATGTCCTGGTGAAGAAGAACCTCTCGCGCGGGTCGGTCACGGTGACCTTGCAGGTCACCCGCCGCGCGGAGCCGACCGCGATCACCGTCGACGAGGATGTCGCGGCTCGATACCTGAAGCTCCTGAAGAGAGCGGGCAAGAACCTCGGCGTGGAGAACGACCTCACCCTCTCCGACCTCACGGCCCTGCCCGGAGTGGTGGGAACCCGCTTCGACGAGCGGGGCCGCCGCAAGCAGAGCAAGGCGATCCTCGCCGCGGTGAAGGCGGCGCTGGAGAACCTCCTGTCGATGCGCGAGCTCGAGGGCGAGAACCTGCAGAAGGATCTGGAGAAGCACGCCCGCCTCAGCACCCGGCTGCGCGCGCAGATCGCCAAGCAGATGCCGTCCGTGGTCGAGAATCACCTCGAGAACATGCGCAGGCGTGCGCAGGACCTGCTCGGCGAGGAGGCCCGCATCGAACCCGGCGACCTGGTGCGAGAGCTCGCCGTGCTCGCCGAGCGTACCGACGTCAGCGAGGAGATCTCGCGGCTGGAGAGCCACCTCGAGCAGCTCGACTCGGTGCTGCAGAAGGGCGGCGAGGTCGGTCGCAAGCTCGACTTCCTGGTCCAGGAGCTCTACCGCGAGGCGAATACCGTCGGCTCGAAGTGCAACGACGCGAAAGTCGCTCACGCGGTGGTGGAGCTCAAGACCCACATCGAGCGGATCCGGGAGCAGGTCCAGAACATCGAGTAACCTCTGCAACGGGAGATCGCTGGAATGACCGAACGCGGAAAGATGCTGGTGATCTCCGGCCCCTCGGGGGTCGGCAAGAGCACCGTCTGCGCTCGCCTGCTCGAGGACCCTCTGGTCCAGTTCTCCGTCTCCGCCACCACGCGGGAGAAGCGCGAGGGCGAGGTCGACGGCGTCCACTACAACTTCCTCACCCCGGAGGAGTTCCGCGAGCGGATCGCGGCCGGAGCGTTCATCGAGTACGCGCACGTCCACGGCAACCTGTACGGCACGCTGCGGGAGCCGATGGAGACCGCGCTCGCCGAAGGGCGCATCTACCTGCTGGAGATCGATGTCCAGGGCGCCCTGCAGATCCAGGACCAGAAGATCGAGGGGGTGTACGTCTTCCTCGCCCCGCCCGACTTCGAGGCGCTCCGCCAGCGCCTGGTGGGGCGCGGCACCGAGTCCCCGGAAGTGGTCGAGCGGCGGCTGGGCAAGGCGGAGGACGAGTGGCGCGAGCGGGTGAAGTACGATCACGTCGTCGTCAACGACGACCTCGACCGTTGCGTCGCGGAGCTCCGGCAGCTGATCGGCCTCGACGGGCCGGCGGAGGGCTGAAACGTGACCCAGGTACTGCTCGGCGTCAGCGCCTCGGCGGCGCTCTACAAGGCCTGTGACCTCACCAGCCGCCTCACCAAGGGAGGGGACCTGGTCCGCTGCGTCCTGACCCCGAACGCGGCGAAGCTGGTCTCCCCGCAGCTCTTCGAGGCGCTCAGCGGCCAGCCCGCCCACGTCGACGAATTCTCCGCGGACCGGAGCGGCGCGATGGACCACATCGAGCTCGGCCGCTGGGCCGAGATCGTGGTCCTGGCCCCCGCCAGCGCGGACCTGATCGGACAGCTCGCCGGGGGTCTGGCGGGGTGCCTGCTCACCACCCTGGTGCTGGCGGCCGACCCGATCGTCCCGCGCCTGCTCTGCCCGGCGATGAACCCGACGATGTACCGGAGCCCACCGGTCCAGCGGAATCTGGCCCGCTGCGTCGAGGACGGCTGGTCGCTGCTCGACCCCGAGAGCGGCCACGCCGCCTGCGGCGAGGAGGGCCCCGGACGCCTCGCGGACGTGGATCGAATCGTCGAGCGGATCGCCGAGCTGACCGGGCGATGAAGGGGAAGCGAGAGCGGCGGCGCGTGGTGGTCACCGCCGGTCCGACGCGCGAGTACGTCGATCCGGTGCGATACCTCTCCAACGATTCGAGCGGTCGAATGGGCTTCGCCATCGCGCGCGCTGCCGTCGCCGCCGGTGACCGCGTCACGCTGGTCGCGGGGCCGGTCGATCTCCCCACTCCGGATGGAGTGGCGCGAGTCGACGTGATGAGCGCCCGCGAGATGCTCGCGGAGGTCCGCGTCGCTTTTCGAGACGCGGACGCCCTCTTCATGTGTGCCGCCGTGGCGGACTGGCGACCGCGCCGGAGACTCGCCGGGAAATGGAGAAAAAAGGACGACGGCAGCGAGGTCGCTTCCTTGGAGTTGGTCCGCAACCCCGATATTCTGGCCACCGTCGCGCGGAACAAGGGAGACCGACTCGTGGTCGGTTTCGCCCTGGAGACCGCTGACGGGATCCGTCGCGCGAAGGCCAAGATGAGACGCAAGGGAATGGACTACGTGGTGCTGAACGATCCGTCGGCTCTCGGAGCTTCCCGCGCGAGTGTGACCATCCTCGGGGCGGACGGCAGCGTCGTCGAGCTCTCGGGCTACGCCAAGGATGGGATCGCCGAGGTCCTCGTCGACCTCGCTCGGCCTGACTGAGTCACCGAGGGGATCCGACCCGCGCGCTGGACGCGGAGGGGAAAGTGAGCGCATGGCCCGATCGGGCGGGCGGAAGAAAAGGGCAGGCAAGAAGGGGCGCAAGGGCAAGCCGAGCGGCCTGATGGGGCGTCTCCGGGCGGTGGCCGGGGGGTTCCTCTTCGGCCGGCCGGTGGACGAGTGCACCTCCGATCGCCTGCAGGAGATCAAGGGGCTGGCCCTGATCGGGCTCTCGCTGTGGCTCCTGGTCGCGATGGTCAGCCACTACGCCCCTTACGGCGACGAGGGCGCCTCCGGGTACAACTGGGGCGGACAGGTCGGCTACTACCTCGCCAACGGCGCCTTCCGGATCGCCGGCTGGGCGGGGTATCTCGCCGGGATCCTGGGCGTGGCCTGGGGTTTCGTGATCCTGGCCCGCAAGGAGGTCGCCTGGCCGGCGATGCGCCTCTTCGGAGGGCTCTGCTTCATCCTCTCGGTCAGCTTCATGCTGCAGCTGGGCTTCGGGCCCGAACTCCCCGTGGAGGGGGTCGCCGACTCCCCGGAGGCGCGCGAGGCCGCCGGCGCGCCCTCCTCGCACGTTCCCTTCGGTCCGGGGGGCTGGCTGGCGATGACGCTGGTCGAGGAGGTCCTCGAGCCGAAGTTCGGCGCGGCGGGTCTATGGATCCTCCTGATCCTGCTGTCGGTGGTCTCCTTCATGCTGGCCACCGAGATGGCCTTCTACCCCGCGATCGCCGCGGCGGGCACGTGGCTCGAGGAGAAGCGCCAGGAGCGCGACGAGTCGCTGGTCACCACCGGGGTGCGCTGGTTCGGCGGAGTCCTCCGCGGGCTGTGGGACTTCCTGCGCGGCGCCGACCTCGTCGACGAGGCGAAGGCGGTCGCGAAGACACCCGCGACGACGAAGAAGAAGGCCGCCGCGAAGAAGGCGGCCCGGGCCGAGCTCGAGAGCGAGGACGCCGGCGAGGAGTACGAGTACGACGAGGATCCCGACCTCGAGTCCGAGGAGATCGAGCAGGAGTACGAGAACGAAGAGGAGGAGTGGGAGGAGGACCCCGACGGGGAGGGGGAGTACGAGTACGAGGAGTACGACGAGGACGAGGAGGAGGAGCCCGAGTACGAGTACGAAGAAGAGGAGGAAGAGGAAGACGTGGTCACCCCGACCCGGTCGAAGGAGGCCAAGGAGAAGACCCGGGAGGTCAAGACGGTCACGCCTCGCTCCTTGCAGTACGAGACGCCCTCGCCGCCCGCCGGCCCCTGGACCTTCCCGCCGCTCGATCTCCTGATCGACCCCGAGGCGGGCAAGGACATCGACGACGACTACCTGCGGAGGCAGGCGGGCAAGCTGGAGCACGCCCTGCACAGCTTCCGGGTCGAGGCCGAGGTGATCTCGGCGCAGGTCGGGCCGGCGGTGACGCTGTTCGAGCTCACAGTCGCCCAGGGCACGCGGATGAACAAGGTGACGCAGCTCTCTCAGGAGATCGCCGCCGCGCTCCAGGCGCGCAGCGTGCGCGTCATCGCCCCGATCCCCGGCCGCTCGACGGTCGGGGTCGAGGTGCCCAACAAGGAGACGCGCATCGTCCGGCTGCGCGAGCTGATCAACAAGAAGGCCTACGACAACAAGTTCATGGCGCTTCCGCTGTTCCTCGGCATGGACGCCGAGGGGCGGCCGGTGGTGGAGGACATGTCGAAGATGCCCCACCTCCTGATCGCCGGCACGACCGGCTCGGGCAAGTCGGTCTGCATCAATACCATCCTCTCCAGTCTTCTCCTGACCCGCTCGCCGCACGACGTCCAGATGATCCTGGTCGACCCGAAGATGGTCGAGCTGATGATCTTCAAGGAGGTCCCGCACCTCCTGCTGCCGATCGTCAGCGACACCCGCCAGGCCACCAACGTACTGAACTGGCTGGTGGAGAAGATGGAGGGGCGCTACGAGCTGATGAAGGACGCCGGGGTCCGCAACATCAAGACGTACAACAACCTCGGCGAGGAGAAGCTCAAGGAGCGACTCGGCGAGAACTGGAACGAGGAGCGCACGCCGCGGCACATGCCGCACATCGTGCTGGTCATTGACGAGATGGCGGACCTGATGATGGTCTCCAAGAAGGAAGCCGAGGGGACGATCACGCGTCTCGCGCAGAAGTCGCGGGCCGTGGGCATCCACGTGGTGGTCGCCACCCAGCGCCCTTCGACCGACGTGATCACCGGCGTGCTCAAGGGCAACCTGCCGACGCGGATCGCGTTCCAGGTCGCCAGCAAGATCGACAGCCGGGTGATCCTCGACGCGATGGGCGCGGAGAAGCTGCTCGGACGAGGGGACATGCTGTACACCCCGCCGGGGACCTCCTCGCTCAATCGGGTGCAGGGCGCCTACCTCGAGGACGACGAGCTGCAGCGCATCGTCGACTTCGTCGCGCAGGAGTCCGCGCCCACGTTCAACCAGGAGCTGGTGCAGACCGCGACCGGCACCGGGCCGGCGGGCAACGCCTCCGGTCAGAGCGGACCCGACGATCCCCTGTGGGGCGAAGCGGTTCGCGTCGTTCTCCAATCGAAGCGCGGCTCGGCGAGCCTGTTGCAGCGCGCGCTCTCCGTCGGCTATACGCGGGCTTCGCGTCTCATCGATCTGATGACCGAAGAGGGCATCCTCGGCGCGCACCGGGGAAGCAAGTCACGCGAGATCCTGGTCAGCCTCGAGGACTGGGAGGCCGACCAAGAAGAAACCGTCAGTCAAGGTACGCAGGATGAGTGAGAAGCAGAGAAAGCGCGTGTCCGGTGTCGAGATCTTCGGCCTCGTGGTGTGCATCGGGGGCGCCCTCATCGCCGCCGTGGTGACTCTCTCGATCTTCCGCGAGGAGGTCGAGGCCCCGGGCCAATCGGCTCTGCTCGCCCAGGACGTCATCTCGTTCCTCGGCACGGTGCCCGCCCTGCTGCTGTCGATCGCTTGCGCCGTCCTCGGCGCGCGGGCGTTCCTGAGCGGTCGGTCCGTCGGCTTCATGACCAACCTGTCCGGAGTGGTGGGGACCTCGATCGGCCTGGCGGTCCTCCTCGGCGCCTTCTCCGAGACCGCCGGTGGGGCCGTGGGCGCGTACAGCGGAGGCCTGGTGGCCCGCTACCTGACCGTGGTGCCCGGGGCGATCTTCGGGCTGGTGGTGCTCGCCATTCCCATCTGGCTGACCTGGTTGCGCGACTTGGATCTCCTTTTTCGAGAAAAAAGGAAAACTCGTCCTTCCGCTGCCGCTCTTATCGACGAGCCTATTACGGATGGAGTAAGCAGAGAAGAGGCCGACGCCCTTCTCCCTGCCGGCGGGGATGCAGAAGAGACCCCGGGCAGCGCTCTCCCGGTCCTGGACGACGCCCTCCCGAACACCGACGGTGCCCTCCAGACCCCCGATTGGGCCCTCAAGAACAGCACGACCAAGCCTTACCCCGAGGACGTACGCCTGAAGGGGGAGATCCCGCCCGGCGCCGCGCCCTTGACCACGTCCGATGACGAAACCGAAACCTCGCCCCCATTGTCGGATCCGACCGTGCAGCGGTGGACTCCCGGCAGTGCGGAGGGCCCCGCTGACTCCCCTGACGGAGATCTGGTTGTCGGCGGCGAGCAAGAAGAAGGGCAGCGTCAGGAGACGCGCCCCGTCGAGTCAGACGGGCCCGGGGAACTGTCCCGGCCCGGGGAACGATCGAGCCTGACGGGAGAGACGGCAGCGAGAGCGGAAGAGAGAGAAGACGAGGAAACGGCGACGGCCGAAGTGCCCGCCGAGGAAGTCGAGTCCGACCAGGAGGCGAACCCCGATCTGACGCGGGTTCTGCTGGGCGGGACGAAGAGCGCGGCACCCGAGCTCGACACCGCCGTGGCGGAGAAGTCCGGGTTGAAGGTCATTCGCCCGGAGGTGACGCCTCCGCGTCCGCTCTGGGAGCACGAGGAAGCTCCCGAAGCGGAGGCCGTGGCGAAGGCCGAACACGAGGCTCCGGGGGATTCCACCAAAGTCCTCGAGTCGACCCCGGTCGCGGAGGAGGGAACCGACCTCGACGTGGCGACCGTCGTCGCAACCGAGACGAAGCTGGAGGCGACGGAAGAGGAAGCGGCGCTCGAGCCGACGGAGGTGGACGCTCCCGACCCCACGCTGGCCTCCGAGGTGGAACCTGAGGAGGAGGAAGAAGAGGACGACGAGGCCCTGCTGGAGGCCGAAGCGGAGCTGGAGGAAGACGAGGAAGAGGAAGAGGAAGAGGACGAAGAGGACGAAGACGACGAGATCCTCCAGGCGGCCGAGGGCGAGCTCGACGACGACGAGGAAGAAGAAGACGACGAGGAGGAACAGGACGACGACGACGAGTACGAGTACGTCGAGGTCGACGAGGAAGAGGAGGTCGAGGACGAGGCGGGGGTGCAGGCCCCCAGTGCCTCGGCGGAGGAAGGCGAGGAGGACGACGACGAGCTCGGCGAGGACGAGGAGTGGGAGTACGAGTACGTCGAGGTCGACGAGTACGAGGAGGAGCCCGACTCCGACGAGGAGTCCGACGAAGAGGAGGACGAGTCCGAAGAGGCTCCCACGGCTCACGAGGTGAGCGCCGAGGAAGAATCGGTCTCGGAGGAGGAGCCGGAACCGCTCGAAGTGCGTGCCGAGGAGGAGCCGATTCCCGCGGAAGAGGAGCCCCCGCCCCTCGAAGTGGAGGCCGAGGCCGAGCCGGTTGCCGCCGGCGAGGCGGTCTCCGAGGAGCCGGCGCCCGAGGAAGCCGCGCCCGAGGAAGAAATTCTGGAGCTCACCCCCGTCGCCGCGACCGACGCGTCGACCGGCGAGGTGCAGATGGACCTCTTCGAGGAGCCCGTGGACGCGGCCTCGCCGTCGGAAGCGACCGAGGAACCGACCGTCGTGCTCCAGCCCACGCCGCGCCCGCCGATCGAGGCCTCGCCGCGCGCCCTGGTGGTCGCCGAGATGATCCTCGAGCAGGAGCGCGTCGCCGTCTCGATGGTTCAGCGGCGCTTCGGCATCGATTTCGCCGAGTCCTGCTCGATCCTCGACGAGCTGCAGGACGCCGGATTCATCGGTCCCTACGTCGACGGCAAGAGCCGCGATATACTCATGACCCGCGAGGAGTGGCTCGCCGCGGTGACCCCGAGTTGAGACCGCGACGGGACGATCCGGGAAGATCGCCCGAGAGTGCCGCTCGCGACCCCCACACCGTGAGCGACCCCACTCTCGTCACCCTCATCCACCTGGGCTGCGCCCGGAACCTGATCGACTCCGAGCTGATTCTGGCCCGGATGGCGGAGGAGGGTCTGCTAGTCACCGGGGACCTCGAGGAGGCGGGCATGGTGGTGCTCAACACCTGCTCCTTCATCGGACCGGCGCAGAGTGAATCGGAGGCCGCGCTGGAGACGCAGCTGGCGCGCAAGGCGAGGGGCGAGGTGCGGCACGTGATCGTCGCCGGTTGCCTCGTGCAGCGCTACCGCGTCGCCCTGCGCGAGCGCTTCCCCGCCGTCGACCTCTTCGCCGAGATATCCGACTACCGCGACCTGGCGAAGCGGATCCGGACCCTGGTGGACGGGGGCAGGGTGCCCGGCTACCTCGAGGGTCCGGCGGAGCGCGAGGCGACCCGCGAGGGCTCGAGGCTCCTGGCCACGCCCTCCTCCTACGCCTACCTCCGCATCTCTCACGGCTGCGACCACCAGTGCAGCTTCTGCACCATCCCGTCGATCCGCGGTCCGCACCGCTCCAAGCCGATCGAGGCGCTGGTGAGCGAGGCGGAGGAACTGGTCGGCGCGGGCGCCCGCGAGCTGGTGCTGGTCGCCGAGGACTCCACCGCCTGGGGGCGCGACCTGGACCGGCGCCTGCCCGATCTGGTCGAAGCGCTGGCCGAGGTCGACGGGATCCACTGGGTGCGCCTGATGTACGCCTATCCCAACGACTTCCCGTGGGAGCTGACCCGCCTCCTGCGCGAGCACCCGCGGGTGGCCACCTACCTCGACCTGCCCATCCAGCACGCGGCGACCGGAGTGCTGCGAGGGATGCGGCGCGCGGGGACGGGAGACCAGGTCCGGCGGCTCCTCGATCGCCTGCTGGAGGAGGTGCCCGGCCTCACCCTGCGCACCACCCTCCTGGTCGGCTTCCCGGGGGAGACCCACGAGGACTTCGAGGAGCTGCTCGAGCTGCTGCGGGCCTACCGCCTGTCGCGGGTGGGCGCCTTCGTCTACTCCCCCGAGCCGGGCACGGAGAGCTACGAGCTCGGTGGGCAGGTGCCCGAAGCCCTAGCCGGCGAGCGGCACGGCCGCCTGCTGGAGCTGCGCGACGCGCTCCTGGAAGAGGACCAGCGCTCGTGGATCGGACGGGAGGTCGAGGTCCTGATCGACGAGCCCGCCACGAGTGACGGTCTCTGCGTCGGGCGGAGCGAGCGAGACGCCCCCGAGGTCGACCTCCTCACCCGTGTTCGAACCACGTCTGCCCGACCCGGCGACGTGTTGCGCGCTCGAGTAGAAGATCTCGACTCGGAGTGCAACCACCTGTGCCTGCCGATCATCGATGGAGGTGAATCGTGAGCGGGATCTTCGCGCACTGGCCGAACCGGATCACCGCGATGCGCTTCGTCGGTGCCATGGCCTTGTTCGTCGTCTTCGCCTCGATGGGGAGCCAACCCCTGACCGGGACCTTCTCGGTGCTCGGCCTGGAGGTCGCCCTGCAGCGGGGGATCCAGGTCTGCTTCTGGCTCTTCGTGCTGGTCGCGGCGACCGACGCTCTCGACGGCTATCTCGCCCGCCACCACGGCCAGGTCAGCGCCTTCGGCCGCATCTCCGACCCGTTCGTCGACAAGATCCTGATCCTGGGGGTGATGATCTTCATGGCGGTGATGCCGTGGTCGCGCAGGTACATCCCCGCCTGGCTGGTGGTCCTGGTCCTCTCGCGCGAGCTGCTGGTGACCGGCCTGCGCGGGTACGTCGAGAGCATCGGCCGCGAGTTCCTGGCCGACTGGTTCGGCAAGACGAAGATGATCGTCCAGTGCATCACCGTGGGCGGCGTGATGTTCATTCCCGCCTATGACTGGCCCGAGGGGCTGCGGAGCGTCTTCAACGTGCTGCTCTGGGGGTTCGTCGCGATCACCGCGCTCAGCACCGTCGGCTCCGGCGTCTGGTACGTCCGCCGGACCGCCAGGATCCTGAAGGAAGTCGAGGAGGGACGGTGAACAAGCTGCGTCTCGGCCTCTCGACCTGCGGCTTCCTGGGTCTCATCCCCGTCGCTCCCGGGACCTTCGGGACGCTGGGGGGGGTGGCGATCGCCTGGGCACTGGCGAGGACCGAGTACTTCCTCCTCTGGGTCCTGCTCGCGGCCGGAGCGATCTACCTCCTGGGGCGCTCCCTGGGCAGCTGGGCGGAGGAGTACGCGGGCGGGAAGGACCCCGGTTTCTTCGTGCTCGACGAGGTGGTCGGCTACCTGGTCACGGTGGCCTGGATCGGGGGCCCCAGCCCCCTGGCGCTGCTCCTCGCCTTCTGCGCCTTCCGCTTCTTCGACGTGGTCAAACCACCTCCGGTGAGGAATATCGAGCGTGTCGGCGGCGGGGACGGCATCATGCTGGACGACGTCGCCGCGGGTGTTTACGGGCTGGTGCTGGTGATGGCTCCGGCGAGGCTCTTGATCGACGCTCCCTGGAGCGTGGGAGGCTGATTCGTGGCTCGATCTCGGCGAGAACCTGAGGTGGTGGGCGGAGGCATGAACCTTCGCACCAAGTTCACGCTCGCGATGACGGTGGCCCTGACCCTGGTCATGGCCGGGGCCGGGTTCCTGCTGGTGGGCGGAGCGACCAAGGTGGCCCGGAAGGCGACGGAGTTGCGCCTCGCGGACGCGCTCCACCTCACCGCCACCGAGGGCAGTCGGGACAACTACGAGCAGGAGGGGGGTCGCGGGGTCCCCGTCGGGAGCACCGGCGTGGTCCGCATTCCAGTGGTCTACGGCATCGAGCACGGACACCGGTACCGGGCCGAGATCTACCAGGGCAAGAAGCCGGACGGCGACGCCGTTCACCTGCTCGTCGCTCCCGAGCACAAGCAGTCCGGCCGGGACATGCTGGGGCTGATCCTCGGCATCACCTTCGCGGTCATCGCCGCCGGCGCCCTGGTCGCGGTGTGGATCGCCGGGCAGGTCGCCGCCCCGCTGGAGGACCTGGTCGACGACGTGCGGCAGATCTCGCACGGCAACCTCCACCACAAGACCCGGGTCCGGTCTGGCGGGGAGGTCGCCCTCCTCGCCAAGACGATCGACCGGATGGTCAGCTCGCTGAAGGAGGCGCAGGACGCGGAGCTGGAGCTCTCCGCGGCCGAGCGGGAGATGGAGGTCGCCGCCGAGGTTCACGAAGCGCTCCTGCCCGACGCGACGCCCGAGGTCGAGGGTTACGAGCTGGGTGCGCTGCAGATCGGTTGCCCCACGCCGGGCGGCGACTTCTTCGACTTCCTGCAGCTCGAGGACGGCCGGATCGGCCTGCTCCTGTGCGAGGTGAGCGGCAAGGGCGTTCCCGGAGCGCTGGTCGCCGCGACCGCGCGCTCCTACCTGCGGACCGTGCTCGGCGACACCGGGGACATCACCGAGGGCCTGCGCCGGGTCAACGGCTACCTCGCCAAGGACGTCCGCCGGGGGATGTACGTCACCGCGATGTACGTCCTGCTCGACCCCGCGACGGGGCAGGCCGAGGTGGCCTGCGCCGGGCACAAGGTCCCGCTGCTGCGCTACTCCGCGGCCGAGCGCAAGATCCGGATCCTGCAGCCGGAGGGGATCGCGCTCGGCTTCGATCGTGGACCGATCTTCGACCGCGCCCTGGAGACCGTCGAGGTGGAGCTCGAGCCGGGGGATCGCCTGGTCCTGTCCAACACCGGACCGGTCCTCGTCCAGGATCCCGATGGCGAGGAGCTGGGCGAGAGCGCCTTCTACCGCGCGATCCTGAAGCGCGCCTCGCGGGAGACCGAGACGATGCTGGCCGACCTCGAGGAGGTCTTCGAGGACTTCGCCGACGAGGAACCCTTCCCCAACGACATCACCGTCCTCTCCGTGCGGCGCGAAGAGGGATCGACAACATGAGAATCTCCGAGTTCCAGAAGCTGATCGAGGACATCTACTACGAACGCGATGCGGGGCGCGGGTTGGCGGGAACGCACATGTGGTTCAGCGAGGAGGTGGGGGAGTTGACCCGGGCGCTGCGCCGGGGCCAGACGGAGGAGCTGGAGGGGGAATTCGCCGACGTTCTCGCGTGGCTCGTCACCCTGGCGTCGATCGCCGGGATCGACCTGCAGGCCGCGGCGGCGAAGAAGTACGCCGAAGGGTGCCCCCGCTGCAACTCGACACCTTGCGCCTGCGGCTGATCCCGTAGGCACTCGAACCTCGTGACTTCCGAGTCCGCGAACCCCGAGGCCGCTCCGTCGTCGAAGGCGGCCAGGCCGGTGACGGCGAAGGTCTTCGCGCAGGTCGCCCTGCGGAAGCCGGTGCGCCAGGAGTTCACCTACCGGGTGCCCCCCGAGATGGTCGGGCAGGTGGCCAGGGGGATGCGCGTCGCCGTGCCCTTCGGAAGGAGGCGCGAGGTCGGCGTGGTGGTGGGACTCGACGATCACTGCGATCTCGAGCCGAAGCGGTTGCGATCTCTCGCCCGGCTGCTCGACGACGAGCCGGTGCTCGATCCCGATCTCCTCGAGCTGACCCGCTGGATCGCCAGCTACTACGCCTGCTCCTGGGGCGAAGCGCTCGGCGCCGTGCTGCCCGCCTCCCTCAAGTACGAGAAGGGACGGCGTCAGGTGCTGGTGATTCGCGCGCGGAAGGGGGTGGGGGAGGCGGAGCTGCGGGAAGTGCAGGATCGCTTCCCCAAGCAGCACCGCCTGCTGCGCACCCTGATCGACATCGGCGAGCCGATCGAGCTGCGCGAGCTGACCCGCCAGCTCAACCTCTCCGACGCCCCGGCGCGGTCGCTGGAGCGGCGCGGCTGGGTGAGGATCGAGAAAACCGATTCGGCACCCGATCCCCTGATGGTCTCCACCCAGGAGCGGCCTCGCCCCCCGAAGCTCTCGGCGGAGCAGGAGCACGCGATTCATAGCATCGCCGGGCGGCTGGAGAGCGGCGACGGGTATCGGACCTTCCTCCTCCAGGGCGTGACCGGCAGCGGCAAGACCGAGGTGTACCTCGGCGTGATCGAGCGCGCGCTGGCGATCGGCAAGGGCGCGATCGTGCTGGTGCCGGAGATCGCGCTGACCCCGCAGACGGTCAGCTGGTTCCGCTCGCGCTTCGGCGAGGTCGCCGTCCTGCACTCGCGAATGACCGACATCCAGCGCCTGGAGATGTGGCAGCGGGCGCGCAGCGGAGAGGTGCGCGTGGTGGTCGGTGCGCGCTCCGCGATCTTCGCACCGGTCCGCGACCTGGGCGTGATCGTCGTCGACGAGGAGCACGAGCCGTCGTTCAAGCAGGGCAACAACCCGCGCTACTCGGCGCGGGACATCGCCGTGGTCCGCGCCCGCAACAGCGAGGCGGTATGCGTGCTCGGCTCGGCGACGCCGTCGCTGGAGAGCTGGCACAACGCGCGCCTGGGGCGCTACGACCGGCTCGAGCTCACCGAACGCGTGGGCGGCGGGACCCTGCCGCGAGTCGAGATCGTCGACATGGCCCAGGAGAAGGGGAGCGGGGACGGGCCCAAGCTCTTCTCGCGCCGGCTGGAGGGCCTGCTTCGTGACCGCCTGGAGAAGAAGCAGCAGGCGCTCCTGTTCCTGAACCGCCGTGGCTTCGCCCCGGTGCTGTGGTGCGCCGGCTGTCACGAGACGCTGCGTTGCAGTCAGTGCGACGTCGCGCTGACCTTCCACCAGCGGATCGGGCGCGTGGTCTGCCACTCCTGCTGCGAGGAGATCGCGCCGCCGACGGAGTGTCCGTCCTGTACGAAGCCCGGACTCCGGTACATCGGCCTGGGCAGCGAGCGCGTCGAGCAGTCACTCGCCCGGCTCTTCCCCGAGGCCCGTCTCGCGCGGATGGACTCCGATACGATGCGCCGGCGCGAGGACTACGAAGAGACCCTCGAGGCGTTCGGCCGCGGAGAGATCGACATCCTGGTCGGGACGCAGATGATCGCCAAGGGGCTCGACTTCCCCGGCGTCACGCTGGTCGGCATCGTCTCCGCCGACAGCGCGTTGCACCTGCCCGACTTCCGCTCCGCCGAGCGGACCTTCCAGCTGCTCGCCCAGGTCTCGGGGCGCGCTGGACGCGGCGCCGACGCGGGGGAGATCGTGGTGCAGACCCTGACTCCCGAACACCCGGCGATCGTGCGCGCGGGGAGCCACGACTTCGAGGGCTTCGCGCAGGGCGAGATCGGCTTGCGCGACGAGCTGGGCTATCCACCCCACGGCCGGCTGATTCGGGCGGTCTTCGAGGATCGCGACGAGGCGCGGACGCTCGATGCCGCGCGGATCTGCGCGGAGCACCTCCGCGCCGCTTGCCCGCCCCCCGAAATGATCGTCCTCGGTCCCGCACCCGCGCCGATCTCGCAGTTGCGCGGACGCTACCGGCAGCACCTCCTGCTGAAGACTCCCGAGCGGGGCCGCGCCTTCAACGTCGCCCGGAGTGTCCTGATCGGCTTCGCGGAGGAGAACGCTCGGCCGCGTCTCTCGATCGACATCGACCCGGTGTCGATGCTTTGACTCCGATCAGCTGCGTTTCCGCCGTCGAGAGACCAGCTCGACCTCCGCGAACCCGACCGCATCACGTTCGCCGGCGCTGGGAAAGACCTCGAGCACCTCGATGCGAATCGACCGCACCTTGGTCGTCTTCTTCAGCTCGATCACCGTCTTGACGCGCTCGTCGGGCTCGAGCTCCGCCTCCAGGCCCTTCTTCTCGCCGTTGATGAGGACGCGGACCCTGCGAATCCGCGCGGTGCGCGCCGGATCGCCGCCGCGACCGGAGGGATCACCGCCGGGCTGATCGGTCGCGTGCGTGAGCAGCACGGTATTCGCCCGCGCCGCTCGCGGCAGCTCGATCTGGATGAACGGGAGCGCGTCGTCGTCGGCGCTCATCCACCTCGTCCCGATCAAGCCGTCCACCGCCAGCTCCGGCCGGAACTCGCCTTCGCGCTGGCTGGAGGCGGTGGCCTTCACGCGCGGCACGTTCAGGAGATTGCTCCGGGCATCGGAAGCGTACCCGTCGAGTCTCGGATCGTCCCCCCGATCGATCTTCACCTCCAGCGAGCGCGACTCGAGCGGGTAGCCGTCGCCGTCCTCCTCCACGAGCGCCTCGTCCCCGGGCGGCAGGACGACCACCCGGGCGAAGAGGCGATGGACGCCGGCGCGCTCGATGGCGAGCCGCGCGGGGAAGCGGTTCCCGCGAGAGGGCTGCGCGGAATCCCCCTCCACGGTCGCGAGCAGGACCGATCCCTCCTCCGCGCCCGGATCCTCGATCCGGTACTCGACGCGGATCACTCGCAGTCCCTTGCCGCCGTCCTCTTCCCAGGCGAAGTCCTCCAGCGCTTGCGTCCCGAAGCTGGAGATCCAGATGCTCAGCGGGCCTTTCCCGGCGGCCCGGATCGAGACGTCCTCCAGGGGGTCGTCGCGGCCGTAGGTCCGGGTGGACTTTTCCCCGCCGTCGCCGGTGTACGGGATCTTCGAGGTCGCGCGCGCGAGGAAGAGCAGCGCGAAGCAGGTGTTGGACTGGTTGTCCGCCCACAACCCGCTCCCCTGCTGGTCTCCGACCAGCCAGATCGCGCCCTCCCTGTACCAGTCGTGCTCGCCGATGTGCGTGGCCTGCAGCAGCGCGCCGACCCGCTCGAGGCCGTACAGGTAGTAGTAGACGCGCCCCCCGTCGGGATTCTGGGGATCGCTGCCGCTGAAGGAGACCACCGGGCTGGTGGAGGCGGTGAACTGCTCGTCCAGCCACCTCATCCCGCGCTCGATCGCCGGTGCGATCTCCCGGTTGGTGCGGGACAGCTGCTCCGCACAGATCGCCAGCACCCCGACCCCGGCGGCGGTCATCGAGCCGGTGGCGGTGGTGGAGCTCGGCGTGTAACGGAACCCCGCGGCGCCGGGATCGGACTGCTGCTGGGCCAGCGTCCACTCGGCCATCCGGGTCCAGGCCTTCGCGGGGATCCGGTGCCCGTGCTGCGCGGCAGCTCGGAGACCGAGCGCGGCGTACTGCGTGTTGGAGAGGTCGACGTGGTGATCGGGGTAGCCGTACCCGCCCCGTTGCCAGGAGGCGAGCTCGTCGGCCATCTCCCCGATCCAGTCGCGGTGCAGCGCGGGATCGAGGGCGCAGATGGCCATGATCTGAGCTCCCGTCGAGTAGGTCTTGCGCGGCGGCCGGGTGCGCAGGAAGTCGACCGCGCGGCGGACCGCGGGGTGCTCCGGCTTCACGTCGCACTTCAGCAGGGTGTAGAGGCAGAGCGCGGTCTGGCCATTCGGATAGCCGGTCGCGTGCTCGCGCCAGGAGCCGTCGATCTCCTGCTCGCGCAGGAGCGCCTTCACACCGCGATCGATCGCCCGGTTCACTCGTTGCTGGAGCTCGAGCTCGAGAGTGGACCGACCGTCGTCCTGAGCCGTGACCGCTGGAGAGGTGAAGAGCGTCGCGCACGAGACCAGCGTCGCCCAGAGGTAGCGCCTTCGTGAAGGGACCACCGAGGCCTCGCTGGACGTCGGTCTCATGATCTCGTGGGAGCCGCGATCAGCTCTCGGAAGCGCTGGAAGAGGTGGGAGCTGTCGAGGGGACCGGGCGCCGCCTCGGGGTGGTACTGCACGCTGAAGATGGGGAGCTTCCTGTGCCTCATCCCCTCCACGGTCTGGTCGTTGAGGTTGATGTGAGTCAGCTCGAGGTCGCCGGGCAGGCTGCCGCCGATCACCGCGAACGAGTGGTTCTGCGAGGTGATCTCGACCTTGCCGGTGAGCATGTCGCGGACCGGGTGGTTCGCGCCGTGGTGCCCGAAGGGCATCTTCTCGGTCTTCGCGCCGAGCACGATGGAGAGGATCTGGTGCCCCAGGCAGATGCCGAAGATCGGCAGCTCGCCCACCAGGTCGCCGACCGTGTCGATGGTGGCGGTCACCGCCGAGGGGTCCCCCGGACCGTTGGAGAGGAAGATCGCCTCGGGTTCGCCGGCGAGGATCTCCTCGGCGGAGGTGGCGGCGGGCACCACCGTGGTCTCGAACCCGCAGTGGACCAGGCTGCGCAGGATGTTCCGCTTGGCGCCGAGGTCGATCGCCGTGCAGCGCACCGGGGCGTCCCCGCCTCCGGCGAGCTCACTGGGGTACGACTCGTCGTAGCCCTCGCTCCAGGACCAGGCCTCCGGGCAAGTGACCACCGAGGCGAGATCGCGGCCGTCGGTCGACTCCGCCGCCCGCGCCTTGGCCACCAGCGAGGCGGGGTCGGAGTCCTCGGTGGAGATCACGCAGCGCAGCGAGCCCTCGGTTCGCGTCATTCGCGTCAGCCGTCGCGTGTCGACGCCGTCGATGGCCACCACCCCGTGGCGCCGGAGCCAGTCGCCCAGCGACTCGGAAGCCCGGTGATTGCTGTGGAGCGAGGCCATCTCCTTCATCACGAACGCCTCCGCCCAGGGGCGCGCGCTCTCCGCGTCCTCTTCGGCGACGCCGTAGTTGCCGATCAGCGGGTAGGTCATCATCACCACCTGCCCGGCGTAGGACGGGTCGGTGAGGATCTCCTGGTAGCCGGTCATCGCGGTGTTGAAGACCAGGTCGCCTCCGGCCTCGCCGGGCGCCCCGACCGAGCGTCCCTCGGCGACGGTCCCGTTCTCGATCCCGATCCACGCTCTCCGAGTTTCACTCATCCGTGAGGACCTTCTTCTCGCGGTTGATCAGGGCGGCCTGATAGCCGGCGCCGAACCCGTTGTCGATGTTGACCACCGAGATGCCCGCCGCGCAGGAGTTGAGCATCGCCAGCAGCGCGGCGAGACCGCCGAACGAGGCTCCGTAGCCCACCGAGGTCGGTACGGCGATCACCGGTTGGTCGACGAGCCCACCGACCACGCTGGGCAGCGCGCCTTCCATTCCGGCGACCACCACCAGGACCCGCGCGGCGCGCAGGCGCTCCGCCGATTCCAGCAGCCGGTGGAGACCGGCCACGCCGACGTCGTTGACCTCTTCCACGCGGCTGCCGAGCATCCGCGCGGTGATCGCGGCCTCCTCGGCCACGCCGCCGTCGGAGGTACCGGCGCTGACCACGAGGACCAGCCCCTCACCGCTCTCGCGCTCGGGGAGGCCGACGGTGACGGCGGCGCTGCGCTCGTGGTGTCGCGCCGCGGGCACGGCCTCCGAGAGGGCGGCGACCCCCTCCGCGGTGCAGCGGGTGATCAGGAGCCGCGTGTGGTCGCCGAGGATCGTCCGGGCGATCTCGACCAGCTCGACGGGACTCTTGCCCGCCCCGTAGACCACCTCGGGGAGCCCGCAGCGCAGCTCGCGGTGGGTGTCGATCCGGCTGTGGCCGATGTTCCGGACCGGCGGGGCGCTGAGCCGACGCACCGCCTCCTCGATCGTCAGCCGTCGATCGCGGAGCGCTTCCAGGAGTTCTTTCAGCTCGTCGGTGCTCAAGGCGCTCGGATTCTAGCGAACTCCTCTCCCGTTGCCGCCGGCGAGGGTGCCTCCGGGACCGAAAAGGTCGCGCCTCTACCGGGCCCGGGCGTCCAGAGTCCAGTCCGCCGTGCGCCCCGCCTCGAGGAGCCTCGCCCCCAGCCCGGCGATCATCACCGCGTTGTCGGTGCAGAAGGGGGGGCTGGGGAAGGTCGCCTCGATCCCCTCCTCCGCCGCCCGGCGCTTCAGCTCCTCCCGCAGGCGTCCGTTGCACGCGACCCCTCCGCCGACCAGGACCCGGGTGAGGTCAGCCTGGCGGCAGGCTCTCAGCGACTGATCGACCAGCGCGTCGACGACGGCGGCCTCGAACGAGGCGGCCACGTCCGCGCGAGCCTCGATTCGCTCCGGTGGGGGAGTCGGGGCCAGCGCGTCGCCCCCGCGGAGGTGGTAGAGCACCGCGGTCTTGAGGCCGCTGAAGGAGAAGCCGAGCTGGCCGTCCTTCGAGCGGTAGCGTGGAAACCGGACGGCGCGCGGATCACCGTCCCGGGCGAGCGCGCTGATCGCCGGTCCCCCTGGATAGCCCAGCCCCAGGAGCCAGGCGACCTTGTCGAAGGCCTCGCCGGCGGCGTCGTCGAGCGTCCCGGCGAGGTGCTCGATCTCCAGCGGGGAATCGGCGCGGTAGAGCGCGGTGTGTCCTCCCGAGACGACCAGCGCTACGCAGGGGAAGGGCGGCTCCGGGCATTCCATCGCGGCGGCGAAGACGTGTCCTTCGATGTGATCGACCGGCACCAGCGGGAGGCCTCGCGTGAACGCGAGCCCCTTGGCCATGGAGACTCCGACCAGGAGCGAGCCGATCAGCCCCGGTCGGTGGGTGACGGCGATCGCGTCGACGTCGTCGAGGGTGAGCCGGGCCTCTTCCAGCGCGCAGTCGACCACCGGCAGGATCTTGCGCAGGTGGGAGCGGCCGGCGATCTCCGGCACCACGCCGCCGTAGACGGCGTGCTCCTCGATCTGGCTGTGAACCACCGAGGACACGACCTCCCGGCCGTCTCGAACCAGGGCCGCCGCCGTCTCGTCACAGGACGACTCGATGCCCAGGATCAGGGCACTCACTCCGGTTCCTGCTCCTCTTCGACGAGGGGGTTGCGCCCGGAGAAGAGCGCGATCGCCGCGTCGAGGTGAGGGTCGGGAGGGCGGTCGGTGATCAGCTCGATACCTTCCGCCTCCTCCCACGCGCGCAGGGCCCCGAGTGCTTCGACGGGGGGCGGGATCGCCTTGACGTACCGGTAGATCGCCCGGACTTCGTCGTCCTCGAGCTCGATCTCGATGTCCGGCTCCAGGCCGTGGTCGCTCTTCCCCCCGACGAAGCGTTCCAGGTTGCGGTGCGCGGGGGTGTAGAAGTAGGAGCTGGTGACCTTCGCGATCGCGTCGTGCGCGGGGTAGCGGCTGATCGTCTGGACCATGCCCTTGCCCCAGGTCGGCATTCCGATCAGAACCGCCGCGCGGTGATCCTGCAGGGCGCCGGCCAGGACCTCGCTGGAGCTCGCCGACCAGTGATCGACCAGCAGCACCAGCGGGAACCCGATGTAGTGGGCATCCTCCGGATCGGCCTCTTCGGAGACGGGCGAGCCGCGGCCCTCGGTCGAGGTGATCATGCCTTGCGCGACGAAGCGCCGGGCAATCGCGACTGCTGCTGATAGTACTCCACCTTGATTGCCGCGGAGATCGATCACCAGTCCGCGCATTCCCCTGGCCTGCAACGCCTCGAAGGCCTGGTCGAACTCCCAGGCGGTTTCGTTGCTGAAGGAGTGGATCGCGAGGTACCCGATCTTGCGGGCCTGGTCGATGATCTCGATGCGGCGCACCGAGGGGTCGACCATGTCCCGCCGGGTGACCTCGTGGTCGCGCAGGTCCCCGTCACGACCGCGGACCTGGAGACGCGCGACGCTTCCCACTTCCCCCTGCAGAAGCTCCTCGAACTTCTCGTCCGACAGACCCTCGATGCTCTGTCCGTCGATGGAGATGATCTGATCCCCGACCCGTATCCCCGCCTCGGCCGCCGGCGAATCGGAGATGGGAAAGAGCACTCGGCCGTGGTCGCCGGGCTCCTCGCCGTTCCGGAAGACGACTCCGATCCCGACGAAGTGACCGCTGGTCTCCCTCTGGACCTGGACCGTCTCCCCCTCGACGAAGTACGAGGAGTAGTCGTCGAGCTCGTCCAGCATGCCCCGGAGCGCGCTCTGCAGCAGCGTGCCGCGGTCGACGTCCTCGACGAAGTTCCCCTGGACGAAGTCCCGCACCTCCCGGTAGTGAGCGACGTCGGGATCCTCCGGCGGCGGCCAGAGGTAGAGGATCAAGAGTATCAGCCCCATGCCGAACACCGAGCCGGCGAAGAAGATCACGTTGCCCATCCAGGCGCTGCTCGTGTCCCGGCGATAACGGCGGGCCCCCGAGCGGTGGACCGGTCCGTACGCGTGGGGGGGATGAGAGACCCTGTCCGGATGACGGGGGGCGCCGTCGGGGGGCTCGTGTTCGTGGTCGTTCATGGGGGCGGGGGCGGCGGGGCCGCCTCCATCCTAACCAACGCGCCGGCGGGACGGCGGTTTCAGCGACTCGAGGGGATGTTCACGCCCCGGTGAGCTCGGCGATGGCCGCCCTGGTCTGCTCGTCGTCGGGGGCGACGCCGTGCCACGAGGCCTGTCCCTCCATGAAGGAGACGCCCCGGCCGATGGTGGTGCGGCAGATCAGTGCGCTGGGGCGGTCGGTGACCTCCTCGGCGGCGCAGAGGGCGGCATCGATCGCGGCGACGTCGTGTCCGTCGACCTCGATGGCCTGCCACCCGAAAGCCTCGAACTTCGCCCGCAGGTCACGCACGTTCATCACCTTGCGCATCTCGCCGTCGATCTGAATGTTGTTGAAGTCGACCAGGACGGTCAGACGATCGAGCGAGTAGTGCACCGCGCTGGTGGCCATCTCCCAGACCTGCCCCTCCTGGCACTCGCCGTCGGAAGTGGTGGCCCAGACCCGGTTGTTCCAGCCGTTGAGCTTCGCTGCCAGGGCCATCCCCTGCGCAGCCGACAGACCGGTGCCGAGGCTCCCCGAGCACATGTCGATCCCCAGGTCGGGGGTGCGGTGGGGGTGTCCCTGTAGCGGGGAGCCGAGCTTTCGGAAGGTCTTCAGCATCTCGCGGGGGATGATCCCCCGGTGCGAGAGAACCGAGTAGAGGCCCGCGCAGGTGTGCCCGTTGCTGAGCACGAACCGGTCACGGGCGGGATCGTGCAGGTTCTCCGGGGTGATGTCGACATGCTCGAGCCAGAGCGTGGCCATGAAGTCCGCCATGCCGAGCGGGCCACCCGGGTGACCGCAAGCCGCCGCATTGACCATCTCGACGATGTCGACCCGCATCTGACGGGCGATCGCCTCGATCTCCGCAATTCGTTCGGGGGTGAGCGCCACGATTCAGACCTTCCTCTTCAAGAGCTCACGGGCTCGATCGACGATCCCGGCAGCGTCCAGCCCGTACTTGGCCAGGAGCTCCGCCGGCGTGCCGCTCTCGCCAAACGTGCCCGCGACACCGACCACCTCGACGGGGACCGGCACCGTGCGCGCCAGGCAGGCGCAGACCGCCGCGCCGAGCCCGCCGACCACCTGGTGCTCCTCCGCGGTCAGGACCGCTCCGCAGTCCCGGGCGGCGGCCGTCACCAGCTCCTCGTCGATCGGATCGACGGTGGGCATGTTGATCACTCGCGCCTCGATCCCCTCGGCGGCGAGGGTCCCCGCCGCCTCGGTGGCGGCGGCCAGCTCCACACCGCAGGCGATGATCGCCAGGTCCTTGCCGTCGCGGAGCTGCGCGCCCTTGCCGATCTCGAAGCGGTATCCCTCGTCGAAGACCACCGGGGTCTTGGCTCGCGAGAGTCGCACGTAGACCGGCCCATCGTGCTCGGCGGCGGCCTGCACGGCGAGCCTCGCCTCGGTGGCGTCCGCCGGCACGATCACCGTCATGTTCGGCAGGACCCGCATCAAGGCGAGATCCTCGAGCATCTGGTGTGATTTGCCGTCCTCGCCGACGGTCAGGCCGGCGTGGGTCGCGCAGATCTTCACGGAGAGCTTCGGGACGCAGATCGACTGCCGGATCTGCTCCCACGGCTTGCCCGCCGCGAACATCGCGAAGGAGCTGGCGAAGACGACCTTGCCCATCGCCGCCAGGCCGGCCGCGGTGCCCATCATGTTCGCCTCGGCGACGCCCATGTTGAAGAAGCGCTCGGGGAAGGCCTGGGCGAACTTCTTGGTGCGGGTCGACCCGGAGAGGTCGGCGTCGAGCACGACGACCTCGGAGTGGGTGCGGCCCAGCTCGACCAGCGCCTCGCCGTACGCGTCGCGGGTCGCCACTTGCTGGAGGGGGGGTGATTTCAAGGGAAGCTCGCTCTCGAATCTGGGATATCTGCAGGGGGTGGTTTTGTACTCGTCTCCCGGGCCCGCTTCAATCGGCACGGGGCTTTTGCCTTTCCCGGGCACCCTCACCGGTGCGGGCGGGCACGGATCTTTCACCGTGGTGGGCGTGTTCGCGGGCTCGATCGTCCCCTAGGGTGATCACCTCGTCCCGAGGTATTCGAAACCCATCCCCGATCGCCCCCCTGGAGGTCCGTAATCATGCGACAGCTGCGAGCCCTCACGATCCTCTCCCTCGGCCTGTTCCTCTGCTCCGGAGCCCTGGCCCAGGAGCGCCAGACCCAGGACACCCCCCTGCGTCGGGCCGAGCGGACCTTCGCCGCCGCCGACCGGAACCGCGACGGGAACCTCGACGCGGGCGAGATCACGCGGACCGGCATCCCCGGATCCGTCCTCCGGACCTGGGATCACGACCGGGACAAGGCGCTCTCGCGGGACGAGTTCCTGCTCTACTACCGCCAGCTGATGATCAACGCGGGCCAGCGGCCGGGGACCGAGCTGGACACCGAGGCGAAGCGCATCGCCGCCCTGCGCAAGACGCGCGAGACCCAGGAGGAGAAGCGCCGGGCGCGCGAGAAGGAGCTCGAGGAGCTCCGCGGGAACCGTACCGGCGAGACCTCCGAGGAGAAGTACCGGCGGGCTCGGGCCGCGCTCGAGGCGCGGCAGAAGGAGGCCCGGAAGTCGAAGCCGGCCGAGAAGGTCCCCGAGGTGTCGGGGAAAGGCGACGTCCAGGCCGCCACCCGGGCCCGAGTGGCTCGGGCTCAGGCGTCCCTGCGGGGGGCCGGGGACGAGAAGGGGACCCCCGCGACCGACTCGGAGCGACGCGCGGCGGCCGCGCTGAGCCTGGTGCGGGCGCTGGACGCCCTGGAGAACCGGGCCCGGACCGGCCAGTGGACCCGGGAGCAGTTCGAGCGTGCGCGCTTCGACCTGATCCTCCGCGCCCGGGCGATGAAGCGGCCCGGAGCGAGCGCGGACGAGGCGAACGCCGCCGCTCTGGCCCTGGCGCGAGCCCTGGACGCGATGGAGAGCCGCGCTCGATCGGGCGGCTGGAACCGGGAGCAGTACGAGACGCGACGCCAGGAGCTGATCCTGCGCGCCCGGGCCACGGCGGATGAAGCCCCCCCCGAATCCGGAGGGAAGCAGCCCCCTGCGAGCCCCGAGGAGCCCACCGAGCTCGCCCGCGCCCTGGCCCGGGCCCTCGACGCCCTGGAGAGCCGGGCCCGCACCGGGAACTGGAGTCGGGAACAGTACGAGCAGGAGCGCCTCGACCTGATCCTCCGGGCCCGGGCGATCCCGGCGGCGAAGGAGGGCGACCCGAAGGGCGCGGAGGCGCGCTCCCGGGCGGCTCGGGCCCTGATCCGCTCCCTCGAGGCGATGGAGGCTCGAGCCCGCTCGAGCGACTGGTCCCGTGAGCAGTTCGAGCGGGAGCGGATCGACCTGATCCTGCGCGCCCGCGCCTCGCAGACCCCCGCGAAGGGCCCGGATGGCGGAGAGAAGGCCCCTGCGAGGCCCGCCGAACCCACCGACCGGAATCAGGCCGCCGTGGCCCTGTGCCGGGCCCTGGACGCGCTGGCCAGTCGCGCCCAGACGGGCGGCTGGAGCGATGAGATGTACCAGCGGGAGCGGATCGACCTGATCGTTCGCGCCCGCGGCGTGAAGCTCGGCGTGGAGGCAGGCAGCGCCGATGCAGCCGGGGCCCGGAGCCGGGCGGCCGCGGCGCTGGGGCGGGCCCTCGACGCCCTCGACGCCCGCGCCCGCTCGGGCCGCTGGACTCGCGAGCAGTACGAGCGGGAGCGGGTCGACCTGATCCTCCGCGCCCGCGCCACCCAGGAGGCGAAGAGCGCCGAGCCGCCGCCCCCCGCCGACCCGCGGAGTGAGGCCGCCCTGGCCCTGGTGCGCGCACTCGACGCGATGGAGGGCCGCGCCCGCTCGGGGGGCTGGACCCGGGAGCAGTACGAGGCGAAGCGGGTCGAGCTGATCCTGCGCGCCCGCGGGGTCGACCTCGGGGTCGCGGCGAATGACGAGGCGGCACGAACGGACGCGGCTCGAGCGCTGGCCCGAGCACTGGAGGCGATGGAGAGCCGCTCCCGTTCGGGGAAGTGGACGCGGGAGCAGTACGAGCGGAAGCGGGTCGAGCTGATCCAGCGTGCTCGAGGCACCGGAGGCGAGGATTCCGGCACCGGGGAGCCGGCGCCTGCCGATCGACCCGAGCGAG
>CAZCAC010000001.1:33012-160687 GCA_964496575.1 uncultured Planctomycetaceae bacterium | reverse complement strand
CGAAGGGCGGGATGGACGTGAAGAAGGTCCGCGGCGAGAAGAAGGCCGAGCGCGCTCCCGACCAGGAGAAAGCGAGCGGGACCGGTTCTTCGGAAGCGGGAGCGAAGAAGAAAGGAGCCGATCGATCCGAGCGAGCGAAGGGCGGGATGGACGTGAAGAAGGTCCGCGGCGAGAAGAAGGCCGAGCGCGCCCCCGACAAGGAGAAAGCGGGCGGGACCGGTTCCTCGGAAGCGGGAGCGAAGAAGACCGGCGCCGATCGCGAGCGTGAGAGCAGCAAGGGCGGCGGGGCCAGGGAGAAGCAGGGCCAGAAGGAGGGGAAGAAGAAGGGACGCGACGGCGGGAGCTGATCTCCGGAAGCAGAGCGCCCCGCGTCTGGCGACGCGGGGCGCTCTGCTTCGAACTTCCCCCCGGGCTTCCCCCCGGAACCGAGCGGGCCCGACCTTTTTGGTCGGGCGCTCGGTTCCGGGGGTGATCGATCAGGTGTTGTCGGCGGCTCCGGAGGCGACGGCTTGCACCGTGGTCTCACCGAACTCCCAGGCGAAACCGCAGTCGAGGGTTCCGTCGTGGCCCGGGATCAGCACCCGGTGGGGAGAGGCCTCGTCGAGGAGACAACCGAGACGCGTGAGCTCCTTGCGGGCGAGGCGGATCTCGCGCTTGTGGCTGGAGATCTCGGCGCGGAACGCGGCCTCGGCGCTCCGGCGCGTGTTCCCGAGCCCCTTGATCCGGACGTAGGCACGTCGGATGGCGTCGGAACGCTCGCGGATCTCTTTCTGGATGTTGCGGAGGAGGGGGATCAGCCGTTCGGCTGCGCGGTAGTCGTAGGCTTTCTTCATGGCTCGGTACCTCAGGGGGTTGGGGTACTCCTGTAAGCCGAGAACGACCGATCTCATTACGCGACAATCGGTCATTTGCCTCCGTTTTGGCACCCTGGTCGGGATCGGGCAAAGGGCGCTTTCAAGTGAGAATTCCGGCTTTTTCGCATTCGGTGCGCGACCGCATCCGAGTTCCCGGCCCGTCGACGACTTCTTCCCGGGGGCGAGGTGGTCGAACTGTCACCTCGGCGGTAGATTCCTGGGCCCCCGTCCCGGCGACGACCTCCCGGAGCCGGCGGAGTCGCCGTCCCAATGTCCGATCACGAACTGGAACTCACCCACCGCCAGGAATTCGCCGCCTCACACCGCCTGCACGATCCGGCCCTCTCCGCGGAGGAGAACGAGCAGCTCTACGGCCCCTGCAACAATCTCCGGGGACATGGCCACAACTACGAGTTCGAGGTCTGCGTGCGAGGGACCGTGCCTGCGTCGGGGATGATCGTGAACCTGAATACGCTCGCTCGCCTGATGCGCGAGGAGATCACCGACCACGTCGATCACAAGCACCTCGACCACGACGTACCCTTCCTGAGAGGACGTATCACCACCGCCGAGAACCTGGCCATCGTCTTCTGGGAACGACTTCAGCACCGACTAGAGGAGTATCACGGATGTCGCCTGCACCGAATACGGGTCTACGAGAGCCGGAACAGCTTCGTGGACTATCGCGGCCCGAGTCGATGAGCACCAGCGATCTGATTCGAAAGCTGCTCATCCAGATCGGCGAGGACCCCGATCGCCCCGGGCTGCAGCGCACCCCTGGCCGGGTGGAGCTCTCCTACCAGGAGCTGACCGCCGGCATGAACCAGAACGTGGAGGACGTGATCGGCAGCGGGATCTTCGAGGAAGACTGCTCGGAGATGGTGCTGGTCAAGGACATCGAGTTCTACAGCCTGTGCGAGCACCACCTGCTCCCCTTCTACGGAAGGGTCCACGTCGCCTACATCCCCGACGGCAAGATCATCGGCCTGTCGAAGATCCCCAGGATCGTGGACATCTTCGCCCGGCGCCTGCAGGTTCAGGAGCGGATGACGATCCAGATCGCGGAGGCGATTCAGGAGGCCCTGGAGCCCAAGGGGGTCGGCGTGGTCGCCGACGCCGCTCACCTGTGCATGATGATGAGAGGGGTCCAGAAGCAGAACTCCTCGACGATGACCTCCTGCCAGCTCGGCGTGTTCCGCAGCGACGCGCGCACGCGAACCGAGTTCCTCAACCTGGTTCGACACTTCGACCGCTGAGCAGATGACCCAACGACTGCGGCGGACCGGAGAACCGGTCCGCCGCTGGTTTCGTTGGGGGCTGGGCGGCTTAGCCATGGTCGCCGCGCAACCCGACCCCCATGCCGGCTCAGCCGAACACTCCGAGGTGAAGGGTCGCGAGCAGGGCCGGGGGCCTGTTGGGTCTATGACTGTCGATTTTGATCACCTCCTTTGGGGTCGGATGAGCCTCACCGTACTCGTGGCTCGCTCGGGTGGCTGGAGGCCCTGGAGTCCCCGAGCTTCTGCTCACCACTGTAGCCCACCGCCGCCGCAGGGGAAGGGTCCTGCTGGATCGGTGAGGAGGAGTCCCGCCCCTGGGATCCTCGGGGACCCTCGCCTGGACGCCGGCGCCGAGGGATCTCCCGGTCCTGACAGCAAGGGGCCCCGCGACACGCGGGGCCCCGGCGATTCGACTTCCGCCGCGAGGGTCAGAAGGACAGCGTCAACCCCAGCGCGATCAGCTTCTCGTGGGGGCCGTCGTGGTTTCCGTTCTTCACCGCGTCGGCGTAGTTCAGCTGCCACTTGAGGTTGTGGCCGTCGATGTAGCGGTTCACACCGACCGTCCAGGTCTGGCGGTCGTAGTCGACCGGGGAGCTCTTGTCGTCGAAGTTGTCGTAGCGGAGGGCCACCTCGTACTTCTCGGGCACGATCATGTAGCTGGCCGTGATCGTCCACGGCTGGGTGTTGCCGCGCTGTTCCTGCTGGTCGCCGGGGACCACGTCGAACGGGAACAGGTCGTAGGCGCCCTCGTAGGAAAGCCACTCGACGGTCAGGTTGAAGCCCTTGTGGAGCAGGTAGGCCTCCAGGGCGAAGGCCGTCCCCTCGCCGCTCCCGGCGCGAGCGTCGTCGTTGGAGACGCCGCCACCGAGGGTGAACCTCGTGTTCGTGCCGCCCTTGTACGCACCTTCCCACGGCAGCTCGGGCACGCCGATGAGGTTGACCTTGGCCGTGAGCGTCTGCAGGAAGCGGTCCATCTTGCCGTCCGCGCCGTTCTGCATCGCTGCGGTCCAGTGCAGCCGACCGTGGTCTCCGGTGAGCATCGTGCCCATGTCGCGCGTGGAGTAGAAAACGCCGTTGCGCGTCCTGGTGATGAACAGGAGGTCCCGGGCCTCGACCATCCCGGAGCGCAGGAAGGGGGCTCGGAAACGCCCGACCCACAGGCCGAACTCGTCGCCCAGGGGGGCGCGTACCCACGCGTCCTCGATCTCGAGGATTCCGGTGAGCGCCTCGGTGGTGACCCGGTAGTGGTAGCCCTGGGCATCACCCTCGACGTTCAGCCGGAGGTTGTCGAGGTTGAAGCCCTGGTAGTCCCCGGTGTTCGCACCGTTGGTGATCTTGTGGTTGGAGAAGGCCAGGTTGGTGCGCAGGTAGCCCCACAGACGCGGTCCGGGGGTGATCTCCGACCGAATCGCGTCGAGGTTGCGCAACTCCCGGTCCAGGGCGGCCCACTCGCTCTCGCCCTCTTCCTGTGCTGCCAGGGGGACGCTGGGGAGGAGAATCGCCGTGAAGAGGAGGAGGATGGTCTTGTTCATCGGTGAAGGCTGGGTTGCGGGCGTCAGCCCGCGCTACAAATGGCACAAGGCCCCGCGGCGCGCGCGAGGCCTTGTTCGTCTTCTGTTTTCGCTCTCTTCGCGCCGCGCGCGAGGTGAGGCGACACGCTCTCGGCTCAGAAACCGAGCGCCAGAGCGATGGCGATGATGGTGTGCTCACCGATCTTCTCGGCGGCGGTACCTTGCATCTTCGAGTCGCCGAAGCCGAACTCGAGCTGCCACTTGATGTCGTGACCATCGATGTACTTGTTCACGACGAAGTTGTAGCGGCTGGTATCGTAGTAGGAGCTGGTCTGGCCGGCATCCCAGGTGTCGTAGCGGAAGCCCACTTCGTACTCTTCGCCGAACAGGTAGCTCGCACCTGCACTCCACGGAGTGTTCTTGGCATCGATCATCGAACCCATGTAGTAGGGGCCGATATGCTTGTCGTAATCGATGACTTCGGCGAATACCGAGAAGGGACCGCTGACCAGAGTGGCGTCGGCCGACATCTGGGAGAGGTCCATGCTGGCACCAGTCGCAGCGTCCTTCGAGTTGTCGTCGGCGTAGACGAAGCCGACGTTGAGGTTGGTGCCTTCCTGGGCGCCGTAGGCTCCTTCGCAGTCGGACATCTCACCCATCAGGTCGACGTCGATGCGAATCCCGTAGGCGAACCCGTCGGTCTTGCCGTCGGTGCCGTTGGTGCCGGCCAGCGACCAGTTGACCCGATCGAAGGACCCACCCACTTCGAGCCCCGCGTCGCTGCAGGACTGCTGCATGCCGAGGAAGCTACGGTTGATGAAGAGGGTCTTGTTGCGATCGAGCGACGCGCTGCGCAGGGAGGGCCCGTTGAAGATGCCGAACCTGAAGTCGACGTACTCGCCGATCCCGAAGGTCCCGTAGGCGTCGGTCAGTCCGGCGGTGCCGGCGCTGCCCACATGGGAGCCCGAGGGAGCGTACTGATCCATCGTGTCGAAGAAGTCGTAGCCGATCTTGTAGCCGTAGCCTTCGGCAAGAGTTCCCTCGAGCTGGATTCGAGCACTCCGAACGTCGAACCCGACGTCGGTCTGGTTTTTGTTTGAGTCTTCCTCGTCCGAGTTGTAATCGAACGCACTGATCAGCCAGCCGTTCAGGAAGGGGCCGCCGGAATTCTGAGTCAGGGGGGCGTTGCTGAGCGCGGCCAACTCCCGATCCAGTTCCGGCCACTCCGTGTCTGCGGCCATGCTAGTCGCGCACAGCAGCGGTGCTGCTAGTACGCCGAAAGCGAACTTGTTCATTGGGTTATGCACTCCAAGAGAGAGACCACTGAGTGAAAGGGGATGGGGTCTAGAGCGCGCAGAGGATGACGCGCCCCTGTAGCCTTGAAAAGGGTGAGCTACGGTTTTTCACTGAGAGACTTGTGGGTAGATCGGCGAGGCCCGGGGCGGTGCGTCCCCCAAAGCGTTTCCAGCCTTCCGTGGGGGATATAAGACGCTTGGAGGTAAGCACTTATGTATTCGGACGGTCGGCTCCGAGGGCCCTTCGAGGGGCCTTCTCGGCCGCTGCGAAAGCGGACCCGGAGCCCCGTTCCCGCCGCGCCTTTCCGGCATAAGTGCTTGCGGCGTAGTTGTTTATGTTCCTGCCTCGGTCCCGCGGGCCGATCGCGCCCGGCCGGCGCCCCAGCGGGTGCCAGCTCCCGCCCACCGTGGGGATTCTCGCATCGATCGGGCGCGAAATCGGCGTTCCGGGCCGCCCTTTCCCACGATCGGGCCACTCGAACCCTCCGCACACCGGGGTTTCCGGCCCTCCTGACGGGGAATGGTGGGGCGCTCGGAAGCCGCGCATTCCCCCCCAGAAGGGCGCAATTCCAATACGGGGAGAGGGGGTATATGTCGGGGGCCGACCGGCTCGATTCCACGTACCGGACCGGCGTATCTCTTCGCCTCCCCCGGATCCGTGAAGTCCTAGTCGTGTCTCTCCCGACGCTCCCGCTTGCGGTCTCCACGCTTGCGCTTCGCGTCCAGCCGACGGCGTACCGAGGCGCGGGTGGGGCGGGTCTTGCGGCGACGCTTCGGGGGCGAGAGGGCTTCCCGCAAGAGGAGCGCGAGGCGCGCGCGGGCATCCTCGACGTTCCTCGCCTGCTCGCGGTAGCGGGACGCGTGGATCACCAGTTCCCCCTCGCCACAGAGCCGCCCCCCCAGGCGCTGGAGGGCCAGACGACGCTGCGAATCGCTCAGCGCCCGGCTGTGGCGCACCGAGAAGCGCAGGACCGCCTTGCTCTCCACCTTGTTCACGTTCTGTCCCCCCGGGCCGCCCGACCGGGCGAAGGAGACCCGCAGCTCGTCCGGGGGCAGGGTCAGCCGGTTGGTGATGCGCAGCGGTTCCACGGCCGGCAGAGGCTCCTGGGGCCGATCACCCCCGGCCGGGCTCGTTCCGGCGGAGGAAATCGAAGGTGAAGATCCCGTGGGAGTGGCCGTCGGAGAAGACCACGCTCACCGCGTAGTTCCCCACCAGCTGCAGCTGGCCCTGCTCCAGGTCGTCCGGCACGGTCGCGGGGTCGTGGATCCGCACTCCGGTGGTCTCGCTCACGCACTCGGCGCAGGGGCAGATCCGGCGCAGCTCCGCGGCGGTGAAGACGGTGTGGTGTCCGTCGGTCCACTCGATCTCGAGGCGGCCGGGGTCGCTCTTGGTGATTACCTTGGGCTGGGTCGAGACCATGCTGGCGCGGGGCTGGTGCGATGGGGGCCTTCGCGGTGGATGCGAGGGGTGGTGGGCGGGACCGGACTTGAACCGGTGACCCCTTGATTTTCAGTCAAGTGCTCTACCAACTGAGCTACCCGCCCGCGGGGCGCGCCCCTGGCGCCGGGAGGAGGGATTATGCCCCCGCCGGGCTCCGCGTCAAACGTGAGGAGCGGATTCAGGAGCGTTCGCCGATCGCCTCGCCGGCCAGGATCTCCCGCGCCCGGCCGACGTCGAGGCCGATCTGGGCCACCAGCGCCTCGAGGCTCTCGAAGCGCTGCTCTCCCCGGAGGGCCTCCACGAACTCCAGCTCGAGCCGCTTTCCGTAGATGTCCTCGTCGAAATCGAGGATGTGCACCTCGATCAGCGGGCTCTCGGGGCGGGCGCCGTCGACGGTGGGGCGGAAGCCGATGTTGCAAACCGCCCGGTAGGAGACCTCGATCGCCGAGTCGCTGCCGTCCTTCAGCCGGTGGGCGAGGCAGGCGTACACCCCCACGGGGGGGTGGAGCTCGTGGTGGAGGTTGAGGTTGGCGGTCGGAAAACCGAGCTTGCGACCCAAGTGGACGCCGTCCACGACCTCGCCGAGCACGCCGACCCGCCTCCCGAGCATCCTCTCCGCCCCCTTCAGGTCGCCCAGCTCGACCGCCTCTCGGATCGCCGTGCTGGAGACGGCCCGATCGGAGACCACGACCTTGGGCACCACCACCGTGTCGTGGCCCATCTCGCGGAGCAGCTCCGGGGTGCCCTCGCGCCCGGCCCCGAACTTGCTGTCGAAGCCGAGGACGAAGGCCCGGGCCCCCAGGCTGCCGATCAGGAAGTCATCGACGAACTCCCGCGCCGGAACGCGGCGCAGCTCCTCGTCGAAGGGCAGGACCACGGTGTAGCCGATCCCCGCCCGCTCGAAGAGCTCCAGCCGGTGCTCCAGGGTGGTCAGCGTGCGCGGCGCCCGCCCCAGGAGGACCGTCTTGGGGTGAGCGGAGAAGGTGACCACGGTCGGGGTCGCGCCCAGCTCGGCCGAGCGGGCCAGGTTCCGCCGCAGGATCTCCTGGTGACCGAGGTGCACCCCGTCGAAGACCCCCAACGAGACCACCGCGCCATTCTCCGGCGGCGAGGCCTCGTATCTCCCCCGGCTGACCCTCATCGCTTCCGGGCCCCCTCCGCCGCCCGGGAGCTCTTGTAGTCCTCGATCAGCTCCTCCAGCGCGGCCTTGTTGCGGAGCTTGTCGGCGGGGGTCATCCGATCGACGAGCAGGACCCCCTCCAGGTGGTCGAGCTCGTGCTGGACCACCCGGGCCGGGAACCCCTCGAAATCCCCCTCGTGGACCTCGCCGGCGAGATCCTGGTAGCGCACCCGGATCCGGTCGGGACGCAGGACCTCCCCGTAGATCCCGGGAAAGGAGAGGCAGCCCTCCTCGCCGACCACCTTCGGACCCCCCCGGGAGAGGATCGCCGGGTTGACCAGGGCGAGATCGTCCTCCTCTTCGCCGCCGGGGCAGATCACCGCGATCCGCTGTCGCAGCCCCACCTGAGGGGCGGCCAGGCCCACTCCCTGGCTCTCCCGCATCCTCGCGAACATCGCCGCGACGACGCCGGCGAGCTCCTCGTCGAAGACTTCGATGGGCTCGGCCGGTTTCCGAAGGACCGGATCGGGGTAGACGGTGACGACGAATTCGAGGGGCGCACTCATGGCGGTGGGGCGCTCGGGACCGGGGAAGGGGGACGGCGAGTGGACGGCGCTCCACTCGCGGCCCGGGAGGATAGCCCCCTCGTTGACGGGGGACGCTCCTGCCCCTAAGATTTTCCGCCCGCTCTTCCACCCGGTCCGTCGCGAAAGACATCGCCGGGGGGAGGAGTATTGGGCCAGGGACCTCCATGGACTTCTCCAAGCACATCCAGAAAGCCGAGGAAGCGGCGAAGCGGCGAAACTACGACTTCGCCGTCGAGCTGTACCAGCAGCTCCTCGAGCTCGATGCCGACCAGGGCGAGGCCCGGGCCGGGCTGCGCCGCGTGTTGAAGCTGCGCCAGGAGAAGAAGAAGGGCGGACGCCTCCTCCGGGCGATCTCCGGAGCCGCGCCTCTGGCGATGGCCAAGACGATGCTCAAGGCGAGGCGCTACGACGCCAGCATCAAGGCACTCGAACAGTACCTCGCCACCAACCCTCTCGACGTCGACGCCAACCTCACCCTGGGCATGGCCCTGGAGGACGGGGAGTACTTCAAGTCCGCCTGCGCGGTCTACGAGTTCATCGCCGAGATCGCCCCGCGCAATCCCGAAGGGCTCAAGCGCGCCGGAGCGATGATGTACAAGCTCGGTGACTACCCCCGGGCGCTCGAATTCTACGAGCTCGCGCTCGAGGTCGACCCGCGCGACCAGGAGGCGTTGAAGGAGCGCAAGAACCTCGCCGCGGAAACCGCCCTCTCCACCCGGCGCGACGAGACCATCGGCCACAGCCGCGAGCAGATCCTCGACAAGGACGAGGCGCGCGCCATCGAGCGCTCGCAGCGGCTCCACAAGACCGACGACGAGCTGCGCGAGGACCTGGCCCGCATGGAGGATCAGCTCGCCGAGAGTCCGGGCAACCCCGAGCTCCTGATCGCGCTGTCGGAGGTCCACGAGAAGCTCAAGGACCTCGAGGCGGCGTACGACCTGATCGATCGCGCCTGCGAGTACCGGCGCGATTCGGCCGACCTGGTCCACCGGAAGGGGTTGCTGCGGCAGAAGGTCCTCAAGAAGCAGATCTCCCGCGCCGACCGCGCCGGGGACACCGAGAAGGCCAACCAGCTCGAGCAGGAGCTGCTCGGTTTTCAGCTGGACGCGCTGCGCGAACAGGTCCGCCTGCGCCCCGGCGACGCCGGCCTGCGGTTGAAGCTCGGGCGCCAGCTGATGAGACAGGAGGCGGTCGACGAAGCCGTCGCCGAGTTCCAGAGGGCGGTCGAGGACCCGCGCGTCGGTTGCGACGCGCAGTTCTCGCTCGGGTTGGCCTTTCAGAAGAAGGGCTTCACCGACCTGGCCAAGAAGAACTACGAGCGTGCGCTCGAGGGAAGCTCCGGCTTCGACGAGCGCTCGAAGGAAATCCTGTACAACCTCGGATCGATCGCGGAAGAGGAAGGGGACGCCGAGCAGGCTCGAACCTTCTTCGCCCGCATCTTTGAAATCGACATCGGCTACCGCGACGTGGCCACCAGAATGGAGCACTACAAGTAGGACATGCCCAACAACAAGCAAGCGAGCAAGAGACTGCGCCAGGACGAGGTGCGCAGGCAGCGCAACAAGGCGGTGAAGAGCAACATGCGCTCCGCCGTGAAGAAGGTGGTCCTGGCGGAATCCGCCGACGAGGCCCAGTCCGAGATCCCCGAGGCGATGAAGCGGATCGACAAGGCCGCCAAGAAGAATGCCATCCACCAGAACACCGCCGCGCGGATGAAGAGCCGCATCACGCGGGCCGCCGCCAAGAAGTAGGTCGGGCACTTCCCGCCGTCCGGGGGGAGGGCCGATCGGGCCGCAAGGGCCCCGAGAGGTCGATCCCCCGCCAGGTGAGGGCGGCGGGGGGGAGAGAGTGCACCGACCGGGCTTCCCCGGCCCCGATCCCGCCGCCCCGGGCCCGGGAGTCCGAGAAATGGTTCGCCGAGCTCTACGGAAAGGAACAGTGCCATGGCAGGTACCCCCTCCGACCCGGCCCGGCGCCTCCGGCGCAAGCTGATCCTGGCGATCTTTCTCGGTCGTCTCGCCCGCCAGGGAGCCGTGGGGCTCGCTTGCTGTGGATCGGTGGCGCTGATCCTCCGGGTCGCTCTCGAGCTCGACGTGGAACGGGCGGCCTGGGCCCTCGCCCCGCTCGTCGCCATCCCCTTCACCGCCTGGTGGGGGGTCCGTCGCCGCGCTCCCGGCGACGAGGGGATCACCGCCTGGCTCGACCTGCACTCGGGGGCCAGCGGCTTCCTGCTCGCCGCCTACGAGCGGCACGACGAGCGCTGGGCGGCGCGCAGCGCGGCGCAGCTCTCCACCCTCTCGCGCTTCCCCGCGCTGAGGATCCAGCCCCTGGCCTGGCCGGTCCTCCTCGCGCTGGCCTTCACCGCGCTGGCCTTGCTCGTGCCCCTCTCCCGGGCCGCGCCCGGTCCCTCGACGTCGCTCTTCGACCGGGCGATCGCGGGCCTGGCCGAGAAGTTCGGCGCGCTGAACGAGATCGTCGGGCTCGACGAGGTGGTCGCCAGCGAGTTCACCGAGCGGATCGGCCAGCTGGCGGAGAACGTCGACGCGGCGGAGCCGGAGGCGATGCTCGAGGCGATCGATACGATCCGCGAGGAGCTCGGGCTGGAGGGTCAGGAGGCGGCGGAACTGACCCAGGAGCTGTTCGAGCAGTTCGGCGCGATCGGGATGCAGGCGCTCGGCGATCCGGCGCTGGCTCAGGAGCTGATGCTCGGCCGGCTCACCGAGATGCTGAAGTCGGGTGAGCTGCCGCAGGTGCTCTCGCGCCTCGAGGAGCTCTCCCCCGAGCTGATCGAGCAGTTCGCAGGAGGCGAGCTTCAGCTCCCCGAGGGGTTCGAGCTCGATGGCGAACAGATGCAGGCGCTCTCCGAGGAGATGCGCAAGGTGCTGCGCGAGAACCTCTCCGCCCTGAACCTCGCCGGCCTGGTCGATCTGGGCGAGCTGGCGCGCGCGGGTCGGGGGACCGCGCTCCTGGATCTGATCGAGAAGTTCCACGTCTGCGACGAGCGGTGCGAGAAGCGCGGCGGCACCTGACGCGGGGGCGGACAGGGTCGCGCCGTGGGCGCGGCGATCGGCGCGGGGCTCGCCGCCCTCCGGGGAGCCGGCGTCGGTGGGATCGATCGTGGCGGGGCCTCGACCGGTCTCTTGTGGGGCGAAGCCGCCGACCACGACCGCGAGGGTTTCCAGCCGCGCCTCCTCTCACCGTCGCGCTTCCTCGACCTCGAGAGCTCCGGCGCGGTGGGGTTGGCCGCCGACGCCCCGGAGGTCGCACCCAGCGGGGAAGGCGCCGGCCTCGTCCCCGTCGAAGCCTCGCCGGGGCAGGCCAGCTGGCGGCGCCGACTCTCTCCACGACATCGCGACGCGGTGTGGACCTTCTTCTCCAGGAACCAGCGAGACTCCCGATGAGCGAGGCCACGCAGACCCGACTCCTCTCCCCGGAAGAGGTCGACGCCGCCAGCGAGCGGGCGGGGCGGATCCTCGCCGGCCTCGACGAGGCGATCCTCGGCCAGGAGGAGCTGACCCGCCTCCTGATGACCGCCTTCCTGGCCCGCGGGCACGTCCTGCTCGAGGGCCTGCCGGGGCTGGGCAAGACGGAGCTGGTCAAGGCGCTGGCGCGGCTCCTGCGCCTCGACTTCAAGCGCTTGCAGTTCACGCCCGACCTGTTGCCCGGCGACGTGACCGGCGGGCACATCCTCGAGGAGACCGACCACGGGCGGGCGCTGGTGTTCCACCCCGGGCCGGTCTTCACGCACCTGTTGCTCGCCGACGAGATCAACCGCGCCTCGCCGAAGACGCAGTCCGCGCTGCTCGAGGCGATGCAGGAGCGGAGCGTGACCGTGCTGGGCGAGACGCACCTGCTGGAAGAGCCCTTCTGCGTGCTGGCCACGCAGAACCCGATCGAGCTCGAGGGGACCTATCCGCTGCCCGAGGCGCAGCTCGATCGCTTCCTCTTCAAGCTCGACGTCTCTCGGCTCGGACGCGACACGCTGGAGACGATCATCACCGAGCGGCGGGGCGGGCAGCCGCCGGAGCTCGAGCCGGTCGCCGACGCGGCCGCGCTGCGCGAGCTACTCGAAAAGGTCGGCCGCGTCTTCCTCCCGCGCGCCGTCGCCGCGTACATCACGCGCCTGGTCGACGGAACGCACCCCGACTCCGACCTCGCCCCGCAGGCCGTGAAGGAGTACGTGCGCTACGGCGCCTCGCCGCGCGCGGCGATCGCGGTGGCGGAGTCGGCGCGGGCGTACGCGCTGCTCGACGGCAAGCCCAACGTCGGCTTCGACGACGTGTACCGCGTGGCGGTGCCGGCGGTCGCTCACCGCGTGGTGCTCGACTACCGCGCGCGCCTCGACGGCTACGGCGGTCGCGAGATCGTCCAGGCGGTGCTGGAGAGCGTCGGCGAGCTCGAGGAAGCGCTGCCCAAGGAGGTCGACGACGTTGCCTGATCCCCTCCGGGCCCTGCTGTTCCTCCTCGCCGGGCTGTCTCTCGTTCCCGCCGCGCGCGGCGAGGTGAGGAACATCACCGTGGGTGAGGTGCGCTGCACCGTGCAATACGAGTGGCCCGACCTCCTGTACCACGGCTACTTCCCCGTCGAGGTGACGCTTGCCAGCAAGAGCGACACGGACCTGGTGGTCGACGTCGAGGCGACCCAGGACTGGGGGGAGCAGGACCTCGTCACCCGGAGCGTCCCGCTACCGGCGCGTGAGAGCGTGCACTTCGAGCTGCTCCTGCGCGCCGCGCCCAACTCGAACAACGAGTACACCGTGACCTTCGAGGTGGAGGGCGAGGACGGGCACATTCGCGGCATCGGCCCCGACGAGCATCCGAGCGGGAACGAGAGGACCGTCCTCTACCTCTCCGCGGCGGCTCCGAGAGCTGGGCTCACCGCGCGCTGGGCGGACGAGTGGACGCGCGAGTCGGGGATCGCGTCCTCCACCGAGGTCCACATCGGCTCCGCGTCCTTCTCGGACATGCCCGCGTCGTGGGAGGCCTATTCCAGCCTCGACCTGGTCGTCGTCGACCTCACCGAGCGGAGACCCGACGAAGCGGCCTTCGCCGTGCTCCTCGCCTGGGTGCGCAGCGGGGGGCGGGTCCTCGTCTCCGGACCCGACGCGCACGAGCTCGCGGCGCGCCAGCCTCTCACCGGTGGCTGGCTCGAGGGGCGCTTCGAGATTCGTGAGGTGGCGCAGCCCGAAACCCCGGGCGACTTCCGCGTCTTCCGTTGCGGGCACGGTCTCCTGATCCTCGACGAGGCGCCCCGCAGCGCAACGGGACTGATGACGGGCGCTGCCTCCGGGGAGTCCGCAGGGCTCGTCGCCCTCGACCTCGAGCTGAACCGGAGCTGGGGACCCCTCGGCTACCGGGACTCGCGCATGGACGATGCGCTCTCGCTGCTCGCCGGCTTCGGTCAGCTGCCCCTGCGCGGCTACATGGCGCTCCTGGTCCTGTTCGCGATCCTGATTGGGCCGGTGAACTTCCTCTGGGTGCGCCGGATGAAGAAGCCGATGCTGCTGCTGTTCACCGTGCCGGGGATCGCCCTGACCGTCTCGATCGGGCTGGTCTTCTACGGGATCCTCTCGGAGGGTCTCGACGTCAAGGTGAACACGCGCAGCTGGTCGGTGCTCGATCAGCGCGAGAACGTGGCGACCACCGCCGAGGTGCGGCGCCTCTTCGCCGGCAGCTCCCCGGGCGCGGGCCTGCGACCGGCGCGTGGGACCGCGGTCTTTCCCGAGCAGGACCTGTCGTGGCGCGGCTACCAGAACGACATCCGCTACCTGCAGGACCTCACCGACGGCCGGCTTCTCGGCGGCGACTACATGCAGGTCCGCCAGCCGTTCGGCCAGCTGATCCTCAGCCACCGCACCTCGCGCGTGCGCCTGGAAGCGCGGCAGGTCAGCGGGCGGGTCGAGGTGTCCAACGCGCTGGGGGTGTCCGTCGGGGAGCTCCTGCTGCGTACCCCCGACGGCGAGTACCACCTGCTCGAAGGAGCGCTCGCCCCGGGGCTGAACACACGCCTCGTCCCGACCAGCGGCATCTCCGCGAGCTTGCCCTGGAACGCCGACCTGAAGTACATCCTGGGGGAGCGCGCGCACCTCCTGCCGGGCACCTACATCGCCTCGGTCGCCGGACCGGTGCTCGGTGACGACTGCGGCGTCGAGGTCCGGGAGATCGACGGGCGTCACGTCGTGCTGGGCGTGCTCGACCTGGCCGAGGAGGCGTGGCGATGAGCTCCGCCCTCGAGGTCCGGGGCCTGACCCGCCGCTTCGGCGACCTGACCGCGGTCGACGACGCGTCCTTCCAGGTGGAGCGGGGGGAGATCCTCGGCTTCATCGGCCCCAACGGCGCCGGCAAGACGACGACGATGCGCATCTGCGCCACCCTCGATCTGCCCGACGAGGGGGACGTTCTGATCGAGGGGAAATCGGTGCTCGAGGAACCGCGCCAGGTCCGCCAGCGCCTCGGCTTCATGCCCGACTCCTACGGCGCGTACGTGCACACCACCGTCGCCGAGTACCTCGACTTCTTCGCCCGCGCCTACGGAGTGCGGGGTCGAGCGCGAGTCCGGATGCTCGCCTTCGTCACGGAGTTCACCGGGCTGGAGCCGCTCGAGAGGAAGCTGGTCACCGCCCTTTCCAAGGGGATGAAGCAGCGGTTGTGCCTGGCCAAGACGCTCCTGCACGACCCGACGATCCTGATCCTCGACGAACCCGCCTCGGGGCTCGATCCCCACGCGCGCGTCGAGCTGCGCGAGCTGGTCAAGGCGCTCGCCGATCTCGACAAGGCAGTGTTGATCTCCTCGCACATCCTCACCGAGCTCTCGCAGATCTGCACCAACGTCGCGGTGATCGAGACCGGCAAGATCCGCGCCTCCGGTCAGGTGGAGAACGTCCTGCGTCTCGCGCAGTCGCACCAGACCCGGGTCTTCGTGCGAACGATCGCGCCGCCGGAGACGGCGCAGCGGGTGCTTCTCGAACAACCCGGCATCGTCTCGGCGCGCCCCGACGGGAGGGGCGTCGTCTTCGACTTCGAGGGGGAGGAGGACGGGCTCGCGAGGCTGCTGGCGCTGCTGGTCGAGCGCGGCCTCGATCCGATCGAGTTCGCCCCGAAGATCTCCGACCTCGAGGACGTCTTCCTGTCCCTGACCAACGGGAACGTGCAATGAGCGGCGCCCCCATCGAAGTGGAAGCCCGTGCGCCGGAGGTCGGCTTCGGCGAGCGCTGGAACGACCGGCTCAATCCGATTCTGGTCAAGGAGGTGCGCCAGGCGCTGCGCGGTCGCTACTTCAAGATCTCCTTCTGGCTCACCCTCACCGTGGCGACGCTCGTCGGCCTCGGCTTGATGGTGACGCTGGGGATGCAGGAGTTCCACGGCGGCGAGGAGATCAGCGGATCGGTCTTCTTCGTGGCGATGTTCGCCTGCCTGGTGGGAGCGGTGCAGGTCCTCGTGCCGTTCTCCGCCTTCCTCTCGATGGGGGGAGAGTGGGACGAGAACACCTACGACTTGCTGGTGCTCTCCAACCTGAAGCCGCGGCAGATCGTGCTCGGCAAGATCCTCTCCGCGGGGGTCCAGTCGCTGCTCTTCTACTCCGCCTTCGGCCCCTTCCTGGTCTTCGCGTTCCTGTTGCGGGGCGTCGACCTCGCCGCGATCCTCGTGGTCCTGGCCCTCTCGATGGCGGTGTCGCTCTTGCTCTCCTGCCTTTCCGTGGCGATGAGCAGCTTCACCCGCGTCCGCTTCGCCCGCGTCGTGCTGATGGTGCTGCTCGCCGTCGCCCTGGTCTGGGGTGGCTCCGGGATGGTCGCGGGTGCCGCACAGCTGATGATGTTCCCGGGCACCCTGCATCAGCCGGAGTTCCTCGAGGTGGTCGGGGCCTGGTTCACCACCACGCTGGCGGTGGCGGCCTTCTTCTTCGCCGCCGCCTGCGCCCGACTCTCGCACCCCGAGGAGAACCGCTCCACCGGCCTGCGGATGATGTCGCTCCTGATCGTCGCGTGCGGGCTCGGCTGGATGACCTGGTACCTCGGCTCCAAGCCTTCGGTGGAGCCGATCCTGGTCGCGGTCTGCATGGCGCACGCCGTCCTGGCCACCACGTCGATCTTCTACGCGACCGAGCCGGAGCGACTGGGCCGGCGCGTCGCCGCGGGCATCCCGCGCAGCCGGATCCTGGCGGCGCTGGAGGCGCCTTTCCTGCCGGGTGGAGCGAGGGGACTCCTGTTCTACCTGGTGGGCAGCCTGGCCGTCGCGGCCTGGGCGTACGGCTATCCGCTGCTGTGCGGGAAGCAGCCGTACGACGAGGGGGAGCTGGCGATCCCCCTGGTGCTCACGGGCTACGGCCTGGTCTACATCGGTCTACCGAGCGCGCTGTTCAGCTGGCACTCCGCCACGATCATCGTGCGCACCGTCGCCCGGCTCGCGATCCTGGTCTTCTTCATCGGCTCGATCCTGCTGCCGTCGCTGATCGGCTTCTTCCTGCAGATCGAGGACTGGGCGGACTTCGAGCACCCCGGGAACATCTTCCTGGTGATCGACGACCTGTGGGAGGATCGCTGGAGTATCACGGGGGCGATCCCCGCGCTCGTCGTCATGGCGCTGATCACCGCGGCTCTCAATGCACCGCGGATGTTGAAGGCGATCGTCGAGACGAGTCGCGCGCGCAAGGCGCGGATCGAGAGGAGCTGAGCGGGTCGTGGTGACGAAGCCCAGCGACTCGGCCTACGCGCAGGCGCAGATCTGGCGCCTGGGCTGGGTGCCGGCGCCGCCGAGCGGGCGCGCGGGGGAGTTCCTCGGGCGCGGCACCGGCTCCTCGATCGAGTTCCAGGACCGCCGGATCTACGCGCCGGGCGACGACGTCCGTCACCTTGACTGGCGCGCGTTCGCGCGGACGGGGCAGCTGACCGTCAAGCTGTACCGCGAGGAGCTCCTGCCCCGCCTCGACCTCCTGCTCGACGTCTCGGCGTCGATGTCGGTCGGCGACGACAAGCCGGGCCTGGCGCTCGACCTCACGGCGTTTCTCTGCTCGTGCGCGCGGCGGCAGGGGTTCGCGGTGCGCCTGATCGAGCTCTCGGACGAGCCGCGGCTCGTCGACCTCGAGGCGTTTCGGGTCGAGGGCAGTCCGCTGGCCGGACGCTACCCGCTGTCGGTGACCGCGGACGCGGCGGAGGGGTTCCTCCGACCGGGCACGCTGCGGGTGCTGATCAGCGACTTCCTCTCCCCGCACGACGCCCCGCGGCTGGTGCGCGCGCTCGCGGCTCGCGCGGGAGGGCTGGCGCTGATCCAGGTGCTCTCGCGCGAGGACGCCGAACCGCCGGTCGGCGCCGCGTTCCGGATGGAGGACGCGGAGACCGGCGAGCAGCGCGAGATCGTGCTCGACGCGACGACCGTCGACGAGTACCTCGGCCGGCTGCGACGCCTCAACGAGGCGCTGGAGACCGAGTGCCGCCGCGCCGCGGCGAGGTTCCTGCGGCTGGTGGTGGAGGAGGGGCAGGGGATCGCCGAGGTGTGCCGCGATCACCTGGCGCGCGCGGGGATCGTCGTGCCCGACTGAAAGACTTGCAACCACCGTCTCGCAGGTCAGAGTGACGGGGTCATGAACAGAGCCCTGCTGCCCGCTTGTTTCCTCATCTTGTGCTTCCCCGCCTCGCCGTTCTCGCCGCGTGACCTTCCGCAGGATCGGGCACGGGTCGGGACCGCGAGACCCGCGGAGAGAGAGTTCTACCTCGCCGACCTCTCGACCCTGCTCGAGGCGAAGTGGCCCCAGAACCGCACCGTGAACGTCGTCTGCCACGGGCACAGCGTCCCGGCCGGCTACTTCAAGACGCCGGTGGTGGACACCTTCAACGCGTATCCCCACCTCCTGCACCGAGGCCTGAAGGTCCGTTTCCCTCACGCCGTCATCAACGTGATCGTCACGGCGATCGGGGGAGAGACGTCGGAGCGTGGGGCGCGGCGGTTCGCGGAGGACGTCCTGTCCCACCGTCCCGACGTGATCACCCTGGACTACGCCTTGAACGATCGGCGGCTCGGCCTGGAGAAGGCGCGGGCAGCGTGGTCGGCCATGATCGAGGCGGCGCTGGCGAACGACATCGAGGTGATCCTCCTCACCCCGACCGGTGATCTGAGTGCGGAGCTCGACGACCCCGACGACGCCTTGAACCGGCACGCCGCGCAGATTCGTGATCTCGCCGCGGAGTACGGCGTGGCCCTCGTGGATAGCCTTGCTGCTTTCAAGACCTACACGAAAGGGGCCGGGGAGCTCGGGGACCTGATGTCACAGGTCAACCACCCGAATCGTCAGGGACACGACCTGGTCACCGACGAGCTGCTGCGGTGGTCCCCCGATCCGCGTTGTGTACGGTCCCTGATCAGAACCCGCCGCTATCCCCGAACGATCCGGCCTCGGCCGGATCGTTCGGGGATAGCGGCGGATTCTGACCAGGTACCGTACTCAGTCGTTGACGAAGTCGGTGATCAAGATCGAGCCGAACTGGTTGCCGACGTTGAGTGGCTGCGAGCAGGAGGTGTGGAACCCGACCGTCTGTAGCGGCACTCCCGTCGGATCGAACAGCTCGATCAGGATCTTGGACTTGAGGTTCGCCTGTCCACCGTTCGCGGCGTCGATGTCGAAGGTCTCGCCCAGAGCAACCATTCCGTCGAACCAGACCCATCCTCCGCCGACCTCCATGGCGGCGACCACCCGGACGAGGGGAGCGAGTCCCGGATCGCCGATGCACCGAACCTGACCCGGATCCTGCTGGTGGCTGGTCGCCGAGCAGCCCTCACCGGTGTACTGGACGGTGAGGATGCGCGGCGGTCCCTCGTCCTCGCAGATGTCCGCACCGGGTTCACCCGGCTCGCAAGTATCGACGTACAAGCAGTCCATCGCGATGAAGGGGCACTCGTCGGTCAGGAGCCCGGTCAAGGCGATCCTCACCGTGTCTCCCTCCTCGAGGCCCGCGAGGCCGAGGGAATCGATCACCTGCTGCCAGTCGAAGGTGAAGGAGAGATCCAGCCAGCCGTCCGGAGCCTGGTCCCCGCAAGGCCCGCAGAGCAGCCCGGTGTAGGGGGCCGTGACATCCTCGAGCGTCGAGAAGATCGGCTTCAGGCCGCCGGTTCGGCACAGCGGGGTCCACAGCTCGACGCTGTTCAGATCGACCGAGGTGACGTCGAAGTCGATCGAGCCCGCCAGCGAGACGACCAGATCCTGCGGCTCGGTTCCGCCGCCGCCGGTACCGCCGCCGCCGGATCCACCGGTGGTGTCGACGAAGCCCTCGATCAGGTTGGCACCGAACTGATCACCCACCGCCAGGGGCTGGGAGCACGAGGAGTGGAACCAGCTGTGCTGCAGGAGCTGATCGCCCAGGTCGTAGATCCGGATGTGGACGTTGGCCTGCAGCCAGCTCTTGCCACCGTTCGCGGCGTCGATCGAATAGGTCTCGCCGAGTGCGACCACCCCGTCGAACCACGTGTAGATGTTGGCGCCATTGATCTTGTTAGTGGCCACGATCCGCACCAGCGACTCGTCGGCCGGATCGCCGGAGCAGCCCCACTGACCCGCGTCCTGAGTGGTCTGGCTCGCGCTGCAATCCTCGCCGGTGTAGCGCATGGTCAGGACGGTCGGCTTGCCACCCGACGCGCAGACATCCTCGTCACCGGGATCGCACTCCTCGTCGATCTGGAACGGATTCGGGCAGATCCCGGGAATCGCGTCGATCTCGAGGATCCGCTTGGTGACCGAGATCGGCTGAGTGCATTCGGCGCTGTTGCCGCACTCGTCGACCACTCGCCAGCGGCGGACCAGCAGGTAGAGGAAGCGGTTCGCCGGGCAGTCGTCCTCGAAGAAGATCTCATCCTCGTAGGTGACGACCGGATAGAGGTCGCAATGATCGAAGACCACCGGATAGCCCGTGAACGAGGGATCGGTCCACCCGCACTCGACTTCCGCGCGGTCCGGGCACTCGATCTCCGGGGCCATCGTGTCGCGAATCGAGATCATCGCTTCGCACTGCGAGCTCAGCTCGTCCACGTTCGTGACCTCGAGGGTGACGAGGCAATCGAAATCGCAGCCCTCGATGGTGGCGTCCAGGTACAGGATCGGCGTGGGGCTGGTCGGGTCGTCGAAGTAACCCTCCGCACAGTCCACGCTCCAGAGGAAGTCCAGCGGCCCTCCTCCGGGATCGTAGGAGCCCGTCCCGTCGAGGTGGACGACGGTGAGCGCTCCCAGGCACTCGACGGTCTGTGACGCCCCGGCGTCGCATACCGGCGGATCCGGGTCGTCTCCGACGCAGTAGACGTAGTCGACCTGCAGACCCAGCGTCGAGAGGTTGCTGAAGGACTTGAGGATCGAGCCGCAGTTGCCGCTCGTTTGGTCCGGCGCGGCCGAGAGGGTATTCCAGACGATCTGCCCGGTTCCGATCCAGGGCTCGAGTCCCTGGGTCTGAATGACGCAATCACTCTCCTCGTGGCCGTCGAAGAAGTACTCGTAGTCCCAGGGAGGAGGCATGTTCCCGTCTCCCGCGGGCAGATCGACGCTGTCCGCCTCCACGATACTCACCTCGAACTCCTCGGTGCCAACGCTCGCATTGGCTTCCACTCCCAGAGCGATTTCGTACGACCAGTCGACGTGACAGGGGATGACGTTGCCGTTGTCGAATCGAACCGCTCCCGACGCGGCGCCCGTCATCTCGATCTCGACGGCCACGAGCTCGATCGCATCGACGGCGACGCCGTGCAGGGTCGCGTAGATCGTCGGGTCGAACTGATCGACAGCGAGCTGAGGGGGTGGCGGACCCCACGGAGCCGGCATCGGCCCGTAATCATCGCTGAAGCGCGCTTCGTGAAGCGTCCCTCCGTTGGGACAATCCACGTCGGCGGTGCATTGCGCGTCGACGCGGCCGATGAATGAAAGGGATCCCAGGACGCCGACGATGCTGAGTATCGCTACTCTCATGATGTCCATCCTCCGAGGTCGAGCGCGGAATGTCCGCTCGTGAATCGAGCGGAGCTCGGGCTAGTCTCGCGCTCGTCCCCATCAGATTCGTCCGCGGCCCCCGGTAAGTCAAGGAAGACCCGGCGAGGGATCGTCGAGCAGAAGAATGGAGAAACTAGTCCCCATGACCTGATAGTCAATCAGATCATCGATTCGTGCTCTGCCTATCGTTGGGTGGGCTCGCGACAGGATCGTGGATTCCCTGAACCGAGTCAGGGAGCCCAGGTCACCGCGAAACCGTTGGAGGCGTTGAAGTCGCTGCCGCAGGGCGAGCTGGTCGGGTTGCGGTACCAGCACTGGTAGTACTTGGTGTCACCGGCGTTGATGTTCCCGGCCTTCACCGAGATCGGCTGCGGGTAGCCGGAGGTGTCGGAGTACCCGGCCGTGTCGGAGAAGCGAACGCCGAGACGCTTCAGCTGGCCGCCGGCGCACTGCAGACCGTCGCCCCAGAGGTTTCCGGGCGAGAGATCGTTGTTGGCCTGGAAGTAGAGGCCGCTGTTGCTCGGCTCGAGGCCGGTGGCGGCGAGAACCAGCGTGTCGGCGGTGAGGCTGGCCGTGCCGCTGACGGAGAGCCGTGCGCCCGAGGCGAAGACCCCGTTCGCGCAGCCCGATCCGGGAACGCTTCCGTCGTTGTCGTTGCCGCAGGGGCAGGGGGTCCCGCTGCCGAGGTTGCCGAAGCAGAAGGGGTACTGGTGAGTGAAATCGAGCTGCATGCGCAGGAACGCATCCGGGCCGCCGAAGCCGGCGTCGTTGAGGTCGTTACCGGCCCCGTCGTTCAGGGCGGCGATGAAGTAGACCATCCCGCTGTCGGTGATGGCGAGGTCGTTGGCGGCGAAGGCCGAGGAGTCCGGGCTGCCGTCGCCGATGTAGGCGCCGTCGTCGAAGAGCCCGTTGCCGTCGAGGTCGACCGGGTCGCCCTCGCGCACGGTCACGGTTCCGTTGACCACCAGCACGTGGTCCTTGCTGTTGTCCGCCTCGTCGGTCTTGCCGACCAGCGCCCAGTCGCCGACCGAGTTGCAGGCGATCGAGGAGAACGAGTCCCCCCAGAGCTCGGTGCCTCCCACCTCGACGTAGTCAGCCGTCCGGGCGACCATCATCCCGCTCACCATGGCCCAGTCGTCGTTGTTCGGATCGTCGCCGCGCACCGCCCAGTCGCCGCTGGCGGCCATCATGCTCTGGAACGCGTCGGCGTAGATCGGGCCCGCGCCGCCGACGATCGGCGAGCCCTCCTGCAGCATGATGGTGTTGTTCACGGTGAACACGTCGTCGATCGAGGTGTCGCTGTTCTCGGTGTCGCCCTGGGTGTAGAACCAGGCCCCGTCGGGAGTGCCGCCCGAGTCGCCGAGGTCCATGCCGTCCCACGTCTCGCCGCCCACCAGCATCGAGGCACCGGTCTGCAGGAAGCCCTGATCGTCGTGGAGGAAGGCCGGGTAGTTGAAGGACGAGCAGTTCTGGATCGGCGTCACGATGTAGCCGACGCGCCCGTCGTCGAGCAGGTGGACCCCCGAGACCGAGTTGCCGAGCGCCTCGTCCCCCGCGCTGCTCGGCGGCGTGTCGGTCAGGCCGAAGAGCGGATCGCCTTCGCGCAGCACGATCGTCCAGTTGCCGGCGGTGTCGCGCTTCATGATCCGCTCGCGCGTGCCGGTGGCGCCGCCCTTCGAGCGGGCGCTGAGCCCGATGTTGTTCGACGAGTCGAAGGAAGCCGGGCTGCCGGAGTCGAAGAAGTCCCACAGGATGCCGGGAGCGTCGCCGGGCACCGGCTGCCCTTCCTGGGCCATGTTGATGGCCGCGCCCGTCCCCGTGTCGTCGCCGAGGATGAGGATCGTCTCCATGTCACTCCCGAGCCGCGTACGTCCCTTCAGCACCCAGCGGGTGCCGTCGTGGCTGACGGTGAAGTCCTCGATCGCGCGCCACTTCGAGGGGGCCGGCTGACCGTTGAGATCCAGCGTCCCCGGAATGTCCGAGGTCGGGCTGGCGTCGATCTTGGTGTAGAGCACCTCGATGTCCTGAGCCTGCGCATTCGCGGCGGCGAGGAGGGCGAGAAAGGTCGGGATGAGGACGCGCCGAAGAGTCGTTGTGTTGTGAAGCATGCGAGAATCGCTCCTTCGAGGTTGGGGAACCCGGACCGACAGGGTCGCTCGTCGTGGAGTACTGGCTCAGCTCATTCTACCCGTGCCTTCCGAAACGGGTCCGGTCAATACGTCAGGGGCAGGTACGATTCGCGTCCGTCGGTGCCAGAACAGACCCCGTCACCTGGTGGCGATTCTGTCCTGGCACCGTATCCTCATGGCTCCTCGCCACGTAGGCCAGCCGACTGGGCTCGTCCGTCATTGGCGAGGGGCCGTCGAAAACCGAGTTGGACGGACGAAACTCGACCTGGCCAAGCTGAGGGACTCACTCATGATCAAGAAGGTCGCATTCACCATGTACCCCGTCCGGGACGTCACACGCGCCCGCCGGTTCTACGAGGATACGCTTGGACTCTCGGTCGGCATGGCCGGCAGTCAGGGGGAAATGCACTGGATCGAGTATGACCTGCCGGGAGGCGGATGCCTCGCCCTGACCAACGCGAGCGATGAAGAGCCCGGTACCGGTGGCGGTACGATCGCGCTGGAAGTAGAAGACCTCGAGGAGCTCATCACGGATCTCCGGCAGAAGTCCGTTACGTTCAAGAGTGACCTGATTCGAGGGCCCGCGTGCCGAATGGTCGTGTGTCTGGATTCCGAAGGGAACTCGATCGTCTTGCACCAGCACGATTGAGCGGACGAGTGGTGAAGCCCAACCAAGAGCGACGAACCTGGTTCCGTATCACCCTGTATCACCCAAAGAGCGACGAACCTGGTTCCGTATCACCGGGTTCCGTATCACCGCCGTATCACCGTATCACCGCATCAGGACGAGAATGCTCGCCACCTGGGATGACGACGGATACGAGCTGGACGACGGTGAGGCGATGCACGAAGCCGCACCGGACACCTTCCACTTGCCGAGCCTCGATGAGCGGACTTCTCTCGAGCCTGGCGACATCGTCAAGCTGGTCTTTCGCATCCACGTCGCGTCGGACGATGGAGAATCCGGGTGTGCCGTGGAGCGTATGTGGGTGATCGTGCAGGGGCGACAGGAGTCGCACTACCTGGGAATCCTGGACAACGACCCGTACTGCACCGACGAGATGAAGGCCGGCATGAAGGTGGTGTTCCTGCCGAAGCACGTGATTCAGATCCACGCTGAAACAGGCCGGGACTCCACTTCAGCGGACGGCGCCGAGCCGCGCCGCTGAATGGCAGGGCGTGGACACGGTGTGCGCCACCGTACCACTACCGATCCAGCTCCCGCCTCGCCGCCGAGCGCGCCTTCTTCAGCGCCGCGCCCAGGTCCGAGGCTCCGCGCACCGGGGCCTTCTTCTCCGCGGCCGGCGTCTCGGTCCCGTCACCCTTGCCCGGCTCCGGTGGGGCGTCGTGCAGCGCCTTCGCCTTGGCCTGAGCCTCTTCGTCAACCGCTTCCCCGCGCCTCTCCCGCCGCTCCTCGCGCCACGACGCGAACCCGCGCCACAAGCCCAGCCGCCGGAACGCGATCTCCACCAGCAAGAGGAGGAGCGCCGCCAGGAGCACCTCTCGCGTCACCGACCGCCACGCCTGGCTGCCCCGCTCCCCGCGGAAGAGGCGCGTCGCCGCCGGCGTCACCTCGCCTCCCGACTCCTGCGCCAGCGCCCGCATCAGCTTCTCCCCGCGGTCGGGATCGAGGATGATCTCGTACTCCGGCGAGTAGGGGAGCGACACCGGCGCCAGGGGCAGGCTCCGGCGCTCGTCGATCTTCACCGTCGGCAAGGCGATCCCCTCCTGCCGCAGGTCGAAGCGCGCCTCGAAGAGACGCTCCGAGACTCGCTCGAAGTAACGGTGCAGGACCGTCCCATCCGCCAGCCCGAGGATCGCCTCCAGCTCGGAGAGGTCCGCGGCGATCTCCGCGGCGGGATCGATCTCCACCTCGATCACCGCATCGCGCCCCTCGCGGTAGACGCTGCCGAAGACCGCCTCGGGCGCCTCCTGTCCGAGCAGCCAGCGCGCGACGGTGACGAAGAACGGACTGAACCCGTCCCAGGAAACGACGCCGGTGCCAAAGCTGCCGCCGATCTGGCCGGTGTACGCGGCCGCGCGCCCGAGCCCCTGATACCCGAAAGCGAACACCGGCGCCCGCGACTCGTCGCTCGTGATCGCCCCGGCGACGGCCCCCTCGCGCAGGTAGGTGACGTTGTAGCCGCCGATCGTCGGGAAGCCCTCGACCGGGATCTCGCCCAGGCCGACGAGGTCGGGGAGCAACGACACGGGGACCGGCTGATCGACGAAGGTCGAGCGAGAGGTGGTCAGCGTGTCGTGCGCGAAGAGGCGCGGCAGGTCGTCCGCGTCCGTGGTGAAGTAGATCTCCCCCTCGCCGATCCTCGCGAGCTCCTCCAGGAAGCGGGCGTCGGGATCGGACGTCGTGCCCAGCGCGATCACCGACAGGGTCACCCCCGCGTCGACCAGCTCGCCCACCAGCTGGTGGCAACCCTGCTGCTCCTCCGCATCCGCCGCGTCGGCGAACAGCGTGATGTGCTTGGTCAGCTGGGGCGCGTCCTGGAGCTCCAGCACGGCGGCCTGCAGCGCGGTGAGCACGTAGATGCCGCCGCCCCCCGGCGCGATCCGCAGCACGCGATCCGTCAGCGCGCCCCGGTCCTCGACCGGCGTCATCTCCTGTACGACGTCCGGGGCGGTGTCGACCGCGATCACGCTCACCGCGTCGATGTCGGTCAGCAGATCGATCGCGGCTGCCGCGCCGGAGTTGGCCAGGTCCATCTTCGTCTCGCCGCCGGAGACGGTCGCGCCCATCGAACCGGAGCGGTCCATCGCGATCGCCAGCGCCATCCCCTGCTTGCGCTGCTCCTTGCGCAGCTCCATCGAGACCGGCAGGACCTCGTCGATGGGGGAGAGATGGTAGCCGCCGATGCCAAAGCTCGCCTGCCCGCCGGTGATCAGGAGTCCCCCGGCCCGCTCGAGCACGAAGCGGCGCAGGTCGACCATCCGCGTGCCGACCCGCTCCGCGGCGACGTTTTCCAGGATCACCGCGCGGTACGCCTCCAGCCCCAGGCGATCGAGGGGCGCGGCCTCCGGCGCCGCGCAGTCGACGGAGAGCCCCGAGAGGCGCAGCGCGCGAACCAGCGTGTCCTCGAGGCCGTCGTGATTGACCACCAGGATCGCGCGCGGCCCGTCGATCCGCATCGCCGCGTCCGCCGCGTTGTTCTCCTGGATACGATCCTCGACGCCCTGGACGTACAGCGTGTAGCGCGCGATCCCCGGCGCCTCGACCCGGTCGCGGAAGACGAGGCGGTTCATCCCCTCGCCGAACTCCCGCGTCCCGCTGGCGATCACCTCGCCGCCGCGCTCCAGCTCGAAGGGCGCGGAGAGGCGGCGGTCGGAGCGCACCCACGCGCTGAACTGGAACGGCTCGCCGCTCGCCGCCGCTTCCGGCAGCTCGATCCGCTCCACCGCCAGGTCGCTCCGCTCCGGCCGCCGGTAGGGGCGCACGTCGATGTGCACCTCGCGGCCGAACGCGCGGCGGGCGGTGGGCAGCGGGTCGCGGCCGCGCACCTCGCCGTCGGAGAGCAGCAGAACAGAGCCGGAGCGGAACTCGGGGATCAGCTCCAGCGCGCTGTTCAGGGCCCCGGCCAGGTCCGAGCCGTCGGGATCGATCGTCCGCGCGAAGTCGTCGAAGCGCGCCTCCTCCGACGGGGGTCGCTCGATCGCCGCGCGGGCGCCGAAGGTGACCAGGGCGACGCGGTCCCCGACCTCGCGCTGGTCCTCGGCGAGGCGCAGCAGCTCGATGATCGACTCGGCCGCCTCGTCCGGCATCGAGCGCGAGCGGTCCACGACCACCACCAGGTCGCGGCCGGGGGAGGAGATCGAGAGGTACGGTCCGGCGAGCGCCGCCACCAGGAGCAGCGCGACGACCGCGCGCACCACCAGCGTGCCCGGCTCGCGATTCCGCGCCCACCACCAGAGCCACGCGGCGGGGAGCAGGAGTAGCAGCAGCTCGGGGCGCTGGAATCCCATCAGGCGACCTCTCCCTTCGCCCGCGGGCGCAGCACGATCCAGTCGAAGAGCACCGCGCCGAGGGCGGCGGCGAGGAGCAGCAGCACCACCCACGACGAGCCGGCGCGCTGCTCGGCGAGCTCGACCGCCGAGGCGTGCTCGCCGGCGCCGAGCTCGCGCAGGTCGCTCTCGAGGTCGTCGCCGAAGTGCACGCCGAACCCGGCGATCGTCTCGCCGTCGCCGATGAGCTCGTACGCCCCGACGCTGCTGAGGTTTTCGATGGCCAGCGCGCCGCGCGCCCGCAGCTCGCGATCGCCGTCGGGACCGCGCAGGAGGTAGTCCGCCGGCACCTCAGTGCGGAAATGGAAGGTTTCACCGATCGACAGGCTGGTGCTCGCCGCCCCGCCGAGCTCGCCGCGGCGCAGCTCCGCGAGGTTGTCGAGCAGGATCGGCCAGTCGGGGGTCATCTGGAGCGACGAGCGGCGGAAGTCGATGTTCGTCCGGAAGATCACGCGCCCGTCGAGGCGTTCCTCGGTGAGGAGCGGCAGGTTGCCCGCGGTGATGAGCGGCGTGCCTGGAAGCACGAGGTTCTCCGACGCGCTCCAGACCACGCCGTCGAGGACAAGCCCGGCGAGCAGTGGGTGGCGCTTCTCCAGGAGGAAGGGGCCGAGCAGGTCGAGGGGCTCACCGGCGGCGGGCTCGAGGACCAGGCACCAGGTCTCCGGTCCGCCGACCACCTCCCGCGCGATCGCGAGGTGCGCCTCTTCCGGCGAGCTCGCCTCGAGACTCCGGGGGACGAGGTCGGTCCAGCGATCGATCGGCGACGTCGCCGCCGCGCTCTTCAGCCCGAGAAAGCGGAGCTCTTCCTCCGCGAGGGTGGTGGCCAGAGCGAGGTCCCGCCGCGGCGGCGGGAAGAGCAGGGCCCGGTCGTCGATGGCGAAGCCGTCGCCGTCCAGGCGCGCCTCCACGGCAGGAGTGTTCGGTGGGAGCTCGAAGGTGAAGTGCCGGCGCGCCCCCGCCTCCAGCACCAGCGCCTCGCCCGCCAGCTCTTCTTCCCCGGCGAAGAGCCCCACCCTCACCGGCCGGCTGCCGCGGGCGAAGTTGGCCACGGTGACGAGCACCCGCTCGCCCTCGGGGTTCCCCTCCACGCCCCGCAGCCGGGCGGCCCGGGTGATCGCCAGGTTGTCCAGTGGCCGTCCCAGCGCGACGACGCCGACCTGCTCGGGGTGGCGCTCGGGCTCGAAGCGGTCGGTGTAGAGGGTCACCGCGCCCGGTCCGGCGAGTTGCAGGGCCAGCGCCACCGCCGGCGCGAGGTCGTGGCGCCCCGCCGCGGGCCGGTACTCCGCGAGGCGGGTGAGCGCCTCGGCGGGGAAAGCGGCGGGCCCGATGGCGATCCGCGGGCGCGGCCCGCTCATCACCACGGTGACCCGCGAGCCGCCGGGGAGGTCGTCGATCTCGGTGGCGAGACGCTCCCGCACCTCGTTTGCGAAGGTCACCGAGCCCTCGCCGGGGGGCAGGGCGCCCATCGAGGCGGAGCCGTCGAGCACCACGACGAGGTGCTTCGCCTCCAGCACGCCGCAGGAGCGCGGGCCAGCGAATGCGAGGCCGAGGACCAGGGCGGCCAGGAGCTCCGCCCAGAAGGAGGGGGAGCGCAGCAGCTTCTCCCGCCGCCGCCCGGAGAGGGTGGTGATCGTCCGCGCCTCCCACAGGAACAGGGCGCTGACCCGGCGCCGCTCGAAGCGGCGACGGAAGAGGTGCAGCGCGATGACGACGGGGACGCCGAGCAACGCGAGGAGGCCGAGGGGGTTCAGGAACATGTGGCGCGCCCGCTAATCTTTGTGTCTGCTCCTGCGGAAGGGGAGCAGAAAGATTCCTGATCCACTCGTAGTCGATTTCTGCGCGTTGCGCGCGGAAACCAGGCCAAGGAGGGCATTGGAGGTTTCGAGTATCGTGGTCCGGAGGATCAGCAGTACGCTTGGGTTGCGGGCGCCAGCCCGCGCTAGGGACTACGGAGAAGCACATGGACGAGTGGAACGGGCTGGGAGTGGGGCTGGGCAACCTGAGTCGGCTGGCGCGGGCCCGGACCCGCTCGATCACCGCCGAGAATCGGGAGGGACAGAAGGGCGGCGGCGCTCGGGCGACGACCGGCACGGGCGCGGAGATGGCCGCCGACCTGGGGCCGGGGTGGAAGATCTCCCCCTGCGACGAGGTCGGGCCCGGGGAGACGCTCCAGATCGCCGACATCATCGGGCCCGGGGTGATCCAGCACATCTGGATGACCTTCACCGGGAACTGGCGCTTCGCCATCCTGCGCTTCTACTGGGACGACTCCGAGGTGCCGTCGGTCGAGGTGCCGATCGGCGACTTCTTCTGCTGCGGCTGGGGGCGGTTCGCCCAGGTGAACGCGCTGCCGGTCTGCGTCAACCCGGGGAGCGCCTTCAACTGCTACTGGGCGATGCCCTTTTCCCAGCGCTGTCGGATCACCGTCGAGAACCTCTCCGCGGAGAAGATCGTCGCCTTTTACCAGGTCGACTACGCCTTGTGCGAGATCCCGGCCGACTGTGCCTACTTCCACGCCCAGTGGCGTCGTGAGAATCCGGTGGAGCGGGGCGAGGTGTACACGATCCTCGACGGGGTGAAGGGGCGCGGGCACTACATCGGGACGTACCTGTGCTGGGGCGTGAACAACAGCGGCTGGTGGGGCGAGGGCGAGGTGAAGTTCTACCTCGACGATGAGGAATTCCCGACGATCTGCGGGACGGGGACCGAGGACTACTTCGGCGGCAGCTACAACTTCGAGCACGAGAAGAGCTACCGCGAGTTCAGCACGCCGTTCCTCGGGCTGCCGCAGGTGATCCGTCCCGACGGTCTGTACGACTCGCAGCAGCGCTTCGGGCTGTACCGCTTTCACGTCATGGATCCAGTGCGCTTCCGGGAAGCGCTCCGGGTGACGGTTCAGGATCTCGGCTGGCACGAGACCAAGCCGGCCCGCTACCTGACGCGCCAGGACGACATCGCGTCGACGGCGTTCTGGTACCAGACGCTGCCGACGGCGCCGTTCCCAGAGTTGCCGGGGAAAGACGTGCTGGAGGTGATCTAGGCGAAATGCCCGAGTCAGCTCGACCGGCGTCAATGCCTGTATCCCTCGCTGCGGTCGTCTGGGACTTTCCCCTGGTTGGCCGTACGCGGATGCTGTGCGAGGCCTGGGCGACGGCGGGTCGGGAGGCCTGGTTCGTTCAGGTTCCCTCGGCACGCACGTCGCTCGAGCGTCTCGGGAAGGGAAAGCGCTCCGAGGATGGTGGAGTGCACGTCGCGAGACCCTGGTCCCTCCTTCTCCCCAGGATGGTGTTGAGTGACGGGCTCGCTCGTCGCGCGGCGAGGCGACTTCGTCGCGAGCTCGAGGAGTGGATGGACCTCCAGCAAGCGACCGCGATCGCCGTGACTCCCGCCTGGACGCCGTGGCTGGACGAACTACCCTTCGGGCGGGTGGTGTACGACTGCATCGACGAGTGCTCCGTGCACGCTCCCCGGAATCGCCAGGTCGCGCGGTTTCGCCGGTGGGAGGATCAGTTGATCGAGCGGGCGGACGGCGCCATCGCCACGGCCGAGGTACTGCGAGACTCGATCGTTGCCCGTCGCCCCGGCCTACCGGTCGGACTCGTTCGCAACGGCGTCAATGACGAGTTCTTCCGGTGGGAAGCTCCCGAAACCGAGCCGTCGGCAGCGTCCGACGAAGAGGCGCGGCCCGTTGTGGGATTCGTCGGAGCGCTTTACGAGTGGGTCGACGTGACGCTCATCGACGAGGTCTCGCGCGCCCTGCCGGAGGTCGACTTCGCCTTCATCGGGCCGCACGATGGCAGGTCGGACCTCACGGAGCTCTCGAGACGACCCAACGTGCGATTCCACGGTGCCTGTCGCCATCGAGATGTACCGGCTCGACTGGCGACCTTCGATATCTGCTGGGTGCCCTTCCGGACCGACCAGGTCGGTTGTGCCGCAAACCCCATCAAGATCTACGAGTACCTGGCGCTCGGGAAGCCGGTGGTGACCACCGCCGTCGCCGACCTCCATTCCTTCGGCGACCTGGTTCGCTGCGGGCGCTCCGCCACGGAGATCGCGGCGCTCCTGAGAGAGGAGCTGGCGGACCCCGCGGTCGGGACCGAGGAACGACAGGCGTTCGCGGCCCGTAACTCGTGGAAGGTGCGAGCCAGGGAGATTCTCGACTTCTGCGATGGTCTTTCCGGCCGGCGGGATCAGGCGACGATCGATCTGCTCGCCGACGGTATGGCTCAGCAAGGCCGCTAGATACGGATCGAGGTCCCGAGAGTCGAGCTCACCGAGTGAGTGAGCGGTCCGGCGAGGCGGGTCCTGAGGCGAGGAAGGCCCGCGGCCACCGAAAGAGCTCCCGAGTCGAGAATCGGAGTCAGGTAGCACCCGGATCCGGGTCGGCAAGAGCCCCCCGATTCGTCATCATGGCGGCCATGGAGCCCCCGGCTCGAGCCCATTCCCTGTCGACCACCCGCACCTTGCCGCGGCTCTTGAGCCCCGGTCACCTGGCGGCGAATCTGTGGGCCGAGCGCCGGTTGATCGTCCACCTGGCCGGGCGGCAGATCGCCCAGAGGTACCGGGGATCGGTGGGGGGAGCGCTGTGGTCCTTCCTGTTGCCGTTGGTGATGCTCGTCACCTACACCTTCGTCTTCAGTGTGGTGCTCAAGGCGCGCTTCGCCGTCTCCGCGGAAGTCGAGGAGTCGCAGGTCGATTACGCGCTGATGCTCTACTGTGGGATCCTGCTCTACACGATCTTCCAGGAGAGCCTCGGAGCGGCGCCAGCCCTGATGCTGAGCAACGCGAACTACGTGAAGCGCGTCGTCTTTCCGCTCGAGGTGCTGCCCTTCACCACGGTCGCCGCTGCCGTGGTGAACGCGGCCATCGCGACCGGAATCCTGGTCCTCGTCACGCTGGGGCTCAAACAGGAGGTATCTTCGACTCTCTGGCTCTTCCCCGTAGTGCTGGTGCCGACGGTGATGTTCACGCTGGGACTCACCTGGTTCCTGGCGTCCTTGGGGGTGTACCTGCGGGACGTGAGCCAGGTGATCGGGATCCTCCTGACCGTCCTCTTCTTCCTGTCGCCGATCTTCTACTCGGTGGAGCGGCTGCCCGAGAAGTTCCAGGTGGTCATGCTCGTCAACCCGCTGACCACCTTCATCGAGAATGCGAGACACACTCTGCTCGCCAGCCAGATGCCGGAGTGGGGAAACCTCGGGTTCATGACGCTCATCGCCTTCGTGGTGATGCAGCTCGGCTACGCGTGGTTCATGAAGACCAAGCGGGGGTTCGCGGATGTCCTCTGAAGCCGCGAGCTTCTCCGGAAACGGTGAGACCGTCGTCTCCGTCACGGGGCTCGGTAAGTTCTTCGCCGTCTATTCGAAACCCCTCGATCGGCTGAAGCAGACCTTGTTTCGCGGGCGACGACAGTTCTACACGCCGTTCTGGGCGCTGAAGGACGTGTCCTTCGAGCTGCGTGCCGGAGAGTCGCTGGGGATCATCGGGCGCAACGGAGCCGGCAAGAGCACGCTGCTCCAGATCATCGCCGGCACCATGGAGCCGACCGAGGGCGAGGTCGAGGTGGGGAGACGAGTCGCCGCGCTACTCGAGCTCGGCTCGGGATTCAACTTCGAGTTCACCGGTCGCGAGAACGTCTGGTTGAACTGCGTCATCCTCGGCGTTCCGGAGGGGGAGATCGAGCGCCGATTCCCCGAGATCGAGGCCTTCGCGGGGATCGGCGAGTTCCTCGATCGGCCGGTGAAGACCTACTCGACGGGGATGGTCGTACGCCTCGCCTTCGCCGTCCAGGTGCTCCTGGATCCGGAGATCCTGATCGTGGACGAGGCCCTGGCCGTCGGTGATGCCGCGTTCCAGATCAAGTGCATGGACCACATGCGCGGGCTGCTGGAGCGTGGCGTGTCGGTGATCCTCGTCACCCACGACGTGAACACGGTGAGGTCGTTTTGTGATCGAGTCCTCTGGCTCGATGCGGGGAGAGTCGAGGGATTCGGCGAGCCCCGCGAGATCACCTCGCGTTACATGGAGAGGACGGTGGAGGACGTGGCGGCGGGAGGCTCGGAGTCGGCGGAGTCCGAATCAGATGAGAAGTCGGACGTCGCTTTCGGGCTGCCGGCTCTCACCGAGAACCCCGATTACAACCGATGGGGAGATGGCTGGGCGCGAGTCGAAGGCGTCGGCGTCTTTTCCGGCGACCACCAGCAGGCCCTCGTGCTCGAACATGGCGAGCCGATGCGGATCGAGGCCGAGTGTGTCTTCCTGGAGGATACCGGGGAGCGCAACCTCAGCCTGGCCTTCGCGATCAAGAACACGAACGGGCTCGACATCATCTGCTACGCGACCTGGGAGGCCGGAGATATTCTCCCCGCGGGCAAGCCCGGGGAGCGACGCCGGTTCGCGTTCGAGCTGGAGAACATCCTTGCCCCGGGCAAATACGTCCTTACCATGGCCATCGAGGACGTCCAGGGAGTGGAGAGGAGGTACGGCGATTTCGTCGAGAATGCGGCGCTGATCACGGTCGTCTCGAAGCACGCTATCTACTCCAGTGTGCTGCCTAGAATACAACACACAATCGTGAGCCTCACTCCACGGTGAGGTGGCGGCCCTGAATGAAAGAACTCCAACCGATCAATTCTCACGCCTGGTGGGAGCAATACTTCACCGAGAAGTGGTCCGTGATGGGAGGACCGGTGCAGACTCGCTACTTCATGGAGCTCGTGGTGCAGGAGCTCCCCTCGGCGGAGCGCTACTTCCTGCGCCGTCCCGATGTCGAGTTGCTCGACTGGGGCTGTGCCTTCGGGGAGGGGGTGGAGGTCCTGTCCGACGCCTTTCCCGATTGCCGTGTGATCGGCCTGGACTACGCCGAGGAAGCGATCCGTGAGGCGCGTGAGCGGCACCCCGAGCTGGAGTTCATCCACTCTCCCGACGGAGAGATTCCACGCGACTTCGACGCGATCGTCGCCTCCAACTGCCTGGAACACTTCGAGCAGCCCTTCGATGTCGCTCTCAGGCACCTGTGTCGTTGCCGGTCGCTGTACATCGTGCTCGTTCCCTTCGCGGAGGATCCCCTCGACGAGACCCACGTGAGCCGCTTCACCGAGGGTACCTTCCCCGAGCGGCTGGGAGACTTCGAGAAGATCCACTCCGCGGTGATGAGAACCGACGAGCGTCACTGGGTCGGCGGGCAGCTGCTAGTCATCTATTCATCCAAGGAGTACGCCGCGAATCGCAAGGAGAACTCCGCATCCGCGATGGAACGCGAGAAGTGGGATCGCGTCTACGAACGGGGGGAGCTGCCCCCCGAGAGCCCCGCGGTGGAAAGCTCCAACCAGGAGTTCGCCGACCTCGTCGCCCAGCTCCTGCCCGATGGTGGCCGCGTTCTCGAAGCCGGGTGTGGGGGTGCGTGCCAGGGTTTGGCGATCGCGCGCCGTCCGGGATTCCAGGTAGATCTGCTCGACTTCTCGGAGAACGCCCTGCGCGTCGCCGCGAAACGCTTCGCCGACGAGCAGCTCCAGCCGAAGATCGTGCTCGGCGACGCGACCGAGCCGGGCGAAGAGGAATACGACCTGGTCTTCAACGCCGGTGCGCTGGAGCACCTGACCTTCGATGAGCAGGTCGGGATGATCCAGGGGCTGGCGAGTCGCAGCAAGCGCTACGTCATCGCCCTGGTTCCCAACCAGCTCTGCTACTGGTACTGGATCTGGCGGATTCAGGTGGTGAGTCGCGACGAGTGGCCCTACGGAACGGAGATGCCGCCGCTGAGCCTGCGCGAGGTCTTCGAGGCGGCGGGCTTGAACTTCCTCGGCCAGACCGTGCTGGCGCAGTCCTGGACCGAGGAGTTCATCCACGGATTGCATGGAATCGATCCGGAGCTGCGCCAGCTGATCCTCGAGATCCACCGCAGTCCACTCTTGCCCGAGTCACAACGCGGCTACCTGCTCGTCGCGCTCGGCTCGAAGTCAGCCGAGGAGGACCCGCCCTTCACCTCCTGGTCGGCGGACATCGAGACAGGTTCCTTCGAGCAGGCCAGACTGGCCGCCGCCCTCTCGGATGCTCTCGCGGCGAACGCGGCCACGGAACGGCGAGCGTCGGAGACGGAACGGCGCCTGCGCGCGGTACGGGATGAGCTCGCCCTACGCGCGGAGAACCTCGCCAGGGAGTTGGAGGTGACGGCCGACGGGTTGGCCGCGGCCAATCGTGAGCTGCTCCGGGTGAAGGAGGAGCTCTCCGTGACGACACATGAGCTGGGAGCCTTGCGGGCCAATGCTTCGGGCCTGCTCTGGAACGTTCTCCTGCGGGTGCGCCGCGTGTACAGCTGGTTCCTGCCGCCGGGGAGCCGGCGCCATCGTTTCGTCCGGAGGATCACTCGCGGGATCGGCCACCCCGTGAAGGGTGCTTGCTGGGTCATCGACAAGACCTGGAAGTGGCTCGGTTTGCCCTCGCCAATGAACCCCTACGTCTTCGCCTTCGACCACTACCGAGGGAACTACGAGGCGCGGCTGCTCGGGGATCTCGGCCGGATTCGCTGCGCAGCTCGTCCCGGGCTCGTCTCGATCGTGCTGCCCGTCTACAACGGCGAGGACTACATCACCGAGTCGATCGAGAGCGTGCTGGCGCAGAGCTATCGGGAGTTCGAGCTGATCGTCGTCGATGATGGATCGACGGATCGCACCGCGGAAATCGTCGATCGATTCGCCGCCGAGGATACCCGCGTTCGAGTCATCCATCAGGAGAATCGCAAGCTCCCACGGACTCTCTCGCGCGGTTTCGAGGAAGCGCAGGGGGAGTACTTCACCTGGACCAGCGCGGACAATCGGCTCATGCCGGAGTTCCTCCACGAGATGGTCGCCTGCCTTCGACGGCACCCGTCCTGGGATCTCGTGTACGCGAATGTGGATATCATCGACGAGAACGGTGCGCCGCTTGGCAACTCCGACTGGTATCTCGGGTACCAGGTGCCAGCGGGAAGCGAGCACGTCTACCTGCCGACCGACCCTTCGGAGCTCAACGTCTGGCCGAACAACTATGTCTGCGCCGCCTTCATGTACCGGCCGCGCGTTCCGTACCTCATCGGAGACTACAGCCCGTTCCTGTTCGGGCTGGAGGACTACGACTACTGGATGCGGATCAACGCGGCGATGACGCTGCGCCATAGTGACTTCAAGGAGCCGATCTACGACTATCGCTTCCACCCGGCGTCGCTCACCGCACGCGATGAGGAACTGGGGATCACCGCGCGCCGGACGGCACTGATGGTCTTCGAGGCGTTTCGGCGGGACTTTCAGCTCCACCCCTCGCTGTGGTGCGTTTCGTCCGATCCGGAATACGCCGAGCTCGGTGATCGCGCTCGAGAGCACCTGAACCACTCCGGCCGGATCGTGTGCGACGAGGAGTCCCTGAAACGTTGGCGGATGACGATCCTCTGGCTGCCCGCCGTTCACCTGCATCTCGCCGATCCTGAACGGGCGTCCAGATCCCCCGATCACCCGCTTCCCGCTCCCTTCCTGAACGTCCTGCTCACCGAGGGCGAGACCTTGCCCGCGGAGGTCGACGAGGGCTGGAACCTGGTGCTGAGCCTCGGTGAAGCGGGGATCCCGGTGCGGGCCGACGTCGGCCGGCGCGGCTGGCTCGGCGCCGATGAGCTGGGGAGCCTCCTGCAAGCCGCCGAGACCCGGGCCAGGACGGATCAGCTGCGAGCTCTGGAGCGTGAGATCCACGAACCGCCCGAACCAGAGCTCGACATCACGGTCATCGTGTGCACGTACCGGCGCCCCGACCTTCTGGCGCGCACGGTGGACGCCCTCTCGCGGCAGGAACTGGAGCATCCGATCGCCTGGGAGCTCTTGGTGGTCAACAACGAGCCGGACGACGAACGCGTCGCGCAGACCCTCGACGCTCTGCGTCGCGAGCACTCCTTCGACCTGTTCGAGCGCCTGCGCCTCATCGAGTGTCCCTTGCCAGGGCTCTCCTTCGCGCGCAACTTCGGCATCTCCGAGGCACGCGGTCGAGTGCTCTGCTTCCTCGACGACGACTCCGTACCTCACCCGACGTGGTTGCAGACGACCTTCGCCGCATACTCGAACGAACCCGAACCCGGCGTCGTCGGGGGGCAGGTGCTCCTCACGCCCCCGGATCCGGCGCCCGACTGGCTCCGCCCCGACTGGTACATCTACTGGAGCCATTTTGCTCCTCCCGGTGATGACTACCGGGTTGTCCAGGACTGGTGGGACTTTCCCTACGGAGCGAACTGGTCGTGTCTGCGAGAGGTGATCGTGAAGGCCGGCGGGTTCCGTTCGAGCTATGGTCGCAAGGGGAATGACTTCGGCGGCGGTGAGGAGATCGTGGCCGCGCGCCTCATCCAGATCCTGGGTTACTCCGTGGGAATCGAGCCCCGGTCGGTCGTCGACCACGCAGTCGATCCCGCTCGTTTCACCATGCAGGATGTGGTTCAGACGATTCGCACCGCCGCGAACGTCAGCTACCAGACGACCCGGGAGCTGTTGATGCCGGGGCGCTACGGCCTCTTGAAGAGTGCAGAGCTACTCGGGGCTGCGGGGAGGGACTTCCTGCGCGCGGTCCGGCACGCGGGCTCCAGCGCCGAACGAAGGAAGCACCTTGCGTACGCGCGAGCTCGTCTGCAGGTCCTCCGGCGACAGCTTGGCGATACGGCGAAACGATGGCGGCGGACCCGGTCCGGCAGCTAGGGAGCTCGACCATGACCGAGCACGCCGTTCGCCCCAGCGTTCGAGAGGAAGTCCAGGAGCGATACCAGGTGGGGCCGAACTACGCCGAGGCCTATCTCGACTACTGGCAGAGGACGCGCGCGCGGACCGAGGAGTCACTGGGGGCGATCCTGGCGCGGCCGCAGCCGGAGCCGCTCTGGTTCGACTTCGCCATGTCGACCAACCAGCGGGCCAGAGGCTTCTATGCCCAGTTCGAACCCTGGTTCGGGGAGCGGCGGGCGCGCTACCTCGACGTAGGATGCGGATTCGGCGGCTACCTCGTGGTCTTCGCCGAGAAGGGTTTCGAGGTTCGTGGCGTCGAGATCGATCGAGACCGTGTCTCCCTCTCCCGGGCGAATTGCGCGGACGCCGGGCTCGAGGATGTCGTCCAGGAGCAGAGCATCCTCGAGGAGGGGCTGGAAGAAAAGCTCGGAGCGTTCGACGTCGTGACCTGCATGGACGTCATCGAGCACGTGCTCGACGTGCCTCTGACCCTGCAGAACCTGCGGAAGCTCTTGAACCCGGGCGGGGTCCTGATCCTGGAGATTCCGAACAGGGACAGCATCCGCTTCGTGAGCGAGGACGGGCACTTCAACCTGTTTGGCATCACCCAGCTGACGCGCGAGGATTCTATCGCCTACCACAGCTGCTTCTTCGACTTCGACTACGACGTCGGCTACTACCACGAGCTCGACTTCTACACCAACTCGCTGCAGGCCCTGGGCCTCGAGTGCACGGCATTCGGCACGCCGGGCCACGTGCAGAACCGGCGCTTTGCCGAGCTCGCCAGTGCAGCGGGGCTGATGCGAAGCTGGTGGCGATTCACGCGTTCCGGGGCCCGGCGGCTCCCACCGAAGCAACGCTCCAAGGTCCACCGGCGGGTGTTTCGCTACACCGCTTCGATGCTGTGGAATACGCTCCTGATGTACCTGCACGTCCGGAAGCGCGAACCCTATCGGCTCCGGTTCCTCAGCAACTTCTGGACGGTGATCGCCAGGGCACCCGCGGAGTGAAAAGGGGTCGGTCGCCGTTCACCGTCCCTTGGCGATGCTCCGTCCATCGGAGAGCCACCGTCCTCGACGATAATGTATGGCTTCCGGGCGACCGTGGTCGGAGTAATTGGTAGGGTTCCCGCGTCCCTGCGCTGCCGTTCTTCGGGCAGGCGCCGCCAGGAATCCGGTTCATCCTCGCCTTCGAAAATGCACCTTCCCCGTCAGACCTACCGTCAGCAGCCGATCGCTTTGCTCATCGGCTTGATCTTCGCGCTCGCTCCCGGATGTCGGCCTCCGGAGACCGAGTCCGGCCGCTACCGAGTGGCAGCGCGCTTGATTCCCTCCTCGCTGGAGCTGCAGTCCTCCGGACGAGAGGTGCTCGAGGCGGCAACGATCCAGGGCGAGGAGCACGGAGCCTGGAACAACGCTGTCGTGTCGACGTATGTGCGCGAGGGCAACGCGTACCCGGTTGTCGAGGCGGTCGACCCTGGCGCGCCAATGATCTGGACGACCCGTATCCCCGGGAACTCCCGGCTCCGGTTCGGAGTCGCCGCACGGGCCGAGGATGGATACGCTGGAGAACTGCCCGATGTGTCGATCACCTTGGCTCGGGAAGGCGAGCAAGACGAGGAGATCTTCCGTCACACCCTTGGCCCGGACGAGCTCACCGGCCAGGTGGTGGAAAGGGAGATCGCGATCCCCGGCACTGAGGGTACCGGGAACCTCGTATTCGCCGTCCTGACTGATTCCGGGCCGGACGATCGGGTGAGACCGACCGTGAAGTGGCACAACCCCGTGATTCTCGCTCCGGGTCAGGAGTCAATGCTGAACCTCATCGTGATCTGCGTGGACACGCTTCGCGCGGATCGCCTGGAGGCGATCGGGGGAGAGAGCAAGGCTCTTCCCAGACTCGACGCACGCCTCGAGGAGGCCACCGTATTCCGCAACGCGTATTCGAATGCCCCCTGGACCCTGCCGGCGATCTCGACCATCCTGACAGGTGTCTTTCCCTCCGTACACGGAGCGGGTATGAGATCGACGGTCGGATCCTCCGAGAAGACCACGGACTACTCGGCCAAGGATGTCGGCGGGGGCATCGAGCTCACGATCTCCAATACGCGGTACCGCTACCAGATGCTCCACCACTCCGTGCCGACGATCCAGGAGGTCTTGCGGCCTGCCGGATACTACTCCGCGGCGATCCACAGCAACGGGTACATCAATTATCCCACGAGGGTCTTGAAGGGAATGGACTACTTCGTCGAGATCCCCGGCCACGATGCCCAGCGCGGAACCGACCGGGCGATAGAGTGGATCTCGGCACAGCAGAACACGCAATTCTTCTTGTTCCTGCACTACATCGACCCCCATCAATGGGTGAAGGACGTACCCGCGGACGTCATGGCTCGGGTCTCCGAGAGTCCCATGCGCGCCTCGGCCGAGGACCAGGCCGTGGTGCTCGAGGCCTACGATGAACGGATCCTGCACGTGGACGAACACCTCGACCGGTTTCTTTCCACGCTGGATGATCTGGGGCTCGACGAGCGCACGCTTCTCGTCTTCTTGTCGGACCACGGGGAACGCTTCTTCGACCATGGTGTCGTGGGCAGTCACGGCGGGAGCAATCTCGAGGGAGTGATCCGCATTCCCCTGGCTATCTGGGGACCGGGTATCTCACCTGGACAGGTGGACACGACCGTCCAGCTCGTAGATGTAGCGCCAACCATGCTGGATCTCCTCGGAGTCCACTTCGAGGAATCAACCTTCTCGGGCAGAAGTCTGAAACCGCTTCTTCAGGGGGTTGAGGCTTCCTCGTCCGAGGTCATCAGCGAGTTCATGCTCTGGAGCTCCGAACAGCAGCACTCGATCATCAGGGGCGACTGGAAGTACACCTGGTCCGAGAGTGGGGCTCAGCTGTACAACTTGTCGGATGATCCCGGGGAAACACAGAATCTGGCCGGCGAGCATGCGGATACCGCGGCGCAAATGCACGAGATCCTCGAGGTCCACCTTCAACGGGGAGAGGAGCTCCGAGCGGCACGGCAGTTCGGAGCCACGGAGCTCGACGAGGCGACCTTGGACTCCCTCAAGGCCTTGGGCTACGTCGACGGAGAGCAGTAGCTAACCGGAACCGCGCCGTTTTCCACTGAAAGAGCTGGTCGCCCTTCGACACGCGATCCTAGACTGCCCATTCTGCGAGCAGGGCATACTCGCCGGTCTGCCCCTCGCAACAGACCTCCTCCGAGATCCCCAGCGCGGGCGAGCCCGCAACCCAAACCGACTGCGAACCGTACGGATCACGTTTCTCGAGAGCTTCGATGCTCTCCCGGCCTGTGTCTTGCGCGCAACGCGCGGACACCGACTACGAGTAGATCAGGGGCGACTTCCGCTCACGCGACCGACCAAGATATGAGCACCACCGTCGACTGGCAGAACGAGATCTCCTTCTGGGACAAGGAGCTCTCGGGAAAGGGCATGTACTCGGCTGACACGCTGACTCGGTTCGACCTCTCGCAACCCTCGTGGGAGTATCCGGCCCCGCTCGAACCGATCCTCGAACGACTGGGCCGAGAGAAGGGCCGTCGTGCTCGCGTGGCCGATCTCGGCTCGGGACCGGCCTCGGTTCTGGCGTACGGTCATGGCAAGAAGCTCTTCGATCTTGTCGCGATCGATCCACTCGCGGACGAGTACATGATGCTGATCGAACGCCACGGCCTGACGCCGGTGTCGCCGATGGTGGCTCTGGCCGGCGAGAACCTGCTCGACAAGTTCGAGAGCGAGTTCTTCGACCTTGTCTGGTCATTCAACTCGATCGACCACTGCCAGAACCCGCAAGAGCTGTTCGACTCGGTGGTCGAAGTGACGAGCCCTGGTGGCATCATCTTGATCCAGTGCTGGAACAACGAAGGTAGCGAGGCAGGCTGGAGTGGACTGCACAAGTACGACTTCTCGAAGTCACCCGAGGGAGGAATGCTGTGTACGACCGAGCAAGGAGTGGTGACGGCACTGGGTAGTGAGCGCGTCAGACTGCTGCCGTCTGACTTCATCACGTTTCCCAATCAACCGAAGGCCGAGCATCGAGATTGGCTCGTCTTCGCCTACGAGCGCCTCTGACCGGATATCACGCAGTGCGGGCTGGCGCCCGCAACCTAACCCGACTGGGGACTGTAGGGAGAACGCGACTTTCGAGAGCTCCGATGCTCTCCGGGCCTGTTCTCTGCGCGCAACGCGCAGAAGACGACTGCGAGTGGAACAGACGCCTGCTAGGGCCGAACCAGCTTCACGAAGCGCTGCGCTCCCGAGGCAGTCGGCAACACGAAGGTCGACCGGTCACTCCGCATAGCCTAGCGCACGGAGTTGCTTGACCGTTTCGGGCGAGAGGGTCTGCTCCCCCTCTTCATCGTCCGGTGACTGGTCATTGGCGGTTTCCATCGGGCGCAGCACTGCAAGGAGACGCGCCTGCATGCGCTCGAAGGTACCTCGCTCGGCATCGACGAGGTCCAGCCTCTCGAGGGGGTCCTCCTTCAAGTTGTACAGCTGATAGAAGTCACGCCCCTCTCGCTTCGCCTTCAAGGGATCTGGGCTCGCCTCTCGGATCCCCGCGGCCTCGAATGAGCCGAGGGCCACGGCGTCGTTCGGCAGCCTCCTGGTCACGGAATGAGCGGGCAGTCGCAGTCGGTATCGACTATCGCTGTAGATCGTGTCCCAGTGGGAGTAGACGTGGAGGGAGAATCCGAGCGTTCGAGCATCCTTCGGATAGGGAAGGCAGACAACCTCTGAGATCGACTCGCCGAGCCTCCACCGCGAAGTCGGACGAATACCACCTCCAATGAACCACCAGATACTCGTGTGCCTCACCACATCCTCGTGGTCCGTGATGGTCATCCGGAGCTGGGCAGCGTAGCAGTGCAGGCCGCTGGCCAGAGCCTCCCAGTACAGCGTGGCGTAGACCAGATCGCGCTCAGCCGTGCCACGGCTCAGGTCGAAGCCGTAGAGACGCATGAGCTTGCCGAACTCGAAGTCCACCTCCCTCTCCGGAACGAGCCTCTTCATCCGTTTCTCGAAGGTGGCGGCCACGGCCTCCGGAAGTCGCGATAGCGCGGCGCGATGCCCAGGCACCAGCTCCAGACAAGTGGTGAGGTCCTCGATTTGCCGCGCCGGATCCTCTTCGTGCAGAGCGGTCAGGAAGAGTGCGTGCGCTTCCTCCGGATGAACCGTCGCCAGCTTCTTCGCCGAGGCTCGCACGGAAGCGATGGCGGGCTCCACTGGGGCGGGGCCCGCGTACGGGTCGCGAAGATGTTCGATTCCCGCCTCACGCTGAACGAGCTCGTGGAAGGCCTCGTGGGGCGTCGCCACGATCTTCAATCGCCCGGCGACCACGGCGTGGCTGGTGACCTCGCCCTTCGAATCTCCCGGCCCAGGCGGGGGTTCGAACAGGCCAACGCGGATCTCGTAGTCGCCAGGAGCCAGGCTCTCCGGGATCGATACCCAGAAGCGCTCGTCGAAGCGCAACGTCTTACCCCGGTAGTCCGAGTTGCGCCGCGGGCGCATCAACGGACGAGGCTCGTAGTCCGAAGCCGGCAGGGCGGTGTACCACAGGTGATCGTTCTTGAACGCCACCTCACCATTCCCGTCCACGAAATGGACGAAGACCGCCGTCCCTGCGGGCGGTTGAGCGGAGATCTGCCAGCTGTACTCGATCTGCACCGGATTTCCCGGACAGGCGACTTCCGGGCGGGGTACCACTCCCAGGAGCTGGAGGCTATCCGTCAATCGACGCGGTACCAGGAGCGGAGTGGTGATCAGCGGCACCCAGGGACCCGGCTCGATCGGCTCGGCATTCTCCGCCCACCGGGCTTCGACGATCATCGGCGCCAGTGCGTCCTGCGCTCCGGCCGCGATCGCCGGGACGGTACCCTCGAAGGCCCGCACGTCGGAGCCAAGGTGGTGGGTACCGAGTGTAATCGTATCTCCGCCAGCTCTGCGCAGTCGCAGGTGTACGGACCCCTCACGGCCCTGCTCGATGATCGCCGAACCGGAGAAGCCGCACGAGCGGTTCGCCTCGAGATGGTTCGCGTGCAAGGCGAAGGAGTCGATGCTCAGTCCCTCGACCAGGACCCGGGCCTCCCGCAATGCCGTGGTCGACGAGTCCAGGGGAACGCGCTCGACACTCTCACGCGAAGCTGCCGGGGAATCGACGTTCACCAGAACACCATTGCTCAGGCCCGGAACGTCGTTGTAGACGAGACGGAAGTCCCCGGCGGTGAGCACCCAGCCGCTCTCCGTGTTGGCCCTTCCCTCTTGACTGAGGATCGGGCGCTTCTCCTCGATCGGCTCCTGTTCCGGGTCGAAGATCCGGCGCCCCAGGATTCCCAGTCGTTCTTCACTACCGGCGAGTTGCAGGACACTGCTCGCCAGATCCAGCTGTGATACGGGCGTGGAGACGACTTTTGGCTCGGACCTGGCGGTGTCGTGCAAGAGCAAGGGCACGTGCAGGATACCGTTCGTCAGCATCCTCCCGTGATCGGCGAAGTGGCCGTGTTCGCCCATGGACTCCCCGTGGTCGCTCGTGAAGATGAACACGGTGCGCTCGTCGGGTCGTAGCGGAGCGTACCTCTCGAAGAGGTCCGCCAGCAGAGCGTCCGCGATCCGGATGCTGCCTTCGTAGCGATCGATGTAGTCGACGGGGTCGTTGGAGAAGTTGACCCCGGCCTGGTACCAGGGCACGCGGCCAAAGATCGCCTCACCCAGGCTTATCTCCACGTTCCGGCGGGACGGTGGGAGGAAGCGGGAATCCGGAGCACCCTCTTCACGCAGCTCTTCCAGGATCTCGGCGGGCGGGTCGTAGGGTCCGTGTGGAGGGAAGTAGTGGACGTACGCACAGAAGGGGCCGTCGGGCAGGCTCGTCACCCAGTCGAGGAATCGGTCGGTCAACGACGACCCGAATTCCCAGTTCTTCGCGGACTCCCAGGAGACGAAGTCGAAGTGATCGTCGATCCCGAATACCTCTCCGATGGCCGGATTCGCGGTGAAGAATCCCGTCTGGTAGTACCGCTCCCTGAGCACCGTGGCGAACGAGGACACGCCGTCGGGGAAGGACTTTCCGAAACGCCAGTTCCGGTGCTCCAGAGGAGAGAGCCCGGAGAGGATTCCCGTTACCGCCGGGCGCGTCCACAACGCACTGGCGTAGCACCTCTCGTAGAGCGTGGAGCGAGACACCAGGCTGGCCAGAAAAGGAGCCGTCTCGCGCTTGTTTCCGTGGAAGGACAGCGATGCGGCCCGCAGTGCATCGGCTACGACGACGACGATGTTGGGAGGACGCTCTCCGTCCTCTCTCGCGGTGCAACTCAGGAGCGGGAGTGCAGCCACCCCGGCGCCTGCCTTCAGCAGGTTTCGCCTGGTGATGGATGTGTTGGTCTCTTGCATTTGTCTTCGTCCGGATGCGCGTTCGCGAGGCAGCAGCGGAATCTCGACCCCGTCGATAGGCTAGGCCTTTGCTCGAGGGGTTGCCAGGGCGTGGACAGCTGACCGATGCGCCGCCCTCTACCGATCGACCGACACCGGAACGATCAGCACCTGCTCCTCTCGATCGGCGAGGATGACCAGCACCCGCCCTTCCGCGTCACTGACCAGGCTCTGCCCACCGTAGGTCTTGCCGGTCCAGGGACCGTGAGTGATCTCGCCGACCACGTCGACGCCGACCACCGGGCAGCCGACCGTGCGACCGAGGTAGGTGACCCAGGCCTTCAGCTGCTCGCCGTGCTTCGGCCACGCGTCCTCCTCCGCCGCCCAGCCGTAGGGAACGATGAGCAAGTCAGGCTCCTTGGCGGCCATCGCGGCGACGACCTCCTCCTGGAAGGAGTCGGCGCACACCAGCATCCCGATCCGGCCCAGCCGGGTCTCGGCCGTATCCTCTTGCTCGAGCTCGCCGGGGGTGTAGGGCGGATCCATCAGCTCGGTGAGGATGTTCACCTTGCGGTGCACGAGGAGCAGCGTCCCGTCGCGATCGAAGAGGACCGCCGAGTCGTGAAGGCACTCTCCCGCCTTCTCCGCCAGGCCGATCGCCAGCATGATCTCGTTCTCTCTCGCCAGCGCGGCGAGGTGGTCGGTGGTCGGACCGGGAATCGGGTCGGCGAGCTCGTGCGCCTCGGGGTTCACCCAGCCGAGGATCGCGGTCTCGGGGAAGCAGGCGATCACGGCTCCCGCTTCCGCGGCCGTGCGTACCGCTTCCGCGATCCGCTCCAGGTTGCCCTCGCGGTCGCCGTCGACGCAGCGAAGCTGGCAGACGGCGATCGGCAGCACGCCGGGCTTTCTTGCGCGACGATCCCCGAGGGGGGGGCTCGCGCAGGCGCACAGCAACAGGACGGTCATCGAGAACAGACTGATGGTGAAGACGTTCATTGCGATCCCTCGTCGACGTGGAGGCGGAGCTCGTGGCAGAGGAACTCTCCCTCGTCGCCGTTGCTCATGCTGATCAGCAGGTCGTCGCCGTCGCGTCGGGCTCCCGCCTCGACGCACCAATCGATGTCGGAGTCGACCGGGACGCGATACTCCTCGCCCGCCGCACCCCAGAGCTCGTACACGACCGCGTCGCCGTCGACCTCCTCCCCCGTCAGCCGCAGGCCTCGCGAGGGCGCCCCCGGCTGAATCACCGGGGGGGGCAGGACGAGCTGCGGACCTCCGCGGTACTCGACCTCCAGCCGGCACGGCGCCACGCCCGTGATTGCCCCGGTACCGCCGCGACTGAGCGGGGGGAGGCGCGGCTCGAGCTCGATCTCGACCGCCGGTCCGGAGCGGAGCGTGACCTCGAGCCGCAGCGACGTGCGCCGGTCCCCGCGCTCTCGCCGCAGCGAGAGGTCGACCACGCTCCCGGCCACCCGCACCCGCTCCAGCTCGAGGTGATCCCAGGATGCCGGAAGCGCCGGGGTGAAGACCAGCCGCCCTTCCCGACCGTCGATGTCGAGCCCCACCGGCCCGAGCAGCGTCCCCTCGATCAGTGCCGCCGACGAAAAGACCTGATGGGGCACGCCGCGCGCGGGAGCTCGAGCGCGGTCGCCGAGCAAGTGCTCGGGGATGAACGTCTCCCCGCTGAATCCCGACAGCGCGGCGATCGAGGAGAGTACCTGAAACCCGGCGGTGGGGGAGAGGCAGCGGTAGAGCGCGAGGGTGACGAAGAGGTTGAGGTAGGGAAAGACGCTGCCGGTATTGTAGTGGGCGGGATCGTAGACCTCGGAGCTGTCGGCGAACATGCGTGCACCCCAGTCGGTCACCAGCGAGGGATGGTTGAGGCGGCGCGCGGTGAGTCGCGCGCGCTGCTCCTGGCCAAAACCGCGCGCCAGCGGCAGCGCGAGGTAGGCGGAGGAGTCGGTGAAGAGCGACCCGTCGTCGAGCCGGGCAAAGGCGTACGTACGCGCCTCTTCGCTCCAGAATGTCTCGAAGGCGTGGCGCGCTCGCTCGAGGCGCTCACCCTCCGGCTCGCACCGCGCCAGCGCTTCCAGCCACAAACCGTGGAGGAAGGCCTCGCTCTCGATCCGCCCGACCAGCGGTCCCGCCTCGACCGCGGCGAGTCCGGCGGAGCGATTGGACAGCCGTCCGGCCTCGTCCTCGTGCGACTCGCACCACCGGAGCGTGCGCTCGACGACCGGAGCGAGCTCGTTGGTGACCACCTCGTCTCCAGTCACGCGCGAGTACATCCCGGCGGCGGCGGGGAAGCGTGGTCCGTTGTCCGCCTTGTAGTACGCGTAAGGGTACTCGTCCTCCCAGTCGCACAGCCGGGCCGAGAGCACCAGCTCGTGCATCGGCTTGCCGTCGGCGCGCACGTGGCTCGCGGCGAAGCGCAGAATCGTCGCCGCCCGTGCGTGGTCGCCGCAGAGCAGCAGCGAACGAGCGGCGATCAGTGCATCGCCGTCGAAGAACCACCCGAACCCGGGGCGCTGTCCGCTGCCACTCGGCGCCAGCCCCGCGACCAGCCCCAGCCCGAGGCCGTCGACCTTCACCCACGCCTTCTCGATCGCGGCCTGGGCGTCGAGGAAGGCGCGATCGAATTCGGGGTCGGAGGTGGAGAGGTGCAGGAGCCCGTCGAAGTAGCTCGCCCAGTGCCTCTCGAGCTCCCGCTCGTCGATCCGCCAGGCGTCCAGGCCGCGTCGCCACTCGCCGCGCGCGACCTCGATCACCGCGTGCGCGCGCGACAGACCGACCGCGGCTTCCTCTTCTCCGCGCTTCGCCGCCTCCGAGAGCGGCCCGGGGTCGCGCTCGGCTCCGGCGAAGAGGAAGAGGGTGGGTGATCCGCTCCGGACTTGTCCCCGGATCACGACCTCGCCGTCGCCGAGGCCGCGTTCGTCGATCCTCTCCAGCAACTCCGCGTCGGGGCTGCCGATCAGTGTGGCGAAGCGGCCGCGCTCCTCGGTCAGGAGCAACGCGCCGGTTTCCTCGTCGCGCCGCGCGATCTGACCACCCATCCCCGCCGGCCACATCGGGAGGTAGTCGAGTGAGAGGGAGAGCTCGACGTCGAGCTCAGCCCGCCCCTCCAGCTCGAAGACGGCGTAGACGATCCGGCGCTCTCGGCTGGCGAAGAGACGCAGGCTCAGCTGGATTCCGGGCCACGACCACGAGAGCAGCAGCTCGTGATGGAGCGGCCGCACAATGTCGGGTGCGCGGAACGACCCATCGATCCTGAAACGCAGCGCGTGCGCGACCTTCAGCGGCCACTGCCAGAGCTCGAAGGCCCCGGTCGTCCGGCCGAGCAGGGCCATCCGCTGGCCGACGACTTCCACGAAAGCATCCGACATCGCGATACGGTACCTTATCCGGATGCTCCCCGCGCTGTTGGTGGCCCTCACTTCCGCGACGCCGCTCGCCGCCGTACCGGTTGCACCGGCCACGGCGCCCACCGCCACCCCTTCCGAGCGCGAGGTCGTGGTGATGGTCGAGGATCGCAGCTTCGCCGCCTGGCACGACCTCAGCCTACTCGCGGCGCGCTTCGAGGAAGAGCACCCCGGCGTGCGCGTGCGCCTCGCCGACCAGAGCGGAGCCGCGGGCTCGCAGGACAAGATCAAGTTCCTGATCGCCGGAGACCTGCCGCTGGACGTCGCGCGGATCGACATCACCGAGCTGTCCGCCTTCGTCGCGGAGAACGCGCTCTTCGACGTCAGGCCGGTGTTCGAGGAGCTCGGGTTCGACACGGCGGGGTATTTTCCCGGGCCGGTCGATTCGCTGCGGGGGCCGAACGGCGAGCTGTACGGCATGCCGTCGACCTTCACCCCGTACGTGATGTACTACAACGCGGACCTGCTCGCCTCGCTGGGGATGGAGCCGCCGCGGGAGGGGTGGACGTGGGACGACCTGCTCGCCGCCGCGCGCGCGGCGACGCGGGACCTCGACGGCGACGGGCGCTCCGATCAGTACGGGCTCTCGCTGACGCAGTGGTTGCAGGCGGTGGTGCCGTGGGTCTGGCAGAACGGTGGGCGGCTGCTCGACGAGAGCACCGGGCTCTCGGGAATGGCCGAGCCGGAGTTCGTCGGGGCGATGCAGTTCCTCCACGATCTGCTGCACGTCGAGCGGGTCGCGTCCTTCGACGCGAGCTTCCAGAACCAGCTCTCGCAGGGGCTCTTCCAGGCGGGGCGCGTCGCGTTCTACGGGCCGGTCGGCTACTGGGAGACGTACCGCTTCAAGGAGATCGAGGATTTCGAGTGGGACGTCGTCCCGCTGCCGAGAGGAAAGCGCGAGGCGACGGCGATCGCGATGACGATCTTCGTCGTGCCGCGCACGGCGCGAGAGCCGGAGCTGGGCGCGGAGTTCGTCACCTGGCTCGCCGGCGAGGAGTACCAGCGCGCCCTGGCCCGCATCGGCAACGGCGTGCCCGCGCTGCGCAGCGCGGCGGAGTCGGAGGACTTCCTCAAGCCGGACGTGCCGCCAGAGAGCGAGGAGGTCTTCTTCGAGGTTCTGGAGAACGCGCGCTTCATGCCGCCGCTCGCCAACTGGCGCAAGATCGAGTCCCTGTGCCAGGCGGAGCTGGAGGGGATCCTCCTGGAGGAGGGGATCGACGTGCCCGCGGCCTGCGCGCGGATGGCGGAGAAGACGGACCGCTTCCTGCAGCGCGAGCGGGAGCGCCCCGAGCGGACCCGCGTCCCGGTCTGGGCGATGGAGCTGGCCTTGACCGTCTCATTCCTCGCGCTGATCGGCGGTTTTCTCGCGCGCCGCGGGAAGCGCCCACATCCACTGGTCGCCCGCCAGGAGCGAGCCGGCTACTCGATGATCACGCTGTGGGCAGTCGGCTTCGGCCTCTTTCTCTTCGGACCCGGTGTGGTGACCCTGCTCCTGTCCTTGTGCGAGTGGTCTCCGCTGCGGGAGCTGACCGACGTGCGCTGGATCGGCCTGGAGAACTACGCGCGCCTGACCAGCGACGGCACCTTTCACACCTCCCTCGGCGTGACCGCCGCCTACGCCGCCTTCGCCGTGCCGCTGGGTCTGGCGCTGGCTCTCGCCCTCGCGCTCCTGTGGGTGGGAGAGAGCACGCTCTGCAGCGTGCTGCGCACCATCTGCTACCTGCCGGCGATCATCTCGCCGGTGATCGTCGCCGCCGTGTGGCGCTCGATCTTCGACGCGGAGGGTGGGCTCTTGAACGAGGCACTGGGCGTGATCGGAATCGACGGGCCCGCGTGGTTGCGCAGCTCGACCTGGGTATTGCCCTCCTTCGTGGTGATGAGCTTGTGGAGCGTCGGTGCGCAGATGCTGATCTTCATCGCGGCGCTGAAGGCGATCGACCCCACGCTGCTCGAGGCCGCGCGCATCGACGGGGCAGGGGCGTGGCGGCGCTTCCGGCACGTGACCTTGCCCGCGCTCTCACCGGTGGTGCTCTTCAACCTCCTGACCGGGTTGATCTTCATGGCGCAGGTCTTCGCGCAGCCGTATATCATGACCCAGGGCGGGCCGGGTGACTCCTCGCGCTTCCTGGTGCTGTACCTGTACGAGAGCGGCTTCAAGCACCTCGATATGGGCTACGCCTCGGCGATCGCCTGGGTGCTGTTCCTCCTGCTGTCGGTGCTTTGCCTGGTCTTGCTGCGGACGTCGCACAAGTGGGTGCACTACGCGGGGAAGGAGTCGTGATGAAGGTCCCCGGCCGCGCGAAATTCTGGCACGGCGGGGCGATGCTCGTCATCGGGTTCACCTTCGTCTCGCCGCTATTATACATGCTGCTGATCTCGCTCCAGCCCGAAGGCACGGCGATGAATCGCAGCGGAGTGGAGCTGGTCGGACAATTGGGCGCGGGGGCGGAGTTCGTGAACTACGCCGAGGCGCTGGAGCAGATGGGAGACTTCCCGCGGCTGCTCTTCAACACCGCGCTGATCACGGTGCTGTCGATCATCGGGCAGCTCCTGACGTGTTCGCTCGCCGGCTACGCGTTCGCGCGTATCCCGTTCCGCGGCCGCGACGGGCTGTTTCTCCTGGTGCTGGCGACGATGCTGCTCCCCGAGCAGGTGACCGCCATCCCGCGCTTCCTGCTCTTCCGCCAGCTGGGACTGGTCGATACCTACTATCCGCTGATCCTGCCGACGGTACTGGGCGGCGCGCCGTTCTTCATCTTCCTCTTCCGCCAGTACTTCCTGGCCCTGCCCACCGAGCTGACCGAGGCGGCGCGCGTCGACGGCTGCGGTCACCTCGCGATCTGGTGGCGGATCATGCTGCCGCTCGCGCGACCGATGCTGGCCACCGTCGGGATCTTCACCTTCCTGGCGACATGGAACGACTTCTGGGCGCCGCTGATCTACATCGTCTCGCCGGAGAAGCGCACGCTGACCCTGGCGCTGGCGGGATTCCAGCGGACGTACAACACCTCCGTCGAGCACATGATGGCGGCCTCGGGGGTGATCCTCTTCCCGTGCGTCGCGGTCTACTTCCTCGCGCAGCGCCTGTTCATGCGCGGGGTCGAGGTCGCGGCCTCCAAGCACTAGTCCCGTGCCCGAGCTCCCCGACGTCACCGTCTACCTCGAGTGCCTCCGGCCGAAGGTGGTGGGGGAGGTGCTCGAGGGAGTCCGTCTGGGGAATCCGTTCCTGCTGCGGACGGTCGAGCCGAAGCTCGACGAGATGGCCGGACGGGAGGTGATCGGGCTGCGGCGCATCGGCAAGCGCATCGTCCTCGAGCTGGAGGGGGAGCTCTTCCTCGTCCTGCACCTGATGATCGCCGGGCGCCTCGCCTGGAAGAAGAGCGGCGCGAAGCTGGGCGGCAAGGCGTCGCTGGCCGCCTTCGACTTCGAGGATGGCTGTCTGGTTTTGACCGAGGCGGGCTCGAAGCGGCGTGCCTCGTTGCACGTGATCCGCGGCGCCGACGGCCTCGCGGAGCTGGATCCCGGCGGACGCGACGTCTTCGAGCTCGACCTGTCGGGTTTCATCGCCGCCCTGACGCAGCGCAACCACACGCTCAAGCGCGCGCTCACCGATCCGCACTACCTCAGCGGGATCGGCAACGCCTACTCCGACGAGATCCTGCACGCGGCGCGCCTCTCGCCGGTGCAGTGGACCAGGAACCTCTCGGAGGAGGAGTGGGCGCGCCTCTTCGAAGTGACCCGGCGGACCTTGAGCGAGTGGACCGATCGCCTGCGCGCCGAGGCTTCGAAGGGCTGGCCGAAGAAGGTCACCGCGTTCCACCCGGAGATGGCGGTGCACGGCCGCTTCGGCTGTTTGTGTCCCGATTGCGGTGCGAAGGTGCAGCGGATCGTCTACTCGAGCCGCGAGACCAACTACTGCGCTCAGTGCCAGACCGGCGGCAAGCTGCTCGCCGACCGCGCGCTCTCGCGCTTGCTCAAGTCGGACTGGCCGCGGACGCTGGAGGAGCTGGAGGAACGGCGGACCTGACCGCCCCGATCGTGGCCTTGCCCCGATCCCCGGTAATCGATCCAGCGCGAGGGCAGGACTCGGACCCAGGCGCGGTTCTCGTCAGAAGAGACCGGCGCGGTGCGCCCATCATGGGAGCCACGTGATCTCGTAGCCGTTGCTCGTATTGAACTCAGCGCCACACGGGGAGCCCGCGGTGTTTCGGTACCAGAGCTGGTAGCGCTTGGTATCGCCCGCGCTGATGTTCCCCGCCCGCTCCGAGATCGTGTAGGCGTACCCCGACGTATCGGAATACCCGGAGCCATCGGAGACCCGTGTGCCCAACCGTCTCAAGTCGCCGCCGGTGCAGCGCAGCCCGTCCCCCCAGATGATCCCCGGATCGAGGCTGTTGTCCGCCTGGAAGTACAAGCCGAACTGACTGTTCTCGGTGTGGTGGCCGTGGAGCACCAGCGTGTCGAGAGCGAGGCTGGCGACCCCGCTGCCGGTCATCCTCGAGCCGGATGTGAACGCACCGTTCGCACATCCTGAACCCTGGACGCTGCCGTCGTTGTCGTTGCCGCAGGGACAGGGCGTACCGCTGCCCGGATCGCCGAAGCAGTACGGCGTGCCGGGGCCGGCGTCGAGCACGAGACTCACCACGACCGCGCGGTGGTCCGTCGGCCAGGGGTCCTCGTCGAAGGTGTAGGCCTGCAGAGCCTGTGGGGTGACCCCCGGCGCGGGGCGGAAGTAGACCATGTCGATCCGGTCGTGGACGTCGTTCGTGGCCAGCGTGCCCTTCGGATAGCCCGGGCTCCAGGTGAGGCCGCGCTGGGCGACGGGGTCGGGGTGCACCTCGCGGTAGAGGTCGAGGAAACCGGAGCTGGACACGAGGCTCGCCACGGGCCAGTCGAAGGTCCAGCCGAAGTTCTGGTCGGAATTGGCCGCGGTCCAGTCGAGGCCCGAGGGGCAGTTGTGATCACCGACGAAGAAGGTGGGCAGGTCGGGGTCGTGTTGCGGCGCGTCGATGAGGGTGCTCAGGATGGCTTGCGCCTCGGCCAGGCGCGTCGCCTGCTCGTCGGCGAGGACCTGGGCCTGGGACCCGCCATCCCGCACGGTGTAGGGTCCGTAGGGATAGGCGGTCAGGTGGGAGTTGAAGAAGCGCACGTCTTGCCCCGACGGAAGGTCCACGCGAACTCCGTATCCGTAGAGCCCGCCGGAGGTGTACTCGGCCAGGATGGGGTAGCGGCTGATGATCGAGGTGGCGCCCGAGCCCTGAGCCTGGGCGTAGTGAGGGTCCGTCTGCAGCAGACCGAGGAGGCTGTTCAGCGTCGAGGCATTGCACTCCTGGAGCCCGATGATGTCCGGCTGCGCTTTGACGATCGCCTCCTTGACCATGACCAGTCCACTGGAGACGTTCGAGGCGTTCACCCAGATGTTGAAGCTCATCACCGTCAGCTCGCCGGTCGGTGGAGGTGCCGGCGAGGTCGAGCCCGCGATCACCGCGAAGGTGACCTGGTCCAGGAGCGTGTAGACGTCGTTGGCGAAGTAGCGGCAGTCGTAATCGCCGGGCGGCAGGCTGAAGGGCAGGAAGTTCAGCGTGCCGGCGGGGATGACGCTGCTGCCCGGTGTCTGTTCGCCGTTCGTGTACTGCCAGTAGATCGAGGGATAGCCCGACCCGTGGCTGGCGCCGGCTTCGTAGATGCCGACCCAGTCGGTCGTCGTCGTGGAGCTGTCGAAGGTGGCGAGGACCCGCTCGCCGACCACGTAGGTCGACTTGTCGGTGGAGACCGTCTGGGCCTGAAGCGCGCCGCCGAGGACAACCAGGCCGAGGGCCAGGAGGGGGAGGTGGATGCTCTTCATGATGTCGGGATGCCGTGCCTGGGCCGGGGCGTGTCCCCTCGATCGATGAAGCACGAGAGACGCCGGACCGTGCCTGCCAACGCCGTGCTCGCAGGACACGGGCTCCAGTGTACTACTCGAGGAGGAAACCGGGTCGATCTCCTCTATCCCCTCCGGGTGAAGTGGGCGAACGGTGATCGATCCGCTATGTTGACGCGGTACGTTCACCGCCTGACAGCTCCGGATGCGGGGAGGTCGTTTCCACCGAGAGCCAGTACGATGAGATGCTCCGCCTTCTTCACTGCGTTTGTCCTCTCGGCCACGTGCCTGCTGTCCGTCACGGTCTCCGCTGCGGCCGAGGTCCCCGAGACCGAGCCGATCCGCATCGCGTGCCTGGGCGACAGCATCACCGCCGGAGCGAGGGTGGACGCAGCGACCCAGTCGTATCCGGCTCGCCTGCAGGAGCTTCTGGGTGACGGCTACGAGGTGCGGAATCTCGGCCTGGGCGGCGCGACCTTGATCAAGACGGGACGACCGAACATCTGGCAGAAGCTCGATGACGTGCGGGAGTTCCAGCCGCACGTGGCCGTCATCTCACTGGGAACGAACGACACGGTCGGCGGCAAGCGGAAGAACTGGGAGCAGATCGGACGGTTCGAGGACGATTACTCGGAGCTGATCGGTGTACTGGCTGGGCTGCGAACCAGTCCGCGCATCGTCGTCTGCACGCCGACCGCCATGGTGTTGCAGACGAAAGGACTGTCCGAGCGTCGGCTGGCCGAGCTGACCGAGCGGAAACCCCGCCTGCAGCAGCTGTGCCGGCGAATCCGCGACCTGGCCAGGCAGCACGCCAAGGAGAACGTCTCGCTCCTGGACCTGAACGCCGTGCTCCGCGATCGCCCCCACCTGGTATCGGAAGGGGATGGCGTCCATCCCAATGCGGACGGCTACCTGGCGATTGCCCGGGCGGTGGCCGCGCCGTGTCGTATCGGCAAGCCACGAATGCACTTCGCGGATACGGTCTCGGGGCGGCCGTTCTCGAAGGATCCGGCGGTCGTCCGCTTCCGGGATCGTTACTGGCTCTACTACTCGCTGCCGCCGCACGAGGGGAAAGCCACCCCTGGCTGGAGCATCGGCATCGCCAGCAGCGACAACCTCGTCGACTGGACGAAGGCCGCGGAGCTTCGCAACTCGGGGGAAGCGGAGCGAAACGGATTCTGCGCGCCGGGTGCGATCGTGCTGGAGGGCAAGGTCCATCTCTTCTATCAGACCTACGGGAACCGGAAGCGCGACGCGGTTTGCCACGCCTGGTCGGAGGACGGGATCCACTTCACCCGGAACCCCTCGAACCCGGTCTTTCGCCCCGCCGGAGCGTGGAACTGCGGGCGGGCCATCGACGCGGACGTGATCGAACACGAAGGCCGGCTGCTGCTGTACTGGGCCACGCGAGATCCCGCCTTCGAGATCCAGTCGCAGGGAGTCGCCGCCGCTCCGCTGGACAGTGATTTCGCCCGGGACAAGTGGACCCAGTTGAACCCGGACGGTCCCATCCTCGAACCGAAGCTGGACTGGGAGGGCCGCTGCATCGAAGCGGCCGCCATGGCCCGTCACGACGGTCGATTGTTCATGTTCTACGCCGGCGGCTACAACAACGCGCCCCAGCAGGTCGGTGTGGCCGTCAGCGACGATGGCGTGCACTTCGAACGAGTGTTCACCGAGCCGTTCCTGCCGAATGGCCCGGCGGGAAGCTGGAACTCCAGCGAATCGGGGCACCCGTACCTGTTCCAGGACGACGATGGTCGAGACTACCTGTTCTATCAGGGGAACGACGATGGGGGCCGGAGCTGGTATCTGTCCGTCGTGCCCGTCGAGTGGCGCCAGGGTCGGCCCGTCCTCCCGCCCCACAGGCTGCCTCGCTGACGCCGCCCGTTTCGCCCTGAAGGTTCTTCGGCCCTTCGGTTCGCGCGGAGGCGATGGGGGAATGTCGCTTTTTCGCTCTTCATCGGGGCCTCGCCCGCCACGGGTGCCGGTCAGTCCGACGTCACCTCGACGGTGACCTCCGTCGTCCCGACGAACTGGAGCTCCATGGTCGCCTCGACCGGCCCCCTCGGGATCGTGGTCGAGAAGGACAGCTCCAGCTCGCCTTCGAGCTCGAGGGAGTGCGCGCGACCGGCCTCGACGTTCCAGAGCAGCTCGCCCTTCCCCTCGAGCTCGATCTCGACGCTCACTTCCTCCATCTCCTCGAGCTCCGGCATGTCCACCTCCATGCGCTCGGCGAGGGTCCTCATCGAGTCGAGCACGTTGCGCTCGGAGGTGAGCTCGACCGTGAAGGAGATCACCGCGAGCTCCCCGTCGTCGGTCTCCCGCCGCCCCTCGTACTCGAGCGCGACCTCGCCTTCGAGCTCCTCACCGCACTCCGCGAGGCAGAAGCAGAAACAGAGGATCACCAGCTCCTGTTCGCCCCGGCCCTCGATCGGGTCGAGCCCGTGAGTGAGATCGCCCCCGGGGCGGAGGATGGCCGCGAGGATCTCCGGCTCGATCTCCCAGCTGTCTCCCGGGGAGACCTCTCCTTCGGGCAGGAAACCGCCCAGGTCGACCTCTGCCTCGAGGCCCTCCAGGAAGTCCTCGTCGTGGTCCTCGCTGTCCTCGTCGTAGCGGGCGGCGTACTCCTCGTCCGTCTCGTCCCACTCGAAGAGAACCTTCGCACCTTCCAGCTCGCTCGAGCCCCTCGACTCCATCGGCTCGGGCTCCCGGCCGCCTTCGGTCGCGGACTCGAACGTGTGGGCGTCGAGGGTCTCGTAAGTGCGAGCCAGCGACAGGATCCGCCCGTCGGCGATCTTCTGCACCTCGTCGATCAAGGCCACCTCACGCTCGTTCGTCACCTCGAGCTCCAGGTCGTCGGCTACATCTTCCTCGCCGTCCCGGGTCATCACGGCGGACTCGAGCGTCAGCTCCGTCTTCTCCCGGAAGGTCCGTGTCAGCGAGGCCCCCTCCTGCGGCTCGAAGACGAGCTCGTCGGCCGGCTGGAGGGGCGTTAGGGTGAGGATCGCGAACGACAGAGCAATGGGTCTCGGAATCAGCATGGTCTTTCCTCCTGGGGCTCGGGTTCTTCCTCCGTTCGACTGCTCCAATCCTCGGCGCAGTCTACCTCGCGGACAGTGGGCGCAGGAGCGTGACCGTGAACCTGATTCCGGATTGGGCTAGTTCGGCTGGTCGTTGGTGACGCAGTGCACGGACCCGCCCCAGTACCACACCTCGCGCGTGTCCACGACGTGTACGTCTCGCCCGGGGAAGTACCCCTGGACGGCTTGACGTGCTGCGTCGTCCCACTGAGTCACGGCGAAGCCCGGAATGACCACCACGCCGTTCGCGACCAGCCAGTTCACGTAGTTCGCGGACATCCAGGTTCCCGCGTACCACACCTCGCCGGGGACATCCATGCGGAGGACCTGCAAGCCGGCGCCCTGGATGATGTTCGCGGCATCGTCGTAGACCCAGGCCTCCGCGTGGCTGAAGGTGTAGCGAGGAACGACCACGGTGTCCTCGTCGATGAACCTCGCGATGCCGTCCACGTGCCCGCCGGTGACGTCGCTGGGGGGGGCCGAAAGGAGCCACACCACCTCGGACACGCCGAACGCTTGCCTCAGGCTCTGGGTCAACTGCGCTTGCGTCTTCGACGGGTTGCGGCTGCCGAAGCACGGCCAGCTCACGATGACCGTGTCGCGCCCGTTGAACTCCAGGTTGCCCCGCTCGTGGATGAGGTGGTTCCAGTCCTCGCAGGGAGCTCCCTCCACCGCGGCGACCTGCGGGGGGATGAGATTGTCGTCGTGGTAATCCCAGGTCAGACCTCCCCAGCCGTCGAAGCCCCAGTCCTGGACGACGAGCTGATCGGCACGCTCGACCCATACGGGGCCGTTGTCCCGCATCCACGCCGAATCGATCGCCATGACGTGGAACGTGAGGTTGGTCAGGGGAACTCCCTGGCCGGCCAGGAAGCTCTGCGCCTGGTTGAGCTCGCCCTGGCTGTTCGCGATCACGTGCATCGGCTCGTAGTCCTGCAGCACGTCGATGATGTCCGCGAACGCGGGTCTGAGCGACGACTCGTAGTAGCGAGGCCACTGCATCCAGGTCGCCCGGTGCGGCTCCCACTCCGCGGGTACCCGGAGACGCGCCAGCGGGGGGAGCAGCGTGGCCGCCGGGACTCGTTTCTGCGTGACGACCTGCCCGAGCACCGGGCCGTCGAGGATGAAACCAGCCGACAGGAGAGCGAGGAGTATCGAGATGAGGGTCTTCATGACGTGTCCCGGTCGTTCCAGAGGGTCCGCAGTCCCGGCCTGCACGTGGGCCGGCGGCGCCAGGTCGCGGCGTCCACCCGGACTGTAGACCACCAACCTGAAACCGGGCTGACACCCGGAAAGAAACCCGCCGCGTGCTACTTCGTCTCGCGAGGGCCGAGGCCCAGGACGGCCCGGGCTCCACCGCTCGACCGGTTCTCGAGGAGCAGCCCTCCGCCGTGGAGCTCGGCGATCATCCTGGCCGTCGCGAGGCCGACTCCCGCGCCGCTCGAGGACGGCGCTATGGAGAGGGGCCCTCCGACCAGCTCGAGAATGGCTGCTGGATAACCGGGTCCGGCATCCTCGACCGTCACGGACGTGGCCGAGACGAGAATCTCGAGCGCCGAGTCGGCAGCTCGGCCGTGCGCGCGTGCGTTCCGGACGAGGTTCTCCACCGCGACGCGGACGAGGCGAGGGTCGACCTTGGCGATGCAATCGTCGTCTCCCTCGACGGTCAGACTCGCGCCCTCCGGAGCGGCGGACTCGACGAGGAGGTCCAGACGAACCGTCTGCCTCTCCAGGTCGGCGCTGCCCGCCTCGAGTCTCGCGAAGAGCAGGAGGCCCTCGACGACCTCGGCAGTGCGACGGGCCAATGCCCCGGCGCGCTCGAGCGCTTCGGCGGGGGGCTCGTCGCCTGCGAGCCCGGACTCGCACACGGCCAGCATCGACGCCACCGGCGATCTCAGCTCGTGGGCGGAGGCCACCAGGAAGCGCTCGCGCTGGGCGAACGTGGCCGTCAGAGGCCGGATGCTCCAGCGGGCCAGGAAGATGCCGACCCCGATTCCGAGGGCTCCGAGGATCGCAGCGAGCACGACCACCTCTCGGGCGAAGGTCTGGCCTCCCGCCGCGGCCTGCGGATCGCCGACGGTGATGATGGCCGCGTGGGCTTCGTCGTCGGTACCCTCGAGGAATGTCGGCATGGCGTGCACTCGAAAGCCGCCGCGGTCGACGTAGCGCGGCTCCAGATCACCGACGACCTCCGCTGCCAGGGTGTCGAGATCGGCGGCCCCGAAGCGCACCTCCGCCGGGGACAGGTGGCGGACGGAAGGAACGGTTGGCTGGACGATCCAGATGTCGACACCCTCCTCGGTGACCCACGGTTCGGCCTCGAGCGCCTCCGGGTGAAAGGTCCCGTCCGCGTCGAACCAGGTGAGCCCGTAGGTGGCGGTGGCGCGCAGCGCGAGCTCCGCGTCGAGGTTCTGTCTCCGGATCTCTCCCTCCTGCCTCACCACGACGGCGGCGAAGAACACCAGGCCGGCCGCCCAGGCGACGGACCAGGTCAGGCCGAGGGCGAGTTGCAGGCGCCGCAGTCCGCGGGTGTCGACCACCTCAGTCATTCGCGCCTCCCTCCAGTACGTATCCGGCGCCGCGCACCGTGCGGATCAGGGGCGGCGGACCGAGCTTGCGCCGGAGGGAGGCGACGAGAACCTCCTCGACGCTCGAGAGCGGCTCGTGGGCCTCGTCCCAGCAGGCGTCGACGATCTCCAACCGGGAGACGACACGACCTTCGCGAGTCATGAGAAGCTCGAGCAGGGTGTACTCCTTGGGGCGAAGGGGAATCAGCACGCCGTCCCCGTATCGCTACCTCGGACGCAACCTCACCTCACCGGCCCAGTGCGTGGTGAGGCCCGCCCGGTCGAGTTGCCAGGTCGCGGGGTGGAAACCCGTGGCTTCGACTCGCAGCTCAGCGGGCCACTCGTCGGCGCGCAGGGTCACTCCGCCGCCCGAGTCGGTGCGCCCGAGCTTCTGGCCGCGCTCGTCGAGAACCGTCGCACCGGCCACCGGAGTTCGGGAGCCGGCCGTGACGATCCGCAGCTCTTCCTCGTAGCCCGGGCTGAGCCGTGCGGTGAGCTCGACGATCTCCCCGTGCTGCGCGGGGGCGGGGATGCTCCCGGACGCGATCCGGTAGTGCGGCACGCGGGCGATCCAGCGCAGGTCCTCGCGAGGCGAGTACGGCGCGCTGACGAAGGGCTCGTCGTACGGTTCGTTCGACAGGACGAACGGGGACGAGGGGCGGTTCGACGCGGCCCCGTCGAGGTACAGCGTGACGTGGCGGAAGCCCTGAATCGCCCGGCCGGTACGCTCGTCCTTGAAGTAGAGGCGGAAGCGGGCGACGCGCGCTTCGGCTCTCGTGAAGCGGAGATCGGCCGCGCCGAACGGACACTCGATGAAAGCCGGCTCGAAGCGGCCCGCCCAGAGGTCGCCGTCGGGGCGTACGGTCAGCTGGCTCGCCGCGGAGTGCGTCCAGACCTCGAAGCGGCCGTCGCTGGAGGTCGACACGATACGCCCTCGCTCGCCAGCGAGGTCCACCCTCACGTTGATTTGCGGCATCGGGGTCCCGCTCGCCGACATCACCGTGCCGGAGACCGCCAGGCGCCGGCGACGTTCGGCCGGGAGCTCGATGACGAGCTCGGTCGTCTCGCCGGCGATCATGGTGACCGACTCACGGGCCAGCTCGACGGTCGGCACGAAGGAGTCGAGGACGACGACGTCGGACGGACCGGGCTTCAGCGGCTCGAAGCTCTGGACACCGTGATAGGTGTTGCGCCGAAAGGGCCACCGGTCTCGCCAGAGATCTCCGTCGATGAGAATGCGGACGCCCTCCGCGATCTGTCCCTCGGCATCCAGCACCCTCACCTGCAGTCCAGCCCCCCGCTCGAGCTCGAAGACGTGGTGATGCTCGCCCCGCCAGTCGGCGATCTGCACGGGGCCGGCGACGAGGTGACCCGAATCCTCGTGCGGTCTCGAGCGGATCTCGCCGCCGTCGATCCACTCGAGGTCCTCCCAGGTCAGGTCTCCCCGGAGCTCGGCGAGCTCCCTCCAGATCACGCGCGATCGGTCGTTCTCCGAGTCGGCACTCTCCTCGCGGGGGATTCTCTGGTCCTCGATTCCGACCAGGAGAGAACCGCTCGAGAGCTGGGAGGGAAGGAAGGTCGCGGTGAGCACCCCTCGACTCCTGTTCCAGTCTCCTTCCAGGCGGGGCCGGGGTGGCTGATGCGTCGGCGCCCGGCTCGCCTCGGTCTGGATCCAGAACTTCGGCTTCGCGATCACCCCTCCATCGGGGCGCCGCGCGGAGAGGTGAAGGACCAGCGCCGGTGGGTGGGCGTGCAGGACGAGCTCCTCCACGTCATCGACGCGGACCGTGCGCGGCTCGAGCTCCAGGCTCAGTTCCCCGCGCAGCTCGGGAATCGAGGTCTCCGCGAAGGTCAGGTGACTTCCCGGTCGGCAGCGCTTCAGCTCGAAGCGCCCATCGCTATCGGTGTGGAGCACCGTCGTCCGTTCGGTCTCGGTCCACGGCCTCGACACAGTAACCGTGATGTAGAGTCCCTGGAGAGGCTGCGCCGTGATCGCGTGGAGCACGACTCCGCGCAGGGTGCGCGCCTTCGGCCTGCGGGGCGCGGCGGCGATCGCCGGGCCGACCGCTGCGTCGCGCCGAGCTTCCGCTTGGTCCTCGCCGGGGACCGTCGCCTCGGGGGACGGCAGCTCCCCCGGCGAGGTGATCTTCCCGGCAGGCCCCTCGTCGACCAGCGGCTCGGGCATCTCGCCCTCGTCGAAGAGCAGGGGCAGGCAAATGAGCCCCAGCACCAGCAGGGTTCCGAGCAGCAGTCCGAAGAGCAGCGTGTCGTTGCGAGTCATCACGAATAGATACGGAGTCAGGACAACTTCCACCACATTCGCGCCCTGGATTGCCGTCTCCGACGGCAATCCAGGGCGCGAATGTGGTGGAAGTTGTCCCGGGGATCCCGGTCCCGGGGGCAATCCGTGGCCGCTATTGTGTTGTATGTTGTCCTGACTCCGTACTCCTCACGGCAAGAACCTGACCTCGTAGCCGTTGCTGAGGTTGAACTCGTTGCCGCAGGGACTTCCGGGGCCGGGATCGCGGTACCAGAACTGGAAGCGGCGGACGTCGCCCGGGGCGACACCCATCACGGTCGCGATCGGAACGCTCGTCGAGCAGGAACCGTTTGACGACGCGAACACGATCTCGAAGCGCACCAGGCCGCCCCCGACGCAGCGCAGACCGTCACCGAAGCGCAACCCGAGGCCGTCGTTCACGCCCTTCGAACCTCCGAAGTAGAGCCCCGGCTGACTCGGCCGGGAGCCGATCACCGACAGCACCAGCGGGTCGACGGTCTGTTGCCCGAGGCTGTTGCTGCCCCAGCCGAGCAGCCGGCACCCGTCGCCGGTGCTGTTGGCGCAGCCCCGCCCAGCGGTGGGTGCATCGTTGAAGCACGGGCAGCGCAGATTGAAGCGGTCTCCGAAGCAGAAGGGAGTCCCCGGCTCGTCGGCCGGGAACGAGAAGTAGACGTAGGCCGAGCCGGTACCGGTGTTCACCCCCGAAGCTCCCACCAGGACGTAGTCACCACAGGCCGAGACGAACGAGCCGAAGCTGTCGTCGATGGTCGTGTCGGAAGCGGTGAACTTGGCCACCTCGCCCCAGCTGTCGACTCCGCCCTCGTGCCGGTGGAAGAGGTAGGCCGAGCCGGAGTGCGAGCCGTGGACCTCGTTCCCGACGGCTCCCACCACCACCCTGTCGCCCCAGATCGCGACCGAATAGCCGAAGAGGTCATTCGCGGCCGCGTCGGACGCCGTGAGCTTTGCCACCTCACCCCAGCTGTCGTTGCCTCCGTGATCGCGTTGGAAGACGTAGCCCGAGCCGGCATGGTAGCCAATGCCGTCACTGGTGGTCCCGACCACGACCGTGTCGTCCCAGATCGCGACCGCGATGCCGAAGTCGTCACCGTCGGCCGCGTCGGAGGCGGTGATCTTCGTCACCTCGCCCCAGTTGTCGGGGCCGCCGAGATCCTGTCGAAACACGTAGACCGAGCCGGAGTTCGTGCCGTGGTCGTCGTTGTAAGCGGCACTTACCACGGCGGTATCGCCCGAGATTGCCACCGCGGTGCCGAAGCCGTCCCACTTGGCCGCGTCGGAAGCGGTGATCTTCTTCAGCTGCCCCCAGTTATCGGCACCGCCGTGGTCTCGGGAGAAGACGTAGGCGTAGCCGGGACTGGTGGAACCCACGTCCCGCCCCGGTGCCCCGACCACGACCGTGTCGGTCGAGATCGCGATCGAGGTGCCGAACCTGTCCTCTGCGGTCGCGTCGGACGCGGTGAGCTTTCGCACCTGCCCCCAGCTGTCCGGGCCGCCGAGGTCTCGCTGGAACACGTAGGCGGAGCCGCTGTAGGGGCCGTCGTCCTGGTCCCCGGTGGCTCCCACTACGGCCGTGTCGCCCGACATCGCAACCGACCGGCCGAACGCGTCGCCAGTGGCCCCATCGTGAGCGGAGAGCTCGGTCTCCTCGGCGCCGGACCTCGGGTCGAGCGCGGGGGCCGACCACGCCGGGAGCCCGGAGCTGACGGCCAGTGATACAAGAACACACACCAGCGATACCGCTGTTGATCTCATCGCTCGTTCTCCTCCTGGTGGCGGCTCGATCTCCACCTCGAGTGGCGAGTCGCCGCTGATACGTGGATCCGGGGGAGCCACGAAACCGATCGAGGCCATTCCCCCGGCCCATGGCAGGTACCGATGCTAGCACCTCCCGGCGATTCCGGGCGCTGACTCCGCACTAACTACGGCCCCGGCTCGAGGCGCACCAACACCTCCTCACCGCCGAGCACGACCTCGACCGCCCGATAACCGCTCGCCGTGAACACCGCTCGCTCCGCCGCGGCGGGGAGTACCAGCTGCTTGCGCTCGCGCCCCCGCAGACCGATCGAATCTCGTGTACCCTCCACCTCGATCCAGATGTAGCGCTCGTCGAAGCGCTCGCCGTCGGTGCGCTCGAAGCGGAACCACCACGCGCGGGCCAGCGGTTCCATGTCGAGCGGGTCGAGGCGCGGGTCGCTCGACACCTCCCCGGCGCGCAGCTCGATCCCCTCGAAGCGCGCGAACTCGAAGTCGAACTCCTGGCCGACGACGCACACCGTCGCTCGCCCCGGCGGCATTCCGTCGACCTCGAAGCCCGCGCCCCCCTCACCCGGGAACTCCCCGCCCGGGCGGTCCTTGCGCGTCACGCCACCGCAGTCGACGTAGACGAAGAACGAGCCCCCGAGGGTCTCCGGCGAGTTGATCAGCTGGCCGCGCAGCGTCGCTCCGGGCGCCAGCTCGTAGACCAGCCCGGCGGACCCGGGCTCCAGCGAGTCGGTCGCTCGAGCGATGTAGCCGTCACGAGTGACGCTGAGCCGGAAGGCGACCGGCTCGCGCGTGCGCAGCTCGAAATGGCCGCGCTCGTCGGTCTTCACGCTGCCGAGGTTCGTATTCCCCCCGGCCACCCGGGCCCAGACCGTCGCCCCGCCGAGCGGAACGCCGGCGAGGTCGGTCACGGCTCCTTCGGCGAGGAGCGACTCTACCGGCGGCTTGCCCAGCTCCGGCAGCGGCGTCTCGCCGAGCTGGATCGTGCCCATCTCGATCGTCGGCAGCTCCAGCGGCCCGAGCCCTTCCGGTGGGGGGGGAGCGCTGACCGGCAGAGCGACGCTGCCCCAGCTCGTGCGCTCGCCGGCCCCGTGCTGCAGCTCCAGCACCCGCGGCGTCGCCTTCGCCGTGTACGGGAAGATCCACCGGAAGCGCCCCTCCCCGTCGGTCGAGATCGCGCGCCAGTAGCGCTGCGGCTCGCGTTTCGGGTTCGGATCGATCACCGACTCGCGCACCAGGTACTGGAGCTCGGTCTCGGTCAGCGGCTGTCCGTTCGCATCGAGAACCTGGAACGCGAGGCGCACGAACGGCTTCCTGAGCTGGAAGCGCAGCGTCGTGACTTCCCCCGCGCTGACCGGGCCCTTGACCTCGAAACCGTCGCCGGGGCAGCTGCCGTCGAGTGGCCAGAAGCGCGCGTCGAAGGACATCCCGAGACCGACCCAGCCGAGATCGATCGTCGCCCCGGTCGCCTCGCCGCCGAGCGTCTCGGTCGATTCGCGGTTCCTCGGCGGCTGCGCGGCAGCGGTCCAGTTGATCCGGTAGCTGATCCCGCTCCCCCCGGGGCCCGAGCTCCCGAGCGGCTCCCCGCTCGAGTCGACCACCTCGGCGTGGAGCCTCCCGACCGGCGGCAGGTCGATGCGCACGACCTTCTCCCCGTCGAGCTCACCGGAGTAGGGCGTGCGCGGCGCCAGGGGCAGGGGGAAGGTCGGCGCGACGAAGAGCTCCATGAAGTCCTTCATCTTCATTCCGTCCCGGCCCATCTGGCCGAAGACCGCGAAGAACTGGAGCAGCTGGTCGCGTTCGATGAAGGCCACGCCGTCGGCACCGGTGACCGCCTCGCCCATCTCGCCGATGTTTCCGAGGTTCGGATCGACCGGGATGCCGAAGAGGGTGACCGGCACACCGGGCGCCGGCGATCCGTCGGCGAGGTAGACCTCCACGCGCAGCGGCGCGATCATCGTCAGGATCTCGGGACCGATCACCAGCTCGACCGGCTCGGTGGGCCAGCTGGAGAGCTCGAGCGTCACCCGGGTCGCCTCGCCACCGGGCAGGCTCACGCCGAGGATCAAGGGCGGCGAGTTCCCTCCCCGGTCGTGGTTTCGCCACGCACGCCTCAAGGGGTCGTCCGCCGCGCGCCAGATCGCCAGGCCGCGCAGTGCCGGGTCGCGCTCGGCGGGCGGAGGCAGCTCGTCGCGCTCCGCGCCGCCACCCGAGAGGCGGGAGGTCCGGAAGTTCGGCACCGGCCGGCCGTCGGGACCCTCGACGAAGAAGCAGACCGGCACACCGTCGCGGAGCTCTCTGTCGGCGGTGACCACGCGCGCGACGAGGTCGCGCGGCTCCCGCTCCGCCGGGGCCGTCGCCGGGGCCGCCACTTCCTCGATCGGCACGTTCTCGCGAACGTCGGGCTCGACCGACACGCGCCCCTCCGGCTCCGGTGCCTCGACGGGCGCCGGTTCCTCGAGCTCGGGATCGGGAGTCGCCTCCGGGGACGGCGCCGGCTGTTTCGCGCACTGGAGCCAGAAGGAGAGAGCGACGGCCCCGACGACCGCCAGGAGGAGTGCCGGGGCGAGGCGCCACGTCCCGGTAGCTCGTTTCGTCTTGGCCATGGCCGATACGGTACCAGGTTCGGTATCACCGACCCGAAGGCGGGTCCGCTTCGGCCTGGCCGCCCTTCTCGCCTCTCCCTCCCGACACGAGAAAGCCGGCCGCGGGCAACCCGCAGCCGGCTCGTGAACAACTCGGAAAGTGACCCGTCAATCAGGTGTTGACCGGTCCATCCATATCACGGCAACCACGTGATCGCGTAGCCGTTCGAGGTGTTGAAATCACTTCCACAGGGAGAGTTCAACGGGTTCCTGTACCAGCACTGGTAGTGTTTGGTGACGCCGGGGGTGATGTTCCCGGCCTTGGCGGAGATCGACTGGGGGTAGCCCGAGGTGTCGGAGTAGCCCGTCGCGTCCGCGAAGCGCACGCCGAGGCGCTTGAGGTTGCCGCCGGCGCAGCGCAGGCCGTCTCCCCAGACGACTCCCGGAGAGAGGTCGTTGTCCGCCTGGAAGTAGAGCCCGCTGTTGCTCGGCTCCAGACCCGTCGTGGCGAAGACCAGCGTGTCCGCGGTGACGCTCGCCACGCCGCTCGCGGTCATCTGGGCACCGGAGGCGAAGACGCCGTTGGCGCAACCCGACTGGGGAACGCTTCCGTCGTTGTCGTTGTTGCAGGGGCAGGGGGTGCCGCTGCCGGGGTCACCGAAGCAGTACGGAGCGCCCGGGCCTTCGTTCCAGACGATGTTGTCGTAGACGATGCCCGACGGCGTGTAGAGCGTCGAGTGGTTCATGAAGCCGATCTGCAGGAAGTGTCCGGCCTGACTGGCATCGATCGTGGTCTGGAGCGTGTAGGTGGTCCAGGTCGCGGGCGTGGTCGTCATGTCCACGGTCTCGTACGCGCTCAAGCTCCAGTCGGCGGGGTTGAGCACCTTGATGAACGCGAGGGCGGTGGAGTTCGGGATGAGATCGCCGAGCTTGGCGTCGAAGCGCAAGGTGAAGGTCTTGCCGGCGTCACCCGATCCAATCACCTGCTCCTGGAAGACGTTGGCCTCGATCGTGTGGCCGTTCGCGTGATCGCCGTTGTTGTAGTCACTGTAGGTGACGAGCTGCTGGGCGCCCTGGGCGGGGCCGCCCTGGCCGTTGGTGATGGCGCTGAAGGCCGGGCCGCCGTTCGGGGCCGGGAACGGGCCGTAGCCGTACAGGTAGCCGCCGGTGGTGCCGTCGAAGACGTTGGCGAAGACCAGCCAGCCGTCGTTCGAGAGCGCGGAGGGGTCGGCCTGGTCGAGGCCCTCGAAGTCCTGGTAGTAGGGCTCGAGCGCGACGACATTCGGCGTGGCGGTCACCGAGACGTCGTCGATGAACAGGTCGATGGTGCTGCCGGTAGCGCCGCCCGTCACGGCCGCGAACTGCAGGGTGATGCCACCGCTGACGTCGTTGCCGGCGGTCGTGGAGAAGGTGAAGGTCTGCCAGGAGGTGGTCAGTGCCAGCGGAGCACCGCCCAGGATCTCGGCGTGGGAGACGCCGCCGCCGGCGATCTCCGAGAAGAGCTCGGCGAAGGCGACGCCACCGACCTCGCCGGTGCCCTTGGCGGCGAACGAGATGTCGACCGTCGAGCCGGGGGTCACGAAGCCGACACCGAGGTTGGCCTGCTTCACGACGGCAGAGCTGGCCAAGGTATCGTTGTAGACTTGGCCGGCCCAGTTGCCGCTGGCTGCGTCGGAGGTGACGTTGAAGGTGGAGGTCGCGGTGGGGAAGGACTGCCAGGAGCTCGTGTCGCCGAGCTCGAAGTCGCCGTTGACGGTCAGCTCGCCTTGAGGAGCCGCGAACGAGAGGTTGAGGGCAGTCGCCCCGCACACCGTGAGGAGCGTACGGATGAAGATTCTGGCGATGGACATGAGTCTGAGTCGGTGAGGTTCGGGATGACGGAGGTGCGAAGACAGAGAGGTCCTCGTGGTGCAGGGGTTTCAAGGGGTCTTGTGGCCAGGACCAGCCTTGTCGGGGGTGCCAGGGGGAGCAGGGTCGAGGGGCTCGCTCCCCTCCCGCTCCCGTGCAGATCACCCTCGCTGACCGCGGCCTCCCCGACGTGGCCGACAGGCGCCACGCCGGGGCTCGGCTCGATTACGGCAGCCAGGTGATCGCGTAGCCGTTCGAGGTGTTGAAGTCGGAACCGCAAGGCGAGTTCTGCGGGTTCCGGTACCAGCACTGGTAGTGCTTGGTGACGCCGGGCGTGATGTTCCCGGCCTTGGCGGAGATCGTCTGAGGGTAGCCCGAGGTGTCGGAGTAGCCCGTCGCATCCGCGAAGCGCACGCCGAGGCGCTTGAGGTTGCCCCCGGCGCAGCGCAGGCCGTCTCCCCAGACGACTCCCGGAGAGAGATCGTTGTCCGCCTGGAAGTAGAGGCCGCTGTTGCTCGGCTCCAGACCCGTCGTGGCGAAGACCAGCGTGTCCGCGGTGACGCTCGCCACGCCGCTCGCGGTCATCTGGGCACCGGAGGCGAAGACGCCGTTGGCGCAACCCGACTGGGGAACGCTTCCGTCGTTGTCGTTGTTGCAGGGGCAGGGGGTGCCGCTGCCGGGGTCACCGAAGCAGTACGGAGCGCCCGGGCCTTCGTTCCAGACGATGTTGTCGTAGACGATGCCCGACGGCGTGTAGAGCGTCGAGTGGTTCATGAAACCGATCTGGAGGTAGTGTCCGTCCTGACTGGCGTCGATCGTGGTCTGGAGCGTGTAGGTGGTCCAGGTCACGGGCGTGGTCGTCATGTCCACGGTCTCGTAGGCGCTCAGACTCCAGTCGGCGGGGTTGAGAACCTTGATGAAGGCGAGGGCGGTCGAGTTCGGGACGAGGTCGCCGAGCTTGGCGTCGAAGCGGAAGGTGTAGGTCTTGCCGACGTCGCCCACGCCGATCTGCTGCTCTTGGTAGACGTTTGCCTCGATCGTGTGACCGTTGGCGTGGTCGCCGTTGTTGTAGTCGCTGTAGACGACGATCTGCTGAGCCTCCTGAGGCGGTCCACCCTCACCGGCGGCCACAGCGCAGAAGGCAGGACCACCGTTCGGAGCCGGGAAGGGACCGTAGCCGTAGAGGTAGCCGCCGCTACTGCCGTCGAAGACGTTGCCGAAGACGAGCCAGCCGTCGTTCGACAGGGCGGCGGGGTCAGCCTGATCGAGACCCTCGAAGTCTTGGCTGTAGGGCCCCAGATCGGCCCAGCACGTCGACGCGGTGAGGCAACTCAGGCCGAAGGAAACGAGGAGCGTGGTGAAGGGAGAGCGCATGTTTGGAGAGTGGTGGGGTTGAAGTGTGCTATCTCGATGGAGGACTCTCGCGCGTAGCCGGCACGCGCGACCGGACGCCCACCTCCAGTCCGCCGGAATCAGGCTGGGCCGAAAACCGGCCGGGCTCGGAGAAGCGACGACGTGGAGTCTACCCCAAGAAACCGGTTTCGTGGGGGAGATTCTGAAACCGGTTTCAGGCTTTTTCCGATCGGGGATACGGGTTTTCTGGCCTTCGCCGGATCTCCAGCGCTGGATGCTCCGAGCGGAACGGGGAGGACCTCGCCTCGGAGTGCATCGATCTCCCTGATCAGGGTAATCGCCTCCCGCCCCGCACGAGCTCGGGCTCGCAGCCGCTCTCGCCACCGGCCGGAAGCCGACACGACAAAGGAGTCCGGCCGCCCCTCGAAGGGGCGGCCGGACTCTTCGGTTCGAATCCCGGCGTGAGGCGCGGTCAGATCGTGAAGCCGACCTCGATGCCGTTGGTCAGGTTGAACTGGGTGCCGCAGGGCACGCCGATCGGATCCCGGTACCAGACCTGGAAGCGCTTGACGTCACCGGCGTCCCACGCGTCCTTCGAGGTGAGTCCGGGTCCCCAGGTGGCAGTGCCCGTGCCATCGGGCATCTTCACGCCGAGGCGTATGACCGAGCCGCCGGCGCAGCGCAGACCGTCGCCGAAGATGATTCCGTTGCCATTGTTGATCGCGTTGTTGCCGACGAAGAGCAGCGCCCCCTGGGACGGAATCAGGTTGGTGGACGTGAAGGTCAGGTCGTCGGTCGCGACGCTGGTGGTTCCGGTGGCGTCGAGCTTCGCTCCACCGTTGAAGGTGGAGTTGCCGCAGCCCTCACCCGTGTTGCCGTTGTTGCCGCAGGGGCACTGGGTCCCGGAGCCGTCCCCGAAGCAGAAGCTGCTGATCGGAATGGGAGTGCCCTTCTCGATCACGAGGTTGTCCCAGTAGTACAGGGAAGCGTTTCCTCCGGACCAGATACGGATCTGGTTCCACGGCATGTCGTCGATATACGTGTCGAGCCCGGGGAGAGTGGTGGGGTGCTTCTCCGCCGGGTTCACCCACATGCGCACGCGATCCTGACCGGGCAGGTAGTCGATGCGCGTGACCAGGCGTGCCGACTGCGTGTCGTCCGAGCCGGGCACGTTGGAGATGCAGCCGATGCCCGGGCAGGCGTCGATGCCCCAGCCGTAGGAGGCCCACGGCGATCCCATCAGCCAGTGCTCGTAGTCGGTGTCGCAGAAGGAGACCGAGCCGAAGTGAACTCCGAACTGCTGGAAGTTCCACATCGTGACGGAGACCCAGATCGTGGTGTTGTCCTTCCCGAACTTGCCGCCCTCGGTGACGTCTGCGTGGGGGGCCACGTCGACGTATCGAGAGGCAAAGCCGAACTCGAGCGCCTGCTGGGCGAAGTGTCCGATGTCGTCGGCATCGGACCACGGGTAGGGGTTGCTGCCGTTGGTGGGGGGGTTGGCCTGGATGACGATGTCGTCGACGTTGGGGGTCAGGGCCCAGGGGGCGGACCAACCGGTGCCGCCATTCTGCGTATCGAGCAGGCCGGGCCAGGTGTAGTCGAAGGACTCGTGGGCGATGGTGGTGATCTGACCGAACGCGGTCGTCGCGGAGGTGCACAGCAGCGCGGCGACGAGGGGCAGGGCGAAGCTCTTCATGGGAGAATCAGGCAACTCGAGATGAGGGTGATCAGAGGCTGGCCGAACCAGCGACCGGAAGCGAAGAAGCGGACTGGCAGAGTCTACCCGAAGAAACCGGTTTCGGGGAAAACGATTTGAAACCGGTTTCAAGAAAACGCAACCGAAACAAACCTGATCGTACCCCATCACCGCCCACCAATACGGATTTCCTTGCTCTTCGCCCCAGGAAAGGGGCTTCAGGGGCCCTTCCTCACCTGCGACCTGGCGCGGGAGGGTGAACCCGAATGGGGCGGGACCGGAGTCGACGGAGGTCTTTTTCGCCTGCCGCTCGCGATCGACGGACGGCGAGCTGGACCTCCTCCCCGGCTCACTCCACGACGAGAAGCGCGACGTTCGCGACGTCAGCGGCCCTCTGTCCATCTCCCACGTAGGCGAAGATCCGGTACAACCCCGGGACGGCGGGAGCGCGGAATGTCGCTCCTTCGGCCGTCGATTCCAGCAGGTTCTCCTCGAAGCTCGGAGGCGTCTCCTGGAAGTAGCCCGCCGTGAGGTGTCGCTTGGCGTCCTCCATGAGGACCCAGGCCACGTTCAAGGGCTGCCCCTCGGGATCGTGCGCCCGCAGCTTCGCCTCGATCGTCGAGCCGACCTTCACCCTCCCGCCGCCGGGCAGAGACAACGAGTCGATGCGTGGACAGAGGTTCTTCGGTGGCCGGGCCGACCAGTGCCGCGTCATCACGTCGACCGCAGCGGTCTTGCGTCCGTCCGCGAGGAACATCCCGAACCAGGTCGGCGTGGCCTCCTGCTTGTGGCCCCACATGAACGCGTAGGATCCCAGGCACAGACTCCGATCGGCCTTGATCGCCAGGTGTGACTCTTCGTACGTCGCCGCCTTGACGTGCCCGAGTTCCTCGACGACCGTTCCCAGCTCGTTCCTGGGAAGCTCCCAGGGACCACGCGGCCCGAACTCCGTCAGCACGTACGGCTTCGTTCCACCGCTCTCCCGATACCGTCTGGGAACCGATGCGGCCCCGCCGTAGGAGTTGATCCCGACGATATCGATGCTGGGGCAGTGCCGGTGCAGGTTCCTCACCTTCTCCCCACCGAGCTCCGCCAGCACGGTCATCGTCGGATGGAGCGGATCCTCCTTCTTGATCATTCCGGCCAGCATCTCGACGTGTCTCCACACGGCAGGATCGTCGCCGAGCACGCCCTCCATCTCGTTGCCGACGCCCCAGAGGAGAACCGCCGGGTGGTGCTTGTACTCGCGAACCCCATCGAGGACCAGCTGCACCTGTTCGGCGACCTGCTCGGGGTCGCCGTAGTCGAGATCGTGCCGCAGCCAGATCCCCGCCGCGACCGTCAATCCGTGCCGGTGCGCCTCGTCGAGCCGGCCATCCTCGAGCTGATCGAATCCCCAGACTCGCAGGGAGTTTCCGCCGGCGTTCGCGAGCGCCTCGATCGAACCGGGCCCGGCGGCGCCATCGATGTAGTAGGGCTCACCCGCGCGATAGAGCGACCAGCCGTCGGCCGTCCTGGCGACCTTCACCGCAACCGGTTCGCGGGCCTCCACACTCGCGCAGCTCCAGAGGGCTGCGGTGGTGACGCTGCCGAGCAGGACGGCGGCCATCCAGTGGGAGAATCCATTCATCGGCGAAGCGCCTCGAACCGGCACTCGATTCGGTCGATCCTACCTGATCGCGAGAAGAGCTCACGACTGGTCGCCCGATCCAGTCGCACGCCCTCCGCCGTCGATTCCTCGCCGGACGCGTATCGCACCCGGATGCCGTCCTGATCCCCGGCCCGATAGATGATCGGAACCTGGAACAGGGTGAAGCCGACCCCCCCCTCGGGAATGCGGATCCGGCGAAGCTCGCCGGCGAGATCGAAGAAGGTGAGCTCGCCGGCCTCGGTCGCGAGCTCGCCGCGATCGAAGAGGTCCAGCCGGAAGCACAAGCAGCCGTCTTCGACGTGCACACCGATCTCCAGAAACCGGGCCAGGATGTCCTCCTTCACCTGGCCAGTCATGCCCGGCTGCTTCACCCCGGAGTTCTCGGGCGAATGAGAGTAGGGATCGGAAGGGAAGGCGCCGTACTCCGCAGGCGCCTTCTCCGCTCCAATGCCGTATCGAATCGACTCCAGGTGCAGGCCCAGCGAGTCGACCAGACCCCGGGGCGCTCCCGCCTCGATCGCCCAGAAGTAGTTCTCCAGGACGGCCAGGTGGAGCTTCGAGACCATGTGCCAGTAGATGGAGCCGAGCCCTTCGTAGGCGAAGAAGGTCCCCGAGCGGCCGGTGAATTGCCGGTGTTCGAAGACCTCGTCGAACAGCTGGACGAGTCGGGGGCCGTCGCTTCGCACCAAGGGCTCGTACTCCGGCCCGAGGCGATCGAGAGCCGACGCCAGCTCCGAGGAGTTCCTGAGCTCGCCGTTGAAGTGGACTCCGCCGCGAACGTCCCGGATCACGATTCGTTCGTCGCCGTCGGCCAGGAGCTCGCGCACCAGAGCGTTTGCTTCGGTCGATTCATGGTCGAGCAGGTTCTTGTCGAGGAACCTCGGCAGCCGTCGGTCCGGATAGAGCAGGTAGCTCTCCTGATCATCGCGGTAGAGCGTGCTCTCGTGCAGCGCGTCGAGCAGCTGCACGGCCTCGGAGGCGCTCAGGAGCCCAGCGCTGAGCACCGCGACCTGCCCCTCCAGCATCGGGTAGAGGTGCTCGACCTCGAGTCCGTCCTCCGTCCAGTCCAGCAGGTTGTAGGAGTGGTACAGCCCGTCACCCCGCCGGCTGTTCCGGATGGTGGACTCGAGGTAGGTGTTCACGGCCTCGAAGAAGTCCAGGCACGCCTGACGGGGCAGGTCGGCGCGCCGTCCGTCGAGGCGGTTCGCATACAGGTTGCTGCGATACTCGGCTCCGGCGGCGGAAAGCTCGTCCACGAGCCGGCGCCGCGACGAGGTGGTGAAACCGGCCGAGAGGGAGCCGTGGTGCGCCCGGAGGGTCGCGGCCATTCGCTCGAAGAGCCCGACCACCTCTCGCGAGACCGGATAGGACTCGGAGTGGTCCTGGGAGACCCAGCCGTGCAGGAACTCGAACCAGCGATACAGGTAGCACGCCGTGACCATCGACAACCCGTTGCCGACGAGCGCGTTGTTGGCGTCGTTCCACTCCGGCCGCTGCGTGTTCAGCCAGATGCCGCCGTCGGGGACGAAGTTGGCCACCTTCGCCAGCGACAGGGTCAGGAGCTTCTCGACCAGCGTGACGTGGTGGATCTCGTCCTTCCGGTTGCGCAACAGCCGGCCGTCGGAACCCAGGCTTGCGACGCGACGCCGGATCTCAGCGGCCGATTCCGAGTCGAACTCGATGGTGCAGCGCGGGTCCCTCTTGATCTCGTCGTGGTCCTTGATCCGGTACGGGATCTCGGCGTGGACGAAGGCCGACGAGCAGAGCAGCGCATCGAGGCCCCGCGGGTGGAAGCGGTGGGCCCACTCGAGCAGCTTGAGCAGGTAGATGATCTGGTGATCGCCCCAGTAACCGATGTTCGCCCACGGGTCCTGCGGAGCGGGTTCCTCCCACTCGAAGCCGTCACTCGTCAAGCGGTAGGGATTGTAGCCGTCCGCGGTGGTCGCGTTGACGAAGCGGGCGATCATCGCCCTCGAGAGCTCCGGGAAGGACACCAGCAGTGCCTCCCAGTTCTGGAAGATATCCCGCCAGTTGCCCTCGTAGCCCAGCTTCGTGCGGCCGTCCTCACGCTGCAGATCGATCGAGAAGCGGTTCCACGGGCGGGTCGGATCGCCGTGCCGGCGGCTGAACGCGAGCGGCAGGTACTCCAGCCCCAGCCGCGTCAGGTCGGGGTCGCCGGTCGTCGCGATCTTCCCGCGCAGCTCCGAGAGACCGACGACGCCGGGCAGCCCGTCGAGGAACGGCTGGTGCCGGCGATGGGCTTCGCGGTTGAAGGTGGCGACGTGGCCCGCGAAGTCGTCGGAGTGGACCCGGTAGCTCTCGAGCGGGACCCCGCCACGCATCACGTTGAAGATCGTGTTGGACAGGTGCCGATTCGCTCGACGCCGATTCGCTCCGTACTGGATTCCATCCGACGACGAGGCGATGCGCAGGAGCTCCTGCTCTCCCGCGAGGATGTCCTCCGCGACTCCGGTCGCCGGCTCGGGCGTCCGCTGCAGCCAGTCGTCGAGGCCGATGATCGCCGCGTGATCCTGCGCCAGCTCGGCCACGATGTGCCACTCGATCGCCTCCCCCGGCGCCAGGCTCGTCGAGTGGCTGACGAGGTAGGCGCCAGGCTTGCCGCGCACGTCCGTCTCCGGGTGCAGCGCCTCGCCCTGTCGGAACGTCTCGAGCTGGTCGGCGGAGAGCAGGGTCGCCTCCGGTTCGAGACCCGTCTGCCAGACAATCGTCGACTTGAGCCCCTCGCTGGGCTCGGAGCGATCGGTCGGGATGGAGCTCAGGTAGAACAGCCCCAGGTTCGAGCCCTCCACGAGCTCGCTCTTCTTGTAGGCGTTGGCCAGGTTGCTGAAGCGCATCTGGAAGTCGCTGCCGACACCGTAGGGCTGGACGTTCCGCAGCCCGTCGAGCAGCGCCAGCGACCGGGTCTTCCGGCCGGTGTTCTCCAGCCGGCAGCTCCGCACGAACCCGAAGCGCCGGCTGAACGTCCAGCGGTAGCGGAAGGCCAGCTGCAGCGACTCGTTGACCTCCTCGAAGACGAGCTTGTTGCCGAGGGGGGTCTTGTACAGGTTGCGCCGGATGACCTCCGGCCCTCCGGTCTGCGACACGAAGGGTGCCCAGACCCGCGGGGAGTCGTCGTGCTCCGACCACCCGTTGTGTTCCAGGCGGACGAGCGTGGTCGGCCCGGTCCCCGCGCGAGAGGCCGATATCTGATCGTCGGGCGCGTAGGGAAACAGCGCCAGGTCGGGGTTGCGGCGGCCCGCGGTCAGGGCCCCGTGGCTGGAGATGAACATCCAGTGGTCGCTCGCCCCCACCACCGACATGAAGAAGTCGGCCATCAGGTGGCTGCCCTCGATGCGGAAGTACTGCTCGCCATCGAGCGAGACGTACTCCCCCTTCACCTGGGTCTTCTCGCCTGCCGTCACGATTGTGTTCTCACCTGCCGTCACAGTGCCTCCACTCTCCCTCTTCTCTGTTCCAACTGAGCTCGGATCTCCCGCGCACGCGTCTCGGAGATCTCATAGGTGTAGATGATCGCGATCGCGATCAGTGAGCTGATGATCGGGATCGCGACGTCGAAGACGCGCAGGAGGAGCAGGGTCTGCTCCGATTGCCCGCTCCCCAGCTCGACGTCGAATCCCGACGCCTTCAGCAGCAGGCCGGCGATCAACATCGCCAGGGCCATGCCGACCTTCACCATCCACCAGAAGATGGCGCCGAACACCCCTTCACGGCGCTGCTTCGACTCGAGCTCGTCGTAGTCGCACACGTCCGAGATCATCGAGCCCATCAGGGTGAAGAGCGATCCGGTGCCGAACGCGATGAAGGGGCAGGCAACCAGCAGCCAGTAGGGGTGATCGGGGGTGTAGCCGACCCACTTCATCGCGTAGCCCACGATCGACAGGGAGATCGTCAGCAGGAAGGTCTTCCTCTTGCCGAGTCGCCCCGAAATCCAGGCCGTCAGCGGGATCACGCCGACCGTGCACAGCGCGGTCAGCGTCCCGAACCAGCCGTTCAGCTCCCCTGCCACCTGCTCGTCGCCACCGAACAGGTAGTAGATGATCACGTACAGGGTGAACGCCATCCCCAGCTGGAAGCCGTTGAAGACCAGGAATGTCGCGGCGCAGAGCTTGACGAAAGGCCGACACTTGAACGTGGTCTTGATCCCATCGAAGAACTCGACGGTCTTGCGACCGAACCCCGCGACCGCGGGGGAAGCCTCGAGTGCCTTCAGGCCCGCCATCCTCTCGCGACAGAAGATGGCGGGGACGACTCCCAGCAGCATGATGGCACCACCGACCCAGAGCGCCAGGACGCGGGCTCCGTGCGGCGTGCTCTCGAAGTGGTCGCTGGCGATGATCGCCCAGATCCACGGCGCCGCCAGCCACGCCAGCTGTCCCGCGGTGTTGGCGAAGGCGTGCAGCCGGGTCCGCTCGTGGTAGTCGGGCGTCATCTCGTAGCCAAAGGCCACGAACGGAGTCGCGTAGGCGGTGTAGGTCAGGAAGTAGAGGATCGAGGCGCCGAGGAAGACCCAGAAGTAGAAGGACTGTGAGTAGCCCTCGGGCAGCTGCCACATCGCCGCGAAGACGAGCCCCGCCACGAGGGCGCCGACGAAGATGTAGGGCCGGCGCCGCCCCCACCTCGAGCGGGTGTTGTCCGAGATGAACCCCATCATCGGATCGGAGACGGCGTCGAAGATCCGGGGCACGAAGCCGATGACCCCGACCAGCGCCGGGTCCATCCCCAGGCCGAGATTCAGGATCACCATCATCGCCGGGAGCGCGGCGGCCTGCAGGTTGTTCACCAGCATGCCGACCGCGTAGGCGAGCTTCTGCCCGAGCGCGATCCGGTCCCCGGGAGCCGTTCGATGCGATGTGGAGGTGCTCATCTGGGGTTTTTTTCGGGGGGTGGACCGGATCGAGGGCGAGCTCTCGGGGCCCCGGCTCGCGATTGCGCGTCGAGAAGGGGCCGGGCCGAACGGGGACCGGGTTGCTGTGAAACCGGTTTCAGGGTAGCATACGTGAAACCGGTTCAATACGCTGAAATCCAAACTTGTAGTCCGATAACCCCCTCGGACCGCGCGCCGGACGCCGGTCGCGTGGACCCGGACCCTCCCTCCCGTACCGCTGTAGCCGCCCCTTGAAAGAAGCCACCATCCAAGACGTCGCGAACCAGGCGAAGGTGTCCAAGGCCACCGTTTCGCGGGTCCTCAACGGCACGGCAACCGTCCACCCGGACAAGCGCCGAGCCGTGCTCGAGGCCGCCGCCCGGGTCGGTTTCGAGCCCAACGCCCTCGCGCGCAGCCTCGCCAGGGGCCGCTCGATGACGATCGGGGTGCTGACCCAGCTCATCGGCAGCCCGTTCTACGATGCGATTTCCCAGGGGGTGATCGCCGGGCTCGGCGGAACCGGCTACTCACCGATCTTCGTCGACGGGCAGTGGGAACGACGTGCCGAGGTCACCGCCATCCGGGCGCTGCTCGGGCGCCGGGTCGACGGCCTCCTCCTGGTCGGCGGAGACGTCCCGGGTGATGAGCTCCGGGGGATCTGCGGCAAGCTCCCGACGGTCGTCGTCGGGCGCGAGCTCCCGGCCGAGGAGCATCACTGTCTCTTCATCGACAACGTCGACGGCGGCTACCGGGCGACCAGGCACCTGATCGAGTTCGGGCACCGCGAGATCGCGATCATCCGCGGGCTGGGACATCACCAGGACGCCATCGATCGCTTCGCGGGGTACGAGAAGGCCTTGAGCGAGGCGGGCATCGAGCTGGATCCCGAGCTCGTCCTGGACGGCGACTTCTCCGCCGAATCCGGAGTCCGGGGAATCGAGGAGCTGATGTCCTCGAACCGGCGTTTCTCGGCCGTGTTCGCGGCGAACGACATGACCGCATTCGGCGCTCGGCTCGCCCTGCATCGCAGGGGCAAGCGCGTTCCGGAAGACGTCTCGATCGTGGGCTTCGACGACCAGGCCGAGGCCGCGTTCATGACCCCACCGCTGACCACGATCCGCCAGCCGGCTCGCGAGATGGGGGCACAGGCCTCTCAGGCACTGCTGGCGCTCATCGGCGGCACGCCCTTCGAAGCACTGCCGCTGGATACCGAGCTCATGGTGAGAGAGTCGGTCGCCCGGCGTGATCACCGCGATGGGGGGAGCGAGAGCGACCGCTGACCTCTCGATCGCCAGGCTCCCTGCCGCGCAGCGGCGCCGGTGAAGCCGTGTACGGCCGTCCACGCGACCGGCGTGGGCATCCAGTGGTGATCGATATCGAGACCGCGGCGGCTCCGGCTCAGCGGGCCACCCTCTTTGGCTGACGGTCCAGGTCGTAGAGTCCCCAGTGCTTCTCCGCACCCTGCGGATTGCCCGGGTCGCCCTTCCAGTCCTCGTCGAAGGCCTCGAACCAGAAGGTCGTGACCTGGTGGCGGGCCGACCAGTCCATCAGCTCGCGGAAGTACCTCTCCTGGTTCTCCTCGCTGGCCTGGGTGGGGAACTCCGAGGCGGTGCTGGGCCAACCGGCCTCCGCAATGGCCAGGGGCAAGCCGGGCACCGCCCGCTGCACCGCTGCCAGGTTCTCCTCCGTGTAGGCGAGCGCCTCGTCGATCGTCTTGTTCTCCCAGATCGGGTAGGTGTGGACGCCGGCAAAGTCCACCGCCTCGGCGAGGAGCTTCCCATGGCGCACCCAGGCGGCGTAGTTGTCGGCCGTGGTGACCGGTTGATCGATGGCCTCCCGCGCCTGCTCCAGGTAGCGCAGCATGCTCTCGAGGGGGACGAGGTGGTCGTTCCAGTCGACCAGGGCCTCGTTGCCGACATTCACCGCCACGACGACATCGGGGTAGAGCCGCGCCAACTCGATGGCCTGCTTCACCTGCTCCTCATTGGCCAGGCGGTTGGCGGCCAGCTCTTCCTCCGGAATCGGCTCGGTCAGCCAGGCGCACCCCTGGTGGTTGCTGATCTCGGCGTCCAGCCATGCCCCGAGCATGACCTTCAGGGGCAGGTTCTCCGCCTTGATCACCTCGAGGACGTCACGGGAATGCCGCCGGCTGTCATAGAGGCGTATCAGCGTGAAGCGATCGTCCTCCGAGAGGAGTCGGAGATCCTCGAGGATCTGGGCCTTCGTGGGGATCTCCGCGCCCTCTCCTTGGTCGGGGTGTTGTCCGTGGCGGAAACCCGAGTAGGCAACGGCTCTGAGATCACCCCCGATCAGGTCGGAGGGCTCCTGCGGCATGAACTCGTCGGGTGACTCTCCGGGAGGACCGATGGCGGTCGTCAGGCTAAGGGCAGCAGCGAGCAGGAGGGCGCTGTGGATTCTCATGACCGGTGCTTCCTTCACCCGCGTTCTGCAGAGCGGGCCCGGGCTCAGGGCGCGAAGGTCGCGGAGAGTCCGTTCGAGAGGTTGAAGCCGAAGGGACCGCCGGCTGGATCGCGGTACCAGTACTGGAACTTCCAGGTCGAGCCCGCGCTGATGCTGTTGCCGGGAGTGGTCGTGAAGTCGACCAGGCGCGCAGCGTCGCCGATCCCATCAGCGGTCTGCGCCGGCCCGATGCGGAGAATGCCGCCGCCGACACAGCGCCGACCCTCGCCGAAGGGGATGTCGATCTCGTTCGGGCCGAAGAAGAACAGGCCGAAACCGCCCGGGATCCCTCCGGTCTGCTCGATCACGAAGTCGTTGGCGCCGATCGAGAGGGTCCCGCTGTGGGCGATCGAGGAACCCGGACCGACCGAGTTCGGCTCGCCGACGCAGAAGATCGTCACCGTGCCGCCGCCTGGCTGGTAGCCGAAATCCTGGAAGGCGACCGTCTCGTCGCACACCAGCGTCGACTCGAACTCGTGCAGTGACGCGATGCCGTCGGGATCGAACGTCGCCGTCACTCCCGCGGGAAGCGTGCTCGGGTCGACGCGAATCGTGTACGACCCCTGGGGGATCTGTTCGATGCTGTAGTGGCCGCTGGCGTCCGTGACGGAGAACTCCACGACCTTGTCGAGGATCGGGTCGTAGGCCTCGACCCTCACGCCGGCCAATCCCGGTTCCCCGGTGTCGAACCCGTCCCCGTCCTCGTCGCTCCAGACGCGCCCAGCGACCTGGCTGCCGTGCCGCGTGAACTCCCAGTTGTCGGTGCGGAAGGTGATGTCGGCGCCGCTGTTGCTGATGAGCGCGAAGACCACTCCGATCAGCTGGCCGTTGCCGCCCACGCCCGTCGGCGCCGGGTCGAAGACGCCGTTCCCGCCGTAGTGGTAGCTGTTGTCGTCGACGAAGCTGGAGAACGGGACCCTGACCTTCTGCCAGCCGCCGCCGCTGATCACCTCGGAGCCCGAGGGACCCACGGTCAGTACGTACTGGAACTCGTCATCCGCGCCGTCCGGCGTGCCCGGGATCACGTTGTCGCCGTTGTCGTCGTCCTGCAGGTTGACCTCGATGACGCAGTCCAGGCCGGCGTCCGGGTTGATCCACATCTCGAAGTGGTCCGCACTCGTGAGGTCGAGTGGATAGGTGCGCCCAAAGCCGCCGTAGTAGCCCGGCGCTCCACCGGCTCCCCAGCCCACCTCCAGCGAGGCGTTGCCGCCGTTCACCGGGGGCACGTCGCCGATGTTGGCGCCGATCCCACCGCTCGCGGTCGGGGCGGAGAAGTGGAAGTACCCGTTGCCGTACGGGTTCGCGTGCTCCATGTCGTCGAACGTGAGCAGGCAGTTGGCGAGACCACCTCCGAGGTCCTGGTAGACTCGCACGTAATCGATCACGAAGTCCTGGGGGAACTGCGTGCTCCCGTCGGGAGGGCCGGGCCAGTTCCCGCCGACGGCCGTGTTCAGGATGAGGTGGAAGCGCTCGTCGAAGGGTGCGGGGTAGGGCCCACCGGAGGACCACCAGTTGTTCTTCGTCGAGTAGAGGATGCCGTCGACGTACCAGCGGATCTCGGTCTCTTCCCACTCCACCGCGAAGACGTGGAAGTCGTCGTGGAAGGTGCCGCTCGGGAGGACGTAGCTGCCCCCCGAGCTGACGTTGTTCGGGGACGTGTCGCCGTAGTGGATCGTCCCGTGGACCCGGTTCGGCACCGACCCGATGATCTCCATGATGTCGATCTCGCCGCTCGCGGCCCAGACGCCGTACACGCTGTCGGTCGGCATCATCCAGAAGGCCGGCCACAGTCCCTGGCCGATCGGCAGCCTGGCGCGCATCTCGAAGCGACCGTAGGTCCAGTCGCCCTGATACCTGGTGTGCAGCCGGGCGGACGTGTACGACGCGCCGCCGTAGTACTCCTGCTTCGCGGTGATTGTGAGGTGCCCGCCTCCGACCGTGACGTTCTCGGCGCGGTAGTACTGGAGCTCGTTGTTGCCCCAGCCACAGAGGTTCGGGCACCCCGTGCCTATCTCGGGCTGCCACTTGCTCGAGTCGAGCTGGCTTCCGTTGAACTCGTCGGCCCAGACGAGCTGGTACTGGGCCGCGGAGGGGGCAGCCAGCGCGGCGCTCGCCAGGAATGCTCCGGCGAGGGCTCGCCGTGCGCGGGAAGAGCCAGGCAGGCGCCGGGACGGTGGTGAGAACGAATGAGGAGGCATGAAGCTGTCGTGCTGCCGGGATGCCTGCGTCGGCCCGGGCGAGGGGCTGCACGGGACCCGAGGTCTCTGGGCTGCGCAGCTCCACGACGCAATTCACGAATGGCGCGTGAAACCGCTTTCCGATCCACACCTCGGAGGATAAGGGATTCCGGGGATTTCACCAAGGGGGCAGGTGGATCGTGTGCCGACCGGGCTCCGACCGGGAAGGGACCCGGGATCGGCTCCCGAGGGAATTCTCCGGGTTCCGAGGCCGAAATCCGCCCGGGGTGCATCCAGATCGGTGTGGCTGGTGGAGCTCTCGTCTCGCCGACCGAGAGGTGGTGAGAGCTTCGATCCGGCTCGATGCGTTCCCGACCACCCCGGAGATGAACCAGCTCGCACGGTCTCATCGGGGCTCCAGGCGGAGCCCTCCTCGCTGTCCGCCACCGCTCCGGCGGGTGGGGGAGGGTGAGCTCGCGCCGCGAAGGAGGCCCCGAGCGCTGGACCTCGCCGTGCTGTCGCTGCTGGCCGTGCCGCTCATCCTCCTCGGCCTGGGCAGCTACGGCCTGGTCAACGGCGACGAAGGGGCCTACCACGGCATCGCGGCCGGGATGGTCGAGTCGGGCAACTGGTTCCGCCTGGACCTCCTCGGCGAGCATCGGATCTACGACACGTTCATGAACGCGCCGCTCCAGTACTGGGCGCGCGCGGTCGTGATCACGCTGTTCGGCTCGAGCCTGTGGACGATGCGGATCCTGTCGGCGCTCTTCGCCGTCGCCAGCGTGCTGATGACGTACCGGCTCGTCCTCTACATCGCCGATCGACGCGCCGCCGTGCTGGCGGGGATCGTGCAGCTCACCACGCTGCAGTTCCTCTACCTCCACTCGGCACGCACCGGAGAGCTCGAGCCCGTGCTCTGCTTCGTGATCACGCTGCTGGCCTGGTGCTTCGTGCGCGCGGTGCTCGAGGGGAAGAGCTGGATTCCCCATCACCTCTGTCTCGTCCTTCTCATCAACCTCAAGGCCCCGGTGGTCCTGATCCCACTCTTCGCGGAGATCTGCTGCTTCGCCGCGCTGGTCATCACGAGGCCGCACTTCTGGCGCTTCGCCCGCGCGGCGTGCTGGGTGCTGCCCCTCGGGCTCACCTGGCACCTCGCCCAGATGATCGTGCACTGGGATGCCTTCCTGACCGTGGCACGGCAGATGGGTGGCGAGGTCGCCGGCGCGGTGGACGATCAGTACCGGCCCGGAACGATGCCGGGCCTGGAGAGCGGCCTCCTGCGCAACACCGGCTTCTACGTCTGGGTCCTGCTCTTCGGCGCGTTTCCCTACGCCCTCGTCTATCCGCTGGCGGTCGTCTCCGGAGTGCGCTCCGGCGATACGGCGCGCGAACGACTCCCGTGGAAGGTGCTGGCCCTCTTCGTGCTGGCCTTCTTCGTCTTCTACTCGATCGTCGACAAGCACCACGCCTGGTACATCCTCCCGGCGATCCCGCTGCTCTCCGCCTTCGTCGGGCGCTGGCTCTCCGCGCTCGGCCGGCGGTCACCGGGGACGCCGCTCCTCTGCGGTGCCGCCCTGGTGTTCGCGCTGTGCGTCTGGCTCGACGTCGGCCTGGGCGAGCTCAACCCGTTCGCGACGCGAGCGTACCGGCTCCCGATGGACACCGTGCTGCGGCCTCCACCCGCGGGAGCCCCCTGGGCGGCGATCGCGATCACCACGCTGGTCGCAGCGGCCCTGCTGTTCGGCCTGCGGAGGGTGCTGGGGCGACGGATGGGAGTCGCGTTCGCCAGCGGGCTGACGCTGCTGCTCGTCGGCTACGCGGCGGTCCGGGTCGTCTCGCCGTTGCAGCACCTGGGTCATCGCTCCGAGACGACGCGCTTCCACGCCGAGCTCTCGGAGCGAGCGGCACGAGGCGAGGTGGTCGAGTATCCGCTGAGCGCTCCGGTGCCCTTCTCCTGGGAGACCCGGCACTACTTCGGTCGAGATCACGAGATCGTGCTGCACGCGGATCTCTCCTACTGGCTGTTCGAAAAGGGGGACCAGCGTGCCGCGCACGCCCGCGATCGCACGCACCAGCCGGACGATCTCGCGAGGCGCATGGAGCTGGCGGACGGGCCCTGACGGAGGATGCTCAGCGGGTTTCGACGACTCCCGAAGGAACCTCGCGGCGCAGCGGGATGTTCCCCATCCAGCGGTTCATGGCGTAGGGGGCGATGAACCCGTCGAGGTAGCCGGACGCCACGACGGTGATGTCCTCGAGGTACCCGGCGGCCCGTACCTCGATCACGCCGTCCGGGTCGGAACGACCGAGCGGATCTCCCTCACGATCCCGCGCGATCGCCCCGGCGATACCGCGGCCCGTCCGCTCGTCGACGACGCGGTACTTCACCAGGAGCCCGGGGTGGAGCTCGATCTCGAGGAGCGCTGGGTCCTCCCGGAGATGCTCGGGCAGGAGCGCCCCGGTCTCGCTCTCGTGATCGAAGGACATCGCCGACCAGAACAGCGAGAGATCGGGCTCGTATGGGATCTCGAAGGTCCCTTCGGCATCGAGCAGGCAGGTGAGCAATCGCCAGCGGTTCCCTTCCTCGCGTGCGTGCACCTCGAGACCGGCGTCCTCGATGATTCGCCCGTCGCGGGCGTCCCTGATGGCGATGGAGATCCGTCGCGTTTCCGGGGGCCGGGTCCGCTGCAGCACGATGTCCGTCGCGGGCAAGGCGAGGTCACGGGCGGGGGGGAACAACGAGTCGGAGTAGGGGGAGACTCGCAAGGAGCCGCGGCGGGCTTCGCCGAGACCGTGGATCTCGAAGTGACCCCCGGCGTCGGTGGATCCCTGGAGCTCTCCACCGGCCTCGAACCGGAGGAGGACTTCCTGATCGAGAAGCCCCGCTCCGTGCTCGTCGAGGACCCGGCCCTCGGCGAGCAGCACGGGTGCGCCTTCTTCGGGCAGGCGCAGGTGCAGGTCGCGCTTCTCACCCGCTTCGAGCTGCAGCGTGCCCGCCAGCACGTTCCAGTACGTGCGATCGTCCGACACCGAATACCGGATCGGCGTGTCGAAGGGTGGGTGGACGACGAAGGCCCAGGCGCTCTCGCCGTTCCGGAGCGGGAGATCCTCCGGGTGGTGGAGGGACTCGTACCACGGCCCCGGACTCGACGAGCACCAGAGCGAACACTTCCGCAGCGGAGCTCCCTGCTCATCTTGCACGAAGACGCGCAGGGTCGGGGCCTCCCCGAGCTCGAGGCTCGCCCGATTCCAGCCAGGGGCGATGGTCAGCGGCGTGCATCGAGAATGAAGCGTCCCGTCGAGACCCGAGGCCTGCAAGACCACCTCACAGGCTTCCTCGGTGGGGGGGCAGTGGAAGGAGAGGAGAGCGCGATCGGAGGAGACCTGGCCCGGCGAGAATCCATCGTGACAGGGATGCCCGGTCGAGACCCTGACCCTGACCTCCCCGCGAGCGGCACCCTGGAGCCTCTCGGGCAGGTTCAATCGAACGTCGAGCACTGCCCAGGGAGCGACGCACTGGATCTCGATCAGCGCCGGGCCTTCGGGGGGCAGGCCCTCGTACCCGCCGCCGAGCCAGGGCAAGACCCGATCCGTGGTGAGCAGCTGGTGCCAGTTGCCCACGGCGACGCGACGCGCTACGAGGGGGATCTCCACTCGCGCTTCCCCCGCGGCGTCCGTGGTCAGGTCGCCGATCTCGCCCACGCGCCCGGCATCCAGCGAGAAGGTGATCCCCGGGAACCCCCGACCCGTCTCACCATCGATGATGCGGATGGTCAGCTCGCGCTTCTGATCGAACGTGCCGAGGCCGACCCGGGGGGTGGACTCCTCGGCTCGAAGCGGGCCAGGTCCGTCCTCGCGGGCTTCGTGCTCCGGGGATCCGTCGGGAGTGACGACGGCGGTCAGCTGCTTCGCTACACCGCTCACCTCGAGCCCTTCCTCGCTCCCGGTGGAGGTCGCGAACAGCCAGATCAGAACGCCGATCAGGACCCCGCCGAGCACGGCGAGAGCCTGTCTCCTGCTCCTGGGGATCCTGTCCTTCGGTCCTCGCATCGATCTCCAGGCGCCGGCCGGCGGAGAGCCGCATGGTCATCGTAGTCTCGCGCCGGGGAGAGACCTACAGGGCCGGATGCGATTCGACTCCGAACGGTTCGACGTGGGTGGTGGAAGCCGTGCGGGCGCCGTAATCTCTCCCGGCCGGCTCGACCGGCTGTCCTCGCCTCCCCAGCTTCCCGACGCATGAGACTCTCGCAGTGGCCACGATACCTCGGAGCTCGGCTCACCATCCCGGCGGCCGTCGTCGCCACGCTCGCGCTCGCGGGGGACGGCCGAGCCCAGAGCCTGGAGGACCTTCGCCGGTCGTTGAGCGAGAGGCTACGCAGGGCTCACTTCGCGAGCTCCTTCACCGGGCTGGTCATGCTCTCCGACGAGCTGGAGCTCTCCACCGCCCGCTACGAGATCGACGACGCCTACGAGACGGAGCTCTCCGCGATCGCCCTGCCGTTCCACACCACCTTCCACCCATGGGGGGAAGGGGCGACGGGGCTGTACGTCGAGGGGGTCGTCGGCTACGCGAAGGAGGAGCAGCGCGCCGCGGACCTCTACGGCGGCGGGCTACCGGGCCTCGAGACCGTGGTGGACTCGAAGTCGACGACCTACGGCGGGCTCCTCGGCCTCGGTCCGGAATTCGATCTCGGGGACGGGCTCACGATCGCGCCGATCGTGAACGCCGGCCTGTCGCGGATCGAGAACGAAGCGGGCTACGCCGGGCCGGGGGCGGAGGTCAGTGCCCTGCTCCTCGACGGCATCGGCCTGAACTGGGACGGCTGGATCGTGACCGGAGGAGGGGCGACGCGGGCCGACTGGCTCCTGCCGCTCGGGGAATCCCTGGAGCTCGAGCTCGTCGGCCGCTACGACCTGCGCTGGACGCGAACGATCGAATCGGACGACGGCGCCCAGGAGTTCTCGACCCGCATGCAGGTCGCGACCCTGCGGGCCGATGTCGTCGGTCCCACCGGCCTCTCCCTCTTCGACGGAGCGCTCGGATGGCGGGTGACCACCGGCTACCGCCACTTCCTCGAAGGGGAGCTCGGCGGTGCGAAGGACCTCGTTCAGCTCGGTGGTTCTCTCGAGCTGGACACCGGAGAGAACCTGCCGGTCGGAAGCCTCGTCTCGGTGAGCTTCGCCATGGTGTGGGGGAAGAACCTCACGGGAGTGAGCGTGGGGGCCGGGATCTCCCTCTGATCCACTCGTAGGGGACGGAAGCACCGCACCGTCCGGTGCCGAGAGTACCCGCCGGGTCTGCTGATGCTCGCCCCGCCCACCCCCCGGGCGCTATCATCACCGCGCTGGCGGAGCCCGATTCCGCTCGAACGCCGACTCGACGCGCGTCCTTTCGTCCCTTCGGGGATCGACCCCACGACGCTGCTCGAGAATCGCGAAACCGCCCAAGAGGAGAATGGCGAATGAAAGCACCGAGACTCTCGCTCCCCTGGTCCGCGCTGGCCGCCTTCCTGATCGTTCCCCTGCTGTCCGCGGCGACGCTCGCCCAGGAGGAGGAGGGCGCGACGACCCGGGACCTGCGCATCGGCGTGACGGCCGGGGAGGCCGTCCTGGTCGAGCGCAAGGTCGAGGGCAAGGGTGAGATCACCGTCCTCCAGGGCGAGCGGTCGTCCAGGGTGAAGATGAAGTGGAACGACCGGTACAGCTTCGTCGATCTCTTCACGGTGGTCGACGACGAGCAGAAGCGCTACGAGTCCACCCGCCGCTGGGTCAAGAGCACCTCGAGCTTCAACGGACAGCCGAGCGATTCCTGCCTCAACGGTCTCGAGGTCCAGTACACGCAGGAGGACGGGAGCATCTCGGCTCAGCTGGGCGGGGATCGCATCGTCACCCGGGATCTCCTCGAGCGACTCCAGGGCGAGGGCGAGTGCGTCGGTCCCTGGGTCGCGCTCCCCGAACGGGCGAGCATCGGTGACACCTTCCCCGTCCACATCGATTCCCTGCTGAAGACCTTCACCAGCGCCGACGGGGCGGTGACCGTCACCGGCGCGGACTTCACCTTCGCGCGCGTCGAGCAGGAGGGGAAGATCGCCTGCCTCACGGCCGAGCTCTCCTGGACCGAGGTCGAGGAGAAGGAAGGCGGCACGTCGCGGATGGAGAGCCGCGCCGACGCCGAGTTGCGCGTCGATCTCGATGGGGGCCGGCTCGCGGCCTTCCACCTGAAGGGCGTCCTGGAGGGCGAGGGGCCGGGGCCGGGTGGGGCCGACATGAAGGTCGCCTTCGACTTCGAGGGCGAGCTCACCACGAAGGTCGGCACTGCCGCGGAGAAGGCGCTGAAGGCTCGCCCCGTCTTCCGGAGCACGACCCGAAGCGTCTCCGAGGTGGGCGTGGAGTTCGACCTGCCCAGCTCCTGGATCGACCGGGAGACGGATGCTGACCAGAGCCTCTTCCTGCGCACCTTGCCTCCCACGGAGGTGAACATCATCGTCGAGGCGCTCGACATCGGCGACTTCCCGGTGAAGGAGGTCATGCGAGCGACCGAGCAGGAGCTCGAGAAGCGGGGTCTGAAGACGAAGGGGAAGAGCGCCAAGAGCAAGCTGGGCAAGGGGTTCTCCGTCAGGCTCGAGGACGCCGAGGGGGAGGTCATCCACACCGCCTACTTCCAGGTCGAGGGCGCGCGCTGGGTGGTGTTCAAGCTGGTCGGTGCCCCGGAGGGATTCAAGGCCGCGTTCAAGGAGTACGAGAAGGCGATGAAGTCGTTGCGGAAGGGTTGAGGCCGACCGGCTGGCTCCTCACGAGAACCGGCGGGGATTCACGGCGCGGCGCGGCTGAACGAGGGGTAGCCGCGCCGCGGGGTGGAGGCCTCCTCTCACGCGCCGGCCAGGAGCTGGAGGGCGACCAGGAGGGTGACCATCAGGGCGATCAGCTGGTTCTTGTCCATCTTCATTCTCCTTCGAGGATCGGTCGGGGTGTCCTGATTCGGGCACCGTTCGAGGGGCTCGGAAACGATGCGTGCCCCAGCCGGGCCTCCGCCCGATTCCCACGGCGCTTCCCGGCGGAATCTCGGATCCGGCGATCTTCCTTCGAAGGAGGAGCGCGCTGGAGTCCATCCACAAGGAAACCGCAATCCCGAGACGCTCTCGGTGGGGGACTTCTCGGTGCCCGTCCAGGAGGTTCGGCCAGCCGAGGTCCTCGTTTGTCTGTCAAACGAACGGGCGGAGACGAGCTGGCGGAGAGGTGGGTGAAGTCGATCCTCACCTCACGCCCCTTCTCGCCGCGGTGACCTCACGTGCCCTGGATTCGTACCCGTGGATCCGGTTCGGTCACTTGCCGGAACACGGGATGTGGCCGTACGATCACTGATGACAACTCTATTGGCGGAAGCGCAAGCCAGGCACGCTCGCAGCTCCTTAGTTCTCGACCGGAGGAATGATCATGCTCGCACGCCTTGTCCGCAATTCCGTTCTGCTCGTCTCGCTCTGCGCCCCGGGCCTGGCGACCGACGGGGGCGTCCAGCAAGCCTACATCAAGGCTTCCAACACCGACCCGAACGACGAGTTCGGCGGGGCGATCGCGATCTCGGGCGACACCGCGGTCGTCGGGGCCCGCCTGGAAGCGAGCTCCGCTCACGGAGTGAACGGCGACCAGAGCAGCAACGGCTCGCCGGATTCCGGCGCGGTCTACGTGTTCGAGCGCAGCGGCTCCAGCTGGAGTCAACAGGCCTACATCAAGGCGCCGAACCCGAACTCGGGAGACGAGTTCGGGTTCGCGGTCGCCCTGTCGGGCGACACCCTCGTGATCGGTGCGCCGCGCGAGGACAGCAACTCCACCGGGGTGAACGGCAGCTGGAACAACCTGGCCCCGAACTCGGGTGCCGCCTACGTGTACGTGCGCAACGGCAGCAACTGGAATCTCCAGGCCTACCTGAAGGCGTCCAATACCGAATCGAACGACCAGTTCGGCACCTCCGTGGTCATGTCCGGCGACACGGTCGTGGTCGGGACGATCCGGGAGCAGGGCGGATCCTGCGGGGTGAACGGAGACGACAGTGACAACAGCAAGCACTGGTCCGGTGCGGCCTACGTGTTCGTTCGCAGCGGCACGACCTGGAGCCAGGAGGCCTACCTCAAGGCCTCGAACTGTGAAGCGTTCGACTACTTCGGCTGGTCCCTCGCGATCCAGGACGACACGCTGCTGGTCGGCGCCGTGCAGGAGTCCAGCGCTGCCGCGGGCGTGAACGGGGACGAGAGCAACAACGATGCGGCCCACGCCGGTGCCGCCTACGTGTTCACCAGGACGGGGACGACCTGGAGCCAGGAAGCGTATCTCAAGGCCTCCAACCCGGAGGCGTACGACAGCTTCGGCAATTCCCTGGATGTCTACGGCGACAGGGCGGTGATCGGCGCGCCCCACGAGGCCAGCGGGGCGACCGGAGTGGACGGCGACCAGAGCGACAACAGCGAGAACTGGGCGGGCGCCGCCTACGTGTTCGACCGGACGGGAACGAGCTGGACCCAGCAAGCCTATCTCAAGGCCTCGAACACCGGGTCGATGGACAGCTTCGGTGCCTCCGTGGCCCTCGATGGTGACCGGCTCGTGGCCGGAGCCTCCTTCGAGGCCAGCAACGCCACGGGGATCGACGGTGACGAGAGCAGCAACGGCGCCGACAGGTCCGGAGCCGCTTACGCCTTCGAATGGAGCGGAACGAGCTGGAGCCAGCAGGCCTACATCAAGGCCTCCAATACCGACCCGCACGACTTCTTCGGCAGGGGGGTGGTCTTGCTGGGTGACACGCTGCTGGTCGGGGCGAGCGAGGAGAACGGCGCGGCGACCGGGGTGAATGGCGACCAGGGCAACGGCGCCGCGAACGCCGGCGCGGTCTACGCCTTCGACCTCGATCCGGCGGAGGCCGGTGACCCGATCTGCTTCGGCGATCCCGGCTCGGGCACGCCCTGCCCCTGCGACAACGACAACGACGGGAGCACCCCCGGCTCGGGCTGCGACAACGGCGTCTTCGCCTCCGGGGGGCAGCTCCGCGGATACTTCGAGGCGAGCGTCAGCAATGACACGCTGCAGCTGGTCGCCACCCACCTGGAGCCGAACAACTCCGGGCTCTTCTTCCAGGCGGACAACGATCTCTCCCCGGGAACACCCATGGGCGATGGCCTGCGCTGCGTCGGTGGCGGAGTCGTCCGGATCCAGACCCGCATGGCGGACGCGGTGGGCAGCTCGCACACGACGCGTTCGATCAGCCAGAAGGCCGGCGTGCTGCCCGGCGACACGAAGTACTACCAGGTCTGGTATCGCACCAACGCCTTGCCGCCCTGTGGGTACGGGGTCAACGACTTCAATACCACCAACGGCTACCGGATCGTCTGGCTGCCCTGATGCCGGCAGAGGAGAGAAAGATGAAGCAGATGAACAAACTGATAGCACTGCTCACGCCGGTCGGATTGCTGGTTCTCGGTTCGCTCGCCACCGGGCAGGCCGGGGGGCGCGTGATCACCGTGATCATCGATGAGACGGGGGACGGCGCCGGAAATCTCCTGGATGGAGCGTCGGGACTGGCCACGGACTCGGCGGGCAACGTCTTCGTCGCGGGCAGCGTGACCCACAACGCCTTCCGGGTCGCTCCCGATGGCCAGATCACCCAGATCCTGGACTCCGCGGGGGACGGCCTGGGGAACGTCGTTTCTCATCCGCAACTGGTCGGGGTGGACGGAGCCGACAACGTCTACGTCGGAGCGATGTCGAGCGACAACGTGTTCCGGATCACGCCGGGTGGGCAGATCACCCAGATCCTCGATTCTACCGGGGACGGAGTGGGGAGCACGGAGAACAATCCCGACGCGATCGCCTTCGGCGACTCCGGAAACGTCTACGTCGCCTGTAGCGTCACGAACAACGTCTTCAAGATCGAGCCGGGGGGACAGATCACCGAGATCCTCGATTCGACCGGCGGAGGTTCGGGCTGGAACATGTCCTCACCCATCGACCTGTCCTTCGACAGCGCCGAGAACCTCTACGTGGCCGTCTACTTCGAGGACGTCGTCTTCCGGCTCTTGCCGGGGGTACCCGTTCCCGAGGTGATCGAGATCCCCGGGCTGAGCGGTCTGTACGATCTGACCGTCGGTCCGAAGGACGATCTCTACGCCGTCGGGAGGTTCTCCGACAACGCCTTCGAGGTCGCCACCACCGGGACGATCACCGAGATCATCGACGTGTGGGGTGACGGGGCCGGGCGCACCATGTCCGATCCGCGTCACATCGCCACGGATGGAAGTGGCAACGTCTACGTCCTCGGCACGACCGGAAGCTGGGAAGGCGTGGTCTTCAAGATCCTGGCCCTTCCCGGCCATGGCTTCTGCTTCGGCGATCCCGGCTCCGGCACGCCCTGCCCCTGCAGCAACGACAATGACGGGAGCGTACCCGGGTCGGGCTGCGACAACGGCCACTTCTCCTCCGGCGCCCTGCTGCAGGGTTTCGGCGTGGCCAGTGTCTCCGACGACACGCTGGTGCTGAGCGTCACCGGGCAGGAACCGTTGCGCGCCGGCCTCTACTTCCAGGCGGAGAACGCGATCAACGGCGCTGATGGAATCCCCTTCGGCGACGGGCTGCGCTGCGCTGGTGGAGCGCTGATCCGCCTCCAGCTGCGTTTCGCCGACTCCGCGGGTGCCTCGAACACCACCATCGCCATCGGCGCGAAGGGTGGGGTCTCCGCGGGCCAGACCAAGCGCTACCAGCACTGGTACCGGAGCACCAACAACCCGCCCTGCGGCCCTGGCGTCAACGACTTCAACCTCTCGAACGGATACGAGATCACCTGGCTGCCGTAGGTGTCTACCAGGTGATCGCCAGCGCGTTGCTCGTGTTGAAGCCCGAAGTGCAGGGGCCGGCGGGATCGCGGAAGTAGAACTGGTACCGGCGCGTCACTCCCGACCCCGGCACCACGCCGGTCACGGCCGGGATCGAGGGATCGCCGAAGCAGGGTCCGTAGCCGGTCGACCCCCCGTCGTCGGTCTCCTGCGCGATCGGCGTGATTCGGACCAGCCCTTGCGTCGTGCAGAGGGTTCCGTCCCCGGAGGGGATCGAGGTGAGGTTGTTCCCCTGGAAGAAGATCCCGAACTGACCCGGCGGCGCAGCGGACACCAGGAGGTTGACCTCGCCGCTCGGGACGTGGCCCTGGGCCAGGAGGAGCGCCCCCGAGCCGGTCGAGTTCGCGCAGCCCGCCGAGGGGTCGTCGTTCGAGCAGGGACCGGACCCGCAGGTGCACTCGACGACGCCGGCGTCGGGTTGGGGGACGAAGACCTGAGCGTGGCCCTGGAAGGTGAAGGTGGAGTGCTGGAAGGCCGTGGTGACGATCGTCTCGTCGTCGATGGCGACGTTGCGCATCCAGATGTCCCCGAGATCCTCGCCGAGCGTGGCCTGATGACTCCAGTCGGCTCCCGAGCCCTGGAAGACGTAGGCTGCCCCCCAGCTGCCCGAAGCGCTGTCCGTGGAGCCGATCACCGCCGTGTCCCCCGACAGCGAGACGTGACGCCCGAAGCGCTGTCCCGGTCCGCCATCGGGCGCGTGGAGCTCGACCTGGTGCGCCCACTGCGTTCCGGTTCGCACGAACACGTGCACCGATCCCGCCTCGGTGCCGAGATCGTCGTCCCCCCACGCTCCGACCAGGAGCGTGTCGCCGTCCAGCGCCGGTGACCCGAAGTAGTCGTCGACGACGCCGGTTCGAGCTGCGCCTCTTGCGTCCAGGTGTCGCCGCTGCGGACGTAGACGCGCACGGCCCCGATCCCGCCTCCAACGAAGTAGCTCGCGGCCAGGGTGTCTCCCGACAGGACCACGCGACCGGTATGCAGAATCTTCTGCTTCTCGACCCAGTCGCTTCCCTCGCGCTTGAAGAGGTGGATGAACGCCCAGCCGGCGACCGCGACCGCCCAGTCCTTCTCGATCGCCACCTTGTCGCCGAAGTAGTGGAAGTCAGTCACTCCGCTCCCCTGGAGCTGGTCTTCCAGCTGCCAGGTCGACCCGTTCCGCACGAAGACGTAGGCCTCTCCCATCGGGTCCTCGGACCCCATGGCCATCGGAGCACCGACGATCGCCCGATCGCCGTCGATGTCGACGGCCCACCCGAAGTCGCTGTGGACCGCGAGCGGGTCCAGCCGCGCCTGCAGTGCCCAGAGGCCCGCCCTGCGGGCGAAGATGTAGGCCGCGCCCCCTCCCCCCTGGCGTGGCGCGCCGATGATCACCGAGTCCCCCGAGATCCCCATCGACCAACCGAAGCGGTCCGTGCCCGTCGTGTTGTCCGACTGGATCGGTACCGCTCAGAACTTCGCCCCGATCCCGATGGTCGTCATCTCGTAGTCACCGCCCATGAAGCGGAGGTGTCCGTACAGCGGGAAGTCGGCGTTCTTGTAGAAGAGGTCGAGGAAGAACCCGAAGTTGCTGCCCGCCGCGGTGTACTTCAGATCGGCGGAGCCGGACGGGTCCACCACGTACGCACCACCGAGCGAGCTCAGGGCCAGACCGAGGCTGGGGCGGAATCCCTTCCAGTCTACCCCGACCCCGACGTCGCCGTGGAGCTAGAGATAGGCCGCCGTGCGATCGGTGGTCCCGACCGAGTCGGTTCCGCCGGCCAGCGAGATGTCGCCTCGGTAGGGGAGGATCAGGTCGACATCCCCGGAGAGCTTCGAGAGGACCGGTGTACCCTTGATCCCGCCGCCCAGACCGAAGAGCGTGAGGGACTTGGCCGAGCCCGCCTTCCAGTCTTCGCCGAAGATCTGGAAGGTGCCACGCGATGTCTCGCCACCCCAGGCGAACCGTATCCCGACTCGCTCTCGCTCGAGCTTCACGTCCTCCTCCGCGACGAGGTTGTCCTCCTCTTCGAAAGTGACCGAGTCGAGCTCTCCATCCTCGAAGAACAGCTCGAAGTCCTTTCCATCCTCGCCGGGGCCGACCGATGAACAGGCCGCGGCCAGGAGCGAGACGACGAGGAATCCAAGGCAGGTGGTTGTGATGCGCATGATCTTCGATCCTCCTTCCATTCCGTGGTTCAGGAAAGCCCTGCACCTTCACGGGGCGGGACCAAGGATAGGGCGTGAGCGGCTTCGGGGTCAAACCTCGCCCAGCCGGCGCCTCAGCTCGGTGATCCTCTCTCGCAGCACTCGATGCTCCTGGCTCCCGGCGTAGCCCCCCTCCGTCTCGATCAGCCGGTCCGCCCGCGAACAGGCCTCCAGGGCCTGTCGATCGCGTCCGAGCAACTCGTGCGCGCGCCCCGCGAGAGAATGCCAGTACCAGCTCCACTCGGCCGGATCATCGTAGCTGGCGCGGCGGCGAGAGGAGCGTCCCAGCACGTCCAGGGCGGCGCAAGGGTCGCCGGACTCGAGCAGCTCCGAGGCGAGGACGAACCAGTGATCCGGAATTCGACGCCTGCCCCGGTACACGTCGACCAGCGGATCCAGCCAGCCGCGGGCGAGCTCGAGCTCTCCCGTTCGGCGGAGCATGTTCGCGATCTGGCACCGCGTCTTCGCCGAGTGGTGGTGATCCACCTCGAGGAGCTCGAGCAGGGGGAGGACGAGCTCGGGACGCTGCTGGAATCGCTCGATGTCGAGCAGCATCCGGAGCAGCGCGATCCGAGGTGGATCCTGACCGGAGAGCTCGGTCAATCGCGGGATCAGCTCAGCGGGCGCGAGGCGGGCGAGCTGCTCGATGAACTCGGACCCTTCCTCCAGGAAACCGAAACGACCGGTGACGTCCTCCGGCCCGTCGTCGTACCAGTCGCCCCGGTGCAGGTCCTCGACGTGGCCCCGCAGGGCCACCTCGGCGCCCAGGTCGTCGGCCAGTCGCTCGATGAAGGAGCCGGCCAGCGCGGGGAAGTCGGGAGCCGTGTCGTGGTGATAGGGCTCGAACGCGAGCAGTCCATTCTCTCGGGTCACCGCGAGCAGACATCGTCCGTGCACGCGGCCCCGGTCGTCGCGAGCGTAGAGCACCTGCTTGTTCGAGTCCGCGGCATTGAGAACCGCGGAATAGAAGTTCTGGCCGCCGGGCGACAGGCAGGTATGGAAGTACTTGCCCATGCGCAGGATCTCCAGCGGGTCCGGTTCCAGAGAGAGCCGGAGCTCCCGGCCACTGCTGCTGGCGACCGCCACGGGCTCGCTCCCGTCGAGCCACTTCTCCAGTCGCAGACCTCGCGCCCGAGCGCGCTCCAGCCACTTCCGGTTCGGCGGGTCGTCTCTCAGATCCCAGGGTGGCGGGCCGGCGCGGCGGCGGAGCAGGCGCAGTCCCAGCTGCCTGATTCGCGGGGGGAGGTCCAGCAGGTGATCGAGCAGGAGCAACGTCGCTGGATCCTCGGGCAGCGCGAGCGGCTCGCTCTCTTCGCACACCATCGCGAGGAGCTGACGGTAGCGCTCGTCCAGGTGACCTCGCAGGGACTGGACTCGCTCCCTCAGGATCCTCGCGCGGAGCTTCTCGAGCGTACGCTGCCAGCGCGTCTCGCCGACGATCGTCGTGTCCCGCAGCCGCGCTTCGAGCCGATCGAGGCGGAGGCGCAGGTGCTCCGGCCGCAGCGCCCTTCCATCGGCGAGCTGCTTTCGCAGGTGGCTGATCTCGGTCTCCAGTGCCTCGCGATCCGGCTGGAGACGACCGAACGCCCGCGCGCAGATCGCCTCCGCCCGCGGCGTGGCGGCCTGGAGCTCGCCGAGCAGCGGACGCAGCTCCTCCGGGTACGCCTCGCACCACGCCAGAGCCTCCGCGGGCGGGAGCTCGTGCAACGCCCTGGTGTGCTCGGCCAACAGCTTCTTCCCCTCTCCGGGGTGTCGCCGCTCGATGCGGACGAGCGCCTCGAGGATCCGGCACAACTCGCGTGGGTGGCACTTCGCGGCCTGCTCGGAGAGTTGGCCGAATCGCTCCTCGGCGAGCAGCTCGGCGGCGAGCCGGACGTCCTTCCGCTCGAACTCGCGGTCGGTCGTGGCTCTGAGCATCGCGAGCACGCCCTGCGGACGTCCTCGCGACAGGGCGAAGACGAGCTGCAACCGCTGGCGACAGCCCCCGATGACCTCCCCGGCGAGCTTCACCCGGTGCAGATCGTGGGCCCAGCGCACCGCGGCCTCGCCATCGGGAATCGCCGGCAAGAGATCCTCGAGGAGCGCGGCCGCGTTCCACCCCTCGGGGATGTCGGGCCGCTCCGCCAGCGCGGCCAGCGCATCGAAGAGGACGACCGTCGTCGCGGGCTCCAGCGAACCATCGAGGAGGTCGGCATCCAGGCAGTCCCAGTGCCGGCGGAAGTCCCCGGCGTCGGGCATGATCCTGCGCCAGTAGCGATACCTCCTCGGATGACCGACCGGATCGGCCAGGTGCTCCACGGTCGAGCGGACGATCTCCGCGAGCCTGGCCAGGCGGTCCCGCCCGCCGGACGATCGATGGAGATACAACCAGTGAGCGACGAGTCCCAGGCGAACCGCCGCCCCGTCGAAGAGCTCTGGGAGGATCGGCAATCCCCGCCCTGCCTCGCGAAACCAGGCGCGCGCCTTCGGGTCGGCGGCCACCTCCAGGAGCTGGTCCACCATGGACGCGAGGTCGAAGGCGGCCGGGTGCTCCTGTGCGAGCGAGAGCGCCTCCTCGGGCAGCGGATGCGAATCACCGGTCCTCGAGCCGTCTCCGTCGCGCTGGGACGCGAGCACCCGGGTCCAGTGACGAATGTCGTTCCACCACTCCGCCCACACCCCGAGTGAGCGGTCCGGGAGGAGCGCTTCCAGCACCGGCAGGAGTGCCTCGCGCGGATCCTTCTCGAGCGCGATCAATCGGGGCAGCAGTCTGCACAGGCAGGACGCCGGACGGTCGGGGGTCGAGGGAACCGGCCAGCGTTCCGTCTTCCGCAGCCAGGACAGCGCGGCTTCGGTTCCGGAGCCTCCCTCGCTCCATCGCACCGCCAGGCTGGTCTCGTGCGCCCGGCGCTCGGCGAGGAAGCGCAGCAGGCCGGCGACCGGCTCCCCGGCTCCATCCACCGCGAGCTCACCCAGCGCGAGCAGCACATCCCGGCCCTCGTCCCCGGGGAGGATCTCCAGCAGCCGCGCTGCCGCCTCCGCGTTCCCGGCGAGGAATCGCAGCGCTCGGCCACGCTCCTCCCCTTCCTCGTACAGCCACCAGGCGCGGGCGACCACCACCTCCAGAGCCGCACCGGGAGTGATCCTCGGAGCGAGCCGGCCGTCGACCCGGCGCTCACCGAGGAGCTCGAGCGCTCCGGGCAACGCGTCGCCGCGATGCACCAGCGGCTTGACCGCGTCCAGCCGCTCCCCCGTCCGTCGCCTCCACACCTCGCGATCGCCGACGACGCGCGGCAGTGCCCTGGGGAAATCGGCCAGCAGCCGGTTGCGATTCCGCGTGGCCCGGCTGAGCGCGGCGCCGTCGAGGACGATCGACTCGGGCAGCCGACCCCGGCCGGGCCGGGGGACGATCACCCAGCGCAGCTGGCCGCGCCCCAGCTGCTCCGCCGGGTAGCCGCGTAGCCAGCCGAGGCCCCACTGCAGGAGCTTCTTCACCGCGCGGTCGGAGGCGCGACGCGATCGCGACGTCGGCTTGTGAGGGCGCATGTCCGGTGTGTCCCATTCTACGGTTCGTCCGAAACCGAACCCACCGGAGTCGAGCTTCCCGTCGAAGTCCGGCCTGGAGCGAGCCGCCGGCGAGCAGCTGCGAGCCTGGCTCTGACCCGGAGGCACGGGTAGACTCCGCCCTCATGGCCGGCCTGATCCTCGAGGGAATCGTTCAGCGCTTCGGCGAGAACACCGTGCTGCACGGCATCGACCTCACCGTCGATCACGGCGAGTTCATGGTGCTGGTCGGGCCCTCCGGCTGCGGCAAGTCGACCCTGCTGCGCATCGTCGCGGGGCTCGTGCCCGTCACCGAGGGCCACCTCGAGCTCGACGGCCGGCCGATCGGCGATCTCGAGCCGCGGGAGCGTGACGTGGCGATGGTCTTCCAGAACTACGCGCTCTACCCGCACATGAGCGTGCGCAAGAACCTCGCCTTCCCGCTCACCCTGCGCAAGGAGCCGAGGGCGCAGATCGAGGAGAAGGTGCGGAAGACGGCGGGGATGCTCGGCCTCGACGAGCTGCTCGACCGCAAGCCGAAGCAGCTCTCCGGCGGCCAGATGCAACGCGTCGCGCTGGGGCGGGCGATCATCCGCAACCCGCGCCTCTTCCTCTTCGATGAACCCCTCTCGAACCTCGACGCCAAGCTGCGCGGCGAGATGCGCGGCGAGATCTCGCGGCTGCATCGCGATCTCGGCATCACCACGCTGTACGTCACTCACGACCAGGCGGAGGCGATGACCCTCGGCCAGCGGATCTGCGTCCTGCGCGACGGGCACGTCGAGCAGATCGGCGAGCCGCTCGAGGTCTTCCGCGAGCCGGCGACCCGCTTCGTCGCCTCCTTCATCGGCAGCCCGGCGATGAACCTCCTGGAGGGTCGAGTCGAGGATGGGCGCTTCGTCCGCGGCGACCTCCAGCTCTTCTCACCGGGGATTCCCGACGGACCGGTCGTCCTCGGCGTGCGACCGCACCGCATCGAGCTGGGCGGAGAGCACGCGCTCCGGGTGCGAGCGGTCGAGCGGCTGGGCTCGCAGACGCTGATCGACCTCGCGGTCGACGGCGAAGCGCTGCGCCTCTCGGTCGAGGGTCAGCACCCCGCTCGCCGCCGGGACCGGCTGGAGATCTCCCTGCCGCCGGGTGCGCTGCACTGGTTCGACGCCCGGAGCGGCCGCCGGATCGAGCCGGAGGCATAGGGCTCCGCCCCCTGCAGCACGTCCACGAGCCCCGATCGGAGTCGAATCGGGCGCGGATCCTCGCTTTGGCTCAAAAACCGCGATCCCGCGCGCCGATTGCCTCTCCGGTCCCTCGCCCCACAGGCGAGACGTGTACGACGGGAGTGGTGAGCGATGCTCGGCTGGCTGAAAAGGATCTTCGGTGGTAAGGAGACGCGTCCCCGACGCGGGGCGAAGGGGAAGCGGCGATCCGCCGCCGCGACCGGATCGAGCTCCACGGAGGAGGGGCAGGAGGGAGAGGAGGAGAAGCCGCGTCTCCAGGACAAGCCCCACGTCGGCAACCTCGACGTCGAAGCGCACCGCACCCTGCCCGTGGCCGGACGGGATCGCGTGCTGCTCGAGAGTTTCACCGAGCGGATCGAGAGCGGCGACTTCGAGCTGCCGCACCTCCCCGCGACCTCGATGGCCCTGATCAACCTGGCCGGCAAGCCGGGGGTCGACGTCGCGCGCGTGGTGGAGCTGATCTCCTCCGACCCGTCGCTGGCCAGCGAGCTCCTGCGCACCTCCAACTCGGTCCTCTACGCGACCCGGGTACCCGCACAGACGCTCAACGAAGCGGTGATGCGGATCGGCCTGCGCGGGCTGCGCTCCCTCATCTTCACCGTCTCCGTCAAGGGCACCATCCTCCGCGTCAAGCAGCTCGAGAACTTCTCCACCGAGATCTGGCGCCAGGCGTTCTCGGTCGCCTCGATCGCACGCACCATCGCCCCGATGCTCGGCGAGGATCGGGAGCGTGCCTTCCTGACGGGTCTGCTCCACGACATCGGCAAGATCGCCCTCCTGTCGATCATCTCCAAGGAGGGCGGTAGCGCTCAGTCGACCAGCCCGGCGATGGTCGGGCACCTGTTCTACGTGCACCACGAGCGCGCCGGCGAGATGCTGGCCAGGAAGTGGCGCCTCTCCGACGAGCTGATCAGCGTGGTGGGCCACCATCACGACTTCGCGACCAACGAGGAGTTCGGTCGCGAAGCCGCGCTGGCCAGCCTGGCTCACAAGGCCGACCTCCACCTGTCACTGGACGACCTGGAAGGGTACCGCGCGCTCGTCAACTGCGAGGAGTTCGAGTTCCTCGGTGTTCCCGAAGGGCGCCGGATGGCGCTGCTCGGTCGGGCGCGCGAGTCGTTCGAAGAGAGTGACTTCGAGCAGAGCATGGCGGCCTGACCGGGTGCCCAACAGCGCACGAGGTTCGCCGCTCGCTACCGGGCGCCGATGATCTTCGGGTACCGGAAGTACACCTCGATACACAGGACCAGCATCGCCGTCGAGTAGACGCGGCCGCCGGCGAAGCCCCAGGGCCCGATCGGATCCCAGGAGCCCCGGGCGTGCCCGTCCTTGCGCTGCGAGGCCAGCACGGCGTCCTCCATCGACTTGCGCCAGACGCGCCAGTGCCGCCCGCCCATCTGGTACATCGCGTAGGAACCGTAGTACCAGTAGTAGGCGTCGTTGCTGAGCCCGTCGGGGTCCCACTCGGGCAGGTTCTTCAGCAGGAGGTCGGCGTGCCGCGTCATCACGGGGTCGTGCTCCGGATCCTGGCCGAGGAAGAAGCGGCAGAAGAGCCCGACGGCGGTCATCGCCTCGCCGCGATCGACGGGGAAGTGGTCGTTGACGCCCTGGATCCGGGAGGACGGGCTGCCCACGCTCGTGTAGCCGACGCGCCCGGTCGCCTGGTCGGTGACCTCGTCGAACCAGGAGAGGGCGTCGGCGAACGCGCTGGAGTCGATCTTGAGCCCGGCGTCCTGGGCCGACTTCAGGGCGAGGATCATCCAGCCGGTGACGGAGGTGTCATTGTTCCCGTCGGGGCTCGCGGAGTAGCGCCAGACGCCGTAGGGATTGCGCGCGGTGGTGATGAAGCCGACCGCCTTCTGCGCCCGTGCCCCGATGATCGGGTTTCGCGAGAAGTAGTAGCACTCGCACAGGGCCAGCGTGGCGATCGCGTGGTCGTACATGAAGCTGTGGCCGATCGCGTCGCCGAGCAGCCCGTTGTCGGGGTCCTGCTGGTCGAGCAGCCACTTCGCCGCGCGGGCGACCTGCTCGCGGTAGAGACCGCGGCGGGTGGTGTGACCTTCCCCGAGCAGCGCCAGGAGCGAGAGACCGGTCACGCCGATGTCGTGCTCCGGCTGGCCGGGCCCCCCGCAGAGATCACCGGCGCCGCAGTTGGAATCGAAACCGTCGCTGTCCCAGTGTCCGTCGGGGTGCTGGTGCGCGATCAGCCACTCCAGGCCGTCCTTCACCGCCTGCTCGACGATGCGACCGCCTCCGGGGCCGCGTCGACCGCCTCCCTTGAAGCGCTCGCCGTACTTGGCTCCCCCGCCGATGCCGATGATCGGGTTCATCTGATCCGCGTCGAAGGGACTCTCGGGGAAATGATCGATGTCGTCGAGCGGATCGTCGAAGGTCTCGCTCTCGTCCTCGGTCTCCGCGTAGTTGGTGTCGACGAACTCCGGCTCGGTGTCCGGCTCGGAGAGCTCGACGGGCGGCTCCGGCTCCGGTGGCTCCACCTCGACCAGGTCCACCGGATTCGGTGCGACTTCGGCCTGGAGGACGTGTTCCTCCTCGTCGTGGAAGATGCCCCAGGGCACCACCGCCAGGAGCAGGATCACCAGCACGTGCGCGACCGCGGAGAGCGCCAGCCACGGCGCGCGCTCCATCCATTCGTACAAGGCGTCGGCGAAGGTCTGATTCGTCTCCCAGCTGCGCGGGAGCGACGAGACGGGGGGCGTGATTCCCGGGTAGGGTTGGTCGGACATGGCGGACCTCCAGGGTCTCTGGTCGGGTGGATCACCGGGATCCCTGCGATCCCGTAACTCTCCACCGGAGGTTGCCGGCGTCCATCGATGTTTGCCGTGCGGGGGAGAACGGGGCGGATCGACGGAGGTTCAACTTCGTTTTCACCTCGCGTCGCTCCGTTGACGGATCGGGGCGAGAGCGCGGTAAGATCCGACGGTACACCGAACGCGAGAAACCCCTCCGATGCCCGAGCTCCCCGAAGTCGAGACGATGACCCGCCTGATCGCCCCCTCTATCGAGGGGCGGCTCGTGCGCGCTACGGAGGTCGAGTGGCTCCGCACGCTGCGGGGGGTGAGCCGCGCGCGCTTCGACGAGGCGCTGGTCGGCCGGCGGATGAACCGCGTCCGCCGCCGGGCGAAGTTCATCCTGATCGACCTCGAGCGGCGCGGACGCCCCGCGGGCCACCTCGTCATCCACCTGGGGATGACCGGGCGGCTGTACGTCGTAGCGCCGGGTACGCCGCGGGCTCCGCACGAGCGGGTGCGCCTCACCCTCGACCGGCCCGGGGAGGTCTTCGCCTTTCTCGACGTGCGAAAGTTCGGCCGCTTCACCTTCACCGAGGAGCTCGCCGCGGTGCTGCCGGCGCTGGGCCCCGAGCCGCTCGGCGCGACCTTCGAGGTGCGCTGGTTCCGCCGCGCGTTGCGGCGCAAGTCACGCCAGCTGAAGCCGCTGCTGCTCGATCAGGCGTTCGTCGCGGGGTTGGGCAACATCTACGTCGACGAGTCGTTGCACCGCGCCCGCCTGCACCCGCTGCGCCGCTCCGATTCGCTCACGACCGCGGCGGCGGGCCGCCTGCACGCGGAGATCCGGAGCACGCTGGCCGAGGCGATCGAGCGCGAGGGCTCTTCCTTCGACACCTTCTACCGCACCCCGGAAGGTCAGCCGGGCAGCTACCAGCAGCAATTCCAGGTCTACGGCCGTGACGGAAGGCCGTGCCGCCGCTGCGGCGCCCGGATCCGCAAGCTGGTGGTCGGCGGGCGGGGGACGCACGTCTGTCTTCGTTGCCAGCGGCCGCCCCGGCGGCTGCGCTCGATGGTATGATCCGCGCCTCATGATCGACACCAGCCAGCTCAAGAAGGGCGTCTGCCTCGTATTCAAGGGCGCGCCGATGATCGTCCAGCACGTCGCCACCTCCACGCCGACCGCGCGCGGGGGGAATACGATCAGCAAGACGCGCTTGAAGAACCTGCTCACCGGTCAGGTCCTGAACGAGTCGTTCCGCGGCGGCGAGAAGTTCGAGGAGGCCGACCTCGAGCACCACGACTGCGGATTCATGTACTCCGACGGCACCGACTGGCACTTCATCGACAACGTCTCTTTCGAGCAGTTCTCCTTCAACAAGGACGACCTCGGCGACGACGTCGGCTACCTGAAGGACGGTCTCGAGGGACTGCGCGCGATGCTGATCGACGGCCAGGTGGTCAGTATCCAGTTGCCGATGACAGTCGACTTGGAGGTCACCGAGTGTGACCCGGCGATCAAGGGGGCGACGGCCAAGGCGCAGATGAAGAACGCGGTGACCGAGACCGGGCTGGAGGTGCAGGTACCGCCGTACCTCGATCCGGGGGAGACGATTCGGGTCGATACGCGGGATGGGCACTTCGTGGAGCGGGTGAAGGAGTAATACGGAACCAGGTTCACTTTCACACACCTGGCGGGGGGGGGGGGCGGCGTCCCCCCCCCCCCCCCCGCCAGGTGTGTGAAAGTGAACCTGGTTCCGTATTCTTGGTTCCGTATTCTACTCGACGCGCGCCTTCCAGGTCTCCTGGATCTCGGTCACCTGCGGCCACTGCTCCGCGCAAATCGAAAGGTAGAGGGTGACGTCCTCGGGATCGAACTTGCCGTCGAGCACATCCACCGCCGCGGCGATCTTGTCCCCCTCCGGCTGATCCTCCTCGACGTTCCCGATCATGCCGTCCTCGTGCTCGACTCCGGTCTCCTCGAGGAAGCCGGTCACCAGCTCCTTGTGGTGCTTGAGCAGGTAGCTGCCGAACAGCTCGTAGCAGAGCTCCGCGTTCGCCCGGGCCTCCATGATCTGCCGCGCCTTGCGCGCGCGCTTCGTCATCTCCAGCTTGCGGATCGCGTGGGGGCGGAACTTCATCGCCTTGGCCACCTCGTGGTCCAGCGGGCCGAACCCCTGCTGCTCGAGCGACGTGTAGATCGCCAGGAAGCGCTCTTCGCTCATCCGTTTCAGCTGTTCGATGACTTGCATGGTTGCTCGTGGGGCGGGGTGTGGGGGGAATGCGGCCGGGGAGTGTAGCAATCCGGCCGCGCTTGTCATCCATCGGGTCCTTTGCCAAGATCCCCGGCCGTGCCGCCGCCCCCGCGATGAGACCCGACGACTCGAAACCTCCCCCCGATCCCCGAAGCGCTCCCTCGGCCGGTCTCTCGATGACCCGCCCCGACGCGGTCTACACTCTCTTCGCGGCCACGTTCGCCGTGGTCCTGGTGTTAACCAACATCATTGGCACCAAGCTCTTCTACCTCTTCCCCGAGGGCGGCCCGAGCTGGTTCAACGGCGGCGAGCCGGTGACCCTGACCGCGGGAATCATCACCTATCCGGTCACCTTCTGGCTGACCGACATCGTCTCGGAGATCTGGGGGCGCCGCCGCGCCAACCTGATGGTGGTGCTCGGTTTCCTGATGAGCCTCCTGATGCTGGCCGTGATCCAGATCGGCGTCTGGCTCCCCGCGAGCGAGTTCTGGAGCCTTCCCGACCACGGTTTCGTCGACTCGGGCTCAATGCAAGGCGCCTACGCGGCGGTCTTCCACAACCCGCGCCTCCTGCTCTTCGCGTCGATGCTCGCCTATCTCGTGGCGCAGCTCTTCGACGTCCGCCTCTACCACTTCTGGTGGCGGATCACGGGCGGCGGTCACATGTGGATCCGCAACAACGGCTCGACGATGATCAGCCAGCTGGTCGATACGATCATCGTCAACGGCATCTTCCTGCGCTGGGGCCTCGACATGGAGTGGGGGACGATCTGGGAGATCATCCTCTGGGTCTACGTGTGCAAGGTGATGCTGGCGATGATCGATACGCCATTCATCTACCTGGGACGCTCGTTCCTGCGCCACCTCTTCGGATTGAAGACCGATACCACGCCGAGCAGCGCCCCGTTGGCCGGCGGTTGATCGCCTACCTCTTCGGCTGCTCCACGAAGAAGCCCCCGATCGCCAACCCGTCCAGCTTGCCGTCGAGGAACGCCCGCACCCCGTCCTGAGGCGTACACACGATCGGCTCCTCGTGCATGTTGAAGCTGGTGTTGATGATGCTCGGCAGCCCCGAGAGCTTCTCGTACTCCACCAGGATGTCGTAGTAGCCGGGATTCGTCTCGCGCTTGATCAGCTGCGGACGCGCAGTCCCGTCGACGTGCACCGCGGCCGGGCAGCCCTTGTGCATCGCCTCGGTGCAGTCGAAGGTGATGGTCATGAACTGCGCGGTGTGCTCCGCGCCGGCGAGGCCCCGGTAGCAGTCGCCCCGCTTCTCCCACAACGTGACCGGCGCAAAGGGCATGAACTCGGTCCGCCCCAGGCGCTTGTTCAGCCAGTGGTTCACCTCGGTCTCGCGGCCGTGGTACAGGATCGAACGGTTGCCCAGGGCGCGCGGGCCGTACTCCATCCGGCCGTCGAAGCGTGCGACCACCTTGCCGTCGTGGATGTGCCTGGCCACCAAGGGCGCCATCTGCTCGGGGCGCGTGTACTCGAGGCCCTGCTCGTCGAGCACCTTCACGATCTCGTCATCGGTGAACTCCGGGCCGAGGCACGCGTCGCTCAGCGCCTCGCCGACCCCGCCGGGCCAGCTCTGGTGCATCGCAATCCCGCTCGCGCAGCCGCCGTCGCCCATGTTCGGATAGACGTAGATCCCGTCGACGCCCTCCAGCTCGTGGATCCGCTGGTTCATCTTCACGTTGGCGGTGACGCCACCGGAGAGGACGACCTTGGAGCAGCCCAGCGTGTCGAGCCAGTACTTGACCAGCTTGCCGGCGACCTGCTCGAGCACCCACTGCCACGCCGCGGCCACGTCCACCATGGGATAGCGCACGGCGCAGTGGCGAGCGAAGAAGGTGTTCAGGTTCTCGAAGATGCGGTACTGCTGCGGCTCGATGTGGAAGCGCGACATCACCACGTCACCGAGCACCTGCGGGTCTCCGTAAGCGGCCAGGCCGACGATCTTGCCGGCGTGGCGATCGGGCTTGTAGCCGAGCGCGCCGGTGACCGTCTCGTAGAAGGTCCCCAGCGAGTGGGGGAAGAAGACGCGGTGCTTGCGCGTGATCGCACCGCCCTCCCCGAGACTGATCGAACCCGCCAGCCCCGAGCCGTAACCGTCGAGCGTGACGATCAGCGCGCGGTCGAAGCCGCTGGCGTAGTACGCGTTCGCGGCGTGCGAGAGGTGGTGGTCGTACTGCTTCAGCTTGTCCTCGAGACCCAGCTCCTTCAGTCCCGCGTGTAGCTCCTCGTTCCAGTGCTGGTGTGCGGCCACGGCCCGCTCGCCCCACGCCGCGGACTCCTTCTTGGCGATCCGCTCGGCGAAACCGGTCGCGCCGAAGAGCTTGTACGCCATCCGCTTGTGCAGCGGCTTCACCATCTTCTGGTTCGGCGTGGCGAGGCCGTGGACCGGGTCGGTCCGCTCCGGCACGCGCGCGTCCGCCTCGCGCAGGAGCGCGCCGAGATCGGGGCGGTCGGTGTCGCGCAGGAACTCGCGCTCTTGCTGCAGCGCGTCCGCGATCATCTCCGCCTCCCGCTCCGCGGTGAGGAACGGATAGGCGACCTCGTCGACGTCGGCCGGATCGGTGCCGGTCCCCTCCAGCGTCGCGCGGATCGCCGCGCCGGGAAAGCCCTCGTGCTGCTTCTGACGGCTGTAGCGCTCCTCGCCGGCGGCGAAGAGGATCTGGCCATCCTCGACCAGCGAGGCCGTCGCGTCCTTGTCCAGGGGGGAGATGCCGAGGATCTTCAAGCGTTCGGGGGGGTGTCGAGGGAGAGAGGCGGATCGATCAGGAGCTGGCGCACCTCCGCGGGGCCCATGGTCGCGCCGCCCAGCTCGCCGAGGAAGTACTCGAAGTACTGTCGGCACGTGGCCAGGAATTCCTTCAGGTCCGATTCGCTCCGGACATAAGGGGTGTGTCCGGGCTCGAGGGAGGGGCTGTGCAGGGAGAAGCTGAGAATCCGCGTCCCGCGGGCGATCAGGGCCCGCGTCAGCCGTTTCAGGTGCTCGAGCTCGTACCCCTCGGGGGAGAGCAGGAGCCGCTCCAGGAGCCCCAGGCGGGACAGGATCCCCGGCGCGCGCCCCCAGATGAACGGCGGCCGGTGGGCCAGCCGGTGGAGCAGCGGGCCGGCGCCGGAGAAGGCCCCGACGAAGCCGCCGCTGGTCGGCAGCCCCACCAGCCCCCACCCCCGGCCGAAGCGGTACGGATCGGGGGGAAAGGCCGCCCAGTCGGGGCCGCCGTCGCCGGTGAGGTCGAACCCCGGACAGGGTGAGAGGTCGATCTCGTAGCCGAGGCTCTCCAGGACCCCGGTGGTCGCCGGGCCGAAGCCGTAGCGCCCCGCCTTGTAGATCGAGGGCTGGAAGCCGAAGGCGTCCTCGATCGCCCCGCCCAGGCGGCGGAGCTTCTCCTCCTGGAGCTGCGCGGGCAGGTTGCCGGGGTAGGAGTTGGCCGGATTGACCGCCTCGTGGTGCGGGGGCGAGACCCACGGGTGGAGGTGGGCGCCGATCGAGGCGCGCCCCGACTCGACGATCTCCGCCAGCGGCTTCCACCCCGCCTCCTGGGAGGCGACGGGGTAGTCGACGACCCAGCAGGGGCGGATGCCGAACTCGTCGAAGAGCTCCTGGCCGCGCCCGGCCGCCGCCATCGCCGTCACGCCGGTATTCGCGCGGTCGAACGGCTGGAACCAGTCGAACTCCTCCTCCGTGTCGATCACCACCATCAGGATCGGAGGGTGGTCGTCGGAGAGGTGCAGCGGGATTCGCTCGGCGAGGAGGGCGCTCATCGGAGCGACACGTTAGGCAACCGGGGGGGGCGAGGCCAGGGGCGACTCGCCTCCGGTCCGTCTCAGTGCTCGCAGCCCCTGGAGGCACGGCCGAAAAGGCCGTGTCTCCAGGTCGGACGAAGTCCGACCCCGCGCCGGAGGCGCGGGAGCACCGCAGGTGTTGACATCATCTAGAGGTCTGGCCGTCTTCGGCCGGACCTCTAGTTCTCGCAACCACAGTCGGGTCCGCCGTGCTCGTGCTCGGGCCCGCAATCGTCGCTGCTGCAGCAGTGCTGTTCCCGGTGCTCGGTCACCTCCGCCTCGGTGGGCTGGCGCACATCGCGCACCTGGACCGTGTAGAGCACGGTCTTCCCGGCAAGCGGGTGGTTGGCGTCGAGCACGACCGACTCTTCGTTGACCTCGACGACGCGCATGTCGATCTCGAACTCGCCGGAGGGACCCTCCTCGCCCTCGAGCTCGACGGCGACCTGGATCCACATCTCCTTGGCGATCTCCGCATCCGGAGGGAACTCCTCCCGCGGCACCGTGGTGATCGCTTCGACGTCGTACTCCCCGAAGGCATCCCCGGGCGAGAGGGTCAGCTCGAGCTGGGCGCCCTTCTCGGATCCCACCAGGGCCTCCTCCAGCCGCGCGGGCAGCTCTTCGTTGCCATGCAGGTAGACCAGCGGGCCTTCCTCGGCGCTGTCCTCGACGACGGTGCCGTCGTCCAGCTTCAGTAAGTAGTCCAGCTCGACCAGGAGCCCATCGGTGATCTTCATCGCGGGTGGGGTGCGGGTTGGTGCTTGTGCAGGGGATGGCTCTCTCTCGAGAGGTAGGTGTAGCTTTGCAGCGCTTCCTCGAAGCGCCTCCAGATCAGCGCGGACTCCTCGAAGGTGAGCAGACCACGATCGAGGGAATGCTCGATATTGCGGCGCAGGTCGCGCAGGAGATCCTGCTCGAAGTACTCCACGTAGGTCAAGACATCCTGCACACGATCTCCGCGCACCACGTGCCGCAGCTTGGGGCGGCCGATGTCGTCGAGGTCGACGTGCACGATGTGGGTATCGCCGAAGAGGTTGTGCATGTCCCCGAGGATCTCCTGGTAGGCGCCGATCAGGAAGAAGCCGAGGTAGTACGGCTCGCCCGGGCGCACGTCGTGGAGCTCGAGAGTGCGGCTGACGTCGCGGAGGTTGATGAAGCGATCGATGCGGCCGTCGGAGTCGCAGGTGACGTCGGCCAGGACGGCGCGGCGCTTCGGCTCCTCGTCCAGGCGCTGCAGCGGCAGGATGGGGAAGAGCTGCTTGATCGCCCAGGAGTCGGGAATCGACTGGAAGAGCGAGAAGTTGAGGAAGTAGGTGTCGGCGAGGTCGCGCTCGAGAGAGCTCAGGTCATCGGGGACATAGTCGACCTCGGCGATCACCCGCCGGACCCTGGCGCAGCCGTACCAGAAGAACTCCTCGAAGCGCGCGCGCTCGCGCATCGATAGCTGCCCGGTATTGAAGAGCATGCTGGCGCGCTCCCGCTCCTCCCGGAGGTCGTGGTACGCCTCCTGGAAGTTCTTCACGGTGATGTCGGCGACGACCTCGGCCATCCCCTGGACCAGCTCGTGGTCCTCCTCGGTCGGTGGAGCGGGGACCGCGCCGTTGACCTGGGCGGAGACCCCGAGGACCTCGGTGACCAGCACGGCGTGATGAGCGGCGAGGGCTCGTCCCGACTCCGACAGCAGGGTCGGCTGCGGTATGTCCGCCTCGCGGCAGGCCTCGGCGACGTGGTAGACGACGTCGTTGGCGTACTCCTGCAGCGAGTAGTTCATCGACGATTCGAAGTTGGTCGCGGAACCGTCGTAGTCGATGCCCAGTCCGCCGCCCACGTCCATCCAGGTGATGTTCACGCCCATCTCGACGAGGCCGGTGAGCGTGTGGCTCGCCTCGCGGAGGCCGTTCTTCAGGGCGCGGATGCTGGTGATCTGGCTGCCGAGGTGGAAGTGGAGGAGTCGCAGGCAGTCGAGCTTGCCGACCTCCTCGAGGCGTTCGACGACGCCGACGATCTCGCGCGCGGTCAGGCCGAACTTCGAGCGGTCGCCACCGGACTGCGACCAGCGTCCCGCGCCGCGGTAGGCGAGCTTGGAGCGAACGCCGAGCACCGGCTCGATGTCGAGCTCTTCCGCCTTGCGCAGGATCGTCTCCAGCTCGGTGAACTTCTCGATGACGATGATGGTGGTGACGCCGAGCTTCTGGCTGAGCAGGGCGAGCTCGACGTACTCCTCGTCCTTGTAGCCGTTGCAGACGACGATCGCGTCCTCGTCGGCTCCGCGGACCGTCATCACCGCGACCAGCTCGGGTTTGCTGCCGACCTCGAGGCCCATGCCGCGACCGCGCCCTTCCTGGAGCAGCGCTTCGACGACCTCGCGTTCCTGGTTGACCTTGATCGGGTAGACGAGGCGGTAGGGAGCTTCGTATTCGTACTCCCCTCGGGCGTTGTCGAACGCCTCGAAGAGGGAGCGGACCCGCGCGCGCAGGATGCCGTCGAAGCGGAAGAGCGTCGGCGTGTCGACGCCGCGACGCTTCACCTGGCCGACGAGCTCACAGAGGTCGATCCGCTCGACGGAGCTCTGGCTCCCGTCGGGGATCACCTCGACCTGTCCGTCGGCGTTGACGCCGAAGTGACCGAGCCCCCACTTCTCCACGTTGTAGAGGCCGGCGCTGTCCTGGTGGGTCCACTTGCTCATCTCGCTCGCGATTGCGGGGCGGCAGTATAGGGAGGGGAGGGGGCGAGGTGCCTTTGGGTTCCAGGAATCGTCCACGCAGCGAGATCTCGCCGGGCGGGGTAGGATACGAGATCCCCATTCCCTCCACCCCGGCTGCGATTCGATGGTTCAGCTCTTCCCCACGACGGCGGCGCTCCTGGCTCTGGCCCTCTTCGTTCCCCCGGCGGCGGGGCTGCCCCAGGTGGGGAGCGGCTCCTCCACGCCCACGCCGCCGAGGGCCCCCGCGCCGGCGGGCCTCCTGGTGGACCTGGACGTGGACGCGGACCGTGACGGCGTGGTCGAGGTGAGTGGGGCCGAAGACGATGCCGGTGAGCATCTCTGGTCGACGGCGAAGGGGGCGGTATTCCTCTTCAACAACGACGACGACGACGGGGACGGGGCGGCCGACGCGACCGACTCGGTGGTGAACGGGGCGGCGGACGCGCTGGACCTCGCCCCGGTGCGGCTGCGGCCGATCCGCGGGGTGCCCTCGGCGTGGACGGGAGCGCTGGGGGTGAACGGGGAGGCCGCGCCGTGGGTGCGGCTCTTCCGGGAGCAAGGTGGCAGCTGGACGCTCTTCGACCCGACCTCGACGGTGGTGACCGCGGCCGAGCTGCGCCAGGGGCTGGAACTCGGCATCGAGGCGCTCGACTACGCCCAGACCTCGACGGGCGCAGCGGGGAAGTGGGGGGGCGAGGTGGTCCTCACCTTCGTGCTGCGGGACGGCGCGGGGCTGCTGGTGGGGAGCGACGTGGTGCGGCTGCGGGTGGCGCCGTTCCTCCTGCACTCGAACCTCGACGCGGCGGAGACGGTATACGTGACCAGGAAGACGTACACGCAGCCCTTCATCGCCGAGCTGGCGGGCCCGGTGGCGGCGGCGGGCGCGGTGCTGCACGAGATCGACGGGATCTCGATGGAGCCGAGCTACGGCATCTGGGACCAGGACGCGATGGAGTTCGGCTACTCGGCGATGCCGGCGATCGGTGGGCGGCGCTGCCTGCCGGCGGTGCTGAGGGCGCCGCGGGGGCGGGCGCTCGACGCGTGGACGTGGAAGTACTGTCTCGGGCCGGACTTCGGGTACGTGTACAAGGGCTGGTACCGCTCCGGGGTCGACTGGATCGACTGGTTCGGAAACCTGGACTGCACGCCGCCGCTGCCGGGTTGGCCGCTGGGGCGGATCTACACCGGCTACCAGGGCTCGCTGACGATTCACCCCGAGGTGCTGTCCTTCCTCGACGCGCAGGCGGTGCAGGGGCCGGTGCTCTCGATCGATACGGGGTGGCTGGTGATCGGGCACGTCGACGAGGAGATCTGCTTCGTGCCGGCGAACACGGGAAGTCCGTACCGGATGCTGATCCCGGACACGCAGGGCGCGCTGGCGATCCTGCAGGACTTGCAGAATCAGGGGAAGGGCGGCCTGACGGTGTTCGCGGGGACCAGCGACCAGACGACGGTGAACGGTCTCCTGGGCTGGACGCAGTTCGTGAACTACAACCAGAACCTGCAGGCGACGATCGACGCCGTGCGCCAGCAGATGAAGACGGGCTGCGGGATAGCCGAGCAGGACATCATCGACGTGCCGTCGCTCTTCTGGAAGTACGGCGGCACGAACCAGGCACTCGCCCACATGCCGAACATGGTCAACTCGCTGATCGCGGGGACCAGAGTGATCGCGGCGGACCCCTTCGGGCCGGTGGATGGGTCGGTGGACAAGTTCAAGGAGCCGTTCGTGCAAGAGATGAACGCGATCGGGCTGCAGGTGGACTTCGTCGACGACTGGTACCCCTACCACGAGTGGTGGGGGGAGGTGCACTGCGGGACCAATGCGACGCGGACGCCGGCGGCAGGGGATTGGTGGGCGGTGCCCTGAGCGGGTAGCTGCGGCAGCTCACTGCACCCTCTCGACCAGCGCGAGCACCTCTCCGGGGTCGATCCGCTTCCGAAAGCGCACCACGCGTGCATCCCGCGGCAAGTCGTGCTCACCACAATCGCGGTCGGCGTCGAGGCACAGGATCAGGCGGGGCAGACTCGCCGCGCGCAGGCGGCGCAGCTTGTGCTCGATGTAGCCGGCGGTCCAGAAGCCGACGATCTCGAGGAGCCAGCGACGGGATGGATCCCCGTGGGGCTGGATGGCGAAGTCCGGGAAGATCAGGGTCCCCTCCGCCTCGACCGGCTCGGGCTCGCGCAGCAGCTCCCAGCTCGGGGCGGCACGGGTGAACTCGCGGGCGAAGCGGCGCTCCAGAGCACTGTCGTAGAGGCGCGGCTCGGGTCCGGCAGGGAGTGGGGCGCCGGTGCGCAGGGTGAAACACCCCTCGCGGGAGCTCACGAGACAGCGGGCTCTCAGCTCGAAGTGTCGACTCCAGGAGAGCATCGGCACGAGCTCGGCGAGCTGTCGGCCGTAGAGGGCCGTGCGCCGGAACAAGGAGAGGGGGCCCGAGATCTCCAGGGTCACTCCGCCCGCCGCCTCGGCCGACGACAGCAGGCAGATCAGACCGCGCAGCTTCGCGTGGCGAACTACCGCCCGCGCGTTTCCCTCCAGGCGGATCGACACCTCGGAGGAGCTCTTCAGCGCGGCCTGGGCGATGGCGAGGTTGCAGCACAGGGCGAGGTTGGTGGGATCGAGGGGAACTTCCGGAGCCTTCAGGCGCCGCTCGCTCGGGAGGTCGGCCAGCAGCGAGTCTTCGAGCTCCGCGGCGTCGATTCCCAGGCTGGTGGCAACCCGCTCCAGCACGATGGTGCGATCCTCGCGCCGTGCAGCGGCGGTGAAGGCGGCGCGCCGAGCTTCCACCGGCGCGATCGCCGCCACGAGCTCGCTGCGGTAGAGCCGGTCGAGTACGACGGTCGCGAGGGGCAGCCCCCGGAACGCACGGCGGTCCTCGCCGAGAGACCGCAGCCGAGCATCGAGGAGCCGTCGCCGCTCACCGACGAAGCTCTCGTAGACCTCGATCAGCTCGCGCAGCCACGGCGCGTCTCGCTCACTGAACCAGAGCGGCTCGAGGTGGCCGTCCCGCAGGCTACAGCAGGCCAGTCCCGGATGTAGTGATCCCATGCCGCTTCCTCCTGGCCTGGCCGACCTCGACCGTATCGCGCGTCACCAGCTCGTAGACCACGGCGCGCTTGCCCGGTGCTGGTCGCAGCAGCCGCCCGATTCGTTGAACGTGCTCTCGCCGGCCCTGGGCGCCGCCGCAGATGATGCCGACGTTGGCCGCAGGGACGTCGAGTCCTTCGTTGAGTACGCGAGCCGAGACGAGGGCGCCGATCGAGCCTTCACGGAAGGCGGCCAGCATGCGGTCCCGCTCCTTCCGCTTGATGTCCGCCGTGATCGGCATGACGAGCTGCTCCCGCGTGACGCGGTAGGCTGCCCGCTGATCGGCAGTGAAGATCAAGACTCGCCCATCCTGGTGACGGTCCAGCAGCCGTCCGATCGCCTCGCTCTTCTCGTCGGTCATCGACAGGACCTGGCGTGCTCGCCGCCACCCGGCCAGGGCGGCGCGTCCCTCCGGAGTCCGCGCAGCCCAGCGCGCGAAGTCCTCCCAGCTCGCGCCCGGAGCGAGGTCCACGAAGTAGTCGTAGGCCCCGCGGAAGGCCTTTCGGTTTCGCTCGTACTCGTGGCGCTCCGAGTCGCTCAATCCCAGGCGCATCTCGATCAGCTCGAACTCCGCCAGCCAGCTCCCCGCGAGGTCCTCGATCCCGAGCTCGAAGACCTGCGGCCCGATGAGCGCCCGCAATCCCTCCGTCGCAACCCCCTCCGGCGGAGTTGCGGTCAGCCCGAGGCGGCGTGACGCCGTGCACATCTCCAGCGCCTCGTCCCGCCCTCCTCCGCCGAAGTGGTGTACCTCGTCGGCGATGAGCAGCTCGAAGCGATTGCCGAGGGTGTGCATGTGACGCCAGGCGCTCTCGAAGGTCGCCACGGTGATCGGCTGCTCGGTGCGCTCTCCATCGCCGTAGCACCCGACCTCCACGCCCAGCTCGGTCTCCAGGACGGCCCGCCACTGCTCGAGGAGCACTCTCGTCGGTACCAGGCAGAGGGTCCTGCAGCGTTCCCCGGCGATCGCGGCCACGGCAACCCGCGTCTTACCGCTGCCCGTCGGGAGCACCACCACCCCGCGTCGTGAAGCGAGTCGCCAGGCATCGAGCGCCGCGGCCTGGTAGGGGCGCAGGTCGGGGGGCCCCAGGATCCGGAGTCCTTCCGCACCCGCGCTCACCCCGTCCTCGAAGGGAATCTCGCATCTCTTCAGGAGGGCGACGATCGGTGGCCAGAACCTCGCCGGCGCGCGGAAGCAGCCCACTCGCTCGTCCCACTTCATTCCCGGCAGTGTCCCGGGATCGAGCCCGCGCCCCTCACCGGCGCAGACGATCGTCCCGCGGTCGAATCCCAGACGCAACGCAGTTTGATCAGTGGTCTGATTCATCTCGCCGGTAGCCAGACGTTCGCAACCACTCCACGGTTACCATCGAGCGCGGATGTTTCTACGGCAAGGCGTCAGACATCCTCCTGGCTCCGTGCCCCCCCCCGTTACTCCGGCACCTCAACGGACTATACGTCCCGATGCGCCTCCCCACTCTTGCCGCGCTGGTCGCGCTCTCCGCTCTGGTCCCTTCCGCCGGTTGGCTAGCGATCGTTCCCGCAGCGGTCACCGCCCCGATCGGTGTTGGCGAGGAGGAGATCGAGCACTACCCGAACGGCGAGGTCGAGCTCCGCTGCCCGCTGGACCGGGAGGGGCGACGCAACGGCGCCTACCGCGAGTACCACGAGAATGGCAAGACGCGGGTCAAGGCTCGCTACAAGCGGGGCGTGCTCACTGGTCGCTACGAGTCGTTCCACCCCGACGGCAAGCGCTGGATCACCTCCACGTACGACAAGAAGGGCGCGCTGCATGGCAAGTACGTCGTGCGCCACGCGGACGGCAAGACGATCCTGGAGGGGAGATACGAGCTGGGAAGACGCCAGGGGATCTTCGAGCTGAAGGTCCGCGGCAAGGTCGCCAGCCGTCAGGAGTGGGCCGACGATGTCCTGCTTCGAGTCGACGGAATCCTGCTCTACCCCAAGAGCCTCGAGTCGATCTGGAAGACGCTGGAGCGGATCGACGATCCAAAGATCGTCTGGGCGGGGAAGAACGCGGCGCTGCTCGAGGACTCTTCCGGGAAGTTGACCGAGGATAGCGGGGAGTACACCCAGGACCGGCAGCTGGCGTTGCGGCGGCTGATGGCCTACCGCTACCTCTGCGACGTTCCGTGGAAGGAGATGGAGCTCAGCCCGCGCTACAACTACCACACCACGATCGGCTCGAAGCTGCTGGAGGAGATGAAGCAGCTCACCCACTGGCCGTAGAACCCCGGCTGGCCGAAGGATCTCTTCCGCGACGCCTACCGCGGAACGAGCAACTCCAACATGGCCTACACGAGGAGCATGCGTCGCTCGGTGGACATCTACATGGAGGACTCCGACCCGATGAACATCTCGTACGTCGGCCATCGGGTGTGGTGCCTCACGCCGGCGCTCCAGGTGACCGGGTTTGGCCGTTCCGGTCGGTTGACCGGGATGTGGGTCCAGGACGAGAGCCGCACTGCGCCTTTCGAGTACGAGGTGATCCTCTACCCGCCGGCCGGCTACCTGCCGACAGAGTATTTCGATCCACGCCACGCCTGGAGCGTTCAGTTGAACCCCGCTCATCACGGCTTTCCGCAGCTGAAGAAGATCGAGCCGCGCATCTACGCCGTGGACGAGGACTACCTGAAGATCGGTGACCCGCTCGAGCTCGACCACCTCGGCGTGAATGGGCACACGATCATCTTCCGCCCGGCAAAGCTCGACACGGCCCCCGGGCAGCGGTACCGGGCCGAGATCCACGGAGTCCACAGCGGGAAGGTCGGCTCCGTGCTGACGTACCTGGTCGAGTTCGTGGCGCCGGTGGGAGTCGAAGAGGAGGAGCGGGACGGCTGAGTCCACATTTCTTCGCGAATCTGCCTGAGATCGACGTACAACCGGCATCGGTACCCGCGACACGCCCGCGCAGGGACAGCACCAGAGCCATGAACGCAAGCCGATCCAGCGACCCCTTCGAGACCCTCGTGCGAGAGCACCACGCCGCGGTGTACCGCGCGGCGCTGCGGATCCTCCTGAACGTCGACGACGCGCAAGACGTGACGCAGCAGGTCTTCCTCCAGGCTCTCGAGAAGAAGGAGCAGCTCGACGACGCGGAGAGGCTGCGCGCCGTCCTGTGCTGGATGGCCTCGCGGACAGCGCTCATGCACCTGCGCGGCGACCGACGCAGACGCCAGCGGGAGGCCGAACGAGCCGTGATGAATAGAGACGGAGTAGCACACGAAGTGCGCGACGGGAAGCTGGACCAGGACGAGCGGAGCCTCTTCGAGCGGATCTTCCGCCGGCTCCCCGAGGAGCTGCGAATCGCCATCTCCTTGCGCTTCCAGGACGAGATGACCTACGAACAGATCGGTGAGGTGATGACCGTCTCGGTGGCCTCGGCACACGATCGCGTGCGACGGGGGCTCGAACGATTGCGCGAGGGGTTGAAGCGAGGAGGGCTCGGCGCGTTCGCGGTCGATCTCGAGCGCCACCTCGCCGAAGCTCCCGTGGAGCCCGTGCCGGCGGGGCTCGTGGAGAGATTGCTCGGCCTGAGGGGCACAGCGCTCGTCTCGGGTGGTCCGCTCGTGCTCGGTTCGGCGCTCGGCGGGCTCGCGCTCCTGGCGGGCGGTCTCGGGGTCGCGCTCTGGGTGGACGAAACACCCGGCGGTTCCGACGCGCCGGCGGCCCTGGTCGCGGCGGGGGAGAGGGAAGCGCTCACGCCGCCCGCGGTCGAGACGACTTCGCCACCGCGCGTCGCTCTCGGCGGGGGGGCGGCCGGCACGCCCGCGTCCTCCGGCGTCGACTCCGAACGCGAGGACGCCGTCGTGGCGACCGACGACCGGAGCGGGACGATCACCGGGGTGGTCACGGTCCCCGATGGGGGCCCGGCCAAGGGCGTCACCGTCGTCGCCGGCTCCTACGTGATCGCCGACAAGATGTCCGCGTGGGGCGGGCGCTCGGCCACCGATGCGAACGGGCACTACGAGATCGTCGTGCCGGTGCGCCACGACAGCGGCGAGGACTACCGCGTGTACGTCGAGTACGACGAGGCGATCATCGCCAGGGCTGGCGATACGCGCGTGCCGCCGAACGGGTCGATCGAGGACTTCGACATCGTCCTGGAGCGCCCTCTCGACGAGACGGACGGCGAGTTCGAGCTGGACCTCGAGGTGCGCGACGAGGAGGGGATGCTGCTGCCGGCGGACTCGATCGTCATCCTGCACCGCAACCTGCGCACCATCGGCGGGGGCACCTGGCCTCGCTGGGAGACCAGCGGTCGCCTCGACACCGGGGGGCGCGTCCTGCTGCGGGGCTCGAAGCTGGGGCCCAAGAAGGTCACCGCGCGTTTCCGTCGCGATGACGTGTGGACGACCTGCACGGCGACGTTCGAGCTCGGAGTGGCCGGTCGGTCGGCGCGAGTCGTCACCGCCCGACCCGAGAGCACCGAATACGCCGAGCGGAGCGCCACCCAGCCGGCCGCCGAGCGCCCTCCGGGGTTCTCGATGACCGGGACGATGACCGAGCTCGACGGCGGACGGCCGATCGAGCGCTCCTATCCCGACGTCTGGGTCTACCGGGTGCCGGAGCTCTCCAGCGCCGACTTCCACTACGACTTCCTGCCGAACCTGCTCTTCCGCGACTCGTTCCAGACGGCGCTCTTCGGCGAGGACCCCGAGCCGTCCAGCCGCTTCCAGAGCCGCGTGCGCGAGCCCGGCCGCTGGGTAGCGGTGGGATACGAGCACCCCTTTGCCCCGGCGATCTCCGAGGTCGTGTTCCTCTCCGAGGAGATGCCGGCCGCGGAGGGCTTGCAGCTGCGCTTCGAGAAGCCGGGCACGTTGATCGGCGTCGTGTACGACGTCGACGGCGAGCCGCTCGAGGGCGCGATCGTCTTCATCACCGGCACCGGCCCGATCTCGACGGAGAAGACGAAGGTGCTCGACGGGAAGGTCCGGAAGAACGCGGGGGAGGGGGTCTTCGTCGAGCCCATTCACCGGACCGACGCCGAGGGGCGCTTCGAGATCGGCGGACTGCCGAGCTCGGTGCCGGTGCGCGTGATGGCCTTCCACCCCGAGCGCGCGCCGATGGGCTCACCGATGGTCTACGCCGCCTCGGGGGCGACGATCGATGGGCTCGATCTGCGCTTCGTGACGGTGCGAGAGCGATAGTCACCTGCGTCGAGCCGCGGGGAGGTCGATCGAGAGGGGCGGATTCCGCCCATATCCCGGTCACCTCCCCGTACCCTGAAGCGAGGGTTCAGGGATGAATGATGCGGTCATTCTGGTCTCGATCGGGTTGCTCGTCGGATCTCCGGCGGGTGCTGGGGAGGACTGGCCACAATGGCGGGGCCCCGATCGAACCGGCGCACTCTCCGTGGAGAGCCGGCCCGCGACCTGGCCGGAACAGCTCACCAGGCAGTGGGCGAGCGAGGTCGGCGGTGGGTACTCCGGGCCGGTGGTCGCCGGGGATCGGGTCTGGGTGTTCTCGCGGCAGGGGCAGCGGGAAGTCGTGCGCTGCCTCCGCCTCGACGATGGTGTCGAGGTGTGGAGTACCGGCTACGAGGCGGAGTTCGAGCAGGACCCCTCGGCGCGAGATCACGGAATCGGTCCCTACTCGACCCCGACGGTGATCGGCGGTCGCCTGTTCACGCTCGGCATCACCGCGATCCTGTCGGTGCGGGAGGCCGCGACGGGAGAGCTCGTGTGGACGAGGACGTTCTCCTCGGAGTTCGAACCGAGCCACGCCTGGTTCGGGGCGGCGGCTTCCCCGCTGGTGTGGAACGAGCGGTGCTTCGTCCACTTCGGCTTCAACGACGATCAGACACCGGGAAGAGTGGGGCGTGGGGCCATGGTCGCGCTCGCGGCGGGTGACGGCCGGGAGCACTGGCGGTGGGACGGCGACGCGCCCGCGATCGGGGCGTCCCCGATCATCCACGAGATCGAAGGCCGCCCGCAGCTGATCTTCAAGAGCGAGGAGTCGGTCGTTGGCCTCGATCCCCAGGGTGGGGTGGAACTGTGGCGGATTCCCTACGAGGTGAAGATGGACAACACGATCGTCACGCCGCTGCTCCTGGGGAATCGCCTCCTCACCTCGGACTACCAGAAGGACTTCCACGCCTGGTCGATCCGGTCGGAGGAGGATGCCTGGGCTGTCGACCACCTGTGGCGCTGTCGCGAGTCGATGTTCATGAGCTCTCCCGTGGTCGCCGGGAATCTGGTCGTCGCTTTCTCCCAGCGCCGCCGCGGCCAGCTCTTCGGCCTCGATCCGGAGGACGGGTCGGTGGTCTGGCGAGGCGAGCCCGACGGCGGCGAGCACGCGTCGCTGATCGCGTGGGGGAGCCAGGTCCTGGTCTTTGGAGAGGATGGCTCCCTGGTGGTGGGCGAGGTCACGCGTGAGCGCTTCGAGCTCTTGCGCAGCTACTCGCTGGGCGGTCCGGGGATGTGGGGTCATCCCGCGGTCGCCGCCGGTCGGATCCTGGTCAGGGACGGGGAGCGATTGGTGTGCTATGAGATTGCGGGAGGGTGACTCGAGAGAGGCTCTTCCCTCCTAGCCCTCACTCGCTCTCGCAATTCGCGTAGCAAGGGTCGGACCAATGGCGGCGTGGCGTTCGCCTGCGCCGAACGCCACCCCACCCGCACGCCTGCCCTCACTCCGCCGCAGCCTGCAATCGCGCGAACAATCCTGCCGCATCCCGCTCCGCCAACCAGCTCGCCAGGTCATCCTCGATCAACCCCCCCGCCGTCCAGTGCCGCAAGAGCTGCTTGACTCGCCCCGCCGCGCCCTTCCGGCTGGTCGTGCCCCGCTCCTGCAACCTCCACGCGTACTCGATCAGGAACCTCGCCGCTTCCCCGCGCGACACCTCGACCCCGGAGAAGATCCACGGATCGCCCAGCGCCGCCTGCCCGATCATCACCAGTGCGCAGCCAGTCTCCTCGCGCATCCGCTCGAGGGCCGCGTGCTCCCGGACGCCGCCGTTCCCGCACACCGGGATCTTCACGGCCGTGACCGCCCGGGCGATGCGCGTCCAGTCGACCTCCGGCTGGTAGTGCTCGTCCCTCGTCCTGCAATGGACGGTCAGGAGCGCCGCACCTCCGGCCTCCGCCGCGCGGGCGAGCTCCTCGACGTGATCGGCGTTCTCGCAACCCGCCCGGATCTTCGCCGTCACCGGGACCGCTCCGGCCACTCCGCGAGCCACCGCCGCGACGACCGCCTCCAGCCGACCCGGTTCCGACAGCAACCCCGACCCGGCCCGGCCGCGCAGCGCACCCTTCGCCGGGCAACCGGCGTTGACGTCGACCAGCGGCGCCCCCGCGACAACCGCATTCGCCGCCGTCGCCTCCAGCGCCGCGAGGTCGGCGCCCAGGAGCTGCAGCCCGACCGGCGCGTCGAAGCGCTTCCGCCCCAGGCGCTCCCGCAGGACCCGCACCGACATCGGGTGATCGACCACGCGCACGAACTCGGTGAACGCTCCACCCAGGGCGGATGGGGGATTCCTCTCGAGGACCAGCTCGCGAAAGCAGGGCTCGGTGATCCCCTCCATCGGGGCGAGGAGCCAGGGGGCGGTGAAGGGCAGCTCGGTCACGCCCGATACGTTACCCTCTGCTCCATGTTCGACCACATCGACATCGAGGCAGCGGCGGCGCGGCTGGAGGGCGTGGTTCGCCGGACCCCGCTCCAGGCCTTCGACGGCGGGGACGAGCGGATCGAGCTGCGCTGCAAGCTGGAGAATCGCCAGAAGACCGGCTCCTTCAAGTGCCGCGGGGCGTGGAACCAGATCTCCCAGCTCACCGTGCAGCAGCGCTTCGCCGGCGTGATCGCGACCAGCTCCGGCAACCACGGCCGCGCCCTCTCCTGGGCCGCGCGACAGGCCGGCATCCAGGCGACGATCGTCATGCCCGCCGACGCCTACCCGAACAAGATCGCCGCCTGCCGCGAGCTCGGCGCCGACGTCGTGCTCGGTGAGGACCGACCCGCGGCGGAGGCGATCTGTAGAGAGCGTGTCGAAGCGGGCGCCGTCCTGATCCACCCCTACGACTCCGAGCGCACCGTCGAGGGCGCGGGCACCGTCGGGCTCGAGATCGCGCAGGACTGGCCCGAGGTCGAGGTCGTCCTCACCCCCGTCGGCGGCGGCGGCCTGATCGGCGGCACCTCGCTGGCGCTGTGCCGCGCGCTCGGCGACGCCGTCAAGATCTACGGCGCCGAGCCCGCCGGCGCGCCGTCGATGACCATGGGGCTCGAGGCGGGCGAGCCGGTGATGGTGCCCGAGATCACCACGCAGGTGCAGGGGCTGTGCCCGCTCAACTCCGGGAAGGTCAACGTCGGGATCTGCGTAGAGACGCTCGACGGGATGTTCACCCTGGAGGACGAGCAGGTCTTCGCCGCGCAGAAGCGCCTGGTGCTCGCCGGCGAGACGGTCGAGCCTGCGGGTGCGGCGGCGGTCGCCGTGGTCTTCGAGAAGCTGCTGCCCGACGAGCTGCTCGAGGGGCGCGGGCCGAGCGGCCCGCTGCGCGTCGCCTGCGTCGTGTCGGGCGGCAACCCGGCGCCGGGGCAGATCGAAGCGCTGAGGAGTGGAGGATGAGAGCGCTCGCGGGGGCGTTCGTGGTGATCGCGTTCCTCGCGAGCTGCGGGGAGCCTGAGCCTCCGCCCCCGACCAGTGTGCTGGTCATCTGGGACTCCGTCGACGTCGAGCAGCTGCACGCCTGTGGGGCGAAGCACGACACGACGCCGGTGCTCTCGGCGCTTGCCCGGGAGGGGTGGATCTTCGCTCCAGGCCAGTATGCGTCGTCGACCGCGGCGGTCGCCGACATTCTCGAGTGCCGGGGGGTCAGGTCGATCAGGGAGCCCGGGAGGGACAGGATCGAATCCCGATACGGCTCTCGGGCGGAGGATCGCCCTGGCTCCAGTCAGTGGATCACGCTCGGCTCGGTCTCCCAGGCCCACTTCGACTATGCCGGGCTGGGGCTCGGCTTCCAGGTGTGGCACGCGCCGGAGCTCGAGACGATGGGACAGCCGCTTCCAGCAGACCAGGTTCTTGGCGCGGTCCGCGGGGAGTTCGAGGCGGCCCTCGAGAAGGACGGTGCCGTCCATCTCTTCCTGCACTTCGGCGACCTTCGCGGTCGAGACTGGATCGATCGCGGCGATCCCACTCCGTGGCTGGAGACCTTCCTCGATCCATGGCGAGGACGGGGGGGAATCGTCGATGAGGGATTCGCCAGACCGACGGAGGGAGGCGAGCGCGCTCGCACCCTGAAGAACACCCTGCTGCGGCGTCGAGGTGACGAGCGGCGCGTCGCCATGCTCGAGGCCCTGTACGCGGCCGAGCTGTCGCGCCTGGATGCCGTGCTGGGGCAGGTGTTCGACGTGCTCCGACGCGCGGGGCGATTCGAGACGGCCAAGATCGAGGTGATCGGTCTGCCGGCGGCGACTCCGGACGACGCGCGGGCGAGGGAGGGTCCCGGGCCGCAGGTTCTCATGCCGTGGATCCGGAGCTGGGGGAAACCCGGCCCCTTGGTCACCGTACCCCGGACCTGGTGGGAGAGCGGGCTCGGTGGCCAGGCTGCGGATCGGGATGACCCCCCGGGAGGCTGGACATCGAGCGTGGGGGTCGGTGGGGGGCGATCCGGGCGCTTGTTCGTCCAGGAGCTGGCGACGGGAGTGGTGCAGCGGCACCGCTCGAATGCGCAGCGGGTTTCCGTCTCGTTTCGCGGTGAGCAAGGGGAAGTGTTGAACCTCCGGGCGAGCTGTGCCGAGACCGAGCTCGACCTGCTGACTCCGGACACGGATCCCGAGGCGGTGGTCCTGGAGCAGCTCGGCGTTCGCCCGCCGAACGCGGACAATCGTCGCTTCGAGCTCCCCCCGTCGCAGACCCTCGGCATCGTGCCGGGCCTGCGCGGCGTTGATCTCGCGCTGGCCTTCGCCCGGGAAGGGCTCGATGAGACGGACTTTTCGATCGCTGGCAAGCCGCTGCTCGAAACCGACCTGCCCGTGCTTCTGGCGCGCCGCAGCCCGCTCTGGTCCCAGGATGCCGATGAGCCCGCGCTCGACCTGCGCCCGAAGAACAGCCGTGAGCTCGAGCTGGTCGTCCCAGGGCCCGCCGGCGTGAGGGTCGAACTCGTCCTCGAGAGATTCCCGCCGGAGGGTGCTCCCTACCAGCCGATTTCCGGGAACGGCATTGAGATCGAAGCGCATGCGTTCCGCTGGGGCGCGACTCTCGTGCGCGGCGAGGCTCCGCTCACCGCGGTGATACCGAGGCGGCCTTCCTCGACGCGGCTGGGCATCGTGCTCTTCCTCGACGGCGAACGAGTGCCCGCCGCACGAATGCGCTACGACGACCGCTGCTTCCGCTCCCCGGACGAGCTCGAGTTCGGATTCGGCGCGGCGATCTGGGTCGATCCCGCCTACCGCGGAGCACCGAGGATCGAGGGAACCGAGACTGTCGCGATCGAGCTACATGACCCCGTTCCGCCGCGCGACGACTACACCCCGCCCACCCCGGCCGAACGCGCCCTCCTCCAGCGCCTCGACGACGACGAATGAAGCGCGCCATCCTCGTCCGCCCCGAAGGCCCGCGCAACGTCGGTATGGCGCTGCGCATCTGCGACAACTTCGGTCCCTGCGAGCTGGTGCTCGTCGAGCCGGCGCGGCCGGCGATCCTCCTGCACCCCGAGTTCGAGCAGATGTCGCACGGGGTCAAGGACCTCGAGGAGAAGTTGTGGGTCGTGGACACGCTCGAGGCGGCGCTCGCCGACTGCACCCACGCGGTCGGCTTCACCGCGCGGGTGCGCGACAACACCGTGCGCCGCGAGTGGAGCGCGGCCATTCCCGAGATGCGGGAGTGCGCGGATGGAACCGATGACCGCATCGCCCTCGTCTTCGGCGCCGAGTCGACCGGCCTTTCCGTCGAAGAGGCCGCGCTCTGCCAGGAGCTCTGCCACGTGCGCACCTCCGCCGACCACACCTCGATCAACCTCGCCGTCTGCGTCGGCATCGTGCTCCAGTCGCTCTTCACCGGCGAAAAGGTCCACCAGCGCGAGCCGGGCGGCGTCAACCTTTCCGGCGCCGAGCGCGAGTTCCTCAAGGCCAACCTCAAGTACGTCTTCACCGAGAAGGTCGCGCGCTCGACGGAGGCCGCGCGGGTGATCGCCCTCTCGATCGACCGCGTCTTCGGCCAGGCGCCGCTGACCACCAGCGACGCCCGCTCCTGGCACCTGATGGCGCGAGCGCTGGGCAGCGACAAGATCCCCGCCGACTTCGGCCTCGATCCTCATCCCCGGAGCCGCCGGACCCAGGCGGACAAGGAACCCTGACATGACCCGCATCTACACCCGCGGTGGCGACGACGGCACGACCGGCCTGGGCGACGGCTCGCGTCTGCCCAAGCACCACGCGCGCATCGAGGCGTACGGCAGCGTGGACGAGCTCGCCAGCGTGCTCGGGCTGGCGCTCGCGCACGGATTGCCCGAGCGATTCGAGACCTGGTTGCGCGAAGTTCAGGACGATCTCTTCGAGCTCGGCGCGGATCTCTGCATCCCCGGACGCGGCGACGAGACGCGGCGCATCGGCGAGGCGTACACGCAGCGGCTGGAGGAGATCATCGACGAGGTGGAGGCGGAGCTCGAGCCGCTGAAGACCTTCATCCTCCCCGGTGGCCGGCCCCCCGCCGCGTGGATGCACTTCGCGCGCACCGTCTGCCGTCGCGCCGAGCGGGCGGTGGAGGCGCTACTCGGCGAGGAGCCGACGGCAACCAACCCCGAGACGATGCGCTACCTCAACCGCCTTTCGGATCTGCTCTTCGTCTTCGGGCGGGCGCTCAACGACGGTGGCGCTGCGGACGTGCCCTGGCACCAGCGTCCGGAGCCCAGGGGAGAGGACCGGTAATGAACGCCCCGAGCGTCGCTCGCCACGGCTTCGTCTCGGGCCGGGTCCAGGGCGTCGCCTTCCGATACTATGCTCGGGACCAGGCGCTCGCCTTCGGCGTCGAGGGCTGGATCCGGAATCTCGTCGACCGGCGCGTGGAGTTCTTCGTCCAGGGTTCGTTCGGTCACGTAAGCGCGTTCATCGACTGGCTGCACCAGGGCCCGCCGATGTCACGAGTGAGCGACGTCGAGGTGGAAGATGTCGCCGTGGAGAAAGGGCTCAGCGGATTCGAGATCCGGCGCTGAGCCAGGAGGCAACAGGGACGGTCTCGTGGGGGCGTGGCGTTTGCCGAAGGCGGACGGGAGGGTCCCAAAGCAGGCGTGGCGTCCCCCAGCGGCGCACCCCACCCCCGCCACGCCCCGAAACCCGCCAACACGCCCCCCCCCCCAGACCCCCAACCGGGGCAACCCG
>CAZCAC010000001.1:0-33002 GCA_964496575.1 uncultured Planctomycetaceae bacterium | reverse complement strand
GGGGGGGGGGGGGGGGGGTTGCGCCGTGGGGGGGGGGGCGGCCCCCACCGCCGGGGGGGCGCGGGGGGGGGGCCCCCCCCACGCCGGCATCGCGCCTATCCCCTCCAACTCGCGCCCCGACGCTGACGCACATCGGGGTCAAGCCTTTGCGCTCTCCTTGGGATTCCCCTATCCGAGAGCGGACTCCACCGGCAAGTGCAATTCCCTTCTCTGCGAACTGCGCAGGTCGTATAAGCGACGCAGCCCAGTGCTATCGAAAACCTCGGCGAATCCAGAGAAGGAGGAGGTTCGACCATGTCATCGGTTTTCAGTCGGAGTGCGTCTCTTCGGGCCACCTTCCTGGGGATGTGTCTGGCGTCCGGCCTCGCCGTTCCCGCAGCAGCACAGATCACCGCACCCGGCACCGACTACGTCACCTTCTGGTCGGGAGAGTTGCGCATCTTCGCCCAGAAGGCGGGCACCCTCGTCGCGCTGATCAACATCGATACCGATGCACTCCTGCAAGTAGACGATCCACGACTCGACGCACCCCTGACCAGCAATCCGTTCGTGCTCGCCGATGCCGGGGACATGTTCGTGGCGACCGGCGGCGGGGGAGCGGTCAGCCGGGAGATCCGGATGCGGATCATCACCCGTGATCCGCAGCTCATCGAGGACAAGCCGGTCACCGTCTGGACCGGCTCCAAACCCGCCAGCGACAACGCCTGGGGTTCCTTCATGCCGGCCAGCTTCGGCAGCGGTGCGTCGTTCGGGCGCGAGGTCGGGAGGGAGTTCCTCGGCTTCACCCGCCGCGAGCTGGTCATCGTCGCGCCCCGGGAGACCGGGGTCACCACCGTCGTCCAGGTCGACAACCTCGATGACGGGAGTGGACCCCTGGTCCTCACCTTCGACGGGAGCATCCCCGATGCCCCCGCGCTGGTGAACGCCGATCCGCCGATCCCCGCGTCGAGCACTCCCTGCTACCTATTGGATCACGCCGAGGTGCAAGCCGTCTACGTGGGTGGCTACGACCGCGACCGGCTCGCCATCACCAGCAACGTGGACATCTCCGTGCTGACCGGCTACCGGTTCCTCGACCACGTCAGCAGCAACTCGGACCAGGACTGGGGTGGAACCGACTGGACCGCCTCGCCCCCTTCCTTCGCCGCCGGTGACGACGGGGTCGAGCTCGGCACGCTCTTCTACACCTACGTGCGCTCCGGGCTGACCATCTTTCCGACGCAGAACGATACGCACGTGACGGTGACCGACCTCAGCGATGGAGATGACGGCACCAGCTTCACGCTCGCCAGTGGCGACACCGGAGAAGCGAGCTACGACATCTTCACTCCCTACCTGGAGTCCCACGGTGGCGGGCAGGCCGAGCCCCGGCCCTCGGGACCGCAGGTGATGTTCACCACCTCGAGCGGCAATCCCTTCGACAACGACATCGTCAAGGTCACCGCCGACAAGCCGATACTCATCTACCTGGGGCCGACCGGGGACGACGTGCGCGAGTACGCCGACGTCTGCTACTCGGTGCCGATCGGCACCGACGCGCGGCTCATTCACACGTACTCCCAAAATGGCGGCTCGAACGACCTGCAGCTCTTCGCGTACCAGCGCGACACGCAGGTCACGATCACCTCGCTCAGCCGATCTCGCGGACCTCAGCACCACGACTTCTCGATCGACTTCGACGTTCCCCCGGGAACTCCTCCCGACGTCACCGCCTCCCCGCCGGGCTCCTCGTACACGGCCAAGGCCACGCCCGGCGACATCCAGCACTTCGGCTCGGACGTCTGGGATGGCGAGCTGCTCCGCATCTTCTCCACGAAGCCGATCACGGTGATCTCGGGGGACTACGACGACCCGAACTTCGGGGCGTTCCTCCCCTTCACGCCGACCACCTCGTTCCTCCCGCCCGTCGCGGTGGTGACCGCGGACGGCGTCGACGTGCAGCAGGGAGATCTGGTCACCTTCGACGGCAGCACCTCCTACGATCAGGACAGCCTGGGGCCGGCACCGATGATCACCCGTTACGACTGGGACTTCGGTGACGGCACCACGCTCCCCGATGGAGGACCGGTCGTCGGACACCGCTTCTACACCGACGGCGCGCACAGCGTGACCCTGACCGTCACCGACAACGAGGTGACGCCGGATACGCAGCAGGACAGCGACGTCATCGTGTGCAACGTCGGCGGCGACAGCTCCGGAATGTGTATCTGTCGCAATCCCGCCGCCAACTATCGGCAGCCGGGGAGCCTGCTGCTCTTCCCCGAGTACGACAACCGGTTCGGCGACGTGACGGTCCTGACCGTCACCAACACCGCCAAGGACACGCAGGCGAGCGACATCGACGTCGAGTACGTCTACATCGACGCGACCGACTGCTCGGAGTTCAACCGGACCGAGACGCTGACGCCCAACGACACCCTGACCCTGATCACCAAGGTCCACCACCCCGATGTCGGACAGGGCTACATGTACGCCTTCGCCAAGGACGCGCAGGGCGAGGCGGTCGAGCACAACTACCTCATCGGCAGCCTGATGGTGGTCAGCGGGATCGAGACCTTCAACTACTCGATCAACCCGGTCGCCTTCCGCGGCTTCGGCGCGGGGGCGGAGTCACGGACCGACCACGACGAGGACGGGATCCGGGACCTGGACGGTGCCGAGTACGACCTCGCGCCGGGGATGGTGATGATCCCGCGCTTCCTGGGCCAGGACGACCCCGACGTGGGGATCCTGAACAGCGAGCTGATCATGGTCGGCCTCACCGGCGGAGTCGAGTTCACGACCATCATCTCCTACATCGTGCACAACGACAACGAGGAGGCGTTCTCGGGTGAGCACACCTTCACGTGCTGGGACAAGGAGAAGCTCCTCGACCTCGATACCGGCGGGATGTTCGCCGACGCGTTCCTGAAGACCACCGACGAGGATCCACTCGAGATCCTGGGCGCCGAGGGGCGCGAGGCCGGGTGGATCTGCATCGAGGGCAGCGTGGCGTTCTCGTCGATGGAGACGATCCACGACCCGGCGATCTACGCCGTCCTCGTCGAACGGGTGGGGGACTACGCGGTCGGCGACCTGCCCTTCGAGTGCGAGAGCCAGAGCAACGGGGCGCTGCTGCCGCGGGATGTCTTCGGGGACGGCGATCCCGTTCCCGAGGCGGGGGACGGGCAGTAGGGCGAGCACCGCGGGCGCGGCACGAGCGAGAGACGGGAGCCGGCCTCCACCGGAGGTCGGCGTTCGCTCGCTGACCGCGGCGAAGTCGAGAAAACGGTTTTCATCCGCACCTTCAAGTAGACCTCCGGGTTCGACCGACCATCCCTCTGGAGCCATGGCGGAAGCGGACCATCGAGAGAGTGAAGGAACGACGAGGTCGAGCGGCGAGCCGTGTCGGCGCTGGTTCAGCGTCCGCGTCTTCCTCTCGGCGGCGGGCGCACTCGGACTCGCGACCCTGCTCGGCGGCTCGCTCCTGGTCTGGTCCGCCCGGTGGTTCTGGCTCGGGGAGATCGCGGCGAGCTTCGCCTGGTACCTGGGACTGGCGGGGCTGGCCGGCACGGCGCTGCTGTTCCTGATCCGCTGCCCGAAGATGGCGTTCGCGGCCTTGACGCTCGCCGCGCTGCAGCTGTGGCCCGAGCTCTCCCTCTGGCTGCCCGACTCGCGGAGTGGTGACGTCGAGGAACCGGGCGAGGTGCTGACCGTCGTCTCCTCGAATCTGTTCTGGTTCAACGACGACCGGCGGGAGGTCACCAGCTGGATGGAGCGGACCTCCCCCGACGTCATCGTCTTCCTCGAGGTGTCTCTGGCCTGGCGCGGACTCCTCGAGGGGATGTCCGACGAGTACCCGCACCAGCTCTACTCCCCGGGCGTGGCGTGGGACGAGGAGACGTGGGGGACCGCGATCCTCTCGCGGAGGCCGGTGCGCGCATCGCGGCTGATCCCGGTGACCGGTCAGGGGGTGCGTCCGGTGATGGAAGTCGTGGTCGAGCTGGACGGGGAACCCGTCATCGTTCGCGGCGCACATCCCGATCACCCCGGCCGGGCGTGGCGCAACGAGATCCGAGATGCCGTGCTGGAAACCGCCGCTGCGCTCGACTGGTCGGGGAACGGTCTCTTGATGGGCGACATGAACACCACCAGCACCTCGCCGGTCTTCGGCCGGCTGCTGGAGGAAAGCGGCCTGCGCGATTCACGCTGCGGCTTCGACCGGCAGCCCACCTACACGACCAGCGTCCTGATCCCGGGGTTGCAGGTCGCCATCGATCACGTCCTGGTCAGCGACTCGATCCACGTGCTGGAGCGCTGGACCGAGCAACTGCCCGGCAGCGACCACCGCACCGTCGTCGCCAGGGTGATGCTGCGGCGGGGCTGACGCGGGCGGCAAGCTCCGGGCGGTCTGGGCATCCGGGCCGCGCTTTCCCGGGCGATCCGGGTTAGGCTCTCCCCGCCCCACGCAGCTCGCTCATGCCGCCCACCAAGCCTCGAGAATCCCTGGAGACCCCGCAAGCCGGCAGGCGTCTCCAGCTGCTCGTGCTGGCGGTGATCGGTCTCGCCTTCGTGGCCTTCCGGACGGACGCCCTGCTGCGCGTCGAGGGGCCGCTGATCGCCGACAGCGTCGAGTACCTCCTGATCACCCACGATCTGCTCACCGACTCGGACGTTCCCGTCTCGCCGGTGCGCAACTGCTTCTTCTCCACGCTGGTCGCGGGGCAGTTCCTCCTGCAGGGTCTCGTGCTCGAGGGGCCCTTCGGCGCCGGCTCCGGGCGCGCGCTGCCGGTCCTCTTCCACGTCCTCGCGGTGGTCGGCGCCTATCGCCTCGCCAAGGAGATCCATGACCGGCGCGCCGGCGCGCTCGCGGCACTCTTCGTCGCGGTGCTGCCGGCCTTCGGCTACTGGGCGACCGATTGCCTGACCGACGTGCCCGCGGCGGCGTGCTTCGTCTGGGCAGTACTCTGGTGGCTTCGCGGCAAGCCGGTCGCGTCCGGGGTGGCGATGGGGATCTGCGTGCTCCTGCGCTACCAGGCGGGCGTGTGCCTGGTGGCTCTTCTGGGCGCCGCGCTCTGTTCTTCCCGGCGCAAGTCCCTGGTGCGCGTCCTTCCGGGGCTCCTGCTCGTCCCGCTGGGACTCAGGGTCCTCGATGCGTGGTACTGGGGCGAGCCCTTCCTCAGCTTCAAGGAGCACTTCTCGGTCTTCTCCGGACACCTCGGAACGTCGGTGGAGCGGCACGGCGGGGGGGTGGCGGCCCCCGGTGGGGAAAGCTCCGCCGGAATCCTCGCCATGGCCTACGGGGCCTTCGCCCGCGCGATCCGCTCCGACTTCGTCACGCGGGGGCCGGAGACTCTGACCTGGATCCTCACCGTACTCTTCGCCTCTTACGCGATCATCCGGCCGCGGATCGCCAATCGCGGGGCGGGGGACGTGGCGTTCGTCGTCTGCGCGGCCACGTTCCTCCTGCTCTGCCTCTTCACCTACGACGACCTCCGGTATCTGACCTCGATCACGCCTCTGGTCGCGGCGGTCGGCGCTGCGGCGGCCGTGCCCTGGATCGACGGGATCGCCGGCCTGATCGGGCGCGCGAGAGCCTCGACGGTGGGGCTCGGTGTGCTCGGCGTCGTGTTCTGCGGACTGGCGTGGTCGCAGCAACAGCGGCTCCAGTACCGCCCCTTCAACGCCGTGCTCGAAGCGGTGGAGGGCGTGTTCTCCCCCGACGAACCCAGGACGATCGGCATGATCATGCCGTGGGTCACCCCTCACCGCTACCGGATCGACGAGCTGGAGTTCGGCTCGTGGATCACCCCCGAGGGCGCGAGCTTCGTCGACCTCTGGTACCTGGAGAAGGTCTGGGCCGGGGATCCCGAGGCGCTGCGGGAATCCGGGTTCGCGGAAGGTGTCCTGCGCGATCTCGACTATCTCGTCATCGGAGGCTGGAGTCCTCGCTGGGAGAAGGGGTCCTTCCTGTGGCGTCACCTCAACGGCCGAGCCGAGCTCGACGAGGTCTTCTACGACCGCGCCGAGAACGAGCACGCAGCCTGGAGGTTCCGCGTGCGCGGGCTTCGTGAAGGCGACCGGCCCTTCTTCGAGGTGCTGGACGAGCCCCGCGGGGAGCCGCTCGCCGAGTTCGACGGCGGCGTCTCGCTGATCGACCTCGTCGCCTCGGAGGAACCGGGAACCCCGGGGGCCTTGCGCATCGACTTCACCTGGAGGGTCGACGAGACGGTGAACAGCGACCGCCGTGCCCGAGTGCGACTCCTGGTCGACGGGGTGCACGTCATGCTTCCGGATGTGCACTTCGTCCTGCCTCCGGGCGGAGGGAGCATCCCCGGGATCGCGTCACCGGGATCCACGGTGCGCGTGAGTCGCTACCTCGAGTACGGCCCCTTCGGCGAGCAGCCCGGCTTCACCATTGGAGTGACGGTGTTCGCCCGCGTCGATTCTCGCCACGGGAGCGAGCTCACGGCGATGGAGATCATCCAGACTCGCTCCTCTGGAGATGGCGGGGCGGAGGGGCTCACGGAGCTGCAGCTGGAGATCACGCCCACCGTTGGTGAGCCTCGCTAGACGTTCGTGTGCGAATACCCGAAGCGGGATAACGTGGTATCCTCCTCCCAGCCGATCCAGGTCCTCGCCCGGAGCGCCGATGCCGGCTGACGACCCCCCGAGCCATGGAGAGAGAATCGATCAAAGAGAGTACTCCCGACGCACGCCTGCGCTCGCTCGTGGCGCCGGTGATCTACGGCGACGTCTTCGACTTCCCGCTGACCCTGGGAGAACTGCACCGGTACTGCCCGCTGGCCATGACTCGCGAGGAGCTCGGCAATGAGCTTCGCGAGGACGAGCGGTTCGGCCAGGCGGTCCATCACGAGGAGGATCTCTACTTCCTCGAAGGACGGCGGGAGCTGGTCGAGCTCCGCCGGGTGCGCCGCGAGGCGTCGGAGAAGGCCTGGCGGCTCGCCCGCCGGGTGATGCGCCTCATCGGCTACGTCCCCTTCATTCGCGGTGTGCTGGTCACCGGCTCGCTCGCCGTGGGCAACGCCCGTCCGGGGGACGATCTCGACTTCCTCGTACTGACCGCACCGAAGCGGCTCTGGTTCGTCTTCGGCGCGCTCGGAGTGCTGCAGCGCATCTGCTCCCGACGCTACCTCTGCTCCAATTACTACATCTCCGTCGATCACCTGAGACTGCGGCGCGAGAGCTTTTACCTCGCCCGGGAGGTCGTTCAGGCCCGTCCCATCTTCGGCTCCGAGGCTTGCCGGAGCTTCCAAGAGGAGAATCGCTGGGCCTTCGACCAGTTTCCCAACGCGGGGTTCGAGTGTCCGGGTGAGGATCCGGTGATCGAGCGACGTGGCCTGCTCGGCTGGATCACACGTTGCGTCGAGTGGCCGCTCGGTGGCCGCCTCGGCGACGCCGTCGAGAGGCTGATGAAGCGCTTCCTGAAGCGTCGGCTCTTCGCCCACTACGGCAAGTACGGCCACGAAGTTCCCGAAGACGTCCTGCGCTACGCTCTCGACGAGGTCGAGCTTCGCTTCCACGGGCTCGATCACGAGAATACTATCTATCAGGCGTTCCAGACACGCGAAGAGCGGTTGGAGCCGATCCTGAACAGCCGTCCCTGACCGACCCGATTCGACGACCTCCCATGAATGTCCTCCTCGCCCACGGCTACTTTCTCGCGAACGATCTGAACGAGCAGAAGATCATGAAGCCCTACCCGCCGCTGGGGCTTCTCTACATCTCGTCCGCGCTGAAGGCAGCCGGTCACACCGTCCACGTCTTCGACGGCACGTTCCGCCGGCCGGAGGATTTCCGCGAGGAGCTGTCCGAGGTCCTCCCCGAAGCGCTGGGGCTCTACGCCAACGTGATCACCCGGGAGGCGGTCCTGAAGATGATCGAAGAGTCGCGCGACACCCGGATTCCCGTGATCGTCGGCGGCCCCGATGCCACCGGAGACGCCGAGGCCTACCTGAAGGCCGGTGCGCTGGCCGTGGTGCGCGGGGAAGGGGAGCACACCGCGGTCGAGCTCTTCGAGCGGCTGGAGAAGGAGGGTGCGGAGGGCGACCTGAGCTCGGTCCCCGGGCTGTCCCTGATGAACGGCTCCGTCGTCGACACCGGACCGCGCGAGCGGATCGGCAAGCTCGACGAGCTGCCGCACCCCGACCGGGAGGCGATCGACCTCTCCCGCTACGTCGAGGCGTGGCGGGAGCGCCACGGCTATTCCTCGGTCAGCCTGATCACGACGCGAGGCTGCCCCTACACCTGCACCTGGTGCTCTCGTGAGATCTTCGGGACCTCGGTGCGGCAGCGGTCGACGGCGAACGTGATCGAGGAGCTCGAGCTGATCAAGGCCGAGTACGCGCCCGACCAGCTCTGGTTCGCGGACGACGTCCTGACCCTGAACAAGAGCTGGACGCTGGAACTGACCCGGGAGATGCAGGAGCGCGGGCTGACGACGCGCTTCGAGTGTCTCAGCCGAGCGGATCGCGTCGACGCCGAGATCCTGCAGAACCTGAAGGACGCCGGCTGCTTCCGCGTCTGGTACGGCGCGGAGTCGGGCTCGGAGAAGATGGTCAAGGCGATGGGCAAGGGGTTCACCGTCGAGAAGGTGAAGGAGTCGGTCGCCCTGACGATGAACACGGGGATCGAGGCGGGGCTCTTCATCCTGATCGGTTATCCGGGAGAGACGCTGGGCGATCTCCTGAAGACGATGGGAATGATCCGGGAGCTGAAGCCCCACTACTGCGGCGGCTCCGTCGCCTTCCCGATCAAGGGGACGCAGTTCTACGACGAGGTCCGCCACCTCCTCTCCGAGGACTACGCCTGGAGTCGGCGCAACGAGAACCGCCTCTCCTTCCAGGGGCGGTACCCGCGGATGTTCTACTGGTTCGCGGTGCGTCTCCTGCACAACTGGTCGTCGTTCTTCAGCGTGCGGAGCAAGGGCCTGCCGCTCACCAGGCGCCTCATGTTCGCACTCAAGTTCGTCGTGGCCGGCGCGGGTACGATCGGTGTCGGTTCCGTCTGGGGGGTCGTTCAGAAGCTCCGCCCGGCGCGTGCCGCTTCGCAATGATCCTGCTGTACAACCCGCCGAGCTCCGCGACGCGGAAACCGATCCTGCCGATGTCGCTCCTGGCGCTGGGCGCCCTGCTCGAGGGGCGGCGGGAGTACGAGATCGTCGACGGGAACCTGGTCGAGGATTCGCTCGAGCATCTCGATCGCCTGATCACCTCCGGCGACGTCGAGCTCCTGGGTGTGACCGTCATGCCCGGGCCTCAGCTCAACGCGGCCACCCCGCTCTGCCGTGAGCTCAGGCGGCGTCATCCCGACCTAAGAATCGTCTGGGGCGGCTACTTTCCCAGCCAGCACCACGACGCGTGTCTGGCCTCGGGGTTCGTCGACTACGTGGTCCGCGGCTGCGGCGAACATCCCTTCGTCGAGCTCGTCCTCGCCCTGGCCGAGGGGCGTTCGCCCGCGGAGATTCCCGGACTGGCCTTCGTCGATGGCGACAGCGGTGAGCTCGTCTCCAATCCGCCTCCGGAGTTCCCCGACCCCGAGGCCCTGCCCGACTTCCCCTATCACCGGGTCGAGGTCGGACGCTACCTGCGACCCACGTTCATGGGCCGCCGCACCATCTCGCACCACTCCAGCTACGGCTGTCCGTACCGGTGCGGCTTCTGCTCGGTGGCGACCCTCGCCCAGGGACAGTGGCGCGCGCAGTCGGCGCGGCGCGTGGCGGAGATCGTGCGAACGCTGGTGGAGGATCACGGCGCCGACTCGATCGAGTTCCACGACAACTCCTTCTTCATCGACGAGGAGCGGGTCTCCGAGCTGGCCGAGCGGATCGCGCCGCTGAAGATCGGCTGGTGGGCGGAGGCCCGGATCGACCGCCTTGCCCGCTACCAGGAGCAAACCTGGGAGAAGTTGCGGGACAGTGGTCTGCGCATGGTCTTCATGGGTGCGGAGTCCGGGGCGGACGAGACGCTCGCCCGGATGAACAAAGGGGGCACCTCGTCGATCGACAAGACCCTCCTCGTCGCCGAGACGATGAAGCGGTACGGCATCGTCCCCGAGTTCTCCTTCGTCCTCGGCAACCCCCCCGATCCCGAGCGCGATGCGGAGCAGACTCTCGATTTCATCCGCGAGGTCAAGATGGTCAATTCCTCTGCCGAGATCATCTTCTACATGTACACGCCGGTTCCGTCGGACAGCGAGCTCTACGCGGTGGCGGAGAAGGAGGGTTTTCGGTTCCCGCAAACGCTGGAGGAGTGGACCGATCCCTCCTGGCGTGACTTCTGCCAGCGCCGGAACATCGACGTGCCCTGGCTGGTTCCCGGTCTGCGACGTCGGGTGCGCAACTTCGAGGCGGTGCTCAACGCGCGCTATCCCACCGTCACCGACCAGCGACTGCGCGGATTCCTGCGCTGGCTGCTGCGCGTCGCCAGCGGCTGGCGGTACCGGATGCGCTTCTACTCGCTGCCCATCGAGCTGAAGGTCCTGCAGAAGCTGGTCGCCTATCAGCGTCCCGAGACGTCGGGGCTCTGAGCCGGCCGAACCGAATAGAGAACCAGGATCTCACCGATCGTATCGTGCTCGGCGAGGAGCTCCACGCGGAGCTCGTGCGCCCGAAACGCCGCGAGCAGGCCACTGAGATCTCCGGCGGAGGAGAAGACGACGAGCGCGCGGCCGCCGGGCTTCAGGTGCTGCGGCAGCTGCGCGGCGAATCGCTCGAAGAGCCCCTCGCCACGCCAGGCCCGGTCGAGGTCGTCCCGCGGCGCGCCGGCGTAGAAGGGGGGGTTGAAGAGGATTCGATCGAACCGCCGCCCCTCGAGCTGCTCGAAGAGATCGCTCACCAGCACCTCCACCTGCGCCTCGTGACCGTGGAGCAGGACGTTGATGCGCGCGTTGCGCACGGCGGCGGGATTGATGTCGCTGGCGACCACGTGGGCCGCCGACGGCGCGGCGATCACCGATCCGATCCCCGAACCGCAGCCCAGGTCGAGCACCTCCGCTCCCTCGGGGATCCGCTCGCCACCGAGCTCGCGCTTCATGAACGCACCCGTCAGGAGCAAGCCCGGGTTGAAGACGCCGGGGAGGACGAGGAGCGACAGGTCTTCGATCCTCTCGAGCACCAGCCGGTCGTAGCGGTGGGTGTGGAAGAGCCGGAAGCGCCACCGCATCAGGGTCCGCCAGACCCGGCGGAGACCGGGAATGGCCGGCATCTTCCCGCGCGGGATCAGCGTCGACTCTTCCTCACCCTTCATCCCTTCCTCGTCGCCACCATCAGGTAGTGGTCGTTCAACCAGGTGAACGGAAAGAAGTGCCCGAGCCGACGATCGAGCCGCGCGATCTTCTCGAAGAGGCGCGGCGCTCGTCCGACGAGGCCGCTCAGGTAGGGCGGAGGCAGCAAGGAACCGATCCCGACCAGGTCCCGGATCTCGAAGTGCGGCTGTAGCGCCCGGCGCAGCGCGCGCGGCGAGTGGTACCAGACCGGAATCGTCGTCCCGCCCCCCGTCGGCGCTTCCAGCCCGTGCTTCAGCCGTCGGAACGCGGTCGGAACGCGGAGGTGAAGGAGGTACCAGAGGATCTCCCACGGACAGAGCGGTCCCATCACCACCAGCACGGCCGGCGCGCCGGGTCGCAGCCTCTGCGCGAGGCCGTCGACGAACGGAGCCAGCTCCTCGAGGCAGTTCAAGGGGCCGAAGTCCGAGAGCGCTCCGTCGTGGAGACGTTCCGTCGCGATCATCGGAGCGGAGAGGTCGCCGTGCTCGAAGCTGATCCGGTCCTCCAGTCCGGCGGCTCGCGCTTTCGCGCGCGCGGTCTCCAGCATCCCCTCGGAGGCATCCAGTGCGTGAACCCGCACGCCTCGCCGGGCGAGGAACAGCGCGTCTTCACCGGTGCCGCAGCCGAGGTCGAGGACCTCTTCTCCTTCCCCGAAGTACCGCTCGAGCTCGGTCCAGATCATCTCCCGGTACCAGCGCCCCGGCTGGAGGCTGGCGAAGCTCGAGTCGTATTCCGGGGCGGCGGCGTCGAAGGGGTGGTCGGACATCGCCCCCATGCTGCCAGGAACGGTGGCGCACTTGAACTCCAGGCAACAGAGATCGCGGTGTTTCCGCGCAGAGCTCGCCGAGGAGGAGGAGTTCCCGTAACGCCATCGAGGAGTCAAGCGCCTTTCCGTTTCCAGCTCCCGTATGAGAAGATGATCCCCCGCCTGCTGGCGGAACCGACATGCCCGCTCCTCGCCTCTCCGTCATCGTGCCGGCCCACAACGCGGCGGCCAGCCTCCCTGCGTGCCTCGGTGCCCTGCTGCCCGCCGTCGGCGCGGTCGGCGGGGAGGTGATCGTGGTCGACGACGCGTCGAGCGACGGCACGGCCGAGCGGGCCGAGGAGCTCGGCGCGACGGTCCTGCGCCTCGAGGAGAACCTCGGTGCCTCCGCGACTCGCAATCGCGGGGCGGCCCACGCGATCGGTGACACCCTGCTCTTCGTCGACGCCGACGTCGTCGTTCACGAGGATGCCGTCTCCCGGGTGGTCCGGTTCTTCGACGAGCACCCTACCGTCGCGGCGGTCTTCGGCTCCTACGACGTCCAGCCGGAAGCGCGCGGGCTCGTGACGCAGTATCGCAACCTCCTGCACCACTACGTGCACCAGCACGGTCAGGTCGAAGCGTCGACCTTCTGGACCGGCTGCGGAGCCATCCGCCGAGAGGTGTTCGAGGCCCTCGGCGGCTTCGACGAGGTGGAGTACCCGAACTGCATCGAGGACATCGAGCTGGGCTACCGCTTGCGCGCGGCGGGGCACTCGATCCACCTCGACCGGGAGCTCCTCTGCACGCACCTCAAGCGCTGGACGCTGCTCTCGACGATCCGCACCGACGTCTTCTGCCGGGCGATCCCCTGGGCCGACCTGAACAGGAACCGCCAGCTGGCCGTCGACGACCTGAACATCCGCGCGAGCCAGCGGCTCTCCGTCGCGCTCGTGGGCCTGGCGCTGATCGCCTTCGTGGTCGGTTTCTTCCAGCCGTGGGGGCTCGTCGTCACCGGTGGCCTGCTGCTCGGCATCCTGGCGCTGAACGCGGGCCTCTTCTGCTTCTTCGCACGGCAACGCGGCCTGCTCTTCGCCGCGGGCTGCGTGCCGCTGCACCTCACCTACTTCCTCTACTCGGGAGTGAGCTACCTCTGCGTGGTGGCGGCGGGTGTGGTCGGCCGGCGGTTGACGGACTGGAACGGGCCGAAGCGACCCGCCCCATCCGCCGACCGCGTCGGGGAGTGAAGATCCCCGTCTACTCGACCACGACCTCGACGTAGTTGGTCAGCGCGCCGATGCCGGGGCCGCTCGGATAGCGGTGCCAGCCCTGGTAGTAGGCGTGCGTGGAGCCGGGCACGGCGTTGCCGGGGATCATCTCCTGGTAGGTGCGGTCGCCGCTGCCGTCGAGCGGGCCGATGTCGATGCGCACGATCGGGCCGCGCAGCCAGAGGAAGCCGTACGGCGCGAGCGGTAGCGGATCGGAGCGCAGCGTGCTCGACTGGAGCAGGATGGTGATGCTGTCGGCGATTCCCTTCGAGGAGATGGTGAAGGTGTCCCCCGGCCCCGTCGGGCCGCTGAGCGCGATGCGCGGCACGCCCATCACCTCGATCGCCTCCCGGCAGTCCGGCCGCGGGCCGATGTAGCCCCCGGAGGTCTGCGGCGTTCCCGTCGTGGTCATCAGGTCGCGCAGGTAGAGGGGATCGGGGTAGGCCCCGAACGCCTCGCGGTAGATGCCATTGAGGATCATGCCGGCGCCGGTCACGATCGGCGTTGCGCTCGAGGTCCCCGAGAAGCTGTCCGTGTACTCGCGCAGGTACGCGGGTGAGCCGGCGGCGAAGAGATCTCCGTACCCGGCGGTGGTGACGTCGTAGCCCCAGCCGTGTGAGTCCAGGCGTGAGCCGTAGTTGGAGAAGCTCGCCTTGGCCAGGCTGGCACCGTCCGACGCGCCGCACATCACCGCGCCCGAGTCGCGTACGGTGCGGTCGAACAATCCGCCGTACGCCGAGGAATCGAGGTTGTTGTTGCCGTTGCCCGCGGCGGCGAAGACGTGCGTTCCGGCGGCCGTTGCGGTCTCCACCGTGGCGAAGGTCGAGGCGACGTACTCGCAGGGGAACGGGCCGGGCACGCTACCGAAGCACTGTACCTCGAGGACGAGCGCGTCCCCGACACCCACTGCCGCCGCGCCGTGGGCGATCGCCGTGGGGATGTTCGCCGAATCGCCCTGGTGCGTGGACAGGAGGATGCCGGCGTCGTAGACCGAACCCTTGACCCCTTGACCCTGGTTCTCTCCGACCAGCTCACCGACCACCGCGGTCCCGTGATCCCACGGGTAGTAGGTCATCGCCAGGCCGATGTAGTTGCCCTCGGCCTTGTGCTTGATGTCCTCGTGGTCATCGACCCATCCCGTCTCGATGTCGGCGATGGTGACTCCGGTGCCGATGCCGCCGCTGAACGTGTTGCCGTAGTCCGCTGCGATTCCGGTGGGAGCCTCCTCGCGGTAGCCCTGCAGGTGCTGGAAGTCGGGAGTGTCCGCTCGGCTGGCGATGCTCACCGGCGCGCAGGTCGGGTCGCTCACTCTCCCCAGCGGATAGGCGATCTCGACCGCCTCGTAGGCGTTCAGCGCGTCGCAGATCGCACCGACGTCGCCGTAGGTCGGGAGCTCGATCCGGAAGAACAGGTTCAGGTCGTGCAGGGGCCTGCCGCTGCGCACCTCGCCGAGCTGGCGCCACTCGTCGAGCCACTCCTCGCTCTGCTCGAGGACGCGGTGTCTAGTCGCACCGATCCCGCTCAGGAAGTCGTCGATCGCCTGGACCTGCTCGTTCTCGCTGGTGAGGCGCTCCTCGCGGAGGCGCACGTCGAGCCCGTGCACGAACTTGACCTCGAGCACGTGGGGGAGGTTGTCCGCGGTGACGAGGGTCAGGAGCGGCTTCTCGCCCAGCGGCGAGAGCCCGGCGGTGAATACGTCCTGCTGGGCAGCGGAAGCGGACAGGGCGAGGGACAGCGCAGCGAAGGCACAGAGCGCTCTCGGCGACGGCATGGGGAACCTCCTGGGGTCGAACAGAACTCTCGAATTCACGGGCGAAGCGTTGCGTTTACCCTAACCGGGGGCGGAGAAAAGCGCATCGCGAATCCCGACTACGGAGCGAAGCCGGTCACGCCGAGGCGTACGGGCCCCTCCGTGGTTGCAAAGGGGAGCCGGTAGGCGATTCAATGAGGACATGCGTGTTCGATTCAGGATCGTCCTCACGATCGTCCTCTCCGCCTCGTGGCTCACCGGCTGTGCTTCCTGGGCTCCCACCGACGATCCGGCGCCGGTCGTTCGCGGACCGCTCACCACCCGCCACCAGCAACCGATGGCGCTGACCCTGATGGCCTTCCGCCCGAGGCGCGCCGCCACCCAGCCGGAGGGAGAGCTCGCCTGGGGAATCCAGGGCGCGTGGTCCGACATCGAGGAGATCCAGCGCAATCCCCCGTGGACTCCGACGGAGTCGGTCGCCTTCGACGGCGAGACGGTGCGGGTCACGGTGCGCGGCCGCTACGGGGTGGGGGAGCGCACCGACCTCGAGGTCGAGCTGCCCTTCCTCTACGCGTTCGGGGGGAACCTCGACAAGATCATCGAGAGGTACCACGCGCTGCTCGGCTTGCCCGACGGGTTGCGCGACGACTACCCCGACGATCAGTACGAGATGCGCGTCGAGTCGGGGGGGGACGTGCTCTACGACCTCGAGGGGAACCGGCTCGGGGTCGGTGACGTGCCGATCTTCCTGACCGTCGGCGTACGCGAGGAGGATCAGAGCGGACCGGGCATCGCCTTGCGCGGCGGCGTCGAGCTGCCCACCGGCTCGGAGCCGCGAGGGTTCGGCAACGGCGCGGTCGACTTCGGCTTCGGCGCGATCGGCGAGCGGACGTGGGGGCGCTGGACCGTCTCGGGTGGTGCGGATCTGGTCTTTCCCGGGCAGTCCGATCGGCTGGAGGCTGCCGATGCGAAGCACCGCTACCAGAACATGTACTCCTTCAAGCTCGGGGGTGAGTTCCGCTGGAGCGATCACCTCTCGGTGATCGCGAGCACGGTGTGGACCTCGCGGATGATCCACAGTCTGGCTCTGGAGGAGATTACGGGTGAGGTGTTCGACATCGGTCTGGGTCTCGTTCTGGATACCGGAACGGCTAGCCGTCTCGCGGTCTCGTTTCACGAGGACATCGTCGCGGCGACGGGGGCGGATCTCACGTTGCAGGTGGGGTGGACGTGGGGCTATTGACCTTGGCAGCAGGTGTGGGGGGTGGTGGGGGGCTGAGCGAATGTCAGAGCCAGAACCAGAGATCAACCACAGAGAACAGAAACCAGAACCAGAAATTAACCACAGAGGACACAGAGAACAGAACCAGAAGAAGATAACTATCAGAAGAATCGGCGAAGCCGATTCTTCTGATAGTTATCTTCTTCTGGTTCTGTTCTCTGTGTCCTCTGTGTCCTCTGTGGTTAATTTCTGGTTCTGGTTCTGGGTCTGGTCTGTTCTCCGTGTTCTCTGTGGTAGATCTCTGGTTCTGGTTTCTGCTATCCGATGAGAATCAACTCGGTCTGCGGTCTCGAGAGGAACTTCGCTCCTTCGCCGCGCACCACCACCATCTCCTCGATCGTCGCCACCCCGCGACCCGGCACGGTCAGGCGGGGCTCGATGGTGAAGACCATCCCCTCCTCGATCTCCTTGAACGGCTTCTGCGCGTACTTTTCCCACGCGGGCCCGAGCAGCGCCGTGCCGTCGTGGGAGTAGCGGCCGACCTGGTGGCCGAGGCCGTGGGGGAACTCCTCGTAACCTCCTTCCACCACGATCGCCCGCGCGACGGCGTCGATCTCGTGCCCGAGCACCCCGGGGCGCAGCGCCGCCCGGGAGGACTCGATCGCATTCACGATCGTCGCGAAGCCCTGCTGGACCTCGGGGGGGGCGACCCTCTCGGCCGGCTCGAGGACGTAGAACGTGCGCTGCATGTCCGAGCAATAGCCGCCGACCTTCACCCCGAAGTCCATGTTCAGGAGGTGTCCCGGCTCCACCTTCCGGTCGGTGGGGCCGTAGTGCGCTCCGGCGGTGTCCGGGCCGGTGAAGACGGCGGGGCAGCTCTCCTCGCCCCAGGCGTAGCCCAGGTCGCGGCACTTCACCTCCGCCTTCATGAAGGCGGCGATCTCCTTCTCGGTGCGGCCCGGGCGGATGAACTCCGTCACGGCCGCGAAGATCTCCTCGGTCTGGCCGATCGCCTGCGAGATGAGCTCGAGCTCGCCCGCCGATTTGCGCTCCCGCAGCGCCGAGACGACCGGCTCGGCCGAGATCAGGCGTGACTCGAAGCCGAGCTCGCTCAGCATCTCGTGCAGGAACAGGTACATCCCATGGGTCAGGCCGTCGCAGATCTCGCTGCCCTGCGAGTAGTTGATCCCGATCGTCTCCGGATCGAGCTTGCGCATCAGCTCGAGGAACGGCTCGCGCACTCCCTCCACGAATCCAGTGACCGAATCGTAGGCGCCGGTGTCCTCCATCGTCTGCACGTCGTAGAGACCGACGACGGCGTGAGCCTCACCCGTCGCCGTGATCACGAACGCCGAGTGCCAGGTGACGTACGAGCTGGAGAGGAAGTCCAGCGCCGGGTCGCCGTTGATCTGGCTCTCGCGGGTGAAGGTGATCCAGCAGTCGATTCCCTTCTCCCGCAGGATCTCCACAGCCTGCGCGACCTTCTCCTTGACCAGCATCACCAGAGCCCCGTTACTGGAGGCGCTCGGAGGCCGTCTCGGCTCGGGCGCGCAGCTCCGCGATCGGCTCGACCCCCATCGACGCGCGCTCCTCGTCGGTGGTGCGGGGATCGACCTGGTAGAGGCGGCACTTCTGCAGGACCTCGATGTACTCGACCTGCGTGCCGTAGTGCTGCGGCTTGCCGGCGATCATCAGGTGACGGTCGATCGCCTCGGCGGTGAGGCGCCAGCCGCGATCGTCCCCCAGCTCGGCGGCCTTCAGGCCCGAGAGCTTGGCGGCGACCAGGTCGTCGGGGTTGGAGGAGCTCACCAGGAGGCTGCCGGCGTAGAGGAAGTCCTCCGCGGTCGTGAGCTTCTCCTCGATGATGTAGCGCCAGACCTTCTCGCGGCGGTCCGCCTGGTCCTCCTGGTAGTCGGGATCGAGGGCGGTCAGGGCGCCTCCGTCGCTCCGGTCGTCGACGCTGTCCGCGTACATCTTCCGGAGGCTGGTGGAGGTGGACTGGCAGGAGGCGAGGAGCAGCAGCGGAAGCAGGAGGAGGGCGAGGTAGCGGTTCACACCGGACTCCGGTCGGGGCTGGAGGGAAGAGGGGGGATGAGATCCTCCCCGATCCCGTGCCCGCGTCAAGAGCGATCCGGCCGGGCGATCTCGATCTCCAGCGCCCCGCCCCGGGAGGTCACCCGGAAGCCGCGCGCTCCGGCCCGACGCCCATCGGGGCCGCGCAGCCACCGCTCGACCTTCTGGCGCAGGATCGGCTGCTGCAGCCGGTTCCCGAGCCCCCGCCCGGTGATGGCGACGAGCCGAGAGGCCCCCCGGAGGCGGGCGGCGTGCAGCTCCCGGGCGAGCCGCTGCAGGGCGTCCTCGGGGCGCAGGCCGTGGAGGTCGATCTCCGGAATCCGGTCGGTGGGAGGCACGAAGGGTGTTTTTGGGGCGGGAAAAGCGGTCCCAAGGTACCCGACTCCTCGTAGAGTTTCCCGCTTCGGGAGTGTGGGGAGCCGTCCCCACCCCGGCCGAGATACGAGTACCTCGAGCCCGAGACCGGCTCTGACCCCACCGAATACCACCTGATCATGAAGAAACTCCTCCTGGGCATCGCCCTCGCCTCCCTGGTCGTCGCCTGCAAGAACAACGACAACAACCAGGTTTCCGACGCCTCCTCCGCCGAGATCCCCGCCGCCTGCGGCTCCGACTGCTCGGATGGCTCGGGGTGCTGCTCCGAGGCTGAGAAGAGCGACTGCAGCGGCACCAGCGGCTGCTCCGGCTCCGGCGAGACCTCGGGCGCGACCTGCCCCGTCACCGGCAAGAAGATCGAGGGCTGATCTCGCCCTGCCCGGCCATCGCGCCGGGAGAGAATCGGCGACACCCCGCGGCCGCACCGGCGGCCGAGGGGTGTCGTCGTCTTCGGGCCCGGGACCCTCTATTCGGTCTCGGCGACCGAGTCCATCTCGGCGCCGGCCTGCGCCTCGATCTCCAGCAGATTGATCTCGAAGACCAGTGGCTCGTTCTCCGGGATCAGCCCGGGAACGCCCGCCTCGCCGTAGGCCTGCTCGGGGGGCAGCTTCATCCAGCGGCTGCCGCCCACCATCATTCCGGGGATCGCCTCGTCCCACCCGGCCAGCGGCGCCGCGCCGAGGGTGATCTGGATCGGATTGCCGCGCTCGATGCTCGAGTCGAACTGCGCCCCGCTGGCGAGGTAGCCGGCGTAGTCGAGCGTCACCGACTGTCCCAGCTCCGCAGCCGGCCCCTCGCCGACGATGATGTCCTCGTACTCGACTCCACTCTCGGTGGTGATCCGTTCGTGGATCACCTCCACCTTGGTGGTCATGCCGAGGAACGCGCAGCCGGAGAGCGGCATCAGGGCGAGGGTGAGCGCGGGGAGGGTCACGGCCTTCATCGCTGGCTCCTGTCGCTCAATCCGCGAGCACCGAGGTGATCGTGGAGACCAGGACGATGTCCTCGGCGGAGCAGCCGCGGGAGAGGTCCATGAACGGCTTGGCGAGCCCCTGGACCAGCGGGCCGAGGGCCATCGCCCCGGCGAGGCGCTGAGTCAGCTTGTAGCCGATGTTGCCGGCGTCGAGATCGGGGAAGATCAGGACGTTGGCGCCTCCGGCGACCGGTGACCGGGGGGCCTTCTTGGCCGCGACCGCCGGCACGATCGCCGCGTCGAGCTGGAGCTCGCCGTCGCAGCAGAGGTCGGGGGCCCGCTCCTTCAGGAGCGCAGTGGCCTTCACCACCTTGTCGACCTTCTCGTGCTGCGCCGAGCCCATGGTGGAGAAGGAGAGCATCGCGACTCTCGGGGTCTCGCCCATCAGGCGCCGGTGACTCTCCGCGGAGGCGATCGCGATGTCGACCAGCTGCTCGGCGGTCGGGTCGGGCACCACCGCGCCGTCGGCGAAGGTCAGGGCCCGGTCCTCGAAGACCATCAGGAAGTTCGAGGAGACGGTCGAGATCCCCTTGGCCAGGCCGACGGCGGTGATTCCGGCGCGCAGGACGTGGGCGGTGGGTGATTCGCTCCCCGCCACGCCGCCCTGGCAGTCGCCGCTGCGCAGCAGGAACGCGCCGAAGGTCAGGGGGTTCAGGAGCTCCTCCCTCGCCCCCTCCGGAGTCATGCCCTTGTGCTTGCGCAGCTCGTAGTACTCCTCGGCGAAGCGCTCGGTCCGCGCGTCGCTGCGGGGGTCGACCACCTCGACGCCCGCCGGCACGCTGGCGATGTCGCCGCGGTCGACCAGGACCGGGACGCACAGCCCCTCGGAGGCGAGGGTGGCGGCCGCCTGGCAGACGCGCTGGTCCTGGGACTCGGGGAGGACGATGCGGCGTCCCAGACGCCGGGCCTTCTCTTTGATCTCGAGGGTGAAATCCATGGAGGGATCGGGAAGCGGAAGCGAGGGAGAATACTGGAGGACCGACCCCGATCGGGGGGATCGGGGCTCGGGGAGTCTAGACGCGCATGTTAGGACTCGACCGGGCGGCGGCGGTACGGTGCCGGGGCAAAAACCGCCTCCACGTCCCGGTCCCGTGTCGCGAACGCGACCCGCCTTGATCCGAGCGAAGCACCGGGAATACTGCCCGGATGAGCTTCTCGAGACGTCGCCCCCCGGTGTCGACCGCGGCCTCCTGGTCCATCGCGCTCCTTCCCCTCGTCGCCGCGGCGACTCCCGCCCGGGCCGACGTGCGCCTGCCCCGGATCTTCGGAGATCACCTGGTGCTGCAGCGCGACACGCCGGTGCCGGTCTGGGGCTGGGCCGCTCCCGGCGAGGAGGTGACGGTCGAGCTGGGCGCAACCCGCCTCACCACCGGGGCCGACGTGGAGGGGCGCTGGCGGGTCGCGCTCCCGCCGATGGCCGCGGGAGGGCCGTTCCAGCTGGTCGTCTCCGCGGGCAACACGATCGCCGTCGACGACCTCCTCGTCGGGGAGGTGTGGCTGTGCTCGGGGCAGTCGAACATGGAGATGGGCGTGGGCGTGGCCGAGAATGGCGAGGCCGAGGTCGCCGGAGCCGATCATCCGGAGATCCGCCTCTTCGAGCTGCCGCAGACCTGCGCCGGCGAGCCGCGCGACGACGTCTGGGCCTCGTGGCGCGTCTGCCGGCCCGACACGCTGGGGGAGGGGAACTGGGGCGGCTTCACCGCGGTCGGGTACTTCTTCGGAAGGAAGCTGCACGAGGAGCTGGGGGTGCCGATCGGACTGATCGACTCCGCCTGGGGGGGGACCCTGATCGAGCCGTGGACCCCGCCTCGTGGCTTCGCCGCGGTGCCCGGCCTCGAGCGCTACGTCCAGGAGATCGAGGAGAAGAGCCGGCGCTACCGCGAGGAGCTGCCGGCGCGGCTGGACGAGATCGAGCGGTGGGTCGCTGCGACGCGGGGTGCGCTGTCGGAAGAGAAGCGGCTTCCGCAGAGCCCCTGGTGGCCGCGGCATCCGCTGGAGAGCTACGACCAGCCGACGGGGATCTACAACGGCATGATCCTCCCGCTGATCCCCTACGCGATTCGCGGGGCGATCTGGTACCAGGGGGAGTCGAACGTGCACACCGGCGATCGGATGAGCTACCTCGACAAGATGAGGGCGCTGATCGGCGGCTGGCGCGAGCGGTGGGGGCGCGGGAATCTCCCCTTCTACTTCGTCCAGATCGCGCCGTTCAACTACGACTGGCACAAGCCGGGGATCGACGCGGAGGAGGTGCCGCGGCTGTGGGAGGCGCAGACCACAGCGCTCTCGATCCCGAACACGGGGATGGTGGTGACCACCGACCTCGCCGACCTGCGCGACATCCACCCGGCGAAGAAGCGGGAGGTGGGCGAGCGGCTCGCGCGCTGGGCGCTGGCGAAGACCTACGGTGTCGAAGGGATCGTGTGCTGCGGGCCGCTGTACCGCTCGGCGACGGTCGAGGGGGACCGGATGCGGATCGGCTTCGATCACGCCGAGGGGGGCCTGAAGACCCTCGATGGCGAGCCGCCGACCTGGCTCCAGATCGCCGGCGCGGACCATGTCTTCTTCGACGCTCGCGCGGAGATCGACGGGGAGACGGTGGTGGTCTGGAGTGACGACGTGACCGAGCCGGCTGCGGTGCGCTTCGGCTTCCACATGCTCGCCGAGCCGAACCTCACCAACGGTGCGGGGCTGCCCGCGTCACCGTTCCGCACCGACGAGTGGTAGCGGAACCGCTCGTCAGAGCACCGGCTCGAGGACCACACGGTCGAGGTCGAAGAATACGAACCTCCACCCGCCGCAGGAGGAACGCCGCTCCGATGCTCGCGGTGGGAAATGCTCCGAGCCGGCCCCTTGACGTCAGCATGCGGGGCCCCATGCCAGCTGGCCCGCCGGAAGGGCTTCCCGGTCGTGCTCGCATGCGGTATCGTCGCTGTGCTCGCCCGCTCTGCACTTCCCAAAGGCTTGTAGGAGGATCAACATGAGAACCGCAGGCTTCCTTCTCGGTGTTCTGTGCTCGGTGCTGGTTTGGTGCGCTCCAAGGGCCCAGGCTCAATGCGAGGATGAATTCACGGAAGGACACCGCCACGGCTGGTGGACCTCCGTCGATGGAGACACCGCGGCGGTCGTCGGTGACTCCTCGACGTACTTGTACGAACGGTCGGAGTTGGGGTGGCAACTCGTGACCGAGATACCCATCGAGAGTTTCGGAGTCTCCGTGAACGGTGACCGGGTCGGCGTCGGGGTGCCCGACGTCAGCTCGCCGGGTGAAGTCCACGTCTTTCAACGATCTGGCACGGCCTGGATTCTGACAGGACTGCTGGTCGCGCCGGACGGCGAGGTGGGAGACCACTTCGGGGACAGTCTGGCGATCGATGGAGACACGATCGTCGTCGGTGCCTGGGGGGACGACGCACAACGGGGATCTGCGTACGTATTCGAGTACGACGCCGACGGTGATACCTGGTTGTTCGACGCCAAGCTCGTCCCCCAGGGGGGTGACGGGGGGGACCACTTCTCGCACCAGTCGCTGGCGATCTGCGGCGATACGATCGTGGTCGGGATGTTCAAGGATGACTTCGCCGGCTACAGCGCCGGTTCGGTTCGTGTGTTCGTTCGAGACGGAGACTCCTGGTCGGAAACGGAGCTGCGCTCGTCGGACATCGCACCATCCGATCACTTCGGTCTGGGCGTGGATATCGACGGCGATGTATTGGTGGCCGGGGCCCAGGGAGACGACGACCTGGCCGATGCCTCTGGAGCGGCCTACGTCTTCAGAAGGTCGAATGGAGCCTGGACCGAAGAAGCCAAGCTGGTTGCGGACGAAGGGCAGTATTCGGATGCATTCGGCAGGAGGGTGGCCCTCAGCGGTGATCGAATCGTCTGCGGCGCTCGATGGGAGGACGCCGGGTGCTCCCACGGTCACGTATCCTGCAACGCCGGCGCGGCCTACGTGTTCGAGAGATCGGGATCGGTGTGGTCACTGAGCCTGAAGCTGATCGCCAGCGATGCGCAAGCCGGCGACGAGTTCGGGGACTCGCTCGCCTTGGACGGAGCGACCTGCCTGGTCGGCGCCTTCTCCAAGCCTGCGGGCTCCGTGTACTTCTACGACCTCGATTGCCTGGCGGCCATCGAGCGGTACTGCTTCTGCCACGACGGAGCTCCGTGCGGCAATACGGATCCGGTTGCCGGATGCGCGAACTCGACAGGATCCGGCGCGCGACTCACGCCGAGCTGGAGCAGCTCGAACTCGGTGGCTCGCGACAACCTCGTTCTGACCGCCCGGAGGATCCCCTCGCACCAGTTCGGCCTGATCTACCTGGGTGCCAATCAGGTTCGAGTGCCCTTCGGTGACGGCCTGCGCGCGGTGCACCCCGGACCCCCTGGGTTCGGCTACCAGCGCCTGCCCGCGCAGAATTCCGGGGCGGCGGGCACCCTTCAGGCGGGGCCCGGACTGGTCGAGTACTCGACGTCGCACTGGGGTGGGGCGGGGACGATCACGAGCGGGTCGACCTGGAACTTCCAGGCGTACTACCGTGATCCAGCAGGCCCCTGCGGTTTCGGCTTCAACCTCTCGAATGCCGTCTCCGTGACGTTCGCCCCCTAGAGGTTTGGCCGAAAACGGCCGGACCTCCAGATGATGTCGATACCTGCGGTGCTCCCGCGCCTTCGGCGCGGGGTCGGGCTTCGTCCGACATGGAGACACTGCCTTTTCGGCCGCGCCTCCAGGCACTGCGGAAGGGAAGGCACCCCGCAGCGGGCATTGCCTCTGGTGGGTTCCCAGTCGTTTCCAGGAACCGTACCTTACTTGCTCTCTACCGGTTCCAGGACCACACAATCCAACCCGAAGAAGTAGTGGGGTGACGCTGACCCGGGGTTGGCCCCGGCGACCTCGAGGCGCACCGTCGCCGTGCCCTCCAGGGCGAACTCTCCGAGGGGAATCGGGCCGCTGGGGATCACCGCCCGACCGTCGGTGTTGAAGGTGTCGAGCGCCTCGCCCGCCGGCTCGCCGTTCACGAACGGTTGAATGATGCCGTAGTCGTAGCTCTTGGTGAAGTAGCCGATCACCCGGTAGCGGCCCGGCTCGGGCACCGGGAACGTCAATTCGATGAAGTCGCCGATGCTCTTCGCCTGCACCCAGAGGTGAGTCGCATCGCTCCAGCGTTCGGCGTCCAAGCGCTGGGGGCCGACGGAGATGCCCGGTGAGCTCGCCGCGACCGTGAGTGACTCCGCCTCCAGCGCTCCGGGGACCTGCATCGGCGGCGCAAAGTGGCGGATCCAGAAGTAGTCGATCGCCATCGTGCCGGCCTCGAGGCACTCGAGCTCGAACGCGCAGGGACCGGCCTCGAGCGACGTCTTCTCGAAGCGCACGTTCAGCATTCGCGGGGCGAAGTCGGCGGTCAGGCCGACGATCTGGTCGCCGTGGCGCGAGGAGAGCGGCTCGCCACCGGCGGTGAAGCGCAGCTTCGGCCCGTCGACGCGGTGCAGGCCGACGAAGTTGATCTCGTAGTCGCCACTCTCGAGCGGCAGGGTGAAGGTCAGCTTATCCCCGGCGGCGGCCTCCCAGAAGAACGCCTTGTTGCGCGGGGCGATCTCCAGTTCGCGGAGGCCGGCTGCGGCGCCGCTCGCGGTGGGGGAGAGCTCCTCGGCGTAGAGGATGTCGCAGCCCCGCGTGCCTCCGACCGCGGCCGGCACCACCGGCGGCATCGGCGACACGCGCAGGTCGGTGCCGGTGAGCGCCCGGTGATCGTCGAGCGCGCCCGGGCGGGCGTAGGCGTAGACGATCCCAGCGTAGGAGAGACGTGGCGACGACTGGTGCTGCCACAGCTCCATCAGGAACCCCGCGAAGCGTTCGAAGGGGATCGAGTCGGTGACGAAGAAGCGGTGGTTGGAGACCCAGCCCGCAGTGTCCGGCCCGCTGTCGAGGGGCTGGCCGCAGTAGGGATGGTCGAAGAGGTCAGGGCGGCTCCAGGAGTAGTTGTAGAAGTCCTCCGAGCCGGTCCCGAACGTCGACGGGAAGGGCTCGTCGTCGACGAAGATCTTCTCGTCGCCCTCACCCCACCAGTTGCCGCTGGCCATCGCGCCCCGCGCGGGGTTGGCGACCATCGTCGCCGCGCCGACCAGCCGCCCGCGGCCGCGCAGCAGGAGGTAGGGGAAGTCGAGGACCCCCTCGCGGCCAGCGGAGATCAGCTCGTGGTCGATCCGCCAGCGGGCGCGGAAGTGGAGCGAGCGCTCGTCGAAGCTCCAGGGGGAGAAGGTCGCCGAGAGCTCCACCGGGACCTCGAGCCCGGTCGTGTTCCGCACCTCGATCCGGACCTCGCGCGAGAACGGCATGACGAAGCGACAGCGCATCGTGCCGTCGCGCTCCACGCTCATCGGCAGGCTGGAGATCGGGTTGAGGCCGGGGCCGCTGCCGAAGAAGTCGCCGACCGGCGCCTCGACCTGCGGCCGCTGCGAACCGTCGAAGGCGATCCGCAGCAAGCAGCCGCGCAGCGCCTCGCGCAGGTGGTCCTGCGGCCGGAGCGCGATGGTGAGCTCGGAGATTGCGGCGGGGCCCTCGAGCTCGGGCTCCCAGGTGAGCGTGTCCAGCGGCGCCAGCGTCTCGGCGCGGCTCCGCGTCTCGCCGGCGAGCTGGTTCTTCGGCTGCGTCAGCGAATCGGTGGTGCGTCGCAGCAGCTCCTCGTTGCTCTTGACGTCGCGATCGAGCTCGAACGAATGCACGACCGTTCCCTCGCCGTAGAGGCGCACCTGCAGGTGGTAGAAGTGCAGCTCGTTCAGGTTGCCGCGCCAGGTGACTCGCAGCCCGCGCGCGAAGGGGATCGGGAGGTAGTCCGCGTCCTGCTGACAGAATGCATCCCCGGTGTCCAGCTCGAGACCCGCCTCGCGCAGGAAGTGGTGCGTACGCCGGGCGAGGAAGTCGTAGGCGGGACCGCTGAAGAGGGGCGTCTCTGCGCCGTCGAGAAACACCTCCCAGGTCCCGCCCATGCCCGCCGACCAGCCGCGCACGATCGCCCCGGGGCCTTCGACGTCGGCGACGAGATAGAGTCCATCCGCGGCCGCGCTCGGTTCCTCGAGTGTCTCCAGAAAGCCCGGGATCGGCTCTCCCCCGAACCCGTCGGCATTGGAGTACCAGTCGGGATCCTCCGGTCCGATCGACCGTCGGTCGTAGCTGGAGAACTGTACCGTGCGAAATGAAGGCTCACTCAGCCGCGCGAGTGTAGCCAGGTCGGTCATCTCCTCGAGCAGCTTCTTCGTGCTGATCGGTACCGCTCCGTCCGGCGGTGTTTCCAGCACGATCGGCGTCGACGAAGAGAGGACCAGGATGGAAAGGGGCGCAGTGAGGAACATCGTATTCGGATCAGAGGAGTCAGGACTTCGATGACGCGGGACATCATACTCCTCGAATCGTCGTCCGCTCCCGGCCGGACCACGTCCGGAAACACGGGCGAGTCGGACCTCGCGAAGATTCCGGCCGGACGCCGTGGCGAGAGGCCTGAAGAATCGTCCGGTTGAGAGGTTCTCCCGGGCCTTCTCGCAGCCCTGCGCCGTATCATCTTCGCCTCTTCGACCCGGCGACCCCCCGCAGACCGAACGAAACCTTGGGCCTCGTAGACCTCCACTGTCACTCCACCGCCTCCGATGGCGCTCATCGTCCCGCCGAGCTGGTCGAGCTGGCCGGCGAGGCAGGGGTGGAGGTCCTGGCCCTGACCGATCACGACACCATGGCCGGCTGCGCCGAGCTGGTCGAGGCGGCCGAGGGGACCTCGGTGCGGGTGATCGAGGGGCTGGAGCTGAGCGCCCGCTGGGACGGCCCGGGGGTGATGCACATCCTGGTCTACGGGGCGGACCCGGAGGACCCCGCGTTGCGCGAGCTGCTGGCGCGGATGGCCGTGGGGCGGCAGCAGCGCGGCCCGAGGATCGTCGAGCGACTCGCGGAGCGCTGCGGCATCGAGATCCCGTGGTCGGAGGTCGTCGCGGCGTCCGCCGGCGGGGTCACGGGCAAGGCGCACATCGGCGAGGTGCTGGTGGCCCACGGCCACGCCACGGACGTGGAGGAGGCCTTCCGCCGCTACCTCTCCTGGGGCAGGCCCGCCTACGTCAGCCGGCCGAAGGAGCCGCCGGAGGCCTGCCTGGCGATCGCCGCCGCCGCGGGAGGCGTGACGGTCCTGGCGCATCCCGTGATGATGGAGCGGCGCTTTCGCGAGCACTTCGGGGCTCAGGATCCGCAAGTCGGCGATCCCCGCCGGCTGGCCGCGGACCAGCTGGAGAGCACGATCTCCGAACTCTCCCGCTGCGGATTGCGCGGCATCGAGGCATATTATCCCGGCCAGGAGGCCGAGCAGACGGAGCGCTACCTGGAGCTGACCCGGCGCCGGGGCCTGATCGCCACTGGCGGCAGTGACTTCCACGGCGAACGGGTCAAGCCCGGTCTGGCTCTGGGGCGAGGTTATGGAGATGGATTCGAGGTCCCGCCGGAACTGGCCGACGGGCTTCTGGAAAAGATGGAAGAGGCGCGGCACGCCCGCGGCGCCTCTGGAGCTCGAGCGAACAGCGAAGAGGATGTCCGATGACCGAGAACAAGACTGGTGATGACTACCTGGGCGGGCCGATGGGCGAGGCGGTTCGTGAGCGCTATCGCGCCGGCGAGGACGACGAGGCGCTCGAGCCGCTGGTCCTCTGCGACGACGACGGCAAGCCGGTAGGACGCATCGACGACGGTGACTACGTCATCTTCTACGACATCCGTGGCGAGCGCGAGGTGGAGATCACGGAGGCCTTCGTCAAGGAGGACTTCCCGCACTTCCCCCTGAAGGAGGGGATGAAGACGCGCTGGGCGACGATGATCGAGTACCACCCCTCGCTCGACGTCGAGGTGGCCTACCCGCCGGAAGAGGAGCTGCACGATACGCTTTGCGACGTCGTCGCGAAGGCGGGCATGGAGCACGTGAAGGTGGTCGAGACCGAGAAGGCGGTTCACCTCGGCTTCTTCTTCAACGGGAAGCGCCAGGAGCCCTACGCCGGCGAGACTCGCGACTTCGTCCCCACGCCGAAGGACGTGGCGTTCTTCGACGAGCGGCCGGAGATGGAGGCGAGGGAAGTGGCGCGGCGGATGATCGCGCACATCGAGAATCCCGAGAAGAAGCTGATCGTCGGCAACTTCGCCAACGTCGATGTGGTCGGTCACATCGAGAACACCGAGGCGGTGATCAAGGCGGTCGAGACGGTCGACGCCTGCGTCGGCGAGGTCGTTGCGGCCGCGCGCGCCGCGGGCGTGCCGGTGCTGCTGACCGCCGACCACGGAACAGTGGAGAGCCGCCTCTACCCGGAGGGTTCGGTCGACACCGGGCACACGGTCAGCCCGGTTCCGCTGATGCTGATTCCGCCGACGGGGTGGAATGCGGAGGGGGCGGCGTTCACCGGTGAGGGCTCGCTGGCCAACGTGGCGCCGACGGCGCTCGACCTCCTGGGGCTGGAGAAGCCCGCGGCGATGACCGCGAAGAGCCTGTTGCCCGAAGGGTTCGCCGACCGGATGTGCAGTGATCACGATCGCCGCGTGATGGTCCTGATCGCGGACGGCTGGGGGATCGGTGATCCCGACGCGCCGCCCGGGGGCGACCTGATCCGCGAGGCGACCACGCCGAAGATGGACGAGCTGTTCGCGGCCTGCGCGCACACCCGGCTGCAGGCCGCGGAGACGGCCGTCGGTCTGCCCGAGGGGACGGTCGGCAACTCCGAGTCGGGGCACCTGCACCTCGGCGCCGGTCGGGTGATCTTCTCCGACCGGATGCGGATCGAGCGCGACATGGAGAATGGCGACTTCCAGAAGAACGCCGCGTTCCGCTCGGTGATCGACGGAGCGGCCCGGGATGGCAAGCCGCTGCATCTCCTGGGAATCGTCTCCTTCTTCAGCTCGCACGGTTCGCTGACCCACCTCTACGCGCTGATGGACATGGCCGCGGAGGCCGGCGTCAAGGAGTTCTACGTGCACGGCCTGCTCGGTCGGCGTGGCGAGAGACCCGAGGCGGGCGCGCGCTACGTCGGGGACATGGAGAAGAAGGCGAGGGAGCTGGGGGTCGGCCGCGTCGCGACCGTGATCGGACGCCACTGGGCCCTGGACCGCGAGGAGAACTGGGACCGCATCGAGAAGACCTACCGCACGCTGGTGCACGGGGAGGGCCGGGCGATCCAGTAGCGGCCGGGCCTTTTGGCGGCCTCAATACCGGAAACCCGGGCACGGCCAGGGGCCGGGCAGGAGCCGTTCAAGGCGGTTCCTGCCCGGCTCTCGATTTGTTCGGATCCCGCCCCCCGATTCCAGAATCGAGGGTAGACTCCAGTATTGCCCCCCTTCGTAGTCTCCCCATCGGATTTGCCTCTCGGAAGTCCCCCCGAGACTGTACTCAGCCCAGCGCTCTCGAGATGTATAAGTCAATCGCTATCCCTCTATCCGTATCCGCCCTGGCGCTCAGCGCCTTTTCGGCGGACGAACCGATCATCGTCGACCACTCCTGTACCGATCTGGTCGCGATTCCGCCGGCCTGGATCGACGCAGCCAAGAGCAGCCTGCACATCGCCTACGGGCACACTTCTCACGGGAGTCAGGTGACCAGCGGCATGACCGGTTTGGTCGACTTCACGGGCGGCATCGGCGGCCCACAGTACGCGTGGAACGACGGCGGCACCGGTGGTGCTCTGGACCTTCACGACTACGCCATGGCTGGTGACGTGGGCTACTATCCTCAGTGGGTGGACAACACGCGCGACTACCTCGATGACCCGGCCAACGCCGACGTCAACGTGATCATGTGGGCCTGGTGCGGCCAGGTCTCCAGCTACACCCAGCAGGATATGATCGACAGGTACCTGGCGCCGATGACCCAGCTGGAGCTCGACTATCCGGACGTGATGTTCGTGTACATGACCGGTCACCTGGATTACTGGGCGATGACCAACACCAACGCCCGGAACCAGCAGATCCGCGACTACTGCCTGGCCAACGACAAGATCCTCTACGACTTCGCCCACATCGAGAGCTTCAATCCCGACGGAGTCTTCCACGAGTTCGCCAACGACGACTGCTCGTTCTGGGATGCGGGCGGCACCCTGCAGGGCAACTGGGCGACCAACTGGCAGAACTCGCACACCGAGGACGTCGACTGGTACCACTGCTCCAGCCCGCACAGCCAGCCCTTGAACGCCAACCAGAAGGCCTACGCCGCCTGGTGGCTGTGGGCCCGTCTCGCCGGCTGGTCCGGCGACAACTCGATCGGTACCCCCTACTGCCTCCCCGGCGCCAACGGCGCGACGATCCGGGCCTTTGGCGATACCAGCATCGCAGCCAACGATCTCCTCCTCGTCGCCACCGGAGTTCCGACGAAGGAGTTCGGGATGTTCTACTACGGCGACAACCAGGTTCAGCTCCCCTTTGGCCAGGGCTTCCGCTGCGTCGGCGGTAGTCAGGGCGTCTGCCGCCTCGAGCCGGTGATCAACTCCGGCACGGCCGGCGTTCTCGAGTTCCAGGTCGACCTGGCCAACCCGCCCATGATCAAGTGCACGGTCCTTCCCGGCTCGACCTGGCACTACCAGACCTGGTTCCGGGATGGTATGAGTCACGACCTCTCGGACGCGGTGAGCATCACCTTCATTCCTTGAGGTTGGCCGGCGGCTGGCGCTGACCGTCGCGGCACGAACGGCCCGGGTGGTTCGGACCATCCGGGCTGATTTCGTTGGATCGGGAAGGGGGGGAGATGTGTTTGCCGGAGGCGGACGGGGAGGTCGTCATGCCGGGACCGCCACCGGCCGGTCCACCTGCACCGAACGCCCTATCCCTGGACCCCTTCCCCCTCACCGCCGGTCTTTACATATCGACGCAACACCCGGCGGATCGTCATTCCCTGCACCAGGATCGAGAATAACACCACGATGTAGGTGGCCGAGACCAGGTGCGGCTTCTCTTCGATCGCTGGCAGCGACAACACCAGGGCGACCGAGATGCCCCCGCGCAACCCCGCCCAGGTCAGGATGCGGGTCACTCCCGGCATGAACTCCACCCGCCTCTTCATCAGCAGGATCGGCACGCTGACGCTCGAGAACCTCGCCAGCAGGACCACCACGATCGTCACCAACCCGATCGCGATGTCGCGGCCCTCGATCGTCATCACCAGGACCTCGACCCCGATCAGCAGGAACAGCACCGCGTTGAGGATCTCGTCCAGCAGCTCCCAGAACTTCTCGAGATAGTCCGCAGTCTGGTCGCTCATCGCGAAGGTCCTCCCCCGGTTGCCGATCAAGAGCCCCGCAACCACCACCGCTATGGGCCCCGAGATATGCCACGTCCAGGCGAGTGAGTAGCTCCCCATCACCAGCGCCAGGCTGATCAGTACCTCCACCTTGTAGTCATCGATCGTGAGCATCATCCGATAGGCCGCGTAACCCGCTACCAGTCCCAGCGCCGCTCCACCGCCCGCCTCGATCACGAACAGCCGGATCAGGTCCATCGCCTGCACTTCCTCGGCGGCTCCACTTCCGGGGACCCGGGTCTGCAACAACGCCACCAATCCCGTGAACACCACCACCGCGACTCCGTCGTTGAAAAGCGACTCGCCCGCGATCTTCGCCTCCAGCGCCGGCGGTGCGTGCAGCGTCTTCAAGGTTCCCATCACCGCGATCGGATCGGTCGGTGAGATCAACGCCCCGAAGATCAGGCAGGCGAGGAACGACACCTCGAGGCCGAACAGGTCGAAGACCCCCCAGCTCATCACTCCCACCAGCAGGGTCGACAGCAGGAGTCCCAGCGTCGCCAGCAGCGCGATCGTCCACCGCCGCTGCACGAAGTAGTCGAGGTCGGCGTGCAGTGCTCCAGCGAATAGCAAGAGCCCCAGCATCCCGTGCATCAACGCCTCGTTGAAGTCGATGTTCTCGACGTAGCCGCGCACCGTCTCGGTCAAGCCCAGATCGGGAAACAGCCAGTTGAGTCCCATCACTCCCAGGGAACTGAGCAGGCTGATCAGGAGCAGCCCGATCGAGGACTCCAGCCGGAGGAACCGGCGGTTCAGGTAACCGGCGACGGCCGCCAGGGTGAGCAAAACGGCGACGATGTCGAACAAGCTCACGAGCGCTCCTGTGGGGGTGGCAGGGTGAGGTGGGGCTGGACCGGTGATCTGACCGGCGAATCAGGGGAGGGTAGCCGACCTCCGCGCCCAAGACGAGGCCGCGCCCCGCGCGGTGGCCTCCCCATCCCGCCCCGAATCGCTATCCTCTCGGATGGCGCGGGCTGAAGCCCGCAACCCAACCGGTCAACAGACTGTTCGGATCACGAATCTCGAGGGCTGCAATGC